>JAOZOU010000007.1 GCA_029933125.1 bacterium | reverse complement strand
CATCGGCATCCTTCGAAGCACCTGTGTATGCTTGTTACTCGGTGACCGCGCATGGTATCGCCTAAGCAAAAGTCCGACCCCTCTCGTGAGTCGGACAATGTGTCGTTGGGCTTTCGTGTGTAACTATGAGCTTCAAACCTCCTCAGCCGATAGCCTGTTCCCCCAACCCTCCAATTTAAAGCTTACCCCATCTTCCCCCTCTTGTCAAAGCGCAGCTTTTTGGGGTCGGAGCTAAAAAGCTCACAAATGCAGCTTTTTAGCTCCGACCCCGGAGAGGGGGAGGATTTTGCGGGTGGCGGTGTAGTTTGGAGTCTTAAGTCTGTAGAGGTAGATGCCTGGAGCAAGGCTTCTGCCCTCATCATCGGTGCCATCCCACTTGAGCTCGTGCCTGCCAGCCTCCATCCACCTCCGGCATAGTGTTCGCACGGGGCGACCCGAGACATCATACACTGTAAGATCCACAAGGCATGGCTTTGCGAGTGAAAACCTGATCACGGTCTCGTGACTGAAGGGATTAGGAGCATTCTGCTCGAGTCGCGTCGCTTTTACAACAGGTGGAACAACTCCTGTTATGTCCTCGGGGCTTAAGACAGCATATCCACTTTCATTTTCATGGATATCCCATGCACTGACCTTGTAGTAGTTGCTGACACCAGGATCAAAGGCACTATCGACAAACAGGGTATCAGCCGGCTGACCCAGGCGGTTGCTCTCATCAGGCATAAAATCAGCACTTGTGCCCTTGTAGACGGCATAGTGGGAAAGATCGTCCTCAGTGTTGGGCTTCCACGTGAGAATAAGTTGTGACGTTCCTGCATCGTATTCACCCTTGAGCCCTTGAGGTGTGGAAGGCGAAAGGTTGTCAACACTGCGTCCGCTGTCGGGCTGGGAAATCCAATAGGCTTCTGGACTGCTGCCATGGGCAATAACCTGGAAGTAATGATGTTCAGAGCAGACGGATGTTGAATCAAAAAGCGTCGGCACTGCCGAACTGTAGGACTCAAGATAATAGGCATCCACAGTTGAGACGAGCTCGCAGTAGTACGTTAAACCAAGTAGATGCTGGAGGCGGATTACGCCAGGCTCCGTTGTCATGCTCACACAAGAAGGAGTTTCAACAAGGCGATACCCCTGCCGAAGGAGCGTAGACGCTGAGCCTGGATCAATTGCCCTCCATACAGTGTAGTAGGAAATGAGCTGGTTAGGCCACGGATCGAGGCGACTTGCATCCCAGGCGAGGTCCACGAACCCACCCTGATCCCCTGGCACATCACGAACCCCATGGATGGTCGGGGCTGGGTAACCCCAGTAACCATTGCGCTCAATTCGCTGGGCATAAACATCCCCATAGTAACCGGTGCGCAAGTCAGCCCATGCAGCAATGATTCCACCCAATTCATCGGATACAACGCAGATCCAAAGCTGATCCCCGCCTGCTCGAGTCACAGCCACTCCGCTTGGTCCCCATAGAAGGGCTCCTGAAGAATCGACTCTTTGCGCATAGATGTCTGTGTCGTCAGTTGTGAGGTCGCTCCTCGTGATTATGGTCCCTCCACAGCCATCCGAGACAACCATCGCGTACTCATTGCCAGGGGCCTGGGATACTTGAATACCATCGCTAGGCCAGAGAATATCACCGCCCAGGCTCACTCGTTGAGCATAAATGTCATAATCAAAATCATTTCTCCGGTCAGACCACACAATCACAACTGCACCCGTTGCGTCGAGCGTAATCCCTATACCCGACTGATCGTTAGGAGCTGTACAAATCGGGATACCATCAGGAGTCCACTTGCGACTACCATCTGAAGCTATCCGCTGGGCGTAGATATCGCCATTTCCGTTTCTCCAGTCAATCCAAGCAATCACAGCACCTCCTTTGCCATCAGCGGTAAGCGTGGGGTCACGTTGATCGCTGGAATCGGTGCAGACAGCTTCATCACCAAACCAGACAAGTCCACCAGTGGAGTCGATTCGCTGCGCATAAATGTCAAAGTTTGTGCCGCTACGGCTATCCTCCCAGGTTACAATCGCACCACCCATCCCATCTGATACCGCCTCGATATTCATTTGAATATCAGCGGCTGTGCAGACAGGAACACCATTGGCAGTCCAAAGTACGTTCCCGGAGGCATCAACGCGTTGAGCATAGATATCCCTGTCTCCAGTGCGTACATCCTCCCAGAGAATTATGGCGCCACCTTGACCATCAGAAACTATCCAGGGACTCGCCTGATTCCGGGGATCCGTACAGATGGCAACACCGTTAGTTACCCAAACAGGTATGCCCTCAGCATCCACACGCTAGCATAGATGTCTGAGTAGGTACCACCTCGCTTGTCTGCCCATGCAATTATGGCGCCACCTTGACCATCGGAGACGACAACAGCACCACCCTGATCAGCAGAATCGGTGCAAACTGCGACACCGTCGATCGTCCAGAGACTATTTCCATAGGCATCAATCCGCTGAGCGTAGACGTCCCAATTTCCAGCCCTGAGGTCATTCCATACGATGATTGCTCCACCCTCACCATCAGGCGCCATAGCTGTTGGAGCCTGCTGACCGATCTGCGTGCAGATAGGTGTGCCATTCTCTATCCAGGATGCAATTGCTGAACGTACAAGAATCACGTTCACAACCACGATCAAGGCGAGAAACCATGTTAGCCTTGGCTCTTTCATCTCCTCAACCTCCTTTCGTGAACACAGATGGAGTTTTGCGATCTTACCTGGAGAGCGCCTACCAAGACCCAAGGGGCGCATCCAGGCAGAAAGCAACTCAACATGTCATTCCGTATACACTAAGACTCACCTCCGCTGCCTCGGACAGATTGGCAGGATTTATCCAGCCCAATGGATGAAAGAGTGGCGGGTAAGCAAATTCTACCCTTTGAGGCGAAACGGCAGACAACTTAACAGGTGACCTTAGCCTACTTGCATCCCCCACATCCTGGCAAAAAGGCAAAACCCACCTGATAGACTCTGTCGTTATGCTGAGCCCTACTGAGCCGATACCCTGTCTATTGAAGTTTCACAACTTTCTTTGAGATGCGGTTGCGTCCCGCTGTAAGTCTCATAAAGTAGATGCCTTCGGCAACGCTCCTGCCTTCAAGATTCCTTCCATCCCAGGTTGTACTGTAGGTTCCTGGCGCTCGCTTTCCTGAGAAGATCTTCTTTACAAGCCTCCCTCTCACATCATAGATATTGAGCTCGACGCGACATCTTGTTGGCACCGAGTATGATATTGCCATTCTCGAGCCAACGGGATTGGGAGCAACCTCAAGCACAGGCATCGCCGGAATATCACCAGCCCAGATACCAGCGAGCGTATCTGGACTGAACGCATACAGAGCATCAGCCGTCATGTACAACTTCCCCATGGTTGGAGCTGGTGACGCATCGGTCGGACCCGGGAAAGTATAGTTCCAGAGCACTGTCCCATCAGCGGCATCAAGAGCATAGATACCACCACCCGCACCCCCACCACTCGGCATCGCAATGTAGACAACGCCATCATCCTCGGGATCACCTGTTGCACAAGCCGGTGGATAGATCGGGTCCCCCACCTCATCAAAGCCAATTGGTAGGCTCCCATAGGGGAGCACCACACCTGGCGAAGATCCCGAGCCACCGTCGGGATGCGTGTAGCTCCATATAACCCTGCTACCACCCGGCGGATCCCCAAGATGGAGGCAGTAGACTGTACCCGAAGTTGTCTGGAACCAGATCATACCCCAGTTGTGGACATGATCAACTGCAACTGATGGACTTGACGCAATCGCCTCGCCTGTGGCATACGACCAGAGCTGCATGCCAGTCGCAGCATCAAGGGCATAGACTGTCCCATCCATGGTTGCGACAACGAGAATCTGATCTGAATAGCCGCTCACTCCAGCCTGAGTCACACTATCACACACAACTGGTGAAGCCAGCACTTCCATCCCCAGATTGACATCCCACACAGGCGCACCAGTAAGAGCATCAACACAATGCACACCGCCAGAGGCATCACCGAAGAAGACAACATTCATTCGCATCGCCTGCCCGAGCAATGCAGTAGCTCTGCCACTCTTGAGACTAGGTAGCTCAATACTCCCAACAACAGCTGGACAGTTTATGGGCACACCCACAGGAACATCCCACTCTTGAGCCATCGCTTGAGCATCAATCGCATACATAGTTCCGCCCATTGAGCCCACATAGATGAGCGAACGATAAGACCCAGGCATACCTGGCTCGGGTATCATCGCAATTCGGGGTTCAGCTTCGAGCGGCTGCATTCTCGGTTCCCACCATGAATCCTCAACCACTCCTGTCTCAAGATCCAGGGCGTAGAGATGAGCATCAGATCCGTTGGTATAGATTCGATTGAGGATCTGGTAGGCTCCATCCAATGCATAAATTGTATCGCATGCGATGGGTGTTGAACGGAGCTCTGAGCCAAGTCCTGTCGCCCAGATGCGCCTTCCATCTATAGCATCATAGCAATAGACTGAGCCACTTGAGGCAGCAACGAAGGCAACAGTCTTTGCTGTATCACCAGGAGCAAGGGCGACTCGAGCACTTACTACAACAGGAGAAGATCGCATTGTCGTTGCGCCAGGTACAGCCCACACAGCATGCATGCGATCGTTATAGCCAGCACTAATGTTGGGTAGAGCACCATAGTGAGTCCAGCCCTGGGAAAAGAAATCGTGATGGAAAAATTCCCAATCCCTGCACCAGCCAGCAAGCTTGGCAACCAGCTTGGGTTGGACCCACCCCGGGATGAAGACATCAACGTTCATGGTTCTCCCGCAGTTGCTCGTGGCTTTGACATAGATACCCGTTACTTTGCCGAAAACGTCAATGCTACTTGCAGTTCGGGTGCAATTGGCATTGTTGTGCCAGAGGGTGTCGAAGACCGTGTGGGGATCATCAGCCGCATAGGCTGCACCAGCCTTTATCTCCCAGGGATACCACCATTCGTCGTAATCAGCGGTGAGGCTATCGTTGTAACCAGGATCCTCTACCCAGACCTCATAAGGGATAGGTGAACACGTACATCCATCACCAGTCACATAATCATACGAACACCGACCGTTGTTCCTGAGGGTGATATCGTGAACCCCGATTACGTGGGTTATGATCAGACCACAGTCGAGTGAGTCAGGTCCCCCGTGCCCTGTCCAGTCGCTCCAGTCGGAGTCCAGTTTGTCGAAGCTGGCATTCTGGGAATGCGAATTTCGATTCTCAAGAAGAAAGTACTCACTCTTGCCAACATCAATTCTGAACATGGTCGCCCCAGGACCTTCGAGCTCAATAACGCTATAGGAAGTGGTGTCCTTCTGAGGCTTAAGCACGGTCGGTGTTATCCAACCGGTGCCAATCTTGTTGAACCCAAGCAGATGACTCGGGCGCTCGCCCATTCCCGTGGGACCACACCAGCTACCATGCGCCATGAGACCCCAATCGGCGACAGGATAATCGTCATCGTCAGGCACATTGGCTGCGCCTGGATTGATATCGTAAAGGTCGGGATTGCCAATGCTGTGAGAAAACTCATGACAGAAAACACCGAGCGGGAAACTGTCAGGCTCTGCATAGAACTCCGGGACGATCATTCCACTTGAGACAATAACACCCTGAGTTGCTCCCTCAAGTGTGTCCTTGGTAGCATATGCCAGATTGCCATAGAACCATGACCAGACGTTCCACGAGGCAGCCCCCGAGCCCATCTCCTCACCCTTGCCAGCATGAACGACAATTACATGATCAACGCTACCGTCGCCATCGGTGTCATATTGTGTGAAATCGATCACGCTGTCAGCCACCTCAACCGCATCAGCTATCAAACGACACGAACCAGTTCCCGCTCCACCGGGGCTACAGAGCTGGCAGTCCGTTCTACCCCCATCATCACTCCACCCATCATCAATCACGGTTCCGCTCGGACAACCCTGGGTGTCCCAGCCGTAGTACTTAATACAGTGGGGCAGGGTGAAAGGACCGTAGACGTCACCGGTAACGTCCATCTGACCGAGCGAACACTCATCCCAGTACTGATCCATGCTGTTGGAGCCCTGTTGCTCATCAAAAATATGGTCATAGAAATAGGCGGAATCATGTCCAGATTGGAACGTTACAGCTGCTGCAGTATCGGCAATAGCCGTGTTTGCGCTGTCAACCGTATCAGCCGGAAATTCAACAAGGATGACAACAATGGTCTCGGTGGGTTGCGGCATGTACCGTTTGCCATCAATCATGCGCGGCTCCTCGATGAACCTTGCATTCGGGATGGGATTACCTTCAGCATTGGTCAACGGGCGAGCCGGAAACACTGCAAGCGCAACCTGGGAGAAGACCAGAATACATATGGCGGCAAGAATGATGGTTGGGAGCCTCATGGCGCACCTCCAGGGCAAGCTACACCTGCGGGAAGCCCAGACAAAGGGCGATGTCCTCTTGATCAACCCCCATTTTACACCAGCTTGTCGCGCTTTTCAAGCCTAATCGCATCCCTTATACGAGATAGATTCACGAAACGCCTGGTCGAAGCCACGCTGCTTGCTTTCGCTCGCGGTCTGGCTGATCCAGATGCTTCACTCGAGCCGGGTGTAAGCGCTGGACTCAGGCAGGTAACCCTAGGCGAGGTGCTTCACTTTTTGATACTGAACCCGACCATGACAACTGGGGATGAGTCCAGAGGATAGCCCTCGATGAAGCCTACTGACTTGTAACCCAATTCGATAAAGCCCCAAACCTTGTGACGTGACTCTCCCAGGTCATAATACGCCCTGACCGAGAAGGCCCCACCCACCCCTTTGCCCTCCAAACCGGTTAACTCGTGAGCAATCTCTACACCTGGTTGTTTCCATAGATCCATATTGACATCGAGCGATAGGCGATCATGGACACGGATATTGCTGACAACAAGATCGATCCCGCCCCAGAACCCATGGAAAGTCTGGTCCCCAACGTGTAAGTCAATCAGAATCACTTTATCTTTCGCTCTGAAGAAATTCTCCAGGTGGTATTCGGGACCAAATGGTGCAAGCCCCATCCGAAGGCTGGGCAGGTAGCAGATTTCCCCGAGATGAAGCATAGGGAATCCCATCGATGGATTCCCATCCCAGACATAGGTCTTGAATCCTGTAAGCAGGCAATAGGCAAGGAAGGGATTCGCCAGGTTGACCAGGTTGCGAGTCTTAAGTTCCCGGACATCCATCAATAGGTTGTTATCGCTATAAAAGCCCGCCTTGCCGTTAATCAGCCTGAGATAGCCAGCTATGTCGTGACTGTGCTTATTGGCTGAAAGAACATCCTCCGTCCACTCGATGTAGAAGAAATTGCCCAGGTACAGTGCAAGATAGAGAGAGGCTTCTCTGTAGTTAATGTGACGCTTCGCCATCCAGCGCATGGCAAGTGCACGCTGCATAACAGCCTGAACACCAAGCCCAGCCAGGTACGTAGCCATCTCTTCATCGGTACTCACTGGGTCAAGAGAATAAGTCCATCTAGTTAAGCCACCACCATCCCCATAAGGAGGCGGCACACCGAACGAATACGAGACCTCCTGGCAGTTGAACTCGCGACATCGTGCGCCATGCCCATAAAATTCATGGGCGAAGACAACCGAGAAGTAGTCAACTGGCAAGTCAATGAGACAGTACTTGCCCACGCGACATATGATGCCACCACTTTTGCCAGGAAAAGATGTTTCGTCGAACCACCTGGTGCCCATCGCTCTGTCCTCCATCCAAGCGATCCCATGGTGAACAGTGAGGACATTCTCGGCACCACTTCGCATCGAGAGGTGCGGATCATATGCCAGCGAAAGGAATGTGGGGCACCAACGCACACAGGCTTCACTGTCCTGTTGCTCGTGTGTCTCCAATGCTTGCGCCACTGTCACATCTGTGACAATGGTAGCCGCCACAATAGCAGGGACTGTCAACACAACAAGCGCAAACAGGAACCCCTTCCCTTGCTTATGCCGTGCCCTTAGCATGGTCGAACCCAAGACCGATTACAGAAACCTGGCATCCAGAACGTGAGTCGTTCAAGAGACTGGCTTATTCTAGGCCAGCCTTCCAGAATGCATCCAATATGCCACCTGTACCCGAACATGTGACTCTGCTCTGGTTCGGGTTCACAACTACCAGGGTTGGAGCATGTTGTCAAGATTTCGCCCTCTGGCGGATGGCATAATGGGCATCCCATCAGCTCATTGCAGGGCTGCACCACCTTTGACAGTGAGGATCAAGCCTGTCCGTGCCGCTTTGGGCTCGCAAAGGAACCACGCAAGCCTTGAGCCCAACCATGATGCCCGAGTCTGGAACCGATTTGCTACATGCTTGGTCCCGGGTAGAGACCATATGCGCGGTGATACCCTTTACCATGCTCATGGGGTATGACCTCGCTCGGCAGTCTTGTCCAGATGCGTGTATTCAAGTTGAGATCATCCACGATCCCAATCGCCAGCTTGAGATCCTCATAGTAGTGCTGAGCATTCTTGAAACTGGTCACCTTGCTAAAGACCGGTGGCTCGAAGAGACTCCGCCTGTAGGGAATCGCCACAAAAACCTCAGAACCCACAAATGAAAGATAGACTCGCTTGCCGGTTTTCTTGCGGAACTCCACTATCCTCTTCATGAGACTCGGCGAGAGCACGTAGCGGGCCTCTATCTGATCATCTGCATAGACAACAAAGTACTTCTCAAACTCGGGATCGTCCATCTTGACAAATTGGCCCCTCGAAGTGTTGACTGACTGAAGAAGTGAGCCCAAGTCGCCAAGCAAGTGCTCAGCTGTATCAGGAAGTACAACCACCTTCCCGTAGAAGCGCTTATTGAAACCAGCAATAAAGAAGAGTCCCTTAAAAATGGTTGAATAGCGCCTCCTGCGATTGCCGTACCGATCCACTGTTTCGGTTTTATGTTCCGCATGTACCTCTGAGAAAGCAACCTTCGTTTCACCAATCTTTCCTTCGACGAGATCATCGCCACGCATGCGGTCAGGATATCTCTCGAAAATCCGCGACGAGTTGAATCGAACGGCGGATATGTGTCCATTAGGCCAATATGTAAGTCCTGGATCGATGAATTTTACGATTTTATCTATTACGCGGATCTTGAATTGATGAACATACTCACTTATAAGGAACTTGTAGAAGAAGCAACCAATCCCACCGACTGCAACTCCTGAGACAATGAGTGAACCAGCCAATATGTCGTACGCTTTCCCCACCATTGCAGCAAGTCCAATGACACCAAGGCAGACACCGATCAGCACCCTTACCTTCTTCATGAGTCTTAGCCGAGTTTTCTCAAGCTCCCTTAGCTCCCTGTGAAGCACAGTTGCAAAGAAATGAGCGAACTCAGCGTCACTGCGAAGCGTCACTGCCATCTCCTGTCTTGCCTTCGACTCCACCCCAGGTACTAACTGCCTTTTAACTCCACCCTATCTCAAACTCAGATCTACCGTTGAAACAGGGCATGGACATCGGCAACTTTGCGTTCTTGTGGGCTTATTTCAAAGAGGCGCTTGCGCCGATAATTGAAAAGGCTGGCAACGATATTCGTTGGAAACATCTCAACGGCGTTATTGTAATCAGTGACGGCTGCATTGTAGGCACGCCTTGCTGCTGCGATCTGCTCTTCAAGCTCGTTGAGCGTCATTTGAAGATGCATGAAATTTTCATTGGCCTTAAGCTGTGGATAATTCTCAACAGCAACAAGAATGCCCTTTATGGCTTTGGAGATATGGCGATCGATATCTATCTTGTCTTCATCCGAGGCATCACCGGAAAGAGCCTTCGCCCTGAGGCGAGTGACTTCGGTCAAAAGATGCCGCTCGTGCTTCATGTACTCCTCGACAGCGGCAACGAGATTTGGAATCAGATTGTAGCGTTTCTTAAGTATGGCATCCACTGTTGCAAAGACATTGGCAACCATGTTTTTCTTCCTCACCAGTGCGTTGTACATTCCAGCAATGATGAGTACTGCTACTGCAACGATGATCAAGAAAAGCAACATAACGGCTTGCCCCCTTGGAGTTTGTCTATGACAAGGACCTGTTTACCATTCCTACGGCTCCCAAGCCGCCCACCTTGAAAGAATTTCGTGCTCCGATCCTTCTATCAGTCTCTATGAAACTGCCTCGATCGTCTCGCGAGCCTTTTGCTTGGAGTCAATTGTACTGCGTATGACGGAGAGAAGCTCGGGTAGTGAGTATGGCTTCTGGATGAAAGGAATCTTCTTCGCGTAAGCTTCCCCACACCTTGATTTCTCATCTATGTACCCACTGCTTAAGACAATCGCTGTATCGGGTGAGCGCTTGATGAGCTCGTCAACAAGATCGAGGCCACTTCCATCTGGTAGGACAACATCGCTCAGAACAAGATCAATCTCATCACTACCATCTACAGCCTTTAAGGCTTCAGCTATCGAGCCCGCTTGCTTGATTTCATAGCCTTGCTCACCGAGAAGCCTCGTAAGGAAAGTCCTGACGTCTTCATCATCCTCAACCACAAGCACCTTCTCTCCTCGTCCCTTGATTTCACTTACCTCTGAGGTCTCTTCGAATGCTTCGGCTCGGGCACTCGCTGATGCCGGCAAGGTGACTGTAACTTTTGTCCCTTCGCCTGGACTGCTTTCGATGCCAATTTCGCCCCCATGCTGCTTGACAATGCCATAGACTACCGAAAGACCCAGCCCTGTACCCTTGTCAGTCTCTTTGGTGCTAAAGAAAGGTTCCAAAGCGTGCTCGAGAACATTTCGATCCATTCCAATACCCGTATCCTCAACAATGAGCCTAACATAGGTTGCCTCTGGTGAGTCAGAGGACTGAGGTGATGCTGCGCGGGTAGATTTCTCGGTTCTAATTGTCAAGATACCTCCATGTGGCATTGCATCCCGAGCATTGACCGATAGATTGAGGATAATCTGTTCCAGAGCGGCGCCATCAGCCTGAATTGTCGGGAGATCCTCTTCGAGGTTAATCTCCATCGTGATGTTTTCACCGATAAGCCTTTCGAGCATATCCCTCATTCCCGAGACTATGCGATTGAGATCAACCTCGCCAAACTTCATCGGTTGCTTGCGACTGAAGACCAGGAGCTGACGAGTAAGACTTGCAGCTCGCTCGGCAGCTTTCTTTATCTGCTCAATATCGTTGCGTATGGGATTGCCTTCCTCGAGGTTGAAAAGCAGAAGTTCGGCGTTCCCCCTGATGGCTGTAAGAAGATTATTGAAATCATGGGCAACCCCGGCTGCAAGCGTTCCTATCGCTTCCATTTTCTGCGCCTGGTAAAGTTGAGCCTGAAGATGTTCCCTTTCCTTCTCCGTTTTGCGCTGCTCCGTGAGATCCTCTGCAGCAAGCAGGATACCAGTTGGTTTACCATCATGTGCCTTTATGAGCGTTGCATGACAGATAATAATGCGTTCACCGGTAGCAGTGACTATTCTACATTCATGCTGCTTGACCGAATCCATCACACCAGCCAGAAGCCTGTTAAAGATCTCTTCAAGCCCAGCCCTATCTTCTTCAGGGATAAAATTCTCAAACCAGTTCTTGCCAATAAGCTCACCCTCATTGCAGCCAAGCAACTCGCAGCCCCTACGATTCACGAGTGTAATCTCTCCCCTATCATTGAGGGCAATCATGAGAATGGGAGCCACGTCGAGGTATTGCTGAGCCCGATCGCGCTCCTGCTTGATCGTTTGCTCGGCTTCAAGCCTCTCGCTAATATCACGAAAGACGAAAACTGCACCAACATCCCGGCCTCTTTCACCTATGATCGGTGAAAATATCTGCTCGATGGGAAATATCTCCCCATTCCGTGCCTTGAGGATAAGACACTTTTCCCAGCCAAGGTTATCCAGAGCCCCCTTTCGCTCACCCCCACTTTGCTCACAAGACAGAGGCATAACATCATAGACCGAATCGATGTCCTTGCCGAGGGCTTCGGTCTCACTCCATCCGGTGAGCCTCTGGGCTACAGGATTGATGAAACTAATGCGCCTTGCAGCGTCTACAGCTATAACGCCATCTCCGATGCTACAAAGAACTGCGGTTAGCCACTGTTCGCCTGCCTTGAGCTTCCTTGTTAAGTCATGTTTGGAAATTGCCAATTCGATTGTGGTGCGAAGATCCTGCTCATCAAAGGGCTTCACGATGTAGCCATAGGGACTAACCTCTTTGGCTCTTTCAACTGTCGTCTCGTCGGCATAAGCCGTAAGGAAAACGATCGGTATATCCTGCCGCTCACATATCAATCTTGCTGCCGCGATGCCGTCAATGTTTCCAGCAAGATGGATATCCATCAGGATGAGATCAGGCTTCACCTCGAGAGCCATCTCAACTGCTTTCTCACCAGATGGCACCATTCCGCAAACACTATAGCCAAGCCTCTTGAGCCTATCTTCGATCTCAAGTGCAACAATGTTTTCATCCTCAACCACCATCACCCTCAGAGATTGCATGGTACCGACCTCCTCGCAGCTGTGTCACTAAAGCGTATACGAAAGTGCGTACCACCAATGCTCTTAACCTCCAGACTCCCGTTCATCTGCCTCACCAAACTCTTAACCAGACGAAGCCCAAGTGTAGGTGTTGTCTCAATGTCAAGATTGGGAGGTAATCCAACACCGTCGTCTTTGACAACCATCTCGAATCTGGTTTCATCGATTGGGCTCACCTTTATCCAGAAGTTGCCCTTACCATCCGGGAAAGCATGTTTGAGAGAATTCGTGACAAGTTCGTTGATGATGAGCCCACACGGGATGGCTGAATCAATGCTCAAGCTGACATCTGCAACGTCGATTTGGAAGCCTATCTCGTCACCAGCGTTGTAGGATGCCCTGAGGAAACCAATAAGACTTCGGATGTATTGTGAAAGATCAATGAAAGCAAGGTCCTGCGATCCATAGAGTGCTTCATGAATGAGTGCCATGGATTTGATTCGATTCTGGCCCTCCCTGAAAATCTCAAGTGCCTTGCCATCAGCTATGCTTCTTGACTGGAGATAAAGGAGGCTAGAGATCACCTGAAGATTATTCTTTACCCGATGGTGGATTTCCCTTAGGAGTACTTCCTTCTCCCTAAGACCTTCCCTCAAGCGCTCTTCAGCACACTTGCGGTCGGTTATGTCGCGGAAGACTCCAAATGTGCCGATGAAGCGTCCCTGCTTATCAAACCTTGGGCTCGCTGTAACGAGAATAACCCTGCGCTCACCATCAGGTCGGATTATCTCGAGGTCATAGGTTGTTCTTCTTACGCTTGGCCTGAGACGTGTCTGCTTCCTCACGAGTTCAAAGCCTGCCTCATCAACAAATTCACTAAGGCACCTGCCAACGAGCTCACCATTGGCTACACCGAAGATCTCGTGAGCAGCTGAGTTGGCAAACACAAAGTATTCATTTGGATCTACGACGCCAAGGCCTTCTTGCTGGTGCTCAACAAGAGTACGATAGCGCTCCTCGCTTTCGCGCAGGGCCTTATCGCGGGTCTGGATCTCGGCAAGCATTTGATTGAAGGCTGTTACTAGCTCGCCTACCTCATCATCCGTTACCTCAGTTGCCCTCAGTGAATAATCCTTTTGAGTTGTAATTCTTCTGGCAACGCTCGCGAGAGTGGCTATTGGCTCGGAGATGAGACCTTGCAAGCGCGATGAAGCCAGGATAACGAGAAGGTGAGAGATAAGTGCCACACCTGCGGCCATATAAAGATAAGACCTTATCCTTGTCTCAAGTCCCGATACATCACCTTCAAGATAAATCTCTCCAATTTTTCTACCACGTGAGATGACGGGGATCCGCTTAATTAGAGCATGAGAGACAAAATGCGATACGAGAGGGAGTTGACTGAATCCTCCATGTGTTGAGCCAAAATGGTCAAATGCTGCCAGAGGCTTTCCATCGGCATCGTAGATTGTGCACCGAGCTATGCGATTGTCGCATTCAGCTGCCTGAAGGAGCTGCCGGGCAGCCGTCGCATCACGTGATCGAAGAGCATCTCGCAAGCTACTCGCAAGAAGCTCCCCCGTATTTGAAAGATCTGACGAAATGTCCTGTCTGAAGATGGTGAGTTCATAAATGGTGAGGGCTGTAACGAGAAGAAGGAGGGCACCCCCATTTGTGATGACAACTATCCATATGAGCTTACCCCTTATCGGTAGCCGCTTGGGATATATCAGGTTAGCCAACCTTTTGGTTCCTAACATTCCCACATAACTCCACCATACCTGCTAAGCTACCTCAACAAACAAACCACAAAAGCCGACATCCCCAGATCCCAATACGACAAACACACCCTAGTGTTTTATCGAAACCTGTCTTGTTCACTTTAGGGAAATCAGCTACAAAAGGAGGGCGCAAATGGAAGCTCTCGCGAGCGAGGCACCAGCACTGAAGGGAGGTTTGCTAGCTTATTCGTAACACCTTGGCACCATGTATTTTACGATGCTTAAGCTCGAGAAGAGCACGATTAGCGTCGAGGAGATCAAACTCTTCAATTTCGGGTTTGAGTTTCATCTCTGACGCCAGTCTGAGGAAGTCACTTACATCTTTACGAGTAACATTCGCAACGCTCTTTATCTCCTTCTCAAGCCAGAGGTGCTCAGGGTAGTCGAGTCTCAGCAGGTAGTCTTTGTCGACGTCTTCCTTGCGAATAGCGTTTATGACGAGCCTTCCACCTGGAGCAAGATTCCTCAAGGCCTCAATAACAGGCTTCCAGACAGGTGTGGTATCTATAATGGCACCAAGCTTTTCTGGAGCCGTATCGGTCGTATCGCCAGCCCAAGTTGCACCGAGCTCAAGAGCAAACTCTCTTTCGTGCTCGCTGCGTGCAAACACATAGATGCGTGTAGATGGAAACATATGCTTTGCCATCTTGAGCACAAGGTGTCCGGATGCCCCAAAGCCAGTGAGTCCGAGGAGATCACCATCTTTGAGGTTGGTCAGCCTGAGGGATCTAAGTCCAATAGCACCTGCGCAGAGTAATGGAGCCGCCTCAGCATCGTCGAAGCTCTCTGGTATAGGATAGGCAAAGTTTTCGTCAACCACCATGTACTCAGCATAGCCGCCATCAGCATCACGACCTGTTGCCTTAAAATCTGCACAGAGGTTTTCACGATCCGAGCGACAGAACTTGCACCTGCCGCATGCAGAGTAAATCCAGGCAACTCCAATCCTATCACCAACCCTGAAGCGATTTACATTGCTTCCGAGCCTGTCAACCCTTCCCACAACCTGATGTCCGAGAATCACTGGCAACTTGGGAGGGGTGCGTCCCTCGATCTCATCAAGTTCAGTGTGACATACACCACATGTTGCCACCTTTATGAGAATCTCTCCTTCACCCGGCTCGGGCACAGGCATGTCAAGAAGCTCAAGAGGCTCATGATTCTTCGTAAGATCACTCAGCCTGGTTAAAACCATAGCCTTCATTGCTCTACCCCAGAGATCGTTTGAGTCACCTTCATCTTCGAACTGCGCTTTCTCTTAATGGTCTTCCTTGGGCTTTCTTTGGTTTCTTCGGATTCTCTAGGCTTCTCTATGTGGATTGGCAATCCCTTCGCGTTTGCGATTCCTATCTTTTCCCAACTCTTTCTAACCTCATCCCCTAATCCCTGCCAAAGGTGGTTATCTCGAATCGAGTGGTCACTTCAAAGCTCTATTGTTGAATCCTCCTTACATCTGTGGACCTTCATAGTCGTCAATAGCATCCATCACATCGAGCGGGATCATGGGTAATGCTTCGCCATTATGCTCGATGCGGAAGTGAAGATATTCAAGAGCTGGATCGCTCTTAAGTTTCATGCCAAAGAGCTTCGGCATGAAGATATTCATATTGAGAAGCGGAGGTTGAGGAAACTGGATGAGATTAACCTTTATCTCGGGAGCTATACCAGCCTTAGCCTTGGCAATCTCAATTGCTCTTTCGATTCCACCAATCTCATCAACAAGGCCTATGGAAAGCCCATCAATTCCAGACCAGACCCTGCCCTGAGCAATTTTGGCAATCTCATCCGGGCTCTTGTGCCTTCCCTCTGCAACCTTCTCAACGAATTTCTTGTAGAAGCTTTTGATGTCATGCTCCACATTGGCTCTCTCGTCAGAAGTAAGATTGCGATCGGGGATTGTGCCAAGGAGAGGAAGTGGGATGCCAAAGCCTAAGTCTGCATGCTCACCAACTTTGACAAGGTCAGTGCTCATGCCGAGGCGCTCCTTAAGTCCCTTGTTATAGATCCATCCACCTATCACACCAATCGAACCTGTTATCGTATTGGGAGCTGCTACGATAGTATCGCCATACATCGATATCCAGTAGCCACCGCTTCCTGCGACCCAACCCTGGGAGACAATAACGGGCTTTTTCTCCGAACATTTCTTTAGAGCCTCAGCAACGATGTCGGATGCCATCGCACTGCCGCCAGGTGAATCCACTCTGAAGACAACAGCCTTTATGCTTTTGGCATCAGCGATGCGATCGATGAGCTTCGACAGACTCCTTGCCTTGATACCGCTTTCCATCGCGCAGGCGCCGAGCGCATAGATAACCGCGATACGCGGCGGCTCACCCCAGTAGTCATCATGAAGCTGAGAATAGCGTGCAAGCCTCGAGGGTTTGATCATCTTTTTGGAGCCACCCTCAAGCTCTTCAATTGTTTTCTTTACCTCATCCCATCTACCAAGGGTATCGACAAGGCCAGATTCAAGAGCTTCATCTGGAGTAAAGAAGTAGCCTTCATTTACAAGGCGGTCGAACTCATCGGGAGAAAATCCTCGCGATTCGCAGATCTCGCTTCTTGCAAGATCGTAGAAGTCATCAATAATCGCTTTAAGCTGCTCCTCGTCACCCTCTGACATCTTCTCACGCGAAAACGTCTCATAGGCTGACTTGTACTTGAAGAAGCGCCACTCGTCAAAACCGAGTCCCAGCTTCTCAAGCGTCCCCTTGAGATAGAATTTCCCAAACCTCATACCGAGCAGAGCGATTTCACCGGTTGGATCCAGTACGATACGATCTGCGACAGAAGCGAAGTGATAGGTTGGCAAGGTTGCGTCTTCAAGGAATATGACAACACGCTTACCCGAACGCTTGAACTCCTCAAGCTTCTGCCTTATCTCCCAGGCGAGCTCCCAATTGATGTTCATGCCGCCTGTATTTATGGCAATCCCCGTAATAGATGGATCTTCCTCTGCTGCATCAATTGCATCAAGCAGATCAAGAAGGGTGTTTGACTTGTCAAAGAGGCGATAGCGCTGATACTTGACCTGACCCTTGAGATTGAGCTCGAGATAATTCTTGCGTCGCGTGAAAGCTTTCTTTATGAAACTGCGATCAATGCCACCGAGGCGGACTGCATACGTTGTATAGGCATGATGCTTGTTATCGTCATAATGTGCCTGGGACGACGCCGTCAGCCGACCGAGTCCAATGCTTAACCCAACTGTGAAACGATGCGTGTCGAAGTACCGCCCTGTTATCCTAAGTCCAGGCAGAGGCTCAAACACTGCACCTGTACTCCAGGCACCATCCTTGATGCGCTGATCTTTCTGAAGAGCATAGTCAGCAAAAAGGGTCACCTTCTCATTTCCAAACGGGCGAATTCCTATGTCTGCACAACCCTCCCCAGCATTGCTACCATCCGTTGCGAAGCTTCCCCAGAGACCCATGGAAAGATAGGGCACTGGTCGCAAGACTGAACCAAGTGTCCAGAGATTGGCCCTTTGGTAAACATCGGTATCACCAGTTGACCAGCCATAGCCAATGCCAAAGCTCTTACTACGATCTCCAAAAGAGAAGCTTATGCGGTAGTCGGTTACATCGCCGACACACGCGTTACTCTCATGGATAGCACCAAAACCCAGGAAGCCGTTGAACATCCCCGAGAAGATTCCCCACCGATCAAGGTCTGTTCCGCCCGAAAGATCGTTCGCGTAAGGATTGGCCGCAGTAGCATCTGACCACGCAAAGAGTATGTCACCAAAATCGGTTTGCCTGGCCATTGCTGGATTTGCATAGCCGTAGAGCCCGTAGCCCATGCTTCCGGGTGAGGCCAAGAGAAAGTCCAGGTAACTATGATAGGACGGAATCTCAGCTGCTTCGACCAAGGTGCCGAAAACGAGAACGATAAAAATGAGAGCAACCATGCGACGCATGACACTACCTCCTTTCGCTGGCGACAACTTGTTTAAAGGTTTGAACCCAACAATCTTGTATCGTAACCCCTACTGGTGGGAGTTGTAAAGACTTCGATTAAACCACGCTGTGGCATGGCAAAAAGACTCCCCAGTCCCAGACAAGGCAATTTCTATGCCACCGTGCCAAGGATAGTGCCCGCCTCTCGAGAGAAGGTTCTTTGGAGAGGGAGTCCTAACCTCCTGTTCCGAAATAAGTTAGCATCGCAGCATGAGCGGAGTCGACGGTGAAGGAGATGCGGGCTAAAGAGTAATAGCTGAAGTGTGTCTGGGGGACACATAAGTGTTGCCGAAACCCTCTCTCAGCCACAACCAAAGGAGTCAACTCGACGAAGCTAGCTTGAGATGGGCATCGCAAGCATGATAAGGTGCAAGCGGTGTCCGGCAAGAGTGCTGGGACCTGTTTTCACCCAAAGGGAAAGGAGGGAGCAATGGAGGATTTCCTTCATAAGGTGCCCGATTTTTTGATGACATATGGATTTAAGATTGTCGCGGCGGTCTTGATCTTTGTGATCGGACGCTGGGTTGCAGGGCTTGTAGCAAAATTGCTCAAGCGGCTGATGGACAGGAGCAATATCGATCCAACCCTCTCAAAGTTCCTTGCGAGGCTTGCTTACTTCCTGCTTCTGGCTTTCGTCATTATTGCCGCAATCGACAAAATTGGCATCAGAACGACTTCGCTTGTTGCGTTGTTGGGTGCTGCTGGTCTTGCAATTGGTCTGGCTCTGCAGGGGTCGCTTTCCAATTTCGCCGCTGGAGTTATGCTCATCATTTTCAAGCCCTTTAGGGTTGGTGACTTTGTCGAGGTTGCGGGAGTAGCGGGAACAGTCGAGCAGATTGGCATTTTCACAACGATTCTGAATCATCCTGACAATCGTCGCATAATCGTTCCCAACTCCCAGATAACCAACGACAAGATCGTCAACTTCTCCGCCATTGACAAGCGCAGGCTTGAAATGGTTTTCGGCATCTCTTACGACGATGACATCAAGAAGGCTAAGGAGGTGCTCGAGAATATCGTCAGGTCCGATCCAAGAGTGCTCAAGGATCCACCGCCGCTGGTTGCGGTCTCGGAGCTTGGTGACAGCAGCGTGAACCTCGTCTGCCGTCCATGGACCAAGCCGTCTGACTACTGGTCCGTCTACTTCGACACCCTTGAGAAAGCCAAGGTGGAACTCGAGCGGGCTGGGCTTTCGATCCCGTATCCCCAGCGTGATGTCCACATCTACGAAGAGACGAAGGCAAAAGCATAAAGCATCAGCGCCTGGAAGGACATTTTGCTGAGGCTCGCTAATTCGCTCTGGATTTTCTGCGAGCCTCAACGATCGCCTCAGCTATCGAATAGGGAACAGCCTCATAGTGCTCAAAATGCATTGTGAACTCACCACGACCGCTGGTAAGATTCCTCAATTCACTTGCGTAACCAAACATCTCAGCCAGTGGTACATGGGCTGTGAGTACACTTGTCTTGCCCTTTGCCTCAACATTTAGAATCCTTCCGCGCTTAGAGCATAGATTCGAAGTAACCGCGCCGACGTGTTCCTCATGTACTGTGACCTCAACTCGCATGATGGGTTCAAGGAGTTCAAGCCCGGCTTTCTTGCATGCTTCCTTGAAGGCATGAGCAGCACAGATGCGAAAAGCCTGCTCAGATGAGTCAACCTCATGAGCTGATCCATCAACGAGGACAACCCTAACATCAACCATCGGATAACCGGCGTAGGGTCCCTCAGCCATTGCATCGACTATGCCTCGCTCAATTGCAGGGATGTACTCACGTGGAATTCTTCCACCTGTTACCTTGTTCTCAAACTGGAAACCTGATCTTGGCGGGCTCGGCTCCACATGGATGCAGACGTGAGCATACTGTCCATGACCACCGGTTTGTTTCACATGCTTGTAGCTATGATCAACCGATCCAATGATCGTCTCACGGTAGGCAACCTGGGGTTTGCCAACTGATACACCAACACCGAATTCTCTGCGCAGGCGATCGGTGATTATATCAAGATGAAGCTCCCCCATACCTGAGATTATAACCTCACCTGTTTCAGGATCTGTCTTCGCAATGAAGGTGGGATCTTCTTCAGCAAGTTTGTTGAGCGCCCGACCCAGGCGATCACTGTCGGCCCTTGTCTCAGGTGCTATGGCAACATCTATAACGGGAGCAGGAAATTCGATTGACTCGAGGATGATTGGTTCATCCTGCTTGCAAATCGTATCGCCAGTCTGGGTATCACTGAGTCCGATTACCGCACCAACGTCGCCTGCATGAAGCTCGTCAATTGCGTAGCGCTTGTTAGCATGCATCTCAAAGATGCGTCCAACACGCTGAAGTTTCTGTCTTGTTGAGTTGTATACCACCTCACCTGCCTTGAGTATCCCCGAGTAAACCCTCACATAGGTGAGCTTACCTGTGTGCTTATCGGTCTGGACCTTGAAGGCAAGTGCTGCTAAAGGTGCATCATCACTCGGCTGTCTCAGGATCTCTACACCTGTCTCATCATTTGTACCTATGACAGGGGGAAGATCAAGCGGAGAAGGCAGGAAATCGACTATAGCATCGAGCAAGCGCCTTATACCCTTGTTGCGTAAGGCCGATCCACATAGCACTGGAATGATGCGCCCATCAATTGTTGCCTGGCGCATAGCCTTCACAACTTCGTCTCGTTCGGGTTGGATGCCGTCGATGAATTTCTCCATAAGCAGATCATCCTGCTCGCTGATACGCTCAATGAGGATCCGTTCGGCTTCGCGGGCCTTCTCAAGCACGTCTTTAGGGATTTCCTCAATCCTCATTACGGCGCCACTTTCGGTATCATCGTAGTAGATGGCTTTCATCTCAACGATATCAATTATGCCTTTGAAGTTGGATTCGGCTCCGATGGGGATTGTAATTGGCACAGCATTGCCGCCGAGTTCTCGTCGGATCTCCTCAACTACCGCTTCGAAATCCGCCCCTGCCCGATCCATCTTGTTGACAAAAGCAATTCTGGGAACCCGGTACTTCTCCGCCTGACGCCAGACTGTCTCCGATTGCGGCTGAACCCCACCAACTGCACAGAAAAGGGCGACGGTTCCATCAAGCACGCGCAGCGAGCGTTCGACCTCAGCTGTAAAATCAACGTGACCAGGGGTATCAATGATATTGATGCGGTAGCCCTTCCAATAGGTCGTTGTGGCAGCCGACGTTATGGTTATGCCGCGCTCCTGCTCCTGCACCATCCAATCCATTGTGGCTTTGCCATCGTGCACCTCACCGATACGATGGCTTTTGCCGGTGAAGAAAAGAATGCGCTCAGTCACCGTGGTCTTGCCCGCATCAATATGAGCCATCAACCCAACGTTCCTAACCTTCCTGGGGTCGGAGCTAAAAATCTCCAAATCCCTCCTTTCCGGGGTCGGAGCTAAAAATCTCCAAATCCCTCCTTTCCGGGGTCGGAGCTAAAAATCTCCAAATCCCCCCCTTCCGGGGTCGGAGCTAAAAATCTGCAACCTTCGTCATGTGAAAATAACCGTCTTTCGTCCATCCTTAAGCACATCCTCAGACGCTCCTGCGTGCACAAGCTCAGAAGATGAAGCAACAAGTCTGGGGTTCAGGACTCGTGCTGGAGTTACTCGGTATAGTCCAAGCCATCTCCATCAATCGGGTTCTGGGTTACGGCAAATCTAAGCTGTGGCACCCCGCACGTCAAGTGGAGTTCTACCCAAAATACAGGCGGTGATGAGTTTCGTGACGAAAGCCTCTGCTCATCTGGTCAGGCAAGCACCGCATCGCAAAGCAGCCTTCAAGATCATGAAGGTAAGGGGTAGCCATTTAGGCTGACGTCGTGACAAGCGCCACAGGTAAGTGATACATCGTCATAGTTCTCCAAGTGACGCGCTCTCTGAGAAAGACCCAGAACCGGCTTGAAGATAGTGTGAGCCGGATTTTCTATCCAGTAGCGCTCCCGTAGCCCTGAAACCTTTGGCTGAATTCCATAGGCTATAAAATCTTTACCCATAACTCCTTCGCAGCCGAAGGTTTTAACTCGTCGGGATGCTCCAACTGTCAAATGCCCCAGATCTTGTCATCAGATCAGAGACCAGACTCGCATAGCAACTTCCGTGCCAGAGATGCCGAAATGCAGATTTTTAGCTCCGACCCCAGAAGTGGGGGATGAGGAGGACGGCGAGTGCCCAGAAGATGAGGTTGAGCGGGATGCCAACTTTGGAAAAGTCGCTAAAGCGATAGCCGCCTGCCGCATAAACCATTGTATTGGTTTGATAACCGACTGGCGTGGCAAAGCTCGTTGATGCCGCAAAAGTTATGGCAATGAGGAACGGGCGCGGATCGACATTCATGCGAGTCGCCATTGACAGGGCTATTGGAGCGAGAAGCACAGCAGCTGCATTGTTTGACATACCCTCCGTTAGAGCAGCAGTCGTGATGTAAAGCACTGCGAGCACAACTACAGGCCCATGCGAAGCGAAACTTCCCAAGACCAAACCCGAAAGCCACGATGCAGCCCCTGTCTCCTGCAATGCCAAACCGAGGGGCAAAATTCCACCAAGCAGGAAGATTATCTTCCAATCGATTGCCTGATACGCCTCATCAATCCTCAGGCATCCTGTTACAACCATCGCAACCGCTCCAAAGAGTGTTGCCAGAAGAATAGGAAGCACACCGAGAGCAGCAAATGTGAGCACACTTGCAAGAATACCAAGAGCAATGAGAGCTCTATCCTTGCGGAGGAAAAGCTCCGTAAGCTCACTCGTCACAATGAGATTGGGTGAACGCATAAGCCTCTGCACATTATTAACGTCACATTGCAAAAGAAGTGTATCGTTGGCATCGAGTCTTATCTTGCCAAGCCTTTCCCCAAGCACTCGTCCTCTGCGTTGAAGTGCAAGCACGACGCAACCAAAACGCCTAGAAAGATCGGCACCCTCGATTGTTCTCCCCACAAGATAGGATTGCGGAGGCACAAGCGCTTCAACAAGCTTCACATCATCCGAGCTCAACTTCTTATCTTCGACTTTCTCATCTGCGCGAGTCTCAAGTCCAAACTCGTCCCTCACTTTCATAAGCCTTGCTGCATCACCCCGCACAAGAAGTACATCATCGGCTGCAATTGGTATCTCCCTTGGGCGCCACTTTGTCTGCTCCCCCCGAATGAGTTTAAGAAGCTGTACCTCTTCATCCCCCTGCTTTACAACCTCACGCCATGACTTTCCAATGAGAGATGAATCCTGCGGCACTTTCAGTTCAACCAAGTACTCCGAGAGCCTGTACTTATCCACCTGCTGCACAGTCGCATGACGCTTGGGAAGGAGCCACCGCCCCACCACAATGAGATAGACGATACCCACTCCTGCCATAATGAGCCCAAGCCGAGCAAACTCGAAAAGTCCAAAAGCAGGAAGTCCGCTTGAGACGGCAATCGAGTTGACAAGAATGTTCGTGGATGTGCCCACGAGCGTGCAGACACCTCCGAACTGGCTTGCAAACGAAAGCGGCATGAGGATGCGTGACTCGGCAATCTTTCGTCGCCGAGCAAGCACTGTTGCAACAGGAATAAAGATGGCGACCGTAGCGGTGTTCACCACAAAGGCTGAGAGAAAGGCAATTGCAAGGCAGAGCACAAGCATGAGTTGTAATTCGCCATTACCTGCGAGCCGATCGAGACGCCTCACAAGCCAGTCAACAAGCCCTGTTCGACTGAGCCCTGCACTCAGGACAAACATCGAGGCAACGGTGGCAGTGGCTGGATTGGCAAATCCATAGAGCGCAGCCCTAGCTGGAATGAGCCTCAAAGCAAGCAGCGCAACAAGAATAACAATCGCTGTTACATCAATGCGAAGCTTCTCAGTAACGAAAAGATAGACCGCACCGGCGACAACACAGAGGACAAGAATGATCTCAGAGTTGGGCATCGCCTGCATTCTACAAGAGGCGAGTCGAATCATCAAGCTTGCACAGAGGATGTATCGGTGACTGTCGCTGTTTCAATCGCCAGTTGCCACGGTTCGGATCACTGACGCACAATTCCTATCCCTAGGCCGATGCCTGGTTGGGTTTCTCAATGAAATCTTCACGCACTGGATAGAAGAATATCGAGCATCACAAAAGGCTCATCCCCAACGCAGGTATCGCTGTGTGGAACATTTGTAGGGATGCAATAAAGTCGCCCTTCTCAACAACCCGCTCCTCATCACCAATGCGGAGCATGGCTTTGCCAGCATAGACCATTCCGATCTGTTCATGTGGATGCGAATGTAGCGGTACCGTGTGCCCCGGTAGTGTGGTATTGAGAACCATCATCATCCTCTCGCCACGAAGCCCTGTAAGGATGGCCGTTTCAAGCACGGGCATCTGCACCAGGCACGGAGCCTCAGTCGGGTTGATAAGGTACGCAATTTTGTCTCGAGCCATATCGGAATCTCCCCTCAAGTCACCACCGCAAACCAGACTGCTTAGCTTCCATCCTGTCTCAGGAATTTGACGTAAACCAGTTCGGGATCGTTCCTGTCAAGATGATGAATGACACCGCTCAACGTGTACCCCAACTTCGCAAGCAGTGATTGCGTGGGCAGATTCGATAGGTTGGTGGATGTGAAGAGCCTGTCCGTCTGGCAAATCGATTCGAAGTGTCTCATCAACATCGACCCAGCACCCTGTCTCCTTAAATCGGGTGCAATGTAAAGCATGGAAACAAAGCCGTGCTGATAGAAAGAATGTTCGAAAACACCGTAGCCGATAACCTGATCTCGGGTTTCGACAACAAAGCAATGTCCTGCGCGCACGGAACGCTCGACAAAGGCTCGATGGCGGGCGTCTTCTCTGGCAAGATGGTCAAACGTAAAGATGCTATCAAGGTCGCTGCCAGTTGCCTGACGAATTGCGAATCTCGTCATGATTGCCGATTTGACCTTTGGATCCTATGCCTCACACCTTCACTTAGGCTCTATCCCTCTGCTGCCCCATCACTCTCCTGTCCTGACTCGCATCCCAAGGGTATCGCAGGCAAGCTTCTCGTGCTCAGTATAGTCCATCACTCCGGCTGTGGCAAGAGGGAGCTTGAAGGTGATCTACTTCATGCTGAAGCGTAACGAGCCCTTCAGAGACATAGAGCAGGCAGATTCCAGCCATCTCCAGGGGGTCATGACCCACAAGAGGTCCTCATGGTGATTGAGAGGCTGGAGTCCCATTGTATAGTGTGCCGCAGAGTACGGATGGGTGACTGACTGTGAGAGATCCATCGGGACTCATGGCAAGACCCTCGAATGAGGATGCAAGGAAGGATGCGTTGAGAAGGAGTTTGAGTATGAACAAGGCGATATGATCTTAAAGTCTCGGATCAACGGAAATGCTAAGTACTTGACAGCCATTTCCATGGGTGATCCACGTGGAGTGGTTAGAATTGGATGTCTCGGGTATGTCAGTTGGAAGGTAGTTCAAAGGGCAGCTGAGGCTACTAAAGCAGGTCGGTCACCACATGCCATTCCTTCCCCCACCTCGAGCTCTTCGACCTCATCACCTCCAATAATACTTGCCCTTATCACTTTCCAGGATCGCCCGGACTTGGTCAGCTCCGTGCGAACCATGATCTCTCCCTTGTTGCCAATAATCTGGATTATGACTCTTGCTTCACCTGCCTCGCCCCTGGTGTGGGTCTTTATGCTGACACATCTGGTCTTCTCAATCTCACCACCAACCATTTCAGCCACTTGAGGATTTTGTCTGATAAATGCGACAGAGGCTGCACAAGCCGGATGGCGCCGCATAAAATAGAAGATGCTACCAACAAGCACAGCAATTATTGCAATGGAAACAGCACTTAGTCTGATGAAACCAGGAATGTTTACCATTCTTTCCCTTTCCGTCCGGAACGTGTAAAATGGTTGCGCACCCCTCTTGATGACATATGTTCCGGCGACTCTGTCATGCCAAGTCTGATGATAATGGTCGAAAAGCATTGCTATCATCCCGGCGAAAAACAATACTGCTGAAAGGATGGCACATATTTCTCTCACAACCATTTGCCAGAATCTTGGCTCAGATCCATCTACGGCAACAATCCGGATCCCTGCCAGGCGGTAGCCAATAGTGTCGCCACCATCTGCCTTGTAAACAAAAATGTAGAAAAGCGGGACGATAACCTGAAGCGGCTCCACTGGAGCCCTTAAGATGCCAGCGATGACCAGCGTCAGAACATCCAAAACCGCAATGACAAGACCATCCAGGGCAACCGCCAGGAACCGCCTCCCAAATGAGGCATAGTCGTTACGGCGATAAACCGCGATCTCCATCATATTCCCTCGAATAGTGCAAGAACTCAGGCAGCCCGATCTTTTGACATGTCGCCTATGAAATTCCGGCTGCAATAATACACTGTCGGAACGTGGGTGTTCAAGAACAGATGGTATATATCGCTTTCAGCATCCAAAGCGACAGTTCTTCCGAAATAGTCTGGCTTCCGGTCAAGTTGCAGAAGCGTATCCGCCGCTATTGCTTTCGTTTCTTTCCTTACTCCCTGCACTCCCCACCAACTTCTGATTGTCCAGACAAGTACCTCAATCGCCAGTGATCTCCTCCTCGCGAGCAAGGCACAAGCCGCTTCCCGCGAAAGATGCCACAGCACCTTCTCCATATCGCCGTATCTTTCGTTGAAAGCCTCAACAGCGGCTCTTATCTCAGAAGGTCTGACATTATGGAGTGCTTTCCCGGACGGCATAGCAGCCTCTCAGATTGACAAGAACTCGCTTGAGGAGATTTCCCTCAGTAGCTTCAGGGCAATCCAGCCCTGAGCTTTTGCCACAATTCTACCTTGTTGCATCTTACCAGCAATTCCACCCCCACTTCAATCCCCTAAATATTCCATAGAAAAAGTGGTACCGGAGCCGAATTGTGCAGCTTGCCACAACTCAGCTCCGACACCGAAGCATGCAGAGGAGGAAGAGGGCGTTGAGAACGAGGCCAAGCACACCGCGCTCGGGGCCGAAGACCTGCGGGGTGGATATGGCGAGTACCCCTGTCTCAGTGCCGAAACCAAAGAACTTGTATGCAAGCGCATTCCAGACGGCATGTGAAATCGATGGAACAAGTACCGAGCCTGACCTGAGCCTCAGGAGCCCCCAGTTGAGACCAAGAAGAAACACATTCCCGAGGTAGATGGGAATTCCATAACAGGGAAAGCCCGGGCCGAACTCAAGACGCACGACCGACACATGCCAGGCAGTGAAAACAAGTGCAGTGATAAGGAGACTGTACTGTTGGGTCTTGCCGGTCTTTGAGGAAAGCCCCCAGAGTAGTCCTCGGAAGAAACCTTCCTCAGTCAAGAGAACCCCAACTGAGCCGATCAAAGAATTGATGATGATCACAAAGGCGGTGTGAGCCGGGTCAAGATCAACGGGCTTTCCGTAGTACGCCATAGCTATGCCAACAAGGACTGTCATCACAAAGACAGGATAGGCGAGGGCAGCCCAGTAGTAGCGTGCCTTCCCAAGGATCAACCCAATTTCCCTACGATCCACACCACCCAACTTCCAGAAGACAAGAGCTATGGGCAGGAGCACAAGGGCAGAGTAGTTGGGACTGCCCGAAAGCACCGTCGTTAGGGGGGAGCCGACCAGAGCAAGAATTGCTGCAGCAACAAAGAGCTCCATCGAGTGAGTCGATTCATTGCACCTTCTATATCCTGCATCCGTCTCCATTTCTGGCGCCATATGATCACCGCTCCTGTGGGAACAACAATATATCGTACCCGGACTGAGTTGCAAGCTTCCGACTCGAGGCACATAAGGAATTTCCGAATGGGTGTTCGCCGGATCACTCCATCTTCCAGCTGGACATGAAAGACCCGGAAAGGCGATGGTTGATCGACATTCACAAGCTGATGGACATCACGGATCGTCCCAGTCACACCCTGAGGAAGATCCTCAATGAAAGGCGAACAGGCAGGCCCAAAACCTCATAAGCCAGCCATCCAAACGAACTACAACCCTTCTCAGTGGAAGTATACCGCCCTAACCATTCCCGGATTTCTCCAATGCCACCTTTCCGCACCCAGAGCCCCTCCTTGGTTTGTGCCACCGTGAAGGAGCTTCTCGTTCTCGCATCCTTTGGGGCTGGCCAGTTGCCCGCAAGATCCCCCACACCGACTCCAGGTTTGTGGTCGCCTTACCGTCCATTGCACACCAACGCTCGGCTGAGCACAACAGGCAATCACCCAAAGACTTCAGTAGGGGTGCGGGAGTTGGAAAGGTCTGACAGGCTGGGAAGGCTTACAGGGATGATCTATGACCAATCCTTGGTGCTCTGCCCGATAACAAGCACTACCGAAAGCGCCATTGCCACATAGTTCCTTCTACTTGACTGCTTTCCTCTCGACCAGATACGATAAGATGAGTGCAACTCCTATGAGCGTGGGTATTGCGCTTATCGAAAGACTCTTGGTGCCACCTTCTGCCAGGATGACTATGAACAAGCCTATGCCGATCGCCAGCCATACCAGTCCAGATTTAAGAGTGGCAATAGGTGATCGGACAAGTTTCAGATCACGAAGCGGCAATCCCTTTTCAATGGCACTCTTATATGCCTCGAGTTCCCTCCTGTGCTTCACCACACCCGCTGCGATAATCGCTATGACGACGACAGCAGCAAAAGAGAACACCACTACCATAAAGAGAAGCGGCGTAAGTCTGAGACCAAAGAAAGGCATTGTCCTCTCCTTTCACCTGTTCTTGCATTGTTCACACCTATATGACCCATTAGGCACTCGTTTTGTTACACCAGAACCGAAAGATGAAGACAGCATGTCAAAATTGTATTCTGTAACAAAACCGCTACGTTAAGTGTCACCTAAGATGAAAGGATATTCGAAGGTGGCAGATGGTGGAAGTCTTTCAGTTAGTCAATCTTGTCGTGGCAGGTGTGAAAATAGCCGCTAAGCATATTCAATTGAGACTGGTCTTGTCGGATTCGCAACTCATCGCCCGCGCCAAGGGTGGCGACGATGATGCCTTTGGTGAAATCGTGAAGCGTTACCAGGGCTTTGTCTACAGGCAGGCGTGGGGATATCTCCAGAATGACGAAGCCGCAAAAGATGCTACGCAAGATGTCTTCGTGACAGCATATGAGGCCGTTGCTTATCTCAGGAATGATTCCGCTCTTCGCCAGTGGCTATACCGCATTTGTAGAAACCACTGTCTGAACATCATCCGGAGAGCCGACATTGAACGTCGGTCTCGTTCCGAGGCGCCGCATAAGGCGCAGCCGGATCTCCCCCTTCGTGTAGCTCTTAGAGAAATGATTTCCACCCTTGACGACCGATACCGTGAGGTTATCATCCTGAGGTACTATCAAGATCTCACCTATGACGAGATTGCCCAGATCCTCGACATCCCTGTAACGACCGTAAAGGTGAGACTGTTCCGTGCTAAGAACAAACTCAAGAAAATGCTTGGAGAAAGCTCATGAAGTGCACCGACGTATTAAGGGTTCTAAATGATGATACCCCAGACCTAAAGGCTATCAGGCGTCATCTCGAGAGTTGCCCCGAGTGCTCTAAGAGATTCGCTCGAGATCTCAAGCTCGAAGAGGCTCTCCGGGATCTCCACCTCGAGATTGCTCCGGTGGATGTTACAGCAGAGGTCATGGATTCTGTCAGTTTCATGAACAAACGCCAGACCAGGAAGGAGTTCATTCGCAGATGGATTTGGCTCGCTGTGTCGGTAGCAACGCTGGGCCTCCTGCTAATTACAGTGCCTATCCTGGCAGACTGGTCTCAAAAGCTCTGCGATCTCGTCAACGGGTTTGATCTCGATCGATGGGTTGACTCAGCAGTTTCCCATGTAATGTCCCCGAGGGTGGTCGCATATTCGCTTCTCTTTATGGTAGCTGCTTTGGCCTGGATGGTTGCACATTTCCGGCGAGAGTCCAGGAACCCTATTCAATAAGGTTCACAGCGAGACCCTGGGATAGAGCGGTAGTTGAGCCAGGTTGAGCCAGGTAGACCCAGGTTAAGCCTTCCTGCCGAAGCTACTCCGAAGGAAAGGGGGAAGAAATGCAATGCTGCACTGTGAGGTCGATTGTGATTGTAAGTTTAGCAGTAATAGTGGTACTACTGGGGGTTGCACCTGACGCTTCTCCTGCCAGAGAAAAGCCAATCGTCGCCGGAAGTGCCCTGGATCAAGAAGGAGGACCGTCGGCGAAGAGGGTTCGTGTCACCGTTGATCCGAGGATTGAGCTCCTGGCTATAGTCCAGCACTTCACATCCTGGGCCAGCGGGGGACACATAAAGAGCAAGACTTCCTACAAGAGTGACATCGATGACTACTTCGCTGAGTTCAAGCACCACAGGGCAATAGCATGTGTGGAATCCCTCATCAGAGCCGGATTCACTCACGATGCCCCGGTTCGGTTTATCCTACACCATGGCGATCCTCCAGAGCTCGTGCAGGAAACCCCATATTCAGACTATTTGATCACGAGAGCCCGTGGCAGAGAGCCTCTTAGAGAACTAGCTGATGCCTTAAGGGATTTTGCCCGTAAGACAGATTTCATGAAGTTCTACCGGGCCCACAGCACCCTCTACAGTAGTCATGTGGCAACAGTGGAGTCGTTGCTTGCAGACAAGAACTACGTGCAAGCCATTGAGCATTTCTTCGGTAAGCCAGCAGCGAGCTACAGGGTTATTCTTGCTCCTTTGTTCGCGGGAGGCTACGGCCCAGGGATAGCAACTCAAGATGGACTTGATCTTTACGCCGTGCTTGGACCTTGTGGACTCAGGGGTGAGCGCACTACCTTCGCCTGTCTTGGTTACCTCGAAAGCATAATACTCCATGAATGGAGCCATTCTTTTGTCAATCCCCTGGTAGACCAATACTTCGACAGGTTTGACAAATCGGCTCATCTGTTCGAACCCATCAAGGGGATGATGCGAAGACAGGCCTATCCGAGCTGGAGAATTGCTGTCTACGAGCACATAGTCCGTGCCTGTGAGATTCATATCCGCGCCAGTCTCAACGAAAAATTCAACACAGACAGAGCAACGCGCAACCAGGAGGCAAAGGGATTCTGGTACATCGGCTATATCGATAGTCTGTTGACTGCCTACCAGACTCACCGGGGGAGATATCCAATATTCGATCAATTTGTGCCTATCATTGCGATGAGGCTAAGCGAAGTTTCAGTCCAAGACCTACCTGAAAGCGTGACGACCTTTGCGGGACCTCTGAATTCCATATTCCCCCGGACGGATCGGATCTATCTCATATATCCCACTGCAATGGAAGATGAGTTGATGGGGAAGATCAGGGAAGACATCGAAGCCTTTGCTACTTTCTTCTCTTCAGCCACACCAGTGAAATTCATTACTGTCTCCGACAAGGAAGCTTTGGGGATCGACTGGCAGGACAGGGTTGGATTTGTTTACGGCAACACCACGAATAACTTGTTTCTAAGAAGCCTCAAGATACCCCTACCCGTTAGATTCGGTGATGATGTGATAGAACTTGGCACGGAAAGATATGAGGGTGACGAAATCCTTTTGATCTCTTGCATGCCGAATCCATTCAACAGGAGCCTGCCCTTTGCTCTGTGTGTAACGAACAGAGCAGAAGATCTGATTGGCGCTGGTTGGAAAGTTGGTGGCCCAGGCGAATGGGACATGGACTATGTAGTCTATCGCGGTGATGAGAAGCTGGCAAGTGGCAGATATGAGAAGAACAAAGCCACCTGGTCCTTGCCTTCTGGTGCTCGATGAGAATGAGACGAGTCGGAGCCAAAAACTTGCAGACGACCGACGGGCTCAGCCGGTGCAGCCAGAGTGAGCGGCAAAGTCAAACATGCAAGGATGATCAATCCATGCTGACATCGGCTCGAAGAAGGAGGGCGCAGTTTTTCCGGTGCCATCTCTAACAAACTCCGCTTGTGCCGAAATCGATGATACTGCAGATGTACAGGTGGGTCAACGTCAAGCCACGATGTTCTGGGAAACAGGCGGAGAGACAGTCAGCGAGATAACCTGGCCGTTACGAGTCACTCCGAGGACACCTGTTAAGTATCAAGAAACTGGCTTCCCCTCCTGTTTGCATCGGTATCTGGCAAGTGCCTCATCGAGAGCTCTCTTGAACTCATGAGGATCATGGGGTGTGAAGAGTATCCGTCGGATATGCCCCTGGTCTTTGTCAAGTACAACATGTTCGAGGAAGTTGGCCCAATCAATCTTGAGAGCTGGTCTGAAGCCCTTAAGATGCAAGTCTCCCTTGAGGAGCCCTTTGAGCTCAGACTCCGAAACCTCAACCGACTCGATGTGCTCAAAGGGTACCGTCATGCAACCGAATAGAGTATCGAACTCCACACGATCACGATAGATGCGGTACTCCTGCCAGAGACTCTTGGCTGTGCTCTTTGATGTGTTGATTGGCGTATCGCTCATCTTGGCTTCTCCCTATCGCTTTCGCCTCTTCGCCTGATCAATCACCCAGAGGCCCATGGATACTGCCCAAAAAACGAGACACCGCAAACGCATCCCTCATGCTTCACCTCGCCTTACCAACCTGAAATCGGCGCATCAGCCACCAATCAATACCAGCCTAACCGAGACGCGGGGACGAAATCAATCGAAATGCATCTGATCTGTCTTCCCTGACGCCTTCTATGAAAGCGGTGGGATTGACTACCGGTCATGCCGGCGTATCCGTCGCGGTTTGGATCAGCAACTCCTTTATTCTCCCGGGGCTTACGCTGGGGTTAACCTGAAAGGCCACTGCAGCCAACCCTGCGATGTATGGACCTGCCCAGCTCCTACCACCCGCTCTGCCCTAGCTGTAGATATTAACTCCTCGGTCACCTGCTATGCTTCTGTTTGTAAGCAAACACTCTCAAGACATCTTCCTGACTGCAGTAGCTTCCCGCTTAGTAACTATGGGCAAAAATCGGAATCCTCGCTCCCCAGGCGATTGTGGGTCCCAACTTCATGAAAATGGTATCACGGGTTACGACAACGATCCCCGACCGCTTCGCCTTCCGTAGACCCTCTTTCCATTCTTGCCCCGTTTTTGTCGGTTTTGGCCCTCTAGCTCCAGTCCACATTTTCGAAACTAGATACGCTGTCCAGACAATCCTAGAACCTTGTTAGATGGTGAGCACAATCGCCATCCGACCGGGGAATCAGATGGATCCTGTCACGTTGCTTGTACTGTCTTACCGGTAGCCAGTTGGGCACTTGTGAGTCATGCAGCTGTCGGACCGGAGCTAGGGTCATGTAGACGACTCGCTTCGGCTCGGACATTGGTACCTGGAACCCACACCCTTGGAACTGTGATCAATAAGCTTATGCAGGTGGCCAGAATTGTCGAACAACCAATTGAATCATTCACCCTTGATGCTAAGATTCAATTTTCCGCCGTATCGCTGACACCTTGTCTGAAATCGAGACAACTGTAGCAAAGAAAATGTAACTACAAATACCTTCCAGCATTAACACCAGACCTGCCACTATCGCTAGGGCGTTGGGTTCGTAGCCTGAACTCGCAAACTGAGCCCAAACGAGCATACCTAGGATGATGCCCGCGAACAGATTAAGCCATGCGAATATCCGTAATGCATCAGTTACTGCCTGACCAGGACTGGTACCCTCTTTAGGAGTCGCCGTTTCCGTCCGAGACATACTGCTTGGAGTCTGCGACTCGACCTCATGGCCTTCGCGCAACTTCTTTTGGCAATAGATGCAGATTCCTGGCTCATCGAAGTAGTATCTTGATGGATACTCTTTCTGACACTTCTCGCATCTCATCTCAAGTCCCTCCTTAGAAATGCCTGAAACCCAAGAACACGACACACAAGAGATCTGGGCTCCCATCCCAGTCACCGGACGATGAGCATCCAGGCGATGCATTCGAGGTCTTCCTCGGATTGGGGCGCAAGGGCTCGCTCGACCTCGCCCGGGGAGGGTGGATGGGGGTGGCTCTCAGCAAACTCCATAAGCATATCCTGCCATTCCTCGCTAGGACGCTGGGAACGAGATCGCCACAGGCGCCTTAACTCCTTCAGGTCAGGACCAGCTATTGACCTAGCTTCAAAATATCCCAGCAGAGTGTTGCGATCAGCCGAGGGGGGTAGGCTATGAAGCCAGTTTATGACCTGCCGTTGCGGTGACGGAAACTTCTGCGGGGCTATAGCCGCCGAGCGGATACGATTCCATAGATGGCGTCGAAGCTTCTGGATCATGGGTCTGGGATCAAAATCCTCAGGCAGAGCGGCCGGACCCTCGGACGCCTCACTACGGATGACCTTTATGGCTTCGAGTCGCCTCTCCACAATCCGTCCCCTCCCCTCATCGAAGAACAACCAGTGATGCTGGCTCGTGAGCGGATTACGAAACGCTGCAAAGAAGCCCTTAGATCCTTCCCTAGTCTGCTTCGCTGTTCCAACTCCTAGCGGAATTTCCTTAAGCCTTTCCTCACCAGCCTCCTTAAGGAACCGTAGCAAATCCTGCTTGAGGAACTCGCCCACCGTGAGTTCGCTCTCTTCCTCCAATTCCTCCAGTGTACTTCTGTCCTCTCGCTCAAGCCGCCGAAGTATGTTGAAGTCCATCGGGTTCGGTGTCTCGCCGAGTATTGAGGCATCGAGACCCACTGTCCGGTTGATTGCATTCAGCTTATCGTGAAGTCTTTTAAGCAGGCGGAGAATGTCTTCCAGCTCCTCCTCAGGGAAAAAGTTGTATACATGAATCACCTCGTGGGGTGAGCCAATTCGGTCAAGCCGGCCGACCCTCTGCACCATGCGAACTGGGTTCCAATGAAGATCATAGTTTACAATTGTATCAGCGTCCTGCAGATTCTGCCCCTCTGACAACACATCTGTGCTTATGAGGAGATCAATTTGCTGATCCTTTGCCATGTCTGGTTCGCCGTTAGCCTGCGGCGCAAACCGTACAATGCGACCACGCCGCTCGTAGGGCTTGACATTACTATCGACGATGCTAATGCGCTTATGCCCCAGGTCCGACAAAAACTGCTCGTCTTGCTTGATCTCGTTGTAGATGTAGCGAGCGGTATCCTTGAAGTACGAGAAAACCACGACCTTTCTTCCAAGGAGCTCCGGCGACGAAAGGAGTGCCTTTAACGATTCGAGCTTATCATCAGTCCGCTCCTTTGACAGTTCCGAAAGGGAGTTCTCGAGCGCGGTTAAGTCAGCCTTAACAGCCTTCCGGATGCTCTCGACATCGTACTTGCCACTGGGCAAGGTGGGAAGAGCATCTATGAAAGCATCAAAGTCAAATGCCTCCCCATCCTCGTCCCAGGAGTCCTCCAACTGCAACCACCGGCGGTACTCACCAGCTTCAAGGAGCCTACCCTTCTCAAGTGCCTCGAGAAATTTCTCCATAAAACCCTTGAGCCTACCGAGCGAAATCCTTAACGCTTCGATCGAGGATTCCAGCCGCTTAAGGTAGAGCACCCGCATAATATGTGCGAGTGCTGTCTGGCGACCAATAGTCATCAGGAACTCGTGTGCCTCCTTCTTGGACCAACCAAAGGTCTCCTGTAGCCTCTGGACCATGGTATCTTCGCTTTCGTTTGGATCTTCAAACGGATTCCGCTGCCCCAAGCGAACCTTCCTCGCCTTAATCAGTTCGCGCCTGTAGGTATCGATCTGATAGGGGGCGAGAAAGAGCTCCTCAATGGCTTTGGCAACCTTGCGATAGAGATCAGGTCCATAGGTCTCGCTAAGACTGTAGTCTATCGTATGCAGTTTTCTCTCAGGGAACCTAACTTTCTGTCCGTCGATCTCCGCTTCGGGGTAGTTGGTGCGGATAAAAGGTCGGCTCCGCCGAACAGCTGCCGCCTCCAGAACCTCATACAGGGCTTCCTTGTTCTCCTCAGCGCGTCGGAAGTAGGTGAAAAGATCAGGAATGCCCGCAGCGAGAAACAAGCGGCGTTCATCTCGGGTGATAAGACGCAACTGGTGATAGAGGTCAAATACAGTGTTGTTGACAGGTGTAGCGGTGAGGAGGATGACCTTCTTGTCCGGATCGCCCTCAGCAATAATCCTGAAAAGGTTTTGCCAGCGGTTGGTGTCTGGGTTGCGGAAATTGTGACTCTCATCCACAACGATGATCCGGAACTTGGCCGCATACTCATCAACCGGGAAATCACTTTGGCTCACCCGCTCCATTGAGATGGTCTCGTGAGGGATTGCGAACCGCTGGAGTAGAGGACGCCAGACCGTGTCAGCGATGGCGGCAGGACACACTACCAGCGCGGTCTGCCGCTCATGGTAGGCATAGTCCTCTAAGAGCCTAAGAGCAAGATAGGTCTTGCCAAGACCGACTGAATCAGCGATGATCACGCCACCGTAGTTCTCCAAGATCTCACGAGCTGCTAAGTATCCATCATGTTGAAAGTCGGTCAGGGCAATCGGTGATGGATGATCATCACGCTCTGCAAGTTCCTCGTCCAGCTTATCCCGCAGTGCCTCATAGATGACCTTGATGTAGATCTCGTAAGGCGTATAAGTACGCGTGAACCGCCCCAGCAGTGCCAGGAGGTCTGCCTTGTAATCCTCCGCCTCACTCCAAAGATCCTCAAACCAGGCCTTCAGATCTTTGATCGCTGAGGCCTGCTTGAGAACAGCGTTGAGCTCGAGATTGGTAGTGAGTCCACCCCCCGTGAAGTTGGAGGAACCCACGATGCCCAAAGAACCTAAGGTAGGTACCCCATCTAAGAGATACGCTTTCCCATGAACGAAAGCCTTCTCGTAACATCGAACCTCAACAGTGTCCCCGGCAAGGAATCCATACCATCGTCCAATCTCCGCGCCAGTAGTTTCCCCTCGGGAGGTAGCATCCTCGAGCTCAGAAAGGAGACGCTGTCCGACGACGAAACCCTGCTCTTGCTCCTTGCCCAGGAGGAGCCGCAATTGAGCCAGGGCATCGATCTCCGGCTCGAGAGCCTCAAGCCCTTTGAGGTTAAAGAAGGCAGTCACGACATCCAAGCGAGGATCCTTGCTTTGTGATAAGATGCTACGCAGGACCTCTGCAAGTGTGTGCCTACGATTGTCAATGAGGTCGGAGATAGGGTTCATTTACTCCCTCTCCAGACACCTGCTATCTCGAAGCGTGGCATCTCGTTGAACTCCTTTCCCATCAATTCACGACCGTTCCTCCACTTGTGTACTCCACCCCACTGCTTGAAGAAGAACGGAACGTTCGATCTACGACACTGCTCCATTATCGACAGGATCCACCGTAGACGCATCGGCCTTGCCCTAGGGCCAGATTCTCCGCCCACGATCACCCAATGAATACCTTCGAGCGGCATATTATCAAGGGGACCCAGCAGAGGCTCGCATGAGACGAACCGCACCTCGGCCGGGACCGCCTGCAGGTGCTTGATCCGCTCGTAGAACTTCGCAGTCTCCACGCTAACGCCCACCCATATGTTTCGGGGCCAATCCAGCTTGTCCGCTAATTCAGCGAGCCTTGAAGATCGCTTAGTAAGGATTTGATAAACATGCCAGTCCGCCCTCCTCATCGTTTCAAAAGCTCTAAGGATAAATCTAAACGGCACCTGTTCGTGGAAAAGATCAGACATCGAATTTACGAAGATCATCGATGGCTTTTTCCACTGCAAGGGCAATTCCAACAGGTCCTCGTGGAGTGTTAATGTAAAACCGTTTCGGTATCTTGGGTTCCCCATTTTCTGTAGTCGCCGAGCAAAGCGCTCAGCGTAGCAGTGCTTGCAACCGGGGCTGACCTTGGTGCAACCAGTAACCGGATTCCAAGTTCTCTCGGTCCACTCGATCTTCGAATAGTGGCTCATCTTACCGTCTTCTACCGAAAATGATAATATCCTTACCCTTGATACCTGTTCTCTTCGACTCGACACGTTGGACTGACAATTCTCGATTTATCTCCAACGTTCTTATCGCTTTCCGGTAGTGCTTCTCAAGGAACGGAAGATCCCAGGTTTCTTCACGCAACCCATCGAATGAGATCCGAATTTCCTTGCCGACATAGTGTTGACGAAGGTATTTGATTAGGTCATTTAGCTGCGGCGTCCTGGGGAACAGGTATGCCTGATGCGTAGCAGAGAAATCAAAGGTGCCCATCTCATCACCCAGATGCCACATTACCTCCTTCATGAGGAGTGCGGCTTTGACGTGGTTTGATAGATGGATAAGATAGTACTTGGTTCGGCGTTCTCCACGTCGCACCCGGTCCTCAGGACTGAAGCGGATCCTGAACCTAAGTAGATACTCCGCCTCTAGGTGAGATAAAAAATAGTCGACGAATTCACTTTCACGTATGTGGCCCTTGGCTTGCATAAAGGGTTGCAGGCACCAATTGCCGTGCCCGAACATCGAGTCCATGGCCGTCTTCATCTGCGGATTGTTAAGGTGCATGTTAACAACGTACCACATGAGATTGAGGAGGATCTCTGACCTCCTCCGCGAAAGGATTTGATTCATAACCGGTATACTAAGAGGATGACCGTATGGGTCGATGAAGAAAAAGGACGGCAGCGCTTCAGGCATGGCCTCGAGAAGCTTTGGAATGAAGTCATGAGCATCTTCATTAAAGACTCTCCAAGATACATTGTGAAGCTTTGGAAAAGTGGACTGTATCTCGGACTGCAGCCTCTCGGCAGAGCTAGCGTCTTTCTCGACAAAGAAGGCTACCAACCGAAGAGTCTCGGAGCGGCAGACCTCCACAGCCTTGCGAAGGATAATGAGCGGTGAGCCTTCCTCCCCACCCGTGTATCTCCCAGCGCCAGCGAAGCAATCTACATACCCGAGCAGAGGATTCCGCGATCCAAGAATGCGTGCCCATGCTGGGAAATACTTTCCCAAGATGATCAGCTTTGCCTTCGAGACCTCCTTTAGCTGATACTTGGACACTTTCATACACTCCTGGCTTTGACGAGGCGGTCTTTGACGAGCTGGGCGACCGCTTTGTAGACCTCAAGTCGCTCGTCATCACTGAGCCCGAGCACGTCGAAGACCACTGAGTCGAGATCGAATCGGTCTGGCGAAGCAGCTTTCACTTGGTCGAGAGTGAGCTCCTCGGGCTTGACATGTTCATATGGATGCTCTGGGTCTTGGCAGCGACTAAGCGGGCAAAGATCAAACCCAAGTTCCTGGAAGATGCTGCGCACTGGACAGCAGGCCAGAGCCCTAAAGGATTGCGCCAGCTTCCTCCTCTGGCCAGGATCGATGACCGGTGGGTTTAGCACCAAGTTCCGCGCAGCCTCGTAGGTCATGTTATCCAGCGCGCCTTCGCCAAGGTTGACTCTGCCGCATGCGTCAGCGATAATGGTCTGCGCCGTGTAGTTGATAGCTGCCGAGACAGCCATAGCATCAGGGCCCTGGGCACAGTGAATGGCGTACAACCTGTCACTACATGGTGCAACGTCATTATGAGGTACGAAGAACCTATCGTTGAATGCCTTGAACCATATCGCCGTCGGAATACGCGGATCCCCTACATCCCACCACCATGGTCTACTTGCGCAAGTGGGGCGGTTTTGGTAGCCTTGCCGTTCGCCCCAGCGGATGTAGGCGACAGCTTTAGGCCACTGCTTCTTGAGGCACTGAAGCACTCCACTGCGAGAGGAAGTGTCCATCACTCTGCGAACGCCATCCGGTGGTATGAAAATCAAGTTGCTGAGATCCTCCAGCCGTACCTGCAGGGTCTTGATTTCGCGTGGGCTCTTGATTACAGGGCGGAGCCATGCCGCTTCAATCTCCCCCTCCCAGCCTGCACCGTTCTTGACGCGAACAGGGGTCCTAGGCTTCTTGGCTGCCACTTCGGAAACCTGCTTGACTGTCATATCAACAGGTTGGAGATAGAAGAATTCGTTAGCACCTGTTGTGAATCCTCTACGCACCTCGGCGATATCGCCAAGGCGCACGAGTTTACCCTTGCCTTTCTCAAGAATGGTAAAGTAGATGTCGGGAGCTCGGAGATACTTGCCACCCCACTTGTCGCCTTCGTACTTTCCCTCTTCCTCTTCGGTCCAAGCTTCTGGCTCAGCCAGCCCCTCCCGGTAGAGAGACCACTGATCCCAGAGCACCGAGCGGAACTCAGGACGCTTGAGTACACGGAAGTTCGCCATGTGACGGTAAGCCTTCTTGTCTTCGATCTCCAGGTACACAACAGGACTCAGGGCTTCCTCAAATGGGACCTTGAAAGCTACAAAGCGCACATGGCGGGATTGCATTTCCTTTCGCCCAAGTCGCCGTTTCCGATCGGGCTGACCCAAGAGTACTATCACAGTGTTGACATCTGCCTGGGCAAAGCTCCGGCGGGCCCGGTTATCGATCACCATTTTTGAGTGGCAATGGCAAAGCAGAAACTCCTGGAGATCCTTGCCAAAATCAACGTCAAGCCATGAGTTTGATGTTATGAAACAAAATGTGCCTTTGTCTGCCAAAAGCGAGAGACCATGTAGGTAGAAATAGATGTAGTAGTCTGCTCTTCCACTGATCCTGCGTCTCCTGCCCATGAAATCGGGGTAGATTTCTCTGAGGCTGTCGTTAAGTCTCTCCAGGTATTCCCGCCGGTCGAATCGCCCAAGATAGTCGCTTATCTTTTCTTGGCGGACATAAGGGGGGTTCCCAATGACAATGTCAAAGCCAGGATTCTCACTCTCAAAAATCTCAACGAATGCGATGTCCCAGACAAAAGGTGGGGGCCGATCTGACCTGAGAGCCCGTCTGGTCTCTTCGAAGCGCTGAAGCTCTTCCTCATAACTCTCGATCTGCTCCTCTACCTGGCGAGCCACCCTCGCTGTTCGTCCTGACCCTGATATCTCCTCCGAAATGTCTCCCTGTGATTTCATATCCTCAAGCCTCTGGCGCACCCGCTTCAGCTCTTTCTTCAGCGTATGGATTCTTTCATCAAGAATGGCACGGAAAAGGTCAAGCTCTTCCTTAAGGAGCATTTCCTCGCTGAGCCCCTTGGTTTCACCCTGGAAAAAGTGGCGCTTCTTTCCCTGCAGCTTCGTGAGACGCCCTTTGAGGGGACGCGAGATGGGTAGCTTGGCTCGACGGAACGGGCTCATATCAACATCACCCACTGTTTGGAGGAGGCTGTCGCCATAGCGGAGCTTGAAGTTCAGGTTGGGCAGAAGTGGTTTGAAGCGACGTTCCGCAGGGCGGAGCTCCGTTTCCACAACAAGTTGCAACCACAGCCTGAGCTCGGCAACCCGGACAGCCCATTCCATGACATCAACACCATATAGTTGATCTCGCAAGATACGCTTGCGCCGCTCGTAGGGAGTCTCACCTTCACCAAGAGCATTGTTGCACCGTGCCTGCAGGTCATCGAGGACGAGCATCATGCCAATGAGGAAGGAACCCGAACCCACGTCGGGATCAGACACCCGGACACGGCGGAGAAGGTCATTAAGTCTGCGCCACATCCCTTGCCTTGTCACCCTCTCGTCAGCCTCTTCCTTCTCATCACTTGAGAAAGCAAGAATCCAGTGATACAGAAGATCCTTGTGTTTCTCACCGAGTTGATTGCTGAGCCAGTCCACCAGAGAAAGCCGGCACATGAGATCAATCTCTGTGCGCGGGGTGTAGAAGATACCAGCCTCACCCCTGCGGTCCGTTTCTTCAGCTTCCTGGCCGACCTCGAAGGCAATGTTAACCAAACGTTCATAAACCATTCCGAGCATCTCGGGGTCAACTGCAACCTCTTCGTCGAAGCGTCCGCTTTCAACGACCGTGAAGTTGTAACGCTCAAAGAGTCCGAGGGGAGTGTTGTCGGTCCACTTCTCGAAGAGATATTCAAACACCTCATCTGAAAGATATTTCTGAAGGGAGCCATCGATTTCTCGGTTCTCCGTGTAGAGACCACCATTGAGGTAAGGTGCTTGGGAAAGCGACTTGATGAGCCAATCAGGAAAGCGTTTGCGATACTCAGCGCGGTTTTGCCACCTGTTGTTAAAAGCTTCAAAGAAGAGTACTGAGAGCCAGTCGCGGTGGAAGGTGTCGCGCTTTCGCCTTGATGCTAGCTTCGCCTCTCGATACGCCTCCCAGAAGTTGCGCATAAAGTTCCGGTCTGGCCCACCGTCCGGTCCCAACAGCCATCCCTTCCGTGCAATGAAATAGATGAACATGATGCGGTTGAGAAGCTGGTGAGCGTAGCTGCGAGCCCACTCGGAGCCCTTCTTGGGATGCATCTCGGTAAGATGTTTGGCTACAAGTCCAAAGATCTTGCTATAGTCCTTGAAGAAGTCCTTCGTGACGCGCTGGACACTGAAGGCTTCTCTGTGAAGCTCCCAAATCTTAGTTGCGTCGCGTATCCCGTCTGCCCGGATCCGACTTAGAACCTCCTGATCAGTCCGGTAGGGATCAGTCCTTTGCACTTGGAGGTAGCGAAGCCAAAGGCGAACCTTCGCACTATCTCGGGGATCAGGGATGCGCACCGGGGACACGAATGCCAGCTCATCAAAACGGTCCTTCGAAGAGAACACGAAGAGATTCTCGCCCTGAGGGTGATGCCGATAGAACGCCTCGAGGAATCTCCGGATGGGTGTTCGGCGGATCGCTCCATCCTCCAGCTGGACATGGAAGACGCGGAAGGGTGATGGCCGACCGACATTCACAAGCTCATAGACATCACGGATCGACTCAGTCGCACCTTGAGGGAGATCCTCAAGCGAGAAGGAAACAGGCGGATCCAAAACCTCATAACCCAGCTGTCGAAAGAAACTACAACCCTTCTCAACCGAGTCGTACTCACTAAGTAACTGCTTGATCCCTTGGAGATCGGCATCCTGCACGTATAGATCTCCCTTGCTTCATCGCGCTGAAAGTATTCTCGCCCTTGCTTGCATTGCGTCGAACCTAAACGACTCAGCCCAGCCCTGAACCAATTCTGGCCATACACCGTCCCGCGATCACCATTTTACATGGATACTCACCTATTCTCAAGAAAGAATGAATCGCTCGGGGGATCACCTGAGGATGCAAGCCACCTGGGGCTTTGGTCTGGTGGTTGAGCCGTCCGCAACGCAAATGTCCTTGAACGACTGCTCAAGGGAAGATACTCCAGACGTCGTGGGGCTCTACCTTCTCGGTTTCCTCTTCCTAGATGAGGTATGCCCCTTGCGACGAGCTGCTCTGACAAACTTGCGAACCCTCTGCTTCAATATGAGTGGGTCCTTTCGCGTTCCATTCATTCGATACAGCATCCGATGGCAGTTGGAGCAGACCGTAATAAGATCATCAACAGTTGTGCGCCGCACCTCGTCGTACTTTGCAAGTGGAACAATATGGTGCGCTTCAGCAAAGTCGCGCCCAAGCTCACCATAGACATCCTCAAAATGAAAGCCACAGATCTGACACGTGTACCCATCCGCCTGCTTCCGACGGGTGGCGAGATACCCACTTCTCTCCCTCCGTAGATGAGAAGCCACAACTTTCCGATTCTCTATCTTAGGATAGACATCATGGTTGAGTTCAGGCGCACTGAATTCAGGCAGAGATGTTAGCACGCTCTCGAAGAATCCCACGATGCGCTCTACTAGCCGATCTCTGTCTTTGCCTTCAGGTGGCACCTCTGCGTCGTCGTATATACCATAGAAAAACGCCTTCTTGTTAGGATAGCACTCAAGGAAAGGGCGTCCAAACCGATCCCTTCTCATAGGTGCACGAAGCCGGTACCTCCCTTCATGCAGCTTATAGTCCCTATCACATAGCTTCCCGTGAGGACCCAGCTCCCTCGAGGCAGCCCGAGCAAGCGAGCGGATAGGACCCTCTTTCTCGGAGTCGAATCCGTAGTAGAAAATTGACCTATCGAGCCCGGGATAGCGGTCGAGCCATATCTCCAGATCGCATGACTTGCCCTGGATGAGACCAAGAGTTGCACAAAAGCCGTCCGTGTCTGTTTCCGTGATTGATGGCTTCTTCCTCAGTTTCAACGGCTGTCCAATCCTCCGGCTCCGAAGCCCCCGGCTTACCTCGCGGGCAATGTCTCTCAATAGCCTCTTTTCTCGGTTCATTCGTGCCCCCTTTCCCCCGTGTCTGCTATGCCTAACTGCTATCAGGTGTTGAGCGGGTCGAGGACGCGCCAGGGATTCTTCACCACCACGGCACGGTCAGCACTGCCACCGCCATGCCACCAGAGATACTTATCCAAAGCCCGAAAAGGTGATCGGGGCTCAATATCGCCAAACCATTCCTCGCCCTGTTGCAGAATCTCATGAGCTAGACCGTATTCAAGCGTTACGACAAACGAATACGCAAGCCCATTATCAATACCCGAGGGGACTCCAAGCGTACCTCTAACGAAACCATCATACGCCGGGACTCGCCATGGCATGAGCCAGTGAAGAACCTTGGAAGCGAGCGACCATTCGCGACGAGCTACCCCTCGTCTCCTCATACCTTCCACAAACTCGGCAACTCGCCGAACAGCGAAATTCTTGCTATCGAACTCAAGATCAAGGCTTGCTTCAAACATGCTTTCGGTCCAGTCAAACTCGAGAAGCGTGGCTGCAGCCTTGACTTTGGTCTCTTTCCGAACTCCCTGCACTCCCCACCAACTCCTGACTGTCCAGACCAATTTCTCGATTGCCTGGGAATCCTTCCCGGCAAGAAGAGCGTCAACTGCAGCTCTTGAAAGCCGCCACAGCACCTGTTCCATCTCTCCGTATCTCGAGTTGAATGCGTCGACGGCAGCCTTAACATCGGTGGGCTTGATCCTTCCCAGGGGTATTTTCGGATCCAAGCAGATTGTCGTCATCGCTTGCCTACCTTGGTTGCACATGTCCGAGGTTCTATCCTGCGCCGGTGTTCACTTGTGACTGTTTGGCCCCGCAGTTTCCTACGATCTCCTTACCAGTACACATCATACCAGCCGTAGGGGTAAATTCAACACTATGCCCGTTGCCGATTCCTTGTTGCACCTTGCGAAAAGGCCAGCCATGCGTTGATGCCATGAGCCATCAGCCGTTGCCAAGCCCTCCCCTTGCGCTCTCGCGCAACTCGGAAATCCACCGGCAACACGACGCGCGGAAGCAAAGTTAAGCACTGCAAGATCGCACGTCCCTTGCTCAACTACGAGACACTTCTATCTGTAAGTTTATGGTTCGACTCCATCTGGATAGGGTCTTCGACTCCCGGCGATGCCCTGAATAAGCGCGCAGTTTTGACTCGATACCAGCCTAACCGAAATCCGGAGTTGAAATCAATTGAACTGCCCTCTATCTGTCTTCCCTGACACCTTCTGTGAAAGCGGTGGGATTGACTACCGGTCCTGCCGGCGTCTCCGTCGCTGTTTGGATCAGCAACTCCTTTATCCTCCGTAGCCAGTGGACTCGGAGCCAAGAAGCTGCAAAACGCGCGTTTTTGGCTCCCACCCCCGATGACCCCCGATTTCGCAGGTTCACACCTCGACCGGGTTGTGGTATAATACACAAGACGAGCGGCAATATCTGAACCCACCTTTCTCACCGAAAGGAGGCAGAGATGAGACTGACTGTCCTCCATCACCTCGTCGTCTTTGGCTTAGCACTTACTCTCACATCGTCTGCCTTTGCAACAACTGAGTGTGTATCTGACCTGCGCCCACCCACCATACCTCTCGGTGCACCCTTCCCCACCCAGACGTTGCCCTTTGCTCCACTTGTCTATTCGGTTGCGGGAGACACGACCTGGCTAAGGATTCATGCTGACTCGACTGCGTGCCCGGGCGACCCCTACATGGGGCATGGGGGAGAGGTAACAGGTGGACCGGGTCCTCTTGAGACATGGTGCTTTGAGAATGGTGACTCCTGCGGGACACTTCCTCCTTGGGATACAAAGTGCTTCCGCCACATCGATGTGCGCGCCCAACCTTCCGAGACAGGTATCAACTTCTGGCATGTCGATACTTATCGGACTGACCAGCGACCATATTGCGGTAACTATGCCCTCTGGTGTGGATCGGACTCACTGTGGATTGATGGCTATCCTGTGGAATGTGGAACGTGGACTGGTCATACCCCAGGCTATGGCAACAACTGGAATTGCCATGTCGAGCTTCGCCTGCCTGAATCCTTCACTGTGGCCAATGGCTGCACGCTTCTTTTCGATCCACGCTACGATGTCGAATGCAAGTATGACTACTTCTATGTTGACGTCTGGAATGGCTCATCCTGGGTAACTCTTGCAGCGTTCAATGCAACAAGCAACAATCCTGGTCCAGAATGTGGGCTTGGCAGTGGAGGAAATCCCGACTACTGGGGTAACACCGACATCGACAACCTTACAAATTGCGACTGGCAGAAGCGGTTCGATCCAGATCTCCCTGCATTCTACCGTGTGATCACACCTGACACCCTCCAGATAACGTCCGCCCCACGCTTCCGCTGGCGCTTTGTCTCCGACGCAGCCTGGAGCGACGCTGACGGACGGGGGGATACCGATGGAGCTGCCTTCATCGACAACGTCTGGGTCTGGGGCGACAGTCAAAGATACACGGAAGATTTCGAATCCGGTACACTTGATACCAGCTACTGGCACCTTGTTGATCCACCTGGTGTGATTGATCAGTGGCACATGGTTCATGATGCCGATCCACCATACGAGGGTGGAGACGGGGGAGATCGTGTCACCTGCATGCTTGACTCCTCAATTGCCTTCAGAGCAAGACCTGAGGGAGGATATCCTGGTGGAGCGGCTTGGCGGAATGGTTGGTTCTACAGGCTCATGACTCCATCTATCCCAATGCAAAACAGCGGGTGCGTTGTCCAATGGGACGATTTCCGTTGCTCCCTTGACTATACCTGCGACTACACGGCATATCGCGTTCGCTTCTATGACAGTTCTTATGGGAGATGGTGTCCGTGGTACGAGTATCCCTTCTGGATATGCGACGGTGGATGCTACTTCTGGATGTTTGATCTCAATGAGGGTGTTTCCTCCTTTTACGACACACCACCTGACTCGATGCAATTTGCCTGGGACATCGCTGATGTCTCGAGACCAGGCGATGCCTGCCGAGGCAAGCATAAGGGGACTGATTATCAAATTGATAATGTCTCCATTGGCTTTTTTGATAAGAACGCAACTGTCTTCTCAATGCGCTCAATCGATATGTTCCACGATACCTTCCATGATAGCCTTTGCGCCTACAATTCCTTCTTTGACGCCAACGATCCGGATACCGTCGCTCGTTACTCGGGACCACCATACGATGACGTGACGCTTCCTATATTAGACCAGCTCTATATCTATGTGATTGATCGAGATGGAGTTGCGAGTGTGAGGCTATATGGAAGCGTAGATGAGGGAGCATCGTGGGTGTCAGTTGACATGCAGATGCAATATCCGTCGGATCCATACCACCCTGAGATGGGTGGAGATTATTATGGAACATTTTGCCCAACTGACTTCGGGCTTGATAGATGGATCAGGGGAGGCACCGTATGGTATTACGTCAAGGCAACTGATGGTGCTGGTAATGAGGCTTACTTCCCTCGTCGGGCTGATCCAACAGATCCTGATCACACGGGCAGGGTGGATGACTACTTGGAATTCGCTATCTTCCCCATCTATCCAGAATCCTATGAAGGCCCCAAGATCCTGCTTGTTGATGGCTATGGAAGGAAGAACTATGACTATGCTGAGTGTCTTGCTCAGGGCTATCGCTCACGGTATCTTGAAAATATCTACGAGCAGGTGCTAAAAGACGCTGGTTACTGCTACGATAAGTTCGACATAGGTGGGGCGGGGAGCAATATCAGAATAAATCCAACTGCCTTTGACTACTACGACGCTGTCGTATGGTTTACGGGTCCCTACTTTTCCAATTATCTCTTCCGTGCTGAGTCCCAACGTGCTCTCCGTGAGTATCTTGCAGCAGGCGGTAAAGCCATCATCTGCGGGGATCGCATCGCATATGACATGGCTGTGGTGGGTGAGGACTCCCTCAGTGGTGAATTCCTCCATGGAATACTCGGGTGCAACTATCTGGATGAAGCTGAAGGTGCTTTCAGTAAGCCCTATTTCTACCTCGAAGCAGTTGACGCCATCTCGGTCTTCGGGACGCCCGTTGCTGTAAGTGCGGCAGTTGATTCTATGATCATCTACCGCGAATGCCCATATCTTAAGGATATGAGCTACGTGACTGTGGATTCTCTCCCACCGGCAGGCTACGTGGCGCAGCCTTTGCTCAATATCCTCAATCCTCGCGCTGGGTTTGAAGGCTCGCAGATGGCTATCTATACAGAATCCCATAATGCTGGACAGTGCGTCTTTCTAAACTTTGACCTTTGCGCAAGTATTGTCCATGAAGAATCCTATTGCACGGGTTCTACCCTGCCGCCTGCTCCTGACTTTGATGCCGGCACCTACTCGGGTAGAGTAGATCTCATAATGTTCGTTCTCGAGGATCTTTTCGGATTACCTTCAAATGGCAGTGGTGGAGGTGGTACTGCCGGTATGAGGGAAGAAACTTATGCGTGGGGCCTTTCTCAAAACTACCCCAATCCTGTTGTCGCGGTGACTCACATTACCTATAAGATAGCACGCGCGAGTGATGTCAACCTCAATGTCTATGATGTCCAAGGAAGAAAAGTGGCGACGCTCGATAGGGGCAGAAAGCAGCCTGGCGTTTACACCGTCACATGGAATGGAACCGGTGACGACGGACAGCGCGTCGCACCAGGCGTATATTTCTATAGCCTAAGGGCTGGTGACTTCACCCGAACGAGGAAAATACTCGTACTCTTATCTGAATAAGTCCTTTATCGTGCTCCAGGTGGAAGGCTGAATCGGACAACCACTGGTGGGTTCGGTCACGATGTCGGTATGGACGCCTTCAACGTGAAATGAAAGCCCAGTGTCATCAACAACTACATCGCATGAGTCAAGCCTACCTGAGCCGTTATCCTCCCAGTAATCGATGTGCCACGTGATTCCGAAGTCTGGATGAATCTCAACCCAGAATGAGCAGACTGGATTCTCGAGAGGATCTAGGCCTTCGCTATGCTCGGTGAAGTCCCACCAGGTATCAACGATGGGATCCTGTAAGGGTGTGAGCTCAAGCGTATAGGTAACTTCAACCACGTGCTCACACGATTCGGTGAGATCAGGTCCTTGCATGACGATGGTATCACACGGGCTCAAGATGCCGTCGCCGTTGTCCTTCCAATCGGTGATGGTAAAAGGCGCAATGCAGTAGTTGGGGTAAAGCTCATGCCACTTTGTGCCAACAGGATTGGCTCGATCGATGATGCTGTTTGTGGCATCGTAGTAGGTTTGATCGATCCCAAGAGCCGATCCTGCCAGTAGGAACAATGCCACCGGAATCAGTACTGCGTGGAGCGTCCATCTCATAGCTTGCCTCCTTCCAAAGAGGACTACTTTGCGGCGGGGTTGTGGTGAACAATTGGAGTGGTACCAGCCGGCACTATGCCCGCCCGTGCGAAGCGTAGCCCCATCGCATCCCCTTGGCAAGCTAAATCTCGGGGTCGGAGCTAAAAATCTTCAAATCGCCCAAAATGGGGTCGGAGCTAAAAAACTGCATTTTGAAGATTTTTAGCTCCGACCCCGGTGCATCCGCAACATCACCCGGATGATTCCCGAAAACCCCGCAACCCCAAGCACCTAGTAGAAGTGCCTTATGCCCCGCCATTGAGCCGCGGCTAAAATATAGCCGCTACGCATCCAAAGTGTAGCGAACACATCACTGTAACCCTTAGAGTCTCTCCGGAGAAACTGTCCCGCATTGGGCGCTGGAGCGGTAATCATCGACGCTAAGAAGTATTCCTCGAGAAACTCCCAATCAGATCCTCGAAAGCAAGGTACATGAGGCGAGCAAATGGTGTGATTCGTACAGAGAAGCGCGGATTCGTCTCTGTTCGCCACATAATATCCTAACCGGGTTTCAAGACAGCGCGATAGTCCACTTGAGCAAGCAATATCCTCCTGCGCTCGCATCATTCATGAATCCACCTGCAACACGCCTTGCAGAAGTAAAATCGAGCACAGCGAGGCCGCAAAAGCTCTTCTCTGTTCGCCAACTATGATCACATCCCCTCCCAGCCTCCTTACTGGAATGGGTTCAATTGAGTCACATGTGATGGATCAAAAATCCTCATCACCCGCGATAGCTTCTCGAGACCGATGAAAAGCTGACTCAGTTGCATCTCATCTAGGCTCATAACGAAGACTTCATCCAATCTTCTTCACTACCTCCTGTGGGAATGATGACTGAGATCTCTACTACCATGGCCTGACCCACCATTACCTGACCGCACAAACAATCAAAGAAGCTACCCATCCATAGGCACGACAATCGAAATCTTACTGCTTGAGAAAAATATGGCGCATCCTATAACATTGGTCACAAACATATAGGGTAGCGTCACGAGAGATCACAGGAGGCTACAAGCCGGGAGAGTGGCAGTGTCTAGGGATAGCCAAGAACAGGCCTTCCTATCCGGCAGCATTCCGGCGCAGACAACAGGGCTTCGAGGTGAAACATTCGCACTCATTATGCTCTATGTCGGCCTCGGAATTGCCAGTGCCTTCGTCTGGACACGCATTGCTGACTTGAGAAGTTTCCCAACCTGGCACGCAGAGATGATCAATGCGACAGCACCGGCTCCAAATCAATACCGGCCACTTACGCCCTGGATAGCCGAATTGATCAGGCTTCTTCTCAGAACGTCCTACATTCCGCTTCCTTACTTCATTGTGCGCGCAGCATTCACTGCCCTTTCGCTTTTCTTCTTTGATCGATACCTCCGCACCTGGTTCAGACCTGGAGCAGCCGCCGCAGGAGCACTCGCACTCGCTGCAATCCTACCTTTCACATATTTCAAGGTTATTCAGGAGAGCGATACCTTCAATCTTCTCATATTCATTCTCGCTCTCCGGGCAATCGCACTCGAACGTGATCGCCTGCTTATCCCCCTTATACTCATCGGAACAGTTAATCGTGAAACTACGCTCATGATTCCAGCGATTTACTTTCTTGCAAGATGGAAGACTGAGCCACTTGGACGCTTGATCGTCCGCTCGTTGCTGCTCGTTGGATGTTGGATAATCGTTTACGGAAGCATTCGCATGGCTTATGGTGCGAGGCCTTACTATTGCGAGGTCTTCACCCTCAGGCGTAACCTTAGGACATGGTTTCCGACGCTCCATCTTGTTGTACTCTATGGTGCCCTATGGGTAATTGCCTTCGTCGGAGCCAAGCGCGGTCCGACAATGCTAAGGCGCGCACTCCGGCTGCTTCCGCCCTACATTGTACTTCATTATTTTGTTGCCATCGTCACGGAGGTGCGCCTCTTCCTGCCCTTTGCTCCGATTGTAATACCTCTCGCCTGGTTTGCCATCTTCCCAACCGAATTGCTCCATCCACCCGGGGTCGGAGCTAGAAATCTTCAAATCGCCCAAAATGGGGTCGGAGCTAAAAAACCTGCATTTTGAAGATTTTTAGCTCCGACCCCTTTACTTTTGTATTCGGATGAGCTTAGCTTTACCTATGAGGGAAGGTGAGGAGCTATCCCCAGATGCGGAATGAGCACCTTGTTACCCACCAACATTGTTAGGAAGTAAAATGAAAATCGCATTTATCGTTCCAGGTCCCCAGCTCAATATGTACAAACTTGGAGGCATCCGAATACCCAACATTGGCGTCATCTATCTCGGCACAATTCTGCGTAAGGCGGGACATGATGTGAGAATCTATGATGAGAATGTCACGCGAGCGGTCGATTGGAAAGGCAACCTCAAGCGAGAAATTCTCGAAGCAGATGCTTTTGGAATCTCAATCCTTACGCCATCGGCCTTAACTGGTTATATCTACGCGCAGCAGATCAGGCAGGCAAAACCAAATGCTAAGATAGTGATTGGCGGTATGCATGCAACAGCCATGCCTGAAGAAGCCGCTCAATTCTGTGATCATGTTGTCACGAAGGAAGCAGAAGGGATCATTGTCAAGGTTTTCGAAGGCGGATTTAAAGAGAAGATAATCCATGGTGAAGTAGTCGATATTGACAACCTCCCTTATCCTGACTTCAGCATCGTTGCTGATCATCACAAGATAACCTATTTCCCCGTTTCTGCATCGAGGGGATGTCCATACAATTGCCCCTTCTGCCAGGTTCCCACTGTCTTCGAAAGAAAATATCGTACAAGATCTCCCGAAAGCATGACTGCAGAACTCATCGCAAGAAGGAAGTCTGGACAGGAAGTGCTCTTCTTCAACGACGATCTCTTCGGCCTCAATGTTGAGAATACAATGCCTTTCATGGAGAATCTCATAAGATGCGGCGTCCGTTTTCGTTACGTGAGCGCCGAAACTCGTGTAAACATTATCAACAAGAATCCTGAGCTTTTGACCGTGATGAAGCAACTTGGCTTTAAGAAACTCCATGTTGGAGTTGAATCGATAAATGATGAGAATCTTAGAGATTACAGCAAGGCTCAGACTGTCAACGACATAAAAGAGGCGATGAAGGTTGCAAACGATGTTGGCATAAAGATAAATGGTATGTTCATTCTCGGGATGGACAATGACGACAATTCAACAGTAGAAAGAACTGTGAACTTCATCAAACAGACACATATGGATACAGCGACGTTTTCGATTCTTTATCCTATCCCCGGAACACCGCTTTTCAACGAACTTGAAAGCCAGCACAGAATAATGACGCATGACTGGTCACTTTATGACGGTACACATGTTGTCTTCAAACCAAAGAAGGTTAATCCGTTAAATCTTCAGAATATGTGGGTGAGTGCCTGGAAATCCCTTTACAGATGGTATACGCGATATGGTCTTGCCAACAGAGGTTTCTTCAAGCTGTTCTGGTATCCGCGAAATCGTGATTATCTAAGGGCATTGGTCGAGGACAAGCTCTCATCACTTGAGACACGCCTCAAAGGGCTTAAACTTCCCACCAATTTCCGACCAACAATAATTGAGCTCTTCGTTGAGAACCTCGTAACGCGTGTGCCTGCTTAGCAGACGGAGAGAACCCCAAATGGGCATGTTTAGCTTGCTTTAGACCTGTTCCACGTTTTGCATGAGGATATTGTACGTAGCAATGCCACCTTTCTCCACACTTTGCGGTTCGCCTGCGTTCGGCGATGCACCTTCGCTTTGTGATGGAAATGCGTCTATCTAGCGGTCTGTCTATGTGCCGTCGCTACATAACCGGATATCGGACTATGGCACCAGATGGGCACTAGCAACAATCATGCCAGAAATCACAAAGTGCAGATTTTTAGCTCCGACCCCACGGCTCATCTTGCAAAGCGGGGACTTGGATTGAAAATCAGGCTACCTTATGCTACGATACACGGCCGGGCTCAGTGCAAGTCCAGATGGTGACGACAGAAGGAACTGGAGAGATGCCGAAATCCAGACTGCTTGTTATTCCCCACACAGCACCAACACCCATTCTTGTCACACGCGGTGAAGCCCTCGCCAAAGCACTCGCTCAAGACTTCGACGTCTACCTGCTTGCCTGGCGTCCCGAGAGCTTCCAGCAGACACCAATTGTTTACAGGGCCTTATCCAAGTTGGGCTCTCTTTTCACCCGCCAACGCCTGGAGCAGAGATCTGACATCAAGCTGATCCATACCCCACTGCTTTACATTCGAAGACCCGGTACCGAGGTCCTTCGATCCCTAAACACAGCAATCGTCAACCGCATAATCCGAAAGTTTGGAATACAGATTGTCTTCAACGAGTTAAGCCTCGTCAACTCTCGCAACGTTTGTGTATCACACATAATTGATATAGTTGATCTGCCTCCCCATCGCGAGCTCAGGCGCTGGGCAAAGCAGGCAGAACGTGCAGCTGGAATAACAACGGTAACCCGGGCCCTAAGCGACGAGCTGGCGAGATATGACATGGAAGCCGAAGTGATTGGAAACGGAGCAGACATTGCACACTTAAGAGGTGCTGATGGCACAAGGCTTCGTCAGGAACTCGGACTGGACGGGCGCTTTGTGATCGGCTATATTGGCAACCACGCCGATTGGTCTGGGTTGATCTTCCTGCTAGAGGTCTTCAAGGAATTAAGAGAGGTTATACCTGAGGCAACCCTCCTCATTGTCGGACCGGGTACTGACATTCCCAAAGCAAAAGCCAAAACATCCACAGAAGGCATTGCCGATGTAATCTTTACAGGACCCGTGCCTGTCGCCAACATCCCGGAGTACTTTAAGGCAATAGATGTCGGTGTTATGCCTTACAAGATCGATCCTCACACAGACGTCTGTTTCCCCATAAAGGCCATTGAGTATGGAGCAGCAAGAAAACAATTGGTTGCAACCCCACTCAAAGGACTCAGGGAGCTCAATCTGCCGTATGTCCATCTCGTCGAACCCGATATAAAAGCTTGGACAACGACAATAGCCGATACAAGATACCAGGCATGGCAAGACGAATGGGATTCAACCGTCAACAAGTACGATTGGAAGAGCCTCGGAAAGAAGCTCGCCGCCTACATAAGGTATCGCTGCAAAGGCAGGATCTAGGTCAAACACTCCTGAAACGCAAGTCATAGCAGGACACGAAACTGGTACGGAATTATACTCTTGTGCCTGAGCTCAACGATAAGACAATGATGACAAATCTTGGTTTACCGCTTGAAGATTCGCCTTATCTTCTTGATGAACACGGGCCTGTGTTTATTCTGGGTTACCCAAGATCGGGGACGACTCTGCTTTCAAAGGCCATCGCCAGAATTGAGCAAGTTGAGGAGTTTCTTGGCATCCTCCTTCCACCTAGATTAGTCCACATTTTGGGAAGCAAGGCAGTAGCCAATCAGCATCTTTCCTATTTGTTGCTTGTGATCCGTGACATTTTCTGGCAAGCCTTCTGGCGAAGAAGATACTTTCGGCGTGAAAGGATTGTTGAAGTTTTGCGGGGTCGAAGGAGCACTTTTTTGCCATAAGGAGCCCTTCCTTTGTTTTGCGATAGAACCCCTCGCTAAGCACTTTCCAAATTCGAAGTTCATCCACATAATTCGTGATGGAAGGGATGCAGCGGATTCCCTTGACCGTACATACCTGACGCTCTGTCAGATACAGTCCTTACCGATGAAGCAATTGCAGCCAATAAGAACGCCGAAATTGGCATTTGGCGGCGCCACGGAGATTACCTTATCCCCTGGTGGGTTTTGCCACACGAGGAGGATGCTTTTATCGCTTCCTCGCGCTATGCGAGATGCGTTTGGATGTGGAAGACCATGGTATTGCGTGCAAGGGGGTGCGGACAACACCTTGGGAAAGGAAGATATTTGGAGCTAAGATACGAGACAGTCCTAACTGAGCCAATCGGGATCGCACACAATTGCTGACTTTCTCGGTGTCGGTGAGAGTCGAAAGTTCCTCAAGCGCCTTAAAGATGCAAATGCTAGCACAGTCGGCATAGCCGCAGCGCGACAGCCCGAGGAAAGGCTCACCGAAGCTTGGTGCATAGCTGGTGATCTTCTTGAAAGCTTAGGCTATCCAAAGTTGCCTTAACCGAGTGAACCCCATGGAACGCATTCGGGAGCGGATCCAAAAGAACAGGTGCGTCTTTGGGATATGACACGGAAAGCTACGTTTTGACTCGAGCCGGGTTTCGAAGCTACCATTATGCATGCTCGGACCTTGAATGCTTGCTCACAAGGAAGGCGCCCGGCTCACAGCGGGAAGAAGCCCACATCTTTGGCTGTCACTTTGATTAGTGGACGGTGATGCTCGTGGGGGTGGCTTCAGCAAGTACGTTACCATTTTCATCATCGATTACGAGCATGGCGTTATCAGGATCGCCACCAGCCTGCTCACGGGTTGCACGATAGGCATTCCATATCAGCGCGACAAGATCCTTGCGAGCTGCCTCATCACGCAATTGCCAATCGCGCGAGCTAATTGTCAAAGTCCACTTCTCAAAATTACCCTCAAACCGGGAATGGACGAAGGTCCCGCTTCGCCAGACAACAGGATAGAGCGAGACTTTGCAAAGTGAATCGAATCGCGCAGCGAAACGCTGCTCTTGTTCTGGACTCATTGTGGGATGGTGACGGGACTTGCCCTGTCTGAGAATAATCAGAGAAGCCACAGCAACAATCACAATCCAGATTGCAAGGGTGGCAGCCCGCGAGCGCCGTGGTTCCTCAAAAGCTTCAAGAAAACTGACATCTCTGGCCTGCTCATCTTTGGATCTTTTCTCATCCATTGCTCACGACCTGTGCAACCGTAAGTCCATCTCATGCGCTTGAATCCATGCTATCAGCAAAGACGCCTTGTGTAAACCCGTGAGAAAGACAAAACCGCCAAGAGCGGCTCCGCCCCTGGACACTTCCCAGCAGGGCAGGGAGTGGCAAGCCCTAGAATTCGCCCTCCTGGATCATCTCGGGAACTTCCTCACGCCCCTCCTCACGTTTCTTCTTATAGTTGTTGACGTTATAAGAGAGTGTAAATGTAAGACTCGGTGACTTGCGAGTGAAAGTTCTGTGGTCGTAGAAACCTTCCCCTTCTGTAGTATGATCGAACTTGCCGGTTGAGAAGAGATCCCTTGCCTGAAGTGAAATCGAAAGACTCCCGCCCATAAGATCTTGTTTGATCGCTGCATCTGTGAGGAAGAAGCTCTTGCGCGTGCCCTGTGCTGAAGGCCTGGAGCTATTGTACATCGCATTGAATTGAACACGTGTCGCCTTTCCAAGCCTGAAGGTGTTGTTGAGTCGTGCATTCCAGGAGAAACTCTCGTCAGAGAAATCTTCACCCAAAACCTTTCCCTTTATGCGGTAGTCATATGCAGTCCCCATAACATTCACATTCCAGAATCCCATCAGTCCGATATTTAGCATGAGTTCAACACCGAGTGCATAATCCTTCCCCACATTTTCAATTGTATGAAGGCGAATCTGATCCTCATATACCGATTGTATACGCTCGGTCTTGTTATGGGTTACCTTATAATAAGCCTCCAGTGAAAGCATCCTGCGCCCGGAGTTCTGCTGAAAACCCGCTTCGTAGGAGTCAGTGTACTCTGGTTTGAGATCTGGGTTACCTTTGCGCACATTGTTTGCATCAAACCACGTTAGAAATGGCTCAAGATGCCAGTTGCGTGGACGCCTTATTCTCCGGCTATAGCTTGCCATAAATTGCGTTCCAGCTGAATGCTGGTATGAAACATGGAGCGTGGGAAAGAGATCTATTCTATCGATCTTAAAGTTTTCATCGGTGTCGATAAGGTGCATTGAGCGATAAGTGTACTCACCTCGCAAGCCAATCTGATAACCAAACTTGCCAGGATTCGATGAGAACATTGCATAGATGGATTGGATGTCACGATCGTACTCAGTCTTGTGGCTAAAATCTTGCCTATACTCATACTCACCGCTTGAGGTATCGTACTCATAAGTCTTGGTTTGGGTCTTAGAGGCATCGAGGCGCGCCTGGTAACCAGCTTCGATTTTAGATTTCTCATCAAGTGGAAGCACATAGTCAGCCTTTGCTCGAATCCGCCGCCATGGGCCGGTTTCTGTCTCACGCTGCCCTGACTTCTGTGTACCATCGAGTTCAAATGTCTCGGTCTTCGATACCTCGTCACCTTCGCTCCGACTCATAGTTGCCTCAGCCGTGAGCTCGTGACCTTTGCGTGCAAACTTATGATTGTAAGTGAAACTACCCATGTAGAAGTCCCCTGAGCGCTTCCAGCCTCCGCGGCTGAAGTATTCATAAGGAGGATTTCCCATTATGTCATATTCATGGAAGGTAACATTGGAACTTCTTTCCATTCGACGCCCGCCCCACCGCAGTCCAGCAGTGATGCTGTTGGATTCATCAGCCCTCCAATCGACCTCCCCATGAATCCCATAGGGCCGCCACTGCCAGCGCATTGCTCCCTTTGACTTGATGAGGTCAGCACAGCCAGGGCAGCCGGTTTGACTCTCAGATTCCATGTTCCCAGGGAATTCACGATTGTTGAAGTCAGCCCCAAAAGTGTAGGTGATACCATCACCCTTTTTGCTTAATAGGAAATCACCGCCATACTTATAGTCCAGCCCTCCATTCAAATTGAAAATTCCACTCATACCTCTGAGCTTACCCTTCTTGAGAATTATGTTGATGATCCCCGCGATGCCATCGGGGTCGTATTTCGCCGAAGGATTGGTTATTATCTCAATGCTCTCAATTGTAGTTGCGGGGATTTGCTGAAGAGCTTCGTTTGCCTGAAGTGGCGTTGGTCGGCCATCGATGAGCACAGTGAAGCTGCCACTTCCCCGAAGACTTACATTGCCATCAACATCAACTGTAACTGACGGCACATTCTCAAGGATATCAACAGCGGTGCCTGATGTCCGCGTGTATTGCTTGCTTACATTTATGACCTTACGGTCAATCTTATAGGTTATCTCAGGTCGCTCAGCTGTTACCTCCACCTCACCAACGCTGAGAACAGCGGGTCTCAATGCTATAACACCGAGATCAACTTCTGGCTGCCTCGGACCAACCCTTACTCTTTCAATGGTCTTCTTATGGAATCCCATGAACTTAACACTCACTTTGTAGATTCCCGGTCGCAAATTCTTAAGTGTGAAGCGCCCCATGTCATTAGTTATTGTTCCCGTTATCAGGCTATCTCTGAAATCATAAAGCATTACATTGGCAAACTTAAGAGGTTCACTCGAGACTGAATCCACGACCGTACCAGATATACTCACCTGCACATTCATTCCACCCATTGGGGGTTGAGCTCCAAGCGATGCAGCCAATCCAAGAAGAGCGAAAGCAACGATGAACGCGGTTTTCATGTGTCCTCCTTCTAAGCAATAAAAGGGCGCACCTGCTTTGTTATACACTCCCCGCGTGTATTCGTTCCCGTTAGTATAACCCAAATGCTCTCGAGATTGCCATCATAATACCATCGCAAGAACCAATACTTGCGATGTTTGGCTTGACACAATCAACCCATGTAGCTTATTTTGCTAATGTTAATCCTACCGGAGGGTTAGAATCATGGCTTCTGATCCTGAGCACTCCGGCAATCTTCAAGATAATCGTATCCCATGCGCCTATTTCCCTGATCCTTACAAGCTCGAGAAGGTGCTTTCCAATCGCCTCGTGAGAGCGATCTTTAGATGGATGACATCTGTTGAAAAAGGAGGTAGAACATTTCTTGAAGAGGCTTTGCTAAACTACGGCTCTCAAAAAAATGGTATAGGCAATCGTCTGCGCTATCTCATTCCCCATGCCTTCGTTGAGATCATAAGACGCCAAGCCAGAGCTGATAAGGAGCTTCTTAGGGAGAAAGTCTTTGGTGATCCACCAACCTTGAGAGCCATCATCAACACCACATACAGTATTGGAAAGGTTGGATTGCGCCGCCCTCAGGTTTTCTGCGCTCCTCTTATGGTTGTCTGGAACATAACTCAAGCCTGTAATCTCAAATGCCGCCATTGCTACCAGAACGCTGGACGCAAGAGAGATGATGAGCTCACACTTGATGAGAAGCTTCGCATAGTTGACGAGCTTGGTGAAATGGACGTTGCCATCCTTGCACTTTCAGGCGGCGAGCCCCTTGTTTGCCCCGACATCTGGCAAGTCATCACTCGTGCACGTGAGCATGGAATGTTTATAACAATCGCTACCAATGGAACTCTTCTTGGCCACGATATGACAAAGCGCCTTCGCGATGCCGGAGTCGAGTACATCGAGGTAAGTCTTGATAGTGTGGATCCCGATAAGCATGATGCCTTTAGAGGAAGACAATGCTGGCATCGGATTGTCGATGGCATAAAAGCTTCTGTGGGCATAGAAGGTGTGGAAATTGGAATAGCCTCAACCATCACCAAGCTCAATTTCGATGAGCTTGAGGATCTCATCAGATTCACTTCAGATGTTGGTTGCACGAGGTTCAATGCTTTCAACTTCATACCAACAGGCAGGGGAAGGGATGATAAGGCTCTCGACATTACTCCTGAGCAAAGAGAGGACATGCTTGCAACTCTGTGGGGACATCTTTCGCAAGATAACCTTGTGATCATGTCAACTGCCCCTCAGCTTGGTAGATACTGCGCTGCCAACTCGAGTGAGGACGGCGTCTTTGCTGCTGGACATGCTGGCTATGGCATTGGGCCTGGAGCCAAGAGCTTTGCACGTTATATTGGTGGATGTGGTGCTGGCAGATGCTATTCTGCTTTTCAGCCCAATGGAATAGTTACTCCATGTGTTTTTATGCCAATTCCTGTCGGTAATCTCCGAAAGGATGCCTTCCGTGATATATGGTGTAAGTCACAACTTCTGTGGGAGCTGAGGGACCGGGATCTGCTTGATCCCTACTGCGGACTCTGCGAATATCGCGATTTCTGTGGCGGTTGTCGTGCAAGGGCTTATGCCTATACAAGCGATTACCTTCAGGCTGACAACGGCTGCTACTGGGGTTCGATTCAGGCAACTATGAGGCAAACCGCTAGCTAGCTGCCCCTCCTTTCCGCTAGTACTTAATCACCTTTGGTTTATGGTGCCTATCTGCGCTTGCTGGAATTTAGCAACGGTGAATATCAGCGAAGGACTACGATCTTTTGGGTCTTAGTAACGTCCTTACCGGCAACCCGAACGAAGTAGATGCCCGCTGGAACAAGTGCGCCACTTGCGTCCTTGCCATCCCAGGTAATAATCCTGCCACCGCGGTTTATCTCGCCTCTGTAAACCCTCCTTACCAATGAGCCTCTTGCATCGTAGATTGCGACAGTAGCAAAAGATTCTGTGAGCACGTCCACCTTAATGCCTGCATGCTTGATCATTGGATTGGGTTCAATTGAGATCTCAAATTGCCCCATCTGGACATCATCTGTTTCAATGCCACTTGCCGTCAGTGCAAAACCTGTATATTCATTGCTTTCAATGTCGCCATCACCATCACCGGGTGGCGCCTGCGCCATAAGCGACTCCCCATCAGGTGTTTCATAAGCTCCAATAGCGAGATAGATTTCATCAGGCAAAGGCTCTCCGAGATAGGCACTCAGCTTTATTGTTCCTTCAAGATACTCACCCGACGCACATTCGACATCTGAAGTCAAGACACTCTCAAATTCATCAAACCATCCACACCAGTTATTGTCATTCTCGTTTGCCAGATAGAGTATCCTGTCAGCAACATTGCCACTTTTTGCCCAAGGTGCCGAGACTGGACTTGAAAGATCACTACCTATAAGGATGAAGTGATCCCAGCTTGACGTCTGTCCAACACCCTGGGTTGCAACATAAAGATATGTTCCGTCCCAGTCCGCATAGAGATCAAAGCCATCACCAGACGCAAGATGGATGGCAGATGAGTCAAGAGCGCCATCGATTACATGTCCCTGGCTTCCGCTCGATGTTCCTATCCAGACATGCTGAATGGGGCTGCGTTTGACGTTGCCGAGCGAATCCTCAGCTTCTACATAGTAATCAATGAGAACCTCTGAGAGTCCCGTAACGTGAACGTAGTATTCATCCGCAATGTATTGGGGTAGAACAAAGAAATCGATCTCGGGGTCATTGAAGTAGTTTCCTTCGGGGAAATCCCTGCGTGTCATTGCCAATGTCTGCCATGGTCCAACCTCAGGTCCACCGGCGTAGGTCTCATTGTCATCGCTTGCCATGGAATTTACCCCATCTGCATCTATCCTGTAATTCAGGTCCACACGAGCAATCCCTGAGACATCATAGACAAATGTCCATATCCAGAAATCGCTCGGCATGGGCTCACCATCGCCACCAGGATAACCCCACAGTGAGCCCCCACCATATCCACCAGGATTCCACGGAAGCCGCTGCGGAAGCCATATGGTAGGCGCAACAAGATCTGTCCCACCCTCAATCACGGCATCTGCATAGAGAACTGCTGCATTTGCAGCCAGAGTTGGCTTCACCTCCATATCGAGCGAGGCCCCATAGTACATGTAGCCACTCTCATAGCCTGAAAGCAGATGATGCCACGCTTTCTCAACATTGTTTGCACCTGTCGTTGGATCGAAAATCCTTGCGGGATCGGGTTGTGTCCCCATGATGGCTTCAGCTGTCTCGACCCGATTCTGTGCAGCTGTAAGCACAGCCCAATTGCGCTCATCCAGAGCCCAGCCACCGGGGATGTCAAAATTGCCATTTGCATCAACCAGGGGCCAATTCCAATTGATGAATTGAGGTGAGCCAAAGTCACTGTCAGCGTTCACCCAGCCGCCATCTTCAACGTGAACAACATCGTCCGTGCTCACAGGGTGATCGGCGAGATACTCAGCAATTGTAGTGGGTTCATATCCCTTTGAAACAGCCTCATGGCAAAAGTTGGTAACATTCTCATTGTAATAGGAGTAACCCCCAGACCAGGCATTGTCGCCATCGTGTGCAAAGACAATAAGCATTGGGTGAGTAGGGTCATTGTAGGGGGCGATAGCATCAATCTCGCTCGTGCCATACATGGCATAGCCTTCATTCCAGCTCATGGCATTGGCTGCTGGGACAACGATCATGGAATATGCTGTTCCCGTCTCAGGGTCAACATAGCGAGCATAGTGAGGACGAAAGCCGAATGGTGGAGGTGTCTTCACCGTTACACCACGGCTTATGGAAATCGCCTCATAGTAGCCTTGGGCTGGATTAAGTTGATCGGCCCGATTGGGTGGGTCGCAGTTATCTTCCTGTGCAAGGTAGGGATAATCAGCGCAGGCTCTTGAGAGGTGAATGTCTGCAACGATAACCCATTCAATGCCCTGACGAACGAGCACAGGGATCATGCGCTCCGAGAAACAGGTCTCGGCCGGGAAGTAGCCTTTCGAGAAATTGGTATCACCCCAAGCAACCTGGTAGGCAACTTTAGCAACTTCGATCTCACGCTCAAGGGCTTTGGGATCCATAAGAGGTGCGATGGGATGGTGTGCGGCAACGAGGAGCTGCGGCATGCGTGAGTGGCCACCGGATGTCGTCCACGAGCGGGCCGCACGATAATCGCTATACCAATCAGGAGCATAGCGTCCTCCGTTCCAGCCATTGTCAGCGAGATTCTTGACATTCTCGATCAAGGCTGCAGCGAAGCTTATCTGTGCCCCAGCATCAGGTATATCGAGCACCGAGGCTATAGCGTCGTGAGGATAGTCTTGATAGTCATGGACACGATCGTCTTTATCGAAGATGCTGTAAACGTCACTTTGGGAATGCCCGAGAGTTATGGTTTCGTAGGCAGTTTCATATCTTGATGGGTACCATGTACTTCGGTCAGGCCAGTAGATTGGCTGATGCATGTGCCAGAGATATGTTGTATGGACTGGTGCTGCCAAGCTGGGAGATGCCAGGGCAACGAGAGATAAGAGAAAACCCGAAACCAATATGAGCGGGGGTGAAGCAATTATGGGTCGGCATCTTGATTTGAACCTGACCGCACTCATCTCCTTCTTATCCCTTATTGCCAAGAATCCTTCTCCTCGTGCTAAAGCCATGAGCTTCTTGGATAAGCCGTAGAGCATCAAAAGGCTACATATTGAAAGCATCCTGGCGTTCATTCTGATTTTCCTTGTGGTTTTCATCGTCCGTGCTTACCACTTTCAAGTGCCCAGGAGCGCATCCTCAGTTTGCGAAGGGCCTGGGAGATCCTCAAATCTTGTATTATCTTGACCACCCAACCCATTCGTCCTCTAGCCCAATTCTACCATAACACTACCCCCACGGCAACCAACCAGGGCTCGGGGGAGTACCTTTAGGCCTGGAGATTCCAAATTGAGGGAGAAACAGGGTATCCGCAGGGAAGAGCTTTGGCCAAGGGTGGGGACACGGAAGGATATCATTCTACAGAGGTAACCGTCATCTATTCGGAATTCATATTGACTCTCTATTCATATTGAGTCTTCTGGCTTGTGGGGCAGTATAGCTTGTGGTGAAAGAGCCTGTGACATGCTGATGGAGCGCACAAAGCATGGCATCTGCTCTCTCATTTACTTTCTCGGGTGTTGTGCATTGGGGAAGTTACCTCTAGGATAGCTTCATCTTAAGAAGCGCTTGGAGCAGCAAGGGTTGGCAGCACGGCCATACACAGCGAGCAACGGTCGAGAGGATAGCAATCATCGAAGCCCTTTGCTGGCGGTGGGGCGGGGCATGAGCAGCGGGCTCAGATCCTACACGGGTTGTCCCAAGGAGCGTCCCCGCTGAGACATCTCAGCGACCGTGCCATGAACCCCTGCCCCATTACTCCAGCCAGATCGCACCGAACGGCTCTCGGTTCCATTTAGTTTGTCGAAAAGATGGCTAATAGGTTCCACAGATTATCAAAAAATTCAGGAATTTCTGGGCGTGAAGCTCTCTGCTTCGCCTTTTGGTTGAGATAGCCAGAAAAACTCGCTGGAAGTCCGATTCGGAGTTGATATCTCTATTTTGCAAGGAGATGAATTTCTCAGGTTTCACCGAGTTGCTCAAACAAAACAGGCCATCCCACAAGAGCGGCACCAGGTAACGGTTTGGGAAATCTCACTTCTGCATAACCTAACCCCTCGAGCCACTACTGCTCATTGGAAGGATGCACGATGGGTCTTTCTAGCGCTGCAATCCCTGCACTCTTTCTTGACTCACCTTTTGCGAGGCCAGAGAAAATTGCGGTTGACATTATGGGGAAGGCTGTGGTATAAGCTAAATCAACGCTCGCAAAAGTGTGCCTTTTTTGATCTGGATAGGGTTCCCTGGCAAGCCCAAAAGCACTGGGTGTCGCAATATCAGTCGTCCATTTCGCGCTCAAGGAGCTTGTCGCACCTGCAAGCAAGACGGTATTCCTGAGCAAAGGTCAGGAATCGAGGAATCGTCAAAACGGGATAATGCACAAGGAGGCGAATCCGCCTACGTTCCAGCTACAATCAAGTCCTGAGACAATTCGAGACAACTTGCCGCACAATTCACCGGGGGCGCAGGGTGCGCTCCAAAAAGGAGGTGATTGCTCAGCCCTATATGATCTGCAGGCAGTAGCAGGGGTTAGCAGGACAGGTCACACAACAAGGAGGTGAAAAAACCAATGAAGCTCAAATCAGTCGCTATTGCTATTGCGATTGTTGCCCTGAGTATTGCCAGCAGTGGTCGGGCTGCATGCATTTACGGGGAACTTGCGAACTTCGATGTTCACAACTTTACCAATCAGCCCATCGACGACTTCATGCTGACTCTTCGGGGAATCACATGCGACGATATCGAGGGTTACTTCTTCCCTGAGATGTATGACTCAATAAAGTGCTGGGAAGATGCGAATGGTACAAACATCAAGTGGTATTTCCAGCCAGTAGAGCCATGTACGTGGATTCACTTTGGCGTGGAGTTGCGCTTGGGAGTACCTGCACCAGTCGTTGTATATGCAGCTCTTACCTTCGATTGCAATCCAGTTGCTGTGATCCCCTTCCCGTGGCAAGGCTGGGAGGGGACAGTCGAATGTCCCATCATAGACATAATTCCAGGCAATGAAACAATCCCTCCAGAGGGTGTTGTTGTGTGGAGGCAGGCTGCATTCTCACCTGTTGAGATTCCGCTTGATAATCTCACGGTTGACGACCCGATGATTCAAGGTCTTGACTGGTTCTACTTTGATGAGGTGGGTCAAGTGCTTTATCCAGACGGAGAACTTCAGCTTGAGATGCAGACGACTGGAGACCCAGCTGCTGTGGTGATGTACAGAGTTGAAGGGTTCGATGGGACACAATACCTCGTGTTCTTAAGTGAGGCTCTGATCAACTACGGCCCGAGTGCAACAGAAAGCTCGACTTGGGGTAGAATCAAGGCACTCTATCGGTAGAATTGCCACTTGCAGGCCGGAGCATGAGAAGCTTCGGCCTGCAGTGCTATTTGTGGTAGAGTTCCTTCTTCGCGACATTCCCAGGAGATCTCATGTCAGATCATCTATCTAGGGCGATGCTAACTTCAAAGTTCTCGATATCACCCTGCATTGATTAAAAGCCATCCAGACGCACGGTTTCAAAAAAACCACACAATCCGCTCAAATCTTCACTTTCCCCACCGAAAATATGGAACCTTTCGGCCAAAATTGAGACATTCTAGATGAAAGCACTAAGCAATTCGGGAGGCGTGGGAGTCTGACTCAGAGATGTGAGTTCCTCCAGCCAACTAGAAGTGGCGCACATCGAGCGATGTGCGCCACATCTAGCCGGACAGGCGCCCCTGAGTCCCAAGCGTCCACCTTGGAACCGATCCCCAGACCGTCGAATTGGCATTGATCCCGATCAAACCCCATCTGAAGCTTCTCTGATGAGGCAAACATCAGAGATATTGCCTGAAGGCAATCGGAGGCTGTCGAAGGGTGTGAGCGGAGGTGAGCAACACTTATGATCGGGACCAGAAACGGTCGAAGGCAAATTTGCTGGCAAAGGCTATGATGGGCTTCGTAGGCTTTTGTGTGCGGGTTATCGATTTGACTCCGACCAACTTGGGCTTTCTTTGTTGCTCCGAGTTGCATTCTAACCTCCGAAACCCCAGATGGGGTTTGGTCAAACGCAGACAGGCTTTTGAGCTCGCCCTGGCAGAGGAGTAATGCAAGAAAGATGCCATTGTGCCACGCTCGAGACCAAAATCTTAGCAGATATTTGTGGAGTTATCTTCTTATTTTCCAAGCGATTTTCTCAACCTGGAAATCTTCGAGCAATTCAATCCCATCTGTGCTCGTTCACTCGGTGTTACCTGTTTCGCATGGGTGTTACCCATGCTGGACACATCTTTCTACCGAAAGGTTGCCACACCGCCTGCATCGAGCAAAACACAGTGGCAACGTACCTATCTTCCCTTCCTATTGTTATTTGCATACCCTCAGGTAGAATTGCAGATGATTAGCACGGACAAGGATGGAAAAGATCTCAACATGGACAAGACAATAATTGTGGCTGGGGATGGCTTAATCCGGGATCTTTTTCTTCGGCTTGCTTCCTCAGGCTATCTGCCACATCTTAGATGCCTTCAAAGCTTCTTAAGCTTTTGCCAAAGCGTTTTGCGGCTTATGCCAAGCATCTTTGCCGCCCTAGTGCGATTGCCCTGGCATATCCTGAGAGCCCTGAGGATGGCATCCCGCTCTGTTCTATCGAGCCGTTCTTCAAGGGAGGCATTGCCTTGTCCACCATTGAGGAGGGCAATGACATCGGATGGCACTATCGTTCCGTCAGGCTTTGAGATTACGAGAGCTTCACAAAAGTTCTTAAGTTCCCTCACATTGCCTGGCCACTCATAGCGCAAAAGCTCCGTGATTGCGGCATGATCGATCTCGAGATGTCTTCGATAGTGCTCACAATAGAAAGCAAGATAATGTCTGAAGAGGGCTTCAATGTCGTATGGGCGCTCTCTTAACGACGGTATTCTAATTATGGCTGTCTTGAGGCGATAATAGAGGTCCCGCCTGAAATTGCCAGCCTCAACCTCAGCCCAGAGATTGCGCGCAGTCGCACTTATAACGCGTACATCTACAGCACGAGGCGTGTTCTCACCAACCCGTCTTACCACACCCTCTTCAAGCACACGCAGCAATTTGACCTGCAGCGACTTGCCCAGCTCGCCTATCTCATCAAGAAAAAGTGTTCCGCCGCCAGCTTCCTCAATGAGTCCGACCCTGTCCCACATAGCGCCGGTAAACGCACCTTTCGTATGTCCAAAAAGCTCGCTATCGGCCAAGGTCTCATTGAGAGCCCCACAATCAACCGCCACAAAGCGCCCTTCCCGACGACGACTCATGGCGTGAAGAGCGCGTGCCATAACTTCCTTGCCCACGCCCGTTTCACCCTCAATGAGTATGCGAGCCTCAGTTGGACCCCACCTTTCGAGATCGCCAACAATCCGTTCATCCTCCGTCACCATTCCAAACTTCCGGGGATTGAGGCGAGCTCTCGAAACAATGCTGACGTTGCCACCGAGGGCTGCTCTTTCCTTCTTGAGAGTGCGATTGACTGTGATGGCTGACAAAATCACATCATCAAGGCCTCTGACGGCGGAACTTATTCCAAGATTCGAATATATTCGCCGTGCTATCAAAAGATGATGAGCAGCAGCTTCATGCCGGTCTTCACCAGATATGAGCATAGCCCTACCCAATACTTCCTCCGCAACTGCGAGCTCGGGTGACCATCCTGAGAGTCTTGTCAACTCGCTCACGGCCTCCTCAAGGTTGGCAATACCCTTGCCCATGAGCCCACTGGCGATCTCGATCTCGCCCAAGATGCGCAAACAGATAGCCCTTTCATATGCATCGTGCGTCTCCTCATTGAGTGAAAGTGCCTCTTGAATCCGTTCGCGTGCTGCACGGAGACGCTTAAGGGCGAGTTGACTCGATGCACATCTTCTCAGAAGCTCAGCAACTATGTCACCGCCAGCTGCCAGCTCATTTGCCATCCTGAGAGCTCTCGTGTATACGGCTAAAGCCTTGCGATGATTGCCGCGCAAGGCTTCTATGTCGCCTTCAATCTCAAGCACCAGCAAACCTTCACGCTGATACTTCTCCTCATCAATTACCTTACGGGCAGCTTCAAGGTAGTTTGCGGCTTCATCTGTGTCTCGCCCGATTATGGCAATGTTTGCCAACTCAAGAGAGCAGCGAGCAATTCCGATGGGCACAGCAAGGAGGCGTGACTTATTGAATGCGTGATGCGCAATTTCCGAAGCCTCAGTGATCTTCCCCGTCTTTCGCAGAAGAATTGCGAGATTAAGCGAGGCTCTCAGACGTCTGATGTTATCGCTCGTTGCTCCGTAAGCCCTGATGGCTTCTCGAAAATGACGCTCAGCCTCATCCCAAGTTCCAAGATTCTTAAGAGCGAGCCCAAGATTTATGTGAGCATCACCTTCGAAGGCTCTATCGTCAATTTCCCAATTGGCAAAATAGACACATGCCTCTGCATGCGATCTTGCCCCATGGTAGTCTCCGATTCGGAGCAGAATGGCAGACACCAGAAGGTGGCAGCGAGCAAGTTTATCACGCAGATTGAGGTGGCGTGCGCTCTCCAAAACCCGTATGGCGACATCAAGGGCATCTTCGTAGCGATCCTCACCAGCAAGAATCTGTGCCTTGAAAAGCTCAAGAACAACGTGCTCTTCCTGTTCACCTCTGCATCGCAGACGATCCGCTATGGTGCGATAATGGAGTTTCGCACTCTCAAGCCTGCCCGATGCAATCAGTTCCTCAAGGTGTCTAAGTTCTGCCTTGGTATCCACAACTATCTCCGCAATTTGACCTCAAACCCGAGCCCTTTGATCTGGAAACAGGATGAAAGACTTGTCTGTGACCAGCTTTCAAGCTCGCCTCTGCCCTGTCTCTCAAGCGGCTGGATGGAGCCACGAGTCAAAGCATTGTCACACACCTCAGCCTGTGTAACGGTCAGTTTGCTACAAGCTGGCCAATCAGGGTCCCCCCACTCAAATGGTCTAGGACCGGGCTCGCCCCTGCCAGGTGGTTTACCGGCGAGGGAGAAGGTGAGTAACCCAATTGCAAAGATGATTCCAATTGTTAAGCACGCCACCCTACGCCACATCGTGGTCACGCTCCCTTCACTCCTACGTTCTCCCTGTAGCCTGCTAGCCTCTTGCCTCTTCAACTATCACCACACTCTCGGCTAGCGTCAAGACCCTGAATCTTAAGGAATGATGATTTGTTATCCTATCGGTCCAAAATAGGCGTAATTCCATGTAACTAAAGAAATTAGGATGTCGCAGTTTGTTGTCGGCACTTGTGTTCTCCTTGATCGAAGTGCAGTGACCTAAGGACTCGAAAGCCATAGTCTTCCGCCCGAACCGCAGCGTCTGCTACCTGCTTGGGGCAAATGCACTCATTTGAGCCGATAGCCGAGAGGATGGCGACGTTGTTCTGACCTCCCCACACCTTTCTTCAGACCCTCTCCAGCAGTTTGCTGGCCTGATCGATGTGCTGAGAGTCTCGGCAAGATCGCTTACTTGACAGAGCCACATGTGTCGCCTAATCTCACTCCTTGAGGACTTCATCTAGCCATCTGGAGGTGTGAGCATGTCACCAATTATCTCCTCGCTTTACGGAAGCAGCTGGTGGTCACTGCTTGTTAGGGGCATCATTGCCTCAGTGATTGGCATCATCGCAATCTCTGCACCAACGGGTACACTCGCAGTAATAATTGCTCTTCTGGGTCTTCTCATACTTATCGCCGGGATAGCTGGAACAATTGGAGGATTGGTTTTCTGGAAATCAGCAGGCAGACCAACACTCGTACTTATACCAAGCGTCCTCGGCATCATAGTGGGGCTCATAGCCATCCTTTCTCCCCAAACCACAGCACGCATTCTCATATACCTAATTGCCATCTGGGCTATCGTTTATGGTGTAAGCGAAATATCCAAGGCCCTCAAACTCAGAAGAGACCTGACGGGCGAGTGGATACAACTTTTCGTTGGCATCATTGCGATAGTTTTTGGAATTGTCCTTGTGGTTAAGCCAATAACTGCCGGAGCTCTTGCCGTTGCCCTGGCGGGTTTTCTGCTGCTGGTTCTCGGTATTTTCTGGATAGTAATGGCAATAAGAACAAAACGCTGGCACGGCTGGCAGACCTGGGAGGATTGAAACTCCTGAGTGATGCATCACCATGCAGCCTGCGGCTATGGGGCAAAGATGGCGAGCCCGGTGGCAAAAATCGGATGTTGTGGTTTCCCTCTGGCTAGACCCAAGTATTATGAGAAATTTCCCGTGGTTGAAGTTCAACAAACATTCTATCAACCACCCTCGATTGATACAGTGAAGCGCTGGCGAGATGAAGCACCTCACGACTTTGAATTTACGCTTAAGGCGTGGCAACTCATAACCCATGAGGCATCAAGCCCTACATACAGACGTCTGAAGGTGAAGCTTTCAAACCATGAAAGATGTAATGTTGGCTCCTTCAGATGGTCAGCCATAACAAGGCGCGCCTGGGATGAGACTGTGGCAATCGCAACTGCCCTGGGCGCTGATAAGATTGTCTTTCAGTGTCCGGCAAGTTTCAGGCCTACTCAGGAGAACAAAGATCGCCTCCGCATCTTCTTCACCAGGATAGAGCGCCAGAATTTCACTCTCATCTGGGAGCCTCGTGGTAAGTGGGAGAAGTCTGAGATAAAAGTGCTGTGTGAAGAACTGGGGCTCATCCAGTGCGTCGATCCCTTCAAGGATGAGCCAACTGCCACACGTTTCCTCTATTTCAGACTGCATGGAATAGGGGGCTATCGCTATTCATATTCCGATGAAGAGCTCGCTCAGCTCGTGACGTGGATATCTCGCGTACCAACAGCCTATGTAATGTTCAACAATATTAAAATGCTTGACGATGCACTCCGCTTGAAAGAATTGCTCTCTCAGCAATCCAAGCCCTGGCATAGTGAGTGACTCACAGAATGGCAATATCCAACGAAGATGCCAGGCTTCGGCTCAAAGATTTCTCAGTCTATTCACAAGAACCTCAATCAACCTCGCTGAGAAAATCGCAAGCAGGGGAACAATTGGCAGAAAGTAGCGTGCCTTCATAACTGTCGCTGGATGTAAGAGGATAAAATAGAGACATACAATAAGGCATAAGGACCTTATGTGAGGTGGTGTCTTTAGAAAAATCAAACCCAGGAGACCACCAACCATAACAAGCAGGAAGGTTATCGGAATCACCACCTCAAGGATGGCATTGAGGGTCATGTTGCGACGGCACTCCATACCTGAATAGATAACTGCAAGCCCCGTTGCAAATCCCTGAGATCTGAGCCTGAAGACTCGGGGCAGATTCTTGACGAGTCGCTTGAGATGATGTGCGGGGTGCTTTCTGACATAACGCCACCAGCGTGTCATGGCTTCGCTTTGACGCTCTGCTTGCCCTCCCCAGGTATCCCACTCGGAGCGTGCCTCATCAACCGAAAGGCCAGCCACTGTGAAATAAAGGTTGAAGGCTGCCTCATTTCCCAAGGGCATCAACGTCTTGTGGACAACCGCATTGCGAACCATCCACGGCGATATGACGACCAAAAGACCAGCAACCAGCATCAAGGCTTTGCTAACACTATCCCTCGAGAAACGCCGCCCATCACGCTGAGCTGCTATCCATAGGGCAAGTATGAAGGTAAGAAAAAAGGAGGTAACACGAACTAACGAGGCTATTCCGCATATGATGCCAGCCCAGAAGCTATCCCCTTTGCTTTCCCGCCTGTATGCTCTCTCGACAGCCCAGATAGAGCCAAGGAAGATGGGCAAGTAGAGTGCTTCATTCAAGAGGCGCGTATAGATCCAAATGAGAAGAGGATAGATCGTCACAATTATGGCTGCGCCAAACCCTGTCGAGAAAGAAAAGTATTTTCTCCCCAACCATGCGACTTGAGCAACAAGCAGACCCCGCAGGAGACTCTGGATGAAGAGGATCATACTAAGACGGGACCCCAGGAATCTAAAAATGAAGCCAAGAAAAAGGGGATAAAGAGGTGGGCGCACAATGTAACCATCTTCATAGTGCCCTGAAGCAATACTTTTAGCGACTTCAAAATAATACTGTTCATCAAACTTAAGTACCTGAGGACGGTTGTAGTGACTTGAAACAAGCGAAATGAGTATTGCGGTAAGAGCGATTACTACGATCCTGATGTTCGATGCTCGCCTGACCCTTTCGCCTGTTTGCTGCATAGAATCTCCCGAAAAACCATTTCCTACCATAATTCCAAATCCTTAGCTGGTCAACTTCCCAGTTGGAAGACTTCAGTCGAAGATTACGGGCAACCTATCGCTCGGCGGGATCTTCTACCTGGGAGTCAGACCACTCTATCTCTGGAATAATGGGCGGGAGGCTATCGTCTTCAAAAAGGGCACGGCCCACAGCATATTCAAAACTCTTTGTCTCAGCAGGCCTGAAAACTATGATGTCAGTTCTTCCAACAAAGTAGCGCTCCTTATAGTCAAGTACGTTGGTTGTATCAACATGAATTGAAGCGCTGTCGAAATGAAAGGAGGCTACATAAGTTGAAGGCGTATCAATCCAGGCAAATTCCAGTGGAACAATGTCGCTCCTGGGATTAAAGCAAATGAAGCCCGATGGGAAGGATGGTGGACCATCGCCAAAATGCTCCCTGAGAGCCTGCGACATGAAAGATTTCCTGCCATCTCGAAGCGTATCGCAACGGGCAAAGGGATTCCCAATTCTTGCCATAAGAGCGCAGTAGCCAAGCTTGCTTGCATCAAGCACTGTGCGGTGCGAAACTATGCCAATCCCTGGTGCATAGCCCACCTCATGGATACTACGGCGTCTACCGAAGCGTGTCTGGCGTTGAAAGTACCAGAGGAATCTGACCATGCCTGCTTCACTGTTACCCCAGGTAAAGTCATAATGAACTAAGAAATACGGTACTGAACACGAAGCCGTTACCCTTCGGTCAACATAAAGCGTGTCCACCCTTCTTCCCACATGCTTTATGAAGCGCCACTTCTGATGAAATTCTATGCGATGCTTATCAACAGTTTTCTCAAGTTTGATATTTTCAATCCAGCCATTGCCACCCTGTGTACAAAAATCTTCAGCATCATCAAATATCTCACCAGGACCCTGAATTTCTATTCGGTGGAGGTGCCAGATCTTGGTGCGCCTACCCCTGTTTATTCCCCCCATAGGTCCAAGCACACGTATGTGGGGATTGGGTCCAATAATCCAGCGAAGGTAAAGCGCCATTGTGTCACCGGCTTGATCCACACGAACCAGATCGAAGCCGCTGTCACTTCGCCCATTGCTGTACCAGTGAAGAAAAAGTGTATCACAGGCAAGTCTTGTGGTGTCAAAAGGATGGGTCTGCCATTCGGACTCTGCAGCTTCCTCGCACGATAACGGGGGAGGCACCCCAATGGCACCGGGCAGAGCAATCACAGCAACAAACATCACGAAGATGATCATCAGTCCTGCTGAATCGAGGCGGGAAAATCTGCCTTGTGATCGGGACCACTCCAAAAGCCAAAGCCTCCTCAGTGGCATCTACTTTGAAGTCTAAGGTGAGCTCACAGTGCGGTCAAGCTATCTCACCTTTAGGTGAGTCGCTCAAGCAGCAAGGAATCAATCTTACCGCCAAGATAATCCTTTACATTTCGCATTACAGTGTTGGATGCATAGTCGATAATTCGTCCAGATTTTCCCACCTCGAGCATTCGTACAAGCGAGCCCCAAATAGCGTGGCGAGGTGCCGGACGCTCGCTTCTGACATGGCTGAGATAAGCAAGGAAAAGATCATCGGCGAGTTTCCTGTCAATCTCAACGGTCTTATCACTGAAGAACTCAAGTACCACACTCTTATCAGGAAGACTTACAGAGACCCGCTTTGAAAGCACCCGCATCTTGTGCCCTCTACGAGGTGGCTTGATGTTGCGAATATGTCGCTGGATTGTTATTCCCATCTCCTCTGCAGAATGGACATCTGCAAGCACCGTTACTTTGCAATCATATCGCTTGAATTGGGTTCGCTTTCCAACCTGCCTTGCTACCTGCTTACGATGTATCCCCTCCTCATTCCTCAGCAGCCCATAGGTATTGAGCCCACCGATATGAAGAATAACCCGGTAGCCACCTGTATCGGTCAGGGGTACTTCGCCTACAAATCTGGCATGATAGCCACGACGCTTCGCCCAGTTTAGATATACACCCGTCATATCGACCAGCCAGGAAATGTCCTCTCGGCTTGCACCTTGAGCCTCAAGAATGAGAAATGCATCGGCAAAGTCATGCCTGCCTTCGAGTAGGATCTCCATTTCAGCAGATTCAAGATCCTTCATGAGTCCTATTATCTGCGACTTAACACGCGTGGGCACCTTGCCAGCCACCGAAGAGCCCATCACTGCAGACTTGATCTTCTCATAGACGTTTTCCCAGCGACGTATTCGCTCAATCTTCCTGTTGACCTCTGCAAATTGCTTGAGCACGCTGTTTGCATTGTAAGGATTGTCCCAAAATGTGGGTCCTACCATCTGCCGCTGGAGCTCTTCCCTCCGCTTAAGTGTCTCCTCAAGTCCAAGATGGTCCTTGAGTGAGGAGATGCGACTCTCCATTGAGGCTAACATCTTACGAAGTCCACGATCCGGTATCTCAAGCCGCGACAGTTTGATCTCTCGCACCGCAGCTGTTTCGGCATCAACCAGCTCACGCATCTCAAGTTCGACCACACACGCCCTGGGCTTACCATCAACAAGATTGATACGGATACGGCTTCCCCTCACAACATTGGTCGTGCTCATCAGGGTAGCCAGCGGAATCGCAACTGCTTTCTCCACGGCTCGCCTCAGATGACGGGCACCATACTTCGGGTCGTAGCCGGTCTCGATGATGTACTCTTTGACAAGCGGATCGACGTCCACGGAGATCTCTCGGCTCACGATACCACGCCTCTCAAGCACCTTGCCGATCTCCCGATTGATGATAGTGCTTAAGACCTTCTTGCTCAGTGGCTTAAAGCAGATGACCTCGTCAAATCGATTGAAGATCTCAGGAGTGAAGAATCGCTTCACATCATCAAGGACAGCCGACTGGACAGTATCTACTTCCTGATGGTTCCCGAAACCTATTGTCTGTGCGGTATATCTGCGAGCGCCGATGTTCGATGTCATAATGATAATCGAGGACTGGAAATTCGCAGGTTTGCCGGCATCATCACGCAGCAGGCCTTCATCAAGCAGCTGAAGCAGAAGATTTAGCACCTTTCGATCGGCCTTCTCAACCTCATCGAGTAACACCACACTGAAAGGGTTCTTCCTGATTGAGCTCAGAAGATGGCTTTCATGGATGCGCCCTCCCCGCGATGATCTCAGGAGCTTGTCAACATCCCCTGGCATGTTGTACTCCGACATATTAACCCTGATCAAGCGATCCTGGCTTCCAAAGAGAAACTCAGCCAGGACCTTCGCCGATTCAGTCTTGCCAACACCTGTGGGTCCAACAAAAAGGAAGCTCCTGATGGGTCTGCGATCATCGCAGAGCCTTGCCTTGACCGCAAGCACAGCATTCATCATGGCAGTGACTGCTTCATCCTGACCAAGGACGCGATCAGTGAAGAATTGTCTCATCCTGTCGATGTTTACAACCTGGTTGTTGTCAACTATGAGATCCGGGATGCCGGTTATCTCACAGAAGGTAAGCACAATCTCTTCTTGTGTTATGTGCACAGGTTGCCCTCGCTTTCCATCGCCGAAGATCTCAGCCGCCTGCCGAATAACATCAATTGCCTTCCCAGGAAGCGCTCTATAAGGCATGAATGCTGTCGTCAGGTCAATCGCTTCTCGTATGCTTTCGGGTTCAAAGACCACACCCCTGCTCTCACCGTCACGATCGGCAACCGCTTTGACAATATCGAATGCCTTATCTTGCTCAGGCTCTTCAACAGGAATCAGGTTTACGAGCCGCCTGAAACGTGGTTCAACCCAGAGAATCGTTTGAGCCTGCTCTGTGTCCATCTCACCAATGAGTACTATCTCTCCCTGTTCCATGCGAGGGATGAGATAATCGGCGAAGCGAGCCTCACTACCCTCAGTCTTGCCAGCGCCAAAGATATTGGCGATGTCCTCAAAATAAAGAATCACCTTCCGCTTGAAACTGCCCGCCTCACAGATAGTCTTCAATCGATCCTGCCACATACCAATGTACTTTGCGCCTGAAAGAAGCGAGGTTGTCGATATCTGGAAGATCCTGCTCCCCCTTAGGTGACCTGGACAGGCTCGCTTCTGGAGGAATCGGGCGAGGCCTTTGATAGCTGCAGTCTTACCAACACCTGACGGACCCGTGAGAATAATGCTCTTGATCGTACCCTTACCTATAATGTCAACCATTCTTCGGACGAGCGGATCCAGACCAACAATCAGATCATTCTTGGCAGTCTTGTAGACATTCGAGCCGTAGGTCAGTAGCCGGCTGTCATCTAAGCTCTCTCCTTTGCCGGAAATTTCGGATCCAGGCAGTCGTAGTTCTAATTGATCATCGACACAAGCCCTGCCCTCGCTGAGCAGCGCCCGGAGGTTTCCCGACATATCCTCGTTATCAGGTCTCTCCAAGACTTGGGAAAAGATCTTATCCGCCTCATTTATGTTGCCATCGAGAAATTCAACCCAACCATCAAAAACCATTGCTGGTGTGGTCTGCCCAAGTTCCTTAAGCTTGGCGCTTATGTGTCTGATGCGCTCAATCAGATCGAACTCAATACCAGGATAGCGGTCAGCATTTCGAGCCAGGTATAAATAGATCTCACCGAAAAACTCGTAGTCAAACTCAAGACCGGGTAATTCCTGCGATTCCCACTCCGTGAAAATCCGCTTTGCCTCCTCGTCGCTCATAAGATACCGGGTATCATGAAGCCGTCCGTATATTCGAGCAAACCCGCCAGAGATGTGGAAAAGTGCCAGCCGAACCTTTTCGGCCACGAGTTGAGGCTGAGCTACTACAAACGCGTGTAATTGCATATGAAGATCGCGATCCTCAGGCGTTCTCCGAAGCTGCTTTCGGTAGAAGACAAGAGTGCGATGGCTGAGGTCATAGGCCGACTGGTAATATTCGCAACTCAATGCCAGATAATGATAGTGGAACTCACCGAAATGGTTAATGTCGGTGCACTGTCGAAGGGTATCGAGGCAGCTGGCTATGAGTCCAGCGCGGTAATAGGACTGCGCCGTACGATACAGAAACGGCCCGCTATCGCCATGTCGCTCCCTAAATTCCTTAACGATTTCTTCGAGCAGGTCATAATCTTCGTTATCAAACGCATAGTCCTCAAGCAAAAGATACAGCTGAGCAGCATCTCTTGCCTGTGAAGTCCCACGCCGCAAAATAGCTATAGCCTCATCGGTCTTGTCTCTCTGCCGATAGACTCTAGCAGCTGCCTCATAGAAGCGTGAATCTCCCGGATCAATTTCAATTGCCTTTAGAAAGTGCTTGATGGGATCACCCTCATCGAGATGTGCAAGATATCTTCCCCAGAAGTAGTGAAATTCAGCGAAATCGGCATAGGCGCGCCTGTGAGCTTCAAGCTCACGGCCGATCTCTTCCCAATTTTTCTCTTCCACTAGAGTTTCGATTCGCTCTACGAAGCGGGCGAATTCCCGGGAATTTTCCTTCTGTTCTCGCGAGTCTCTCGCCATAACTATCCCCGCATACGAATCTGCTCAAAGCCAAGAAGCGAGGCTCAAGAAGTAACTGCTGGGTGTCTCAGGCTGGAGTCAATCCGCTCTTGAACCCTTGGCTTGCTGGCTGCTCCCCCTTCTCTTCAGCGCTACATTTTACAAAACATTTCGCTCGAAAGCAAGCGACATCACCACGTTCTGGGACACTGAGTTCTTAAAGGCTGCGTGACTGATTTCCGATAACAATGCGGGGTGCGGATTTTCATGACCACAAGATCTCGATGCCGTCTTCAGCTGATCGAAATCCAGAAGCGCATAGTTGAGAAGCTTCAGGACGAGATCCGTGCATCCCTCAAGAAGCCAGGCAAGGAACTTCTCAGATATCACCACGAGTATGAAGCTGAGTTTAGCAACTTCTTAAGATGCTCTACAATGAATGAGCTTATCGTGGCTGCTAGCAAGGCCGAGATAATCTACAATGGCGATTATCATACAATGGCTCAAGCGCAGAGGATTCCCCTGAGGATTCTTCGAGCACTCGTAGAGAAGCGATCCAAGATAACGCTTGCTCTCGAGACCGTTCATATTGAGCACCAGAAGATTCTTGATCGCTTTATGAGAGACGAGATCTCTGAGCAACAGTTCCTTGAAGCCATCGACTACAATAAAACTTGGGGGTTTCCCTGGGAAAATTATCGTGACCTTTTCATCTTTGCAAAGGACAATTCTATCCGGGTGGTTGGTATGAACTCAGAGGATAACAGAGGGCGTGGAGCCTTGAGGCGCAGAGATCGCCAAGCAGCTGAGGTTATAGCATCCGAGTACATCAACGACCGTGATAGACTCGTCTATGTCTTCGATGGCGACTTACATGTCGCACCTTCACACCTGCCGAGGGAGGTTGATGAGAAACTCGCAAGACACGGTCTCAAAGCCCGAAGCCTTATCATATATCAGAACAATGAAAACATCTATTGGGAGCTTGCACGCCGTGGACTTGAGCAGGAAACAGACGTAGTCGTCATTGATGAAAACAAGTTCTGCGTTATCACAACCCCTCCCGTCATCAAATTCCAATCCTTCCTAAACTGGATCGAAAATACTCGGGAGCTTGCCTCGCCATATCCAAAGTCGTGGGGGCCTGAATGGACAGGCAATTGCGATCTCTATGCTCAGATTCTTGACCTCGTAAGGATAATAACGGAATTTCTCGGCATCGATGTCGCCGGTCTGGATGATTTCACAGTTTACTCTACCGCTGATCTCGATTTTCTCGATGACTTGCGAGACAACTATAAACTCACCCTGAGTGAAATACGTACAATAGCCGAGCACATAGGTAACAATGAATCCTACTTCATTGAGAAAGCGAATATCATATACATTGCAAACCTCTCGATAAATCATGCTGCTGAGGAAGCAACCCATTTCATACACAAGACATGTGCTGGGGCAAGGCGTGAAAACCTCAGCCGTGTTGAGGATTTCTATTGTCGCGTGATGCGTGAGGCGCTTGGATTCTTCGGCTCAAAGATTGTAAACCACAAGCGCAAGAGCCCCAAACTTGAGGACTTTACACACATCCGAAGAAAGTATTCGACCAAACCACCTGAGAAAATCGAGGATCTCAAGATCATTGGTCACTTCGCACGAAGACACAAGCAGCTTGAGCAAACATATCTTCAAACTGGAAAAATGTGGAGGACCGGAGGTGAGATGTACGAGCTCCCGTTGCGCCTCCACATCGGTCTAACCCATGCTCTAGGTTATATGCTGGGTAATGAGATGTTCGAAGCCCTGATAGCTGGATACATGAATAAGCGTTTCATCAAAGATCTCTTCTTCAAGAATTTTTCAGACCTTGAGGAATCCCTGGGCACCTATCTTTCGCTTGTGGAGAGACTCTGTCCAATCGAAACCACATCTGGTGGCAATAAGGGCTAGCTTGGGGTTCCCTTGGCTATTTCCTCTGCTATGCTCACTGTTTTCTCTGTATGCTCTACCACTCTCTTACGAATATCCTGAGCCTCTTTGAGGATTTCAGTCTTGAATTTCTCATCTGATATGCCCGGCAGATTTATGCATACATTTAGATAGGCACCTTCGGCAGCGCAACGCGCCATAAGAGCTGCAACCCCACCATCGCTCACGGAATTCTTGTTTCCCTTCTCAACTATCTCCCGTGCTACCTGAGCTGCTTCCCAGGCACGTCTCAAAACACCAAGTGGAACAAGGGTGGCCTGCTTGGTTGCCTCCTCAATCGCCCGCTCCCGCTCCCTCTTTTCCTCATCAGTCTTCCTGGGCAGCCTGAGAGCATCCATCACTTTATTGAAAGCATCGGTATCTCTGTCAACATCAGCCAGAAATTCCTTCTTGAGCATCTGCCCCTGAACGCCGAGGCGCTCAGCGTCGTCAAAAACGGCTTCATAGCCTTTCTTGCCGTGTGTAAGAGCTGCGACCATGGAGGCTAGGGCTCCACCCATGGCACCACTCAGGGCTGCAACGCTACCCCCGCCTGGCGCTGGAGCATCGGTTGAAAGCAAATCAATGAATTCGTTGAGTCGCATAGATGCAAGACTATCCTGGCGCTCGACCCTATATTCGATAATTTTCTTTTCAGGCTCAAAGGGGTAGAGATCGTTTAGGCCTAAAGAGAGAACAGCAATGTGCACAAGTTCACGCTCGGGTACACCCGTGGTTTTACCCTGCTTCTTAAGATAGTAACGCCCAGCTTCGAGCATGGCCCCAAGGGGTATGAGTCCGACGAGCTCGCTTCCAGTTACCCGTGCACCAAGCTCTTCAGCCAGCCGGCAACACTCATCATAGACAAGATGTGGGGGGGTGACTTTGTAGTTGGTGAGATTGATGGAGACCTGAGCTCTACCAAAATCCTCCATGTACCATCCCACGGCTTTGCACTCCTTGAACTTGCCAGGAACTCTCAAAGCCTTCCCGTTCTCATCACGCACAATCTTGCCATTCGCATCGCGCTTGACACGCCCACGTTCACGAATGGAGAAAGCTATCTCCTTTGCTATCTTTACATCTCGTGTATTGAGATCGACATTGTAGGCAATCAGGAATTCACGAGCTCCAATCACTGTGGCACCAGGACCAGGCTTAAACTCCGCAGGACCGAAGTCGGGTTGCCACTCAGGGTCTTTGAGTTTATCGGGTAACCCTTCGTATTCACCAGCTCTGATGTTGGCGAGATTCTTACGCTCAGGCCTTGTTGCCGCATATTCATAGAGATAAACTGGTATCCCAAGCTCCTCTCCTACTCTCTTTCCAAGTTTCCTCGCTAGCTCCACACAATCGTCCATTGTGACGCCAGCAACAGGAACAAATGGACAAACATCAGTTGCACCCATACGAGGATGGGCTCCCTTGTGCTTGGACATGTCTATGACCTCGGCTGCCTTCGCAATAGCTTTGAAAGCTGCCTCAACAGCTGCATCGGGCGTGCCAACGAATGTCACGACAGTCCTGTTGGTATCCCTACCAGGATCTACATCGAGAAGTGTGACTCCCTGGGTTGAGCTGATCTCGCGCGTTATGGCTTCAATCTTAGCCATGTCACGACCTTCGCTGAAATTGGGTACGCATTCAACAAGCTTTACCATCGGCAACACTCCCGGTCTTTAGGTTTCGTATCCAAAAAGCACACTGCCTTCAAAAGAGACATCGCTACGAGTATAACATTCAGATGCCTGCGTTTACTATCTCACTCGGTGGATCAGTCGCGCAGACGCCCACATCTCAATTCTACAGCTAGAAGCGACCGATCTTTACGGTAAGCCTACCTGCAGCACCTCTAAGATCATCATTCTTAACGCCTCTTAGCTCAACATCATAAACATAGCGATAGCTGAAACCAAGAGCCAGCCTCACCATGGTGCTTATATTGACAACAACATCCAGTTCAGGCTCGAGTACGAAGAAGATATCACTGTCAAGGTCACTTTCCTCACCACACAGACTACATTCATAGTCTTTATAACTAACTGCCCCTGCCCCGATCATAACGGATGCAGTGTAATGGAAGAGCCTCTCCGGATGCTTTATGTATGTGAACTCGACTCCTCCATAGGCGAGCATCAAACTGAGGGTCGTATCCTGCAAGCCGGCAGATTCAGGAACACTCGTCTCGAAGTCAATGTCGTTGACGAGCATCGTTGCACTAGCACCCAGTGAGAACCTGTGATTTATTATCCACCCACCTCTAACCCCAGCCATGAGACCTACCTCATCGCCGATCTGGGTGACACTCCCCTGGAGACCTCCAAAGTACCCACTTGTGAATTCCTGGGGCAAAAGTGTTTCATCAGCCGCAAAGCCGAGGGTGGCGATGAGCAAGAATGAAAGCAATGCAATGCCTAATCTCATATGCAATCTCCCCTGGTCACCAGTCATACAATTCAGCCGATCATAACCATCTCGATGGAGTTTAAGCGGGAACATTATCTGTGTCAAGCGGTGCAATAGTTATAGATTCTCAGGATGATGGAGGCTCATAGCCTCAAAGCATGGCCTCCCGTCGGGAACGGGTTCATCGAAGATGGAAGTTTCGCTCAAATAGATGCAATCTCGTTCACATGTAGCGCTTCATGAGATTTTTAGTTGCATCAAATCGAAAAACAGGTTAGGCTAAGCGTAGAGTGCAAGATGGAGTTGACCCCTAAGCCACAAGGATGTGGTCATGAAATGTAAGATTCACAACCAGCCCCTGACAATGGTCTGCACAAGTTGCGGCGATTTGATGTGCCCAGCCTGTGCTGAGTTTATCAATGGAGCCTGGTTCTGTCCCAAGTGCGCAGTGGCAGAGCGCAAGTTCGTAGCCGGAATTCGCTACAGGGACATCATGACCCCCGGAAGTAGTGGGATCCTGACGGAGGAAAACCCTGGCGAGCCAGAAGGCGAAGTCGCCTGAGGTGACCGCCGGCTGATTTGAATTCTCTCTTGCGCCTAAAAGCAACGGAAGAGTCCGAGTGAAAAAGAAACTGCCTTGATAGTTGAAGGCAAGGGCACTGGTGAAGATCTTAGCCCTACAACAAGGACAGTTCTTCTGCCGAAGCTAATGCTTACTCCCTGAGACAATCCTGTTTCACCATTCCATCCTGAGCTTGCCTCAAAGCCGAGACCTGCGAGCAGATTGCGGGACACCCCAAACGTGAACGAAGGCTTACCCGATCCAAATGCATCCACACCGACGGTTTGACTATATCCAGCTCGAATAAGCCAGCCCTTCCATGGGCTGGTAATCTCAAGGGAAACCTGAGGCTTTAAGCGATCCCTTATTCTTGCCACACGGTGAACCTCATGATGTGTTGTGAGATTGCTATCAGAGGGGGCATCGCTCGAATTGAGATGTAGCAAAATCGTATTGATCTCCTCCCGCGAATTTTCGCTCCAGGAGATCAAGGTGAAAGCATCACGGATACATAAAGAAATCTGTATATGAGAATATGTTTTGGTTGCCCATAGGTCGATACCTGCACCCGTTCCACCCTGAGAGGTTACCACCGTCACCATCCCGTCGCCGCTTATCTCATCCTCTGTTGTTGTAAGTGTTCCCACTGCCCGAGTAACCGAACCATATGCAAAGCCCCTTACCACCTTGACGGCACATCCAATCTGTGTATCCCAAGAATCGATTTTCCCTTCATAGGCAAATTGGAGCTCACCCAGAAGTCTCGCCTCGCCAACAGCACCTCCAAGTGAATACGTTCTACCCACTTCATTTCCGAAAAGGACAAGATCCGCAAGATCCTTTGACAGCTTCACATATTCACCGCCACGCATATTTACTCCCACGAAAAGCCGCCTGGTAAGCATATAGCCAGCAGCCAAGGTGATTTCGCTAAAAACCGATATGCCGTCAGGTGCAATACTTTTCTGCAGGTCCTTTTTGGCAGCTTCGTCGAGGAAAGCACCGCTGTAGAGATTGTAATCCCCAAGGCTAAGATTGCCATTGCCGAAGCTAAAGTCCACAGCAATGATAGGATATCGGGAGTAGGACCCAGCCCAAACGCTCACACTAGCGCATGTGACGACGTGAAGCCCAGCGATCAGGCCCACCAAGCCGAGAACCTTCCTCATTGGCTCACCCTTCGAGTTGCTGAGACCATCCCCGTGAACCGCACGAAATCTTGACGTGTTAAGCACACAAAGCCATCACTTGGCGAAAGTTCCATCTCAAGTCCTAACCACACATATGGACTGGTGAATATATCCACATCGTTTTCCGCAAGTTCGACATCCACCTCCGAGACACTCATAGAATCACCATCTCCCGCCAGCTCAAAACTGCCCTCGGCAGGCAGAACAAGCGCCGGGTTGGTATAGACACTTCCTGAATCGAGTCCGATCAAGAGGCGCCAACTACCCTCAAGGGGTGCGCTGGAGGCAAGCTTCCCCGAGATATGCGCTCCAATAAGCCCATCTTCAATGGCCTCCCTCAGATCTTCCTCTATTTCCACTCTGCGTGCAGCAGGAGTCAGTAGGCCTGGCTTTATCCTAAAGACAAGGGGAACGATGACCTCAACATTTCCGCCGATAAAATCATCGCTTGCGATAGTTCCCTCTCCCGAGACTGTCACCCTTCCGTCAACTCTCACCTCTGTGGGAAAGAGGCTTATGAGGCTTGTGAGATCTGGATTCTCAAACTGGCAAACAGTTAGAGCTCCTGGCTCAGGTTCTGCGTTGGGCTGAATTTCACCTGAAACCTTCGCCGAGCGCTGAATGCCATCACGTTCACCTTCGAGATCAAGTTCGAACTCGCCTCTGAGGCTTGTTGTGTTCACTATCTCGAGACGGAGAATTGCTCGATACGGTTCAATATGATCCGCTTCATCCGGAAATTCCAATGTGAGTGTTCGCGCTAACCCCAGCTCTGTCGGCTTTATCTTTCCCATAAGGCTTGTGAAAGTGACTGACGGCAAGCTCACATCCACATGGATACCATCATGGCATGATATCTCGGAAGCCTCCTGCGTCGAATCAAGGGAAGCTCTCAGACTAAACGTGAGCTTATTGCTTCCCCGCCAAGGATCATCACCCTCTGGGGGGGTCCTGACCTCATAGCCTGCAAGGTCAATCGATACGAGTTTATCCTCATAAGCAGCCACCTGCTCAGCAATGCTCAGAGGAGAGCCATCCCTTGAGAGGTTCTCACTTTCAAGCCAGAGCTCAACTCGCGTTGGAAGGTGATTAAAGAGATGCAACCTCAGTGATCCGGCGGATATCTCACCCCACACGATTCGCGATGAATCGGCAATCACGATTGAATCGCTTGAGCAAAATTCCTGACCACATATCTTTGCATATGCACGCTCGGCATAAGCATGTGAAATGGCTACCTCCACACCTATTGAGTCATTCCCCGAAATGAGAATCTCATCATCACTCCCCGGTGTACCACCTTTAAGGTAAACTGCCACACGGCTTGTGATTCTCTTTCCCCCAAGATCGCCTATGAAAGTGACACTATCGCCAGGGGCAACGCTTGTGGGCACTGACCACGATTCATCATAGCTCCCGCTTGTTAGCCTCAATGTGAGTGGGCAGCCATCGAGTGGATTACCGAGGGCCAGGGTGAGGTGATTTCTTACCGTCAGACTAAGCGTCCCGCTACCGAATTCAATCCAAGTAAAGTCATTACCCAAGTTAATCTCTTTTGTTATCCAATCGTTATTTGCAAAACACAAGGACCCTACCTTCACAAGGATAGGTTGTTGGGGAGCTTCATCCCATAGATCATGGAGTTTGACATTTGTCCTGCCAGTCGGAATGCGGGCTACCTCAAAATCTCCTATGGCTGCATCGAAGCTGTCCTGGTAAGCATCGATCGTGAGCCTGTCTCCAAAATATTCCTTCTCAATTGACTCACTCACACAAAACTCAAGTGTATCACCATCGGCTACCAAGCGATCATCATCCGCCAGATCCTCGAGGGTATAGGTCTGAGTTGTAAGTGGCAATGTGATAGTAACATCCCAGGTAGGCATCTCGGGTGAGTCTATACTACAGCTTGGAAATAGGCCTGCAAGCAGTAGGCAGACCACCGTACTGGCGCATCTAGAGTATCTAGAAATGATGGCTGAGCACCACCTCGGGGGTTGGCAAGTCAGCGCTCTCGCTCAGATAATTCTATCGACACTGGCTTGCATGGCTTTAGCAATTATGTCTCTTCACTTACAACCCTTGCAACATCTACGACTTTATCACCCTCCTCAAGCACTTTGAGCCTCACACCCTGGGTTGCCCTGCCAATCACAGAGACACCCTTGATGGGTACACGAATGATTTGGCCGTTCTGCGACATAATCATTAGTTCATCTTCATCCACAACTTCCTTTATCGCCACGAGCTTACCCGTTTTTGCTGTGCACCTCATTGTGATTATTCCTTTGCCACCTCTTCGCGTCACACGGTATTCAGAAATCGGGGAGCGTTTGCCATAACCATTTTCGCTGACAACAAGCAGCGTCCCTTCTCGCTTGACAACGACCATCCCCACCACAACATCATCGCCTTCAAGGGTAACACCGCACACACCCCGTGCAGTTCTGCCCATGGGTCTCACATCACGCTCATGGAATCTTATGGCCTTGCCACCGCTCTTAGCCAGAACGATGTCATTGGTCCCATCGGTTAGCTGGGCATCTATCAAGGTATCACCTTCGTCAAGCGTTATGGCTACGATCCCACCACGCCTTGGATGCGAGAAGGCTGACAGCTTCGTCTTCTTGATTACACCCTTCCGCGTTGCCATAACGAGATACTTATCCTCTGGGAAATCCTTGGTAGCAACAAAAGCTGTTACTCTTTCATCTTTCTGAAGCGAAAGCAGGTTTGCGATCGATTTGCCTCGCGAGTATCTCCCACCTTCAGGTATCTCGTGCACCTTCTTCCAGTGGCATCTTCCGGTGTTGGTGAAGAAAAGGATGTAGTCGTGGGTTGAAGCGATGAAAAGATGCTCTACGAAATCCTCATCCTTGGTTTCCATTCCAACAACACCACGCCCACCCCTTCGCTGTCTCCTGTAAAGTGTCACCGGCATTCTCTTGATATAGCCACTGTGGGTTATGGCTATGACCATGTCCTCTTCTGCAATGAGATCCTCAATTTCAAACTCGGCTTCAGCATCGACTATCTCCGTTCGCCGCTCATCCCCATACTTTTTCTTTGTCTCAACGATCTCCTCTTTGATGATCCCCATCTGGCGTGCCCTGTTCGCAAGGATACCCTTTAGGGTCTCTATCTGCTTTATAACCTCGAGATATTCCTGTTCTATCTTCTTTCTCTCGAGACCTGTGAGGCGCTGGAGTCTCATATCGAGAATTGCATTTGCCTGCATCTCGGAAAGCTTGAACCTCCGCATCAAGGCTTCACGTGCTGCCTCAACAGTTGGTGACTTCTTTATGAGATTGACAATAGCATCGATGTTCTTGAGTGCGATCTTGAAGCCTTCGAGGATGTGTGCTCGTTTCTCAGCCGCTTCAAGATCAAATCTCGTCCGCCTGAGGATTACCTCATGTCTGAACCTTATGTACTCCTCAAGCACACCCTTGAGTGTCAAGACCTTGGGCTCAAGCCCTACGAGGGCGAGCATGATCACACCAAAGGTTGTCTGCATAGGCGTATGCTTGTAGAGCTGATTGAGCACAATATTGGATTGAGCATCACGCTTAAGCTCAATCACTATGCGAATACCCTCGCGATCGGATTCATCCCTCAGGTCTGAAATTCCTTCAATCCTGCCATCTCGCACCATGTCTGCAATTCGCTCGATGAGGGCAGACTTGTTAACCTGATAAGGTATCTCCGTAACCACTATGCGTTCCTTGCCTGACTTGGTTGATTCAAGAAACGCCCTTGCCCTCACTGTGAGGAGACCACGACCCGTAAGATAGGCATCCCTTATCCCCTGTTTACCATAGATTATTCCACCTGTGGGAAAATCAGGACCCTTGATGTAGTTGAGCAGTTCCTCATCGGTTATCTCAGGATTGTCAATGAGGGCTACGATGCCATCAGCGACCTCGGAGAGGTTGTGAGGCGGTATGTTTGTTGCCATTCCAACAGCGATTCCCGAGCAGCCATTGCAAATGAGATTGGGAAACTTTCCGGGAAGAACTGTCGGCTGCATGCGTGTCTCATCATAGTTGGGAACGAAGTCAACGGTATTCTTCTCAAGATCGGCAAGCATCTCCATTGCCGTACCTGCAAGCCTTGCCTCTGTATATCGCATCGCTGCTGGCGGATCACCATCAATGGAGCCAAAGTTGCCCTGTCCCTGGATCAGGGGATAACGCATGTTGAAATCCTGTGCCATTCTAACAAGTGTTGGATAGACAACCTGCTCGCCGTGAGGGTGATAATTACCAGAGGTGTCGCCTGCGATCTTCGCACACTTTCGAAACTGAGAGGTAGGTGTCAGACGAAGATCGTTCATTGCAACCAGGATGCGGCGCTGGGATGGTTTGAGACCATCGCGAGCATCGGGAAGAGCCCGAGAAACAATCACGCTCATTGAATAGTCTATGTATGAGCTCTTCATCTCGTCTTCGACATAGACAGGGATTATGCGCTCTCTTCCAGTAGCCATTTTCTTCCACCTCGTAGCGTCTTATATCCATTCCCATCGCCTCGAGTCATGCTCGCAAAAGGCGCAGGGGGAAGTCATGTTTACCCTTAGATTAAGCCTGTTGCGATGGTGTGTCAACCGATATCAGGGGTGCATTTGACTTTGCTCGCCATGCTTCATATACTTGGTATGCACGGGGTGATTTTATGGCGTACAAAGACTACTATCGCATCCTTGGTGTGAGCGAGAATGCTACCCAGGAAGAGATAAAGAAGGCTTATCGCCGCCTTGCCAAGAAGTATCATCCTGATGCAAATCCTGGCGATGCAAAGGCTGCTGAGAAGTTCAAGGAGATAAATGAAGCTCATGAGATACTGAGCGATCCCAAGAAGCGGAAGCAATATGATGATCTCCGCCAATTCGCTAAAGCTGGAATGGGCGGAGGAACATATCGTGGAGGCTTTGATCTAAATGACATCCTGAGGCAGTTCGCATCTGGCGGAGCACGCACAAAGACACGCACTTTCACTTTTGAGGACCTCGGGGGACTCGGTGACCTTGGTGACATATTCTCATCCATCTTCGATCGCGGTGGTCGCTTCAGGCAGCAACGCTATGGTCCACAAAAGGGTGAAGACCTCTACACGGAGGCTGAGATACCTTTCGACGTTGCAGCAAAGGGTGGGCAAACCTTCGTAACCGTTGCCAGGGAAGAAACATGCGATCGCTGCGGTGGAACGGGTGCGCGTCCTGGCTCAAGGGTCGAACGCTGTCCTCAGTGCGGCGGAACCGGTATGATCTCAGTCACCCAAGGTGCATTCGCCCTCAGCAGACCCTGTCCCAGATGCTATGGCAGGGGTGAGATCATAACGGACCCCTGTCCCAAATGTGGAGGAACGGGACAAGTAACGATGCGCAAACGTCTTTCTGTGAAGATCCCACCCGGGGTTGAGGACGGTGGCAAGATCAGATTGCGTGGACAGGGTCAACCTGGCACGGGTGGCGGCCCCCCAGGAGATCTCATTCTCAAAATAAGGGTCAGCCAGCATAGATTCTTCAAACGCAAGGGTGCTGATATCTACTGCGATGTTACTCTGAATCTTGCTCAGGCGGTGCTTGGGTCAAAAATCCGAGTGCGTACTCTCAATGATCGTAAGGCTGTCTTAAAGATCCCACCTGGCACCCAACCAGGAACAACATTCCGCCTCAAAGGTCTTGGCATCAAAACGGACTCACGTACTGGTGATCAATATGTGAGGGTGGATGTGGAGATTCCCAAGAATCTCACTCCCAAGCAGAAGCAATTGTTTGAAGAGTTCGCCAAGATGCTCAATCTTAAGCACTGAAGGAGGTTGCCATGCGTGTAATTACTATCCTTCTCGTTGCCAGCCTTACCTTCGCACTAGGTGGCTGCAAAGGAAAGCAAGAGGGACGTCGAAGCCAAAGCAAGGAGGCTGAGCCCATGGCATTCAAACTCTGGAGTCCGGCATTCGCTAATGGTGAAAGCATCCCAGCGAAATACACCTGCAGTGGTGATGACATCTCCCCTGAGCTTCGCTGGGAAAATGGACCTCGGGGAACCAAGAGCTTTGCTCTCATCTGCGATGACCCTGATGCTCCTTTCAAGACTTGGGTGCACTGGGTGATCTGGGCAATACCTTCATCTACAACAACCTTGAGCGAAGGAGTTCCACCAGATCCTGTTCTCGGTGACGGAACGAAGCAGGGCACAAATGATTTCAAGCGCCTTGGCTACGGTGGGCCTTGTCCGCCCCCCGGTAAACCCCATCGCTATTTCTTCAAACTCTATGCGCTTGACATGATACCCGATCTTAAAGCTGGGGCGAGCAAGCAGGATCTCTTAGATGCGATAGAAGGTCACATTCTCGCACAAGCAGAACTTGTCGGAACTTTCAAAAGGTGATCTATTGACCCATCGGCACAGGCATTGTTTTTGTTTGCCTGTAACCCCTCGGAATTTCAAACAGACTATCGTCAAGTTTGTCAGTTGAGATTGCTACGACCTCTCTCGTGATTGTCATCTTACCCAGACCTACGTCACCAGTCTCTTCTTTCATACCGCGCTTCTTGGCAAACTCCCTCATCATCTTCATCGCTTCTTCCATTTCTCCCTTTTCGACACCCTCGAAGCCTGGCATCTCAAGGGTCATTTCCATTGCAAGCGGTATTCCTTCAAGCTCCTTTGAGGCCGAAGCTATCTCTTCCATCACAGGCTTCATATTCCCGCTCGTGTTGGCTGCATTTATCTCCAGTGCCTTGTCCCAAGCTAACTTGATCTCCTTCGTCATCTTATCCAACTTCGCAACCCAGAGCATGCCGGTGTTCTTAAGGGTTGTCTTCTCTTTCTCCTCAGCAATTTCAACAACCAAGTCAACCTTTACACCTTTGCATTTATAGCCGGCTACAGTGCGCTCTTGATCAGTCCTTGTCAGCTTGAGGTCTTTGACATTGACCTCAGCCTCACCTGACTCTTTGGTTTCCTTACTCACCTTAGACTCGAAGTAGGTGCTCCCAGCCTCGTCAACATACCAGGTTACACCCTTATCCGGTCTAATGATGATATTCATCCTCATAGGATGCTTCTGCCCTGTCATTGCGCCTGTCATTGTCATATCGATACGTATCTTGCCATCTTTTATGTAGGTCATGTTGGTTGTCTCACCACCCATGCCCATCATTCCCGAGGTTGAAATCTTCTCCTTAACGGTGACATCTGCACTGCCTGTAATTACCAGGCACAAAATCAGTATTACAAGGATTGATAGCGTTTTCATGCCCCTACCCCCTATGCATCGAGATTCTTAACTTTCCTGGCATTTTCTTGAATGAAGCGCCTGCGTGGCTCTACTTTGTCGCCCATAAGAATTGTAAAAATCCTGTCAGCTTCAACTGCGTCCTCAAGCGTCACCCTTAAGATTGTGCGACGCTCTGGATCCATTGTTGTCTTCCAGAGCTGCTCGGGATTCATCTCACCCAGTCCCTTATAGCGCTGGACCATAACTCCCTTGCGCCCGAGTCTCTCAAGTGCGCGTTCACGCTCCTCGTCCGTGTATGCATATATCTCAGTCTTCCCCTTCTTGATTCGATAAAGCGGTGGTTGTGCGATATAGATGTGACCCCGCTTGAGAAGCTCTGGCATGTGACGATAGAAGAAAGTCAAAAGAAGGGTTCTTATATGAGCGCCATCAACATCCGCATCGGTCATTATTATTATCTTGTGATAGCGCAGCTTTGAGATGTCAAAATCCTCTTCACCAATCCCAGTGCCGACAGCAGTTATCATCATCTTTATCTCTTCATTGGAAAGAACCTTATCGAGTGGTGACTTCTCCACATTGAGAATCTTCCCCCTCAGCGGCAAGATTGCCTGGAAGGTTCTATCACGACCCTGCTTGGCTGAGCCCCCAGCGGAATCACCCTCTACAAGATAGAGTTCGCACATGCGGGGATCACTTAGACTGCAATCCGCAAGCTTTCCCGGCAGTGTGCCTGCTTCAAGAGCTGACTTCTTCCGCGTAAGCTCGCGAGCCTTGCGTGCAGCCTCTCGCGATCGTGCAGCAAGGATGCACTTTTCAATTATGTGCTTAGCGACTGATGGATTCTCCTCGAAAAACTCACTCAACCCTTCGCTCACAACAGACTCAACAATTCCCCTGACCTCACTATTGCCAAGCTTCGTTTTCGTCTGACCCTCGAACTGTGGATTGCTCATCATCACACTCAGGACCGCGGTCAGACCCTCACGCACATCATCTCCGGTGAGGGTGAATTTCCCGTTCTTGAAGAGATTATTCTTCTGGCCATAGGAATTGAGTGTCTTGGTAAGACCTGCCTTAAAACCGATCAGGTGTGTTCCACCCTCATGCGTACTTATGCTGTTGACAAAGCTGAAAATGTTCTCTTGATAGCCATCGTTGTACTGGAGTGCAACTTCGACCTTGATGCCATTCCTTTCACGCGCGAAATAGATAGGCTTACGATGCAGAGCATTTTTGTTTTCATTGAGAAACTCAACGAAGGAAACTATGCCACCATCATATTTGAAGACATGATGTTTATCGGTACGCTCATCATGAATCTCAATTGTTACACCCTTATTGAGAAAGGCAAGCTCACGCAATCTCTGAGAGAGATTATCAAAACTGAATTCGATAGTTTCGAAAATCTTGGGGTCTGGTTTGAACCGCACAACGGTTCCTGTTCGATCGCTATCCCCTATGACCTCAAGATCCCCAAGAGGCTTTCCATATTTGTACTTCTGGTGGTAGATTTTGCCTTTCTGCCAAACTGTAACCTCGAGCCATTCAGAGAGAGCATTAACAACTGATACACCGACACCGTGGAGGCCACCAGAGACACGATAGGCTTTCTGATCAAACTTGCCACCAGCGTGAAGCATAGTCATTACGATCTCAACACCAGGCCGCTTCTGGGTTGGATGAATATCTGTAGGGATCCCTCTCCCATCATCCTCTACCGAGACACTGTTGTCCTTGTGCAAAGTGACCTTTATGTTCTTACAATAACCCGCGAGAGCTTCGTCAATCGAATTATCAACAACTTCATAGACGAGATGGTGAAGGCCCCTGGGACCTGTGCTGCCAATGTACATGGCTGGTCGTTTACGGACAGCTTCAAGCCCCTTAAGAACAGTTATACTTGTCGCATCATAGTCACCCTTCCTGGTCTTCGTAGCCTTGGGTTTAGTCTTCGTAGCCTGTGGTTTCTTATCTGCCATTCATTTTCTCCTTGCCTGCGGTTCCGATCTTGAAGACTATGTCCTTTACGATTTCACTTCCGATCAATCCGTTGAGCTTCTCTATTATGCCCTCCTTAAGAAGCGCGAGTTCCTGAAGCCACGTAGAATTTTCAACCCTTACAAAGAGAATACCACCTCTCACCGAGGTAGCTTTTGCTCTCCGGGCAACACTTTTGCCTACCGCCTCCTCCCATAAAACTACTGCTTTTTCTTGCTCAAGGCGAGCTGCAATGCCCATCTTCTGTGTCAGCCGGTCAAGAATGTTACCGGCCTTCTCAGGGTCAGCCATTCCTTACTATCCTTCCATCAGAAATCTCTATGATCCGCGCCGCCTCGTCCCCAAGGCTTACTCCCCTCGACGAAGTCAATATTATCTGATCGAACTCTGAAATCAAAGCTGTAAGTGCCCTGGAGCGCTCGTCATCGAGCTCTGCAAACACATCATCGAGGAGCACAATGGGAGCTCCTCTTTTTGCCTTCATCTCTTGAGCCTCTGCACACCTTATGGCAAGAACCGCTGTTCGCTGCTCACCTTCGGAGCCAAAGAGGCGAAGATCACGTCCGTCGACTTTGAAACAGAAGTCATCAACATGAGGACCAATCAAAGTATAGCCCCGCCTCACCTCGGCTTCAAGCAAGGAAGTCAAGGCATCCGCCATGAGACTCTCGACGGCTTCCAATGAATCAACATCTGAATCAACATCATAGCCTTTGGGTTTATAGATAAGCCCCACCTTGCCTCTGGTTCGGCTTATCTTCTGGAAATTGCTTTCTACATCTTTTTCAATCTCCTCAAGATACTCAAGGCGCAAGCGCACAATCGCAGCACCGATTTCAACCAGTTTAGTATTCCAGACTGAAATATCTGATGGCATCTGACCAGACAGTTGAGCTTGTTTGAGTAACTTATTGCGCTGATCAAGAACGCGAACATACCTTTGAAGCGACCTAAGATATTCGCGTCTTATCTGCGAGATAGCGACATCGAGGAACAGGCGCCTCACTCCCGGAGCACCTTTGACAAGCGCAATATCTTCTGGTGATGAGATAACCACACCTGCAAAGCCTATAAGGTCAACAGGCCTTGCTTCCTTCGCATTTATCCTTATGCGCTTACGTTGCTCCGAGTAGGCAACCTCAATCACATTTCTTACGCTCTTATCGAAGAATACTCCTTCGATACGGTAGAAGGTCTCTCCAAATTTTACGAGATTGGCTTCACGCCGCTCCCTGTGCGAGCGACCTACACCGAGGATATGAATTGCCTCGAGAAGATTCGTTTTACCCTGTGCATTCCTGCCAAGGATAAGATTTCGTCGCTCACCGAAGGTTACAACAGCATCCGAGAAGTTGCGGAAATTGGTAAGTCGAATTTGATGGATGCGCACGAGTTAGCGCCCCGCTCTTTATCCATGCTCTGCCAGGCGCAATGGCATGACGAGACAGACATAGGACTCTGTGTCTGGCTCCGAAGCAGGCTTTATTACTGATGCCTCGACAGGTTTGCCTAGTTCAAACCTGACTTCATCAGCATCGGTTGTCTTGAGAACATCAAGAACATAGGATGCGTTATACCCAATTATCATGTCATCACCGCTATAGGCCGCCGGAACTTCCTCCTCTGCCTCGCCAAGCTCAGGTGTACTTGCTGTGAGTTTAATACCTTCCTTGGAGAGATGCATTTTTATCTTGTGAGTCTTAGAATCGGCAAGCAATGCCACACGCTTGGTTGCGCTCATAAGGTCAAGGCGATCAGCAACAAGGATATTGGGATTCTTCTCGGGTATGACCTTGCGATAATCAGGGAAGGTGCCTTCAATTCGCCGCGTATAGACAACAGTATCACCGACGAAGAAGCCGACAAAAGCCTTATCCACTGCGATGCTTATCTCATCGACACCATCGATAAGCTTGAGTACTTGATTGAGTGCCTTCGGTGGAATGATTACCTCTATCTTCTCCTTGATATCGTAATTGCCACGAATTGCCATGCGAGCAAGCCGATGACCATCTGTTCCAACCATACTTATTTCATCCCTATCCATCTCCCACAGGATACCACTCAGGATTGGTCTCGTCTCATCTTTGGCGACAGCATAAACAGTCCTCCTTATCATCTTCTCAAGTGCCTGCGCATCGAGCGAAACCCTTTCTTCGTCTTCAAGATTTGCAATCTTGGGAAATTGCTCCTTTTCCATTCCCATCATTTTGAAAGTTGCCCGTGAGCAAGTGACTGTTATCTGACTGCCATCGGCTTGTATGTCGACTTCCTCTCCAGGAAGTTCTCTTATGATTTCATAGAGTCTTCTTGCAGCAACTGTAATTGATCCAGGCTCAGTGATATCGCCTTGCATTTGACTTATGACGGATATATCAAGGTCGGTTGCTAAAATCTTGATGCGATCTCCTTCTACTTCAAAGAGGAGATTGGAAAGAACAGGTATTGATGATGTTGTTGGTACAACACTTGTTACCAGTGCTAATGTCTTTGATAGATCTGTTTGACTTACCCTAACTTTCATCTTCCTCCTCCTAGTCTACCAACCCAATGTTAGAGAAAGCATGGGGTGGTGTCAAAGCGTTTTTGATTCTCCTGTTTTTACTATCTTTCTCAAAAGATGTAGTAGAAGTAGAAATAGACACTGTGAATTTGTGGAGAAAGTTACCAACTTTAGCAGATACTTACAGTTTCGCCCCCTTGCTTAAAGTTAAGCTTCGGTTAGCTTGCTGTGGAAAACTCCTGAAGTATGAACGTCTGCTGTCAACTTCATCTTTACTAACAAAGGTTTCACCAGGAAACCCACGCAGTTTTCCCCAGGTTATGCAGATTGTTTTATTATCTCAACGAGATGGTCTATCTGAGCCCTAAAACTTGCATCGGACTTTGTCATTTCGCCAATCTTATCGCAAGCATGAATCACAGTCGTATGATCTCGCTTGCCAAAGCTACTCCCTATCTCTGTGAGTGACATATTGGTAAGCATCCTTGCGAGATACATTGCAACCTGGCGGGGTAGAGCGATTGCTGATGTGCGCTTGCGTCCGACTAAAGCGTCAGGCGAGATCTTGTAGTAGTTGGCGACGGCACGTTTTATATCTTCGATTCCAATGGTTCTTGTTTGAGGTTCGAGGATGTCTTTAAGGGCTTCCGTTGCAAGCTCAGTTGTGATGGGTTTACCAGTCAGTGAGGCGTAAGCGATGAGTTTAACAAGTGAGCCTTCGAGTTCGCGGATGTTTGACTTTATACTACTTGCAATCATATGGAAGACTTCATCAGGGATGGAAATTTGCTCCTCTTCAGTTTTCTTCTTTAGGATTGCAACACGTGTCTCAAAGTTGGGTGGTTGGATATCCGTTACAAGTCCCCATTCAAATCGTGAAACAAGGCGTTCCTCAAGAGTAGCGATATCCTTGGGTGCCCGATCACTCGTCAGAACTATCTGCTTACGTGCATCGTAGAGTGAATTGAAGGTGTGGAAGAATTCCTCCTGGGTACTATCCTTACCCGCGAGGAACTGCACATCATCAATCAAAAGAACATCGATGCCACGATACTTGTTGCGAAAGCCAATTGTGCTACCATGCTGAATCGCATATATCATCTCATTCATAAATCTCTCGGCTGAAACATAACAAACTCTAAGGTCAGGCTTTGTTGCGAGGACATGATTTCCAATAGCTTGCATGATGTGGGTTTTGCCTAAGCCGACGCCGCCATATATGAAGAGGGGATTGTATCTGTGTGCAGGATCTTCGGCGACAGCCTTGGCAGCTGCATGTGCAAATTGATTGCTGCTGCCAACAACGAAATTTTGAAAAGTATACTTCGGATTAAGGTATGTGCCATTGGCTGTGCGCCGGGGCGAGGAGACTGGTTTCTCAGAAACAATCTCAAGCGGAGGTTCTTCAGATGCGATTATGTCAAAGTCGAGATCAAATTCACTTCCGGTTATTTCCCTGAGAGTTTCACGTAAAATGTTTGCATGATGTTTCTCAAGCCAGTTAGCGAAGAACCGGCTGGGCACACCGAGGCGAAAGGATCTTCCATCGATTCCAAGAGGCTTGATTGGTACAATCCAGGTTTCGAAACTGTGGCTGTCAAGCTTGGAATCGAGTTGAGCTACAGCTTGCTTCCAGATTTCACTTGCCGAAACTTCCATATCTCAAACCCTCATCAGGCACAAAGTCCACAGATTATCCACAACTCTACGAGGTTCGGGAATAAAGGCTTAAGCTGGAGATTCACCAGAGGAAGGTGTCACTGCACCGAGTTATGTAACCCCCAGGTTGTCCACAACCGTTGATAAGTACGTAATCCGTTGTGGTACAACAAGATAAGACGAGATAAACAATATATCCGAGCACAGTTATCCACACCTCTGGTGCACATCGCAAGCGGTGTGGATAGGAATGGTCAGGCGATGTTAGGGACCTTGACCGTGAGAAAAGATTTCGCCCGGTTATCCACATTGTTTAACCCCACTCTCCAGCGCGTTGAAACACATATTACCAGCTTGTGAAATTGCATGCAAGCTTTTTTGTCAATTAGTGAAGAAAATGGCAAAGAATGGCGATAGGACAACGCAAAATGTCTTGACATCTAAGGGAGTTACCACTTACAATCCGACAGATTGCAAACATCAAGGGGGATGAAAATTGAAGCGAACATATCAGCCTCACAATCGCAAGCGCAAGCGCAAACATGGCTTCAGAAAGCGGTCCAGCAGCCCCGAGGGAAGAGCCGTGCTCAAACGCCGTAGAAGGCGGGGGAGAAAGCGCCTTGCCGCATGAGGGGCTCAAGAAGAGCGAAAGGATTACCAAGCAGTTTGAATATAAAGAAGTTATAAAAGAGGGGAAGTTGATTGACAGGGGCGCGTACAAAGCCTTTTTGCTTGTGCGTGAGGATCTGCAACTTAAGGCAGGTTTTATTGCCGGCAAAGGCGTTGGCAAAGCCGCTAAGCGCAATCGAGCTCGCCGTGTGCTGCGCGAGGCTTACCGGAGGCTTAAGCCAAACCTTAAGAGCAATGGTTTCTGGGTGGTCTTTGTCGCCAAACCGCAAGCGACTGAGGCAAAAAGCACTGAGATTGGATTGGACATGGCAGAGATGTTTGAAAAGGAAGGCTTACTTGAGGGGAATGCTTGAGCGGTTTTGGCTTCGAGCTCTCATCGGGCTCATACATGCATATAGGCTTATGATTTCACCACTCCTGCCGCCGAGTTGCAGATTCACACCTTCTTGCTCAAGTTATGCTCTGGATGCGCTTAAAAGATACGGACTGCGAAAGGGACTGAGCCTGGCAATCAGACGTATTTTGAGGTGTCATCCACTTGGTGGAAGCGGCTTTGATCCAGTCCCTTAGGTGAATCATTATGGAAAAGCGTACACTTCTTGCAGTCCTCTTGATGTTCCTGGTTCTTCTTATCTGGAACTCCCTGTTCCTGAAAAAAACCCCACCTACGCAGATACCACAACAGGCTCCGCCCGAAGAGGTTGCCCCATCTGACACAACTCATCGCGAAAGTGTCCCAGTAAGGATTGTACCTGGCATAGCTGAGGCTGAAACCCTGACGATCGAAAGCCCCATCTATACAGCATTGCTGTCAACACGAGGAGGGGTAATCACAAGTTTCAAACTTCACGACTATCTGACGGCTGATGGCAAGCCAGTCGAGCTTGTACCGCAGGGCGACAGCATTGCCACCGACAGTCTGCCCCTTGCAGTCGCTCTTCATCTTAAGACGGGCGAAAGGATTGATCTTTCCGCCGCAAAGTTTGAAGCCTCTATAAAGAAGATCACTCTTGCTCCAGGTGAGAGTAAATCGCTTGAGCTTACTTTGGTTACGCCTGAGGGGCTTAAGGTAAGAAAGACAATTGCATTCTCGGCAGACTCATACCTGCTGGATTTTGGGGTTGAGATTGAGGGACCTGGACGTGAGAGCATTCGATCTATTGAAATTGGCTGGTACTCGGGGCTTAACTCCACAGAACCCAATCGCAAGGATGACCTTCGCAATTTCGCTGCTCTTGCCTTTGGCGATAATGGCTTCGTCAAGGAGAGCCTTGGGAGCGTGAGGAAACACAAGGAAATGCCTTTGGGTGCTCAATTGAAGTGGACAGGTGTAAAAACCAAGTACTTTCTTGCTGCGCTTGCTGCAAAGGACGGAATTTTTGCTGTGGCCAGAGCCTTCCCGCGTGGGAAGGAGGCTGTTGGGGTTGCTGGCGAAGTTGATCTCAAGGGTCAAGAGGCCACAAGATTCGCTCTCTATGTTGGCCCTCTCGACTATGAAAGCCTTAAGGCCATGGGACTCGGGCTTGAGAAGGCAGTGGACTTTGGGTGGAGGTGGATCCGTCCCCTCAGTAAGCTGGTCTTTGCCTTTATGCTCTTGGTTCACAAGGTCGTCCCCAACTATGGGCTCGTCATCATAATTCTTTCAAGTCTAACGAAATTCCTCTTCTATCCCCTAACGCAGAAAAGCATGAAGTCGATGCGTGAGATGCAGCGTCTGCAGCCCGAGTTGGAGAAGCTGAGGGAAAAGTATAAGAACGATCCCCAGAAGCTCAATCGTGCTATGCTGGAACTTTATCGAGAGCGAGGAATAAATCCGTTGGGTGGGTGCCTGCCTATGCTTCTTCAGATGCCATTCTTCATAGCACTCTTCAATGTGCTCTCGCGAACAATAGAACTGCGTCGAGCAGGCTTCGTCCTTTGGATCAAGGACTTATCCGTTCCAGACGTTGTAGCTCGCCTGCCTTTTTCATTACCATTCATTGGCAATGCCGTGAGCGTGTTGCCGATTCTCATGGGAATTGCTATGTTCATTCAGCAAAAGATGACCACGCGAGATCCAAGACAGGCTACGATGACCTACTTCATGCCTATTATTTTTACTGTACTTTTCTATAGATTTCCCTCGGGGCTTGTGCTTTACTGGCTAATTAACAACGTGTTAACGATTGTCCATCAGTACATGATGGCGAGGTCTGAGTAGGGAGATGTTGTAACAGCAACCGGAGGATAACCATGGAAAACCACCTCACTGAATCTCATGAAGTTGTGAATGAAGGGCGCACAGTTGAAGAAGCCATCGAGAGTGCTCTTGCACGCTTGGGTGCAACGAGGGATGAGGTTGAAGTGGAGGTGCTGGAGGAGGGGTCAAAAGGTGTCCTGGGGCTTGTTGGTGCCAAACAAGCACGAGTGCTTGTTCGTAAGAGGGATGGCGGGCAAGCCACAAAGGCGAAGATTGAGGAGATGCTTAGCAATCTTTTGAAACTTATGGAGATCAGTGCACAGGTCAGTGTAGACGTAAAGGATGATATTCACCTTGTGAGGATTGATACGGCTGGTGTGGATGGACTTCTTATTGGCAAGAAGGGACAAAACCTAGAGGCTCTCGAGCATCTTGCACGGCGAATGGTTGGGAAGCAACTTAAGCGAAGTGTGCGTTTGCAGATCGACGTGGGTGGATACCGCGAGCGGCGGACCAATGCCTTGAAGAACAAGGCACTCTCTATGGCTGCTAAGGTGAAAGCGTCCAACAAGGAAATGCAGGTTGAGCCTCTGCCGGCTTCAGAAAGGCGCATTATACATCTTGCTCTTGCAAATGACCCTCAGGTAAGAACCTATACAGTTGGGGACGGCGATCTTAAGAGCGTGGTTATTGCTCCGCAGCGCCGTTCCAGGTCCAATGGGGAGGCGAGAAAGGGAAGTGGTGAGTGAGGATACCATAGCAGCTCTTGCTACAACCCCAGGGGAATCAGCTGTCGGAGTCATAAGATTGAGTGGGCCCCAGGCACTGGCAATAGCCGATGAGGTCTTCAGGGGGCACACAAAGCCGTCGCGGGCTCGAGATCGGTCTGTGCTTCACGGTGAAGTGGTCAGCGAGGATGGCACCTCACTTGATGAAGTTCTGCTTGCAGTTATGAGAAGACCGAGGTCCTTTACAGGTGAGGATGTTGTTGAAATTTCCTGCCATGGCGGAATGGTGGCACCGAGGCTTATCTTGAGGCGCCTCATTGAGTGCGGAGCTCGGCTGGCTGAGCCAGGTGAATTTACTCGCCGTGCTTTCCTCAACGGCAAGATTGATCTTGCACAGGCTGAGGCCGTTTGTGACATCGTAAGGGCAGCCAACGAGAAAGCCCACAGGCTTGCTCTTCGCCAGCTTAAGGGTGGACTTTCTTTGAGGCTTGCTCGCATTGAGAGGGTACTGTTTGAAAGGCTCATAGAGGTTGAGGCAGAGATAGATTTTCCTGAGGAGGAAATTGACGAAGCCAATCGCCATGCTCTCATGGAGAGCCTGGATGCAGCAGGTAAACAGCTTCGGGTGCTCCTTGGTACAGAGGAGAAGGGACGCTATCTGAAGAATGGCCTCGAGGTGGCAATAGTCGGAAGAGCAAATGTTGGCAAATCCAGTCTCTTCAACAGCCTCATTGGGCGAGAGCGTGTCATTGTGAGTCCACTGCCTGGCACAACGCGAGACACTGTTGATGCGAGATTCAATCTCAATGGCTTTTGCCTCAATCTTCATGACACAGCTGGGCTTGGTGGAAGTGATGATCTAATTGAGGCAGAGGCTGTACGACGTAGCCTTGCCTGCCTTGATTCATGTGATGTTGCTCTTGTCGTTATCGATGTAAGCGAACCCTTAAGTGAGGCTGACCGGGATATTCTGAGAGAAGTTACCAAGAAGCCACATCTCGTGGTTGCAAACAAAATCGATCTTCCAGCAAGGGCTGATCTTGGGCTTCTTAAGCAGCCCATCAAGGTATCAGCCCTTAGGGGGGATGGACTTGAGGTGCTCCTTGAGCATCTTAAGGAGATGGCGAGAGAGAAGATCGGTGGTCTCGAAATGGATGTAGCCGTGAGCGAACGTCACGCCCAGTGTATTCGGCAGGCACTTGAAGCCCTCGAGAGAGCTTCTCAGGCGCTTGAGGGAGGGCTCTCACTTGAGCTGATTGCTGCTGACCTGCGATTAGCGCTTGACTACATCGGTGAGATAACCGGGAAGAAGGTCACTTCAGAGGTGCTTGATGAGATTTTTGCCCGATTTTGTATTGGCAAGTAGGAATGTTTCACGTGAAACACTAGCGGCATGAACCACCCCAAGTCTTACGACATCATAGTTATCGGTGCGGGGCACGCTGGATGCGAGGCTGCCCTTGCAGGTGCACGCATGGGCTGTGAGACACTTCTGCTTACGCTGAATGTTGAGAATCTTGGGCAGATGTCATGTAATCCAGCTATCGGAGGATTGGCTAAGTCACATCTTGTCAAAGAGGTAGATGCTTTGGGCGGGGAGATAGGCTACATTGCCGACCGTACAGCACTCCAAATGCGGATGCTCAACCGCAGCAAAGGTCCAGCCGTATGGTCACTCAGATCCCAGAACGATCGCCAGATGTATAAAATCGAGATGCGCAAGGTTGTTGAATCCCAGGAAAGACTTGAACTTCGGCAGGCGCTTGTCGAACGCCTTATCGTAAGAGGGGATAGGGTTGTTGGTGTGGAGACGCAGACGGGCTACAGGTTCTTCTCAAAGGCTGTCATAATTGCCAGTGGCACTTTCTTGCGTGGCACTATCCACATCGGACTCCACAGCTTCATCGGTGGTCGCAATGGGGAGTGCGCAAGCTACGGCCTTGCTGACCACCTCAAAGAACTGGGCTTTCCGATGGGGAGGCTAAAGACAGGAACTTCACCTCGAATAAATGGTAAGTCGATTGAGTTTCGAGGCCTTAGGAGAGAGGCGGGGGAAGTTGATATTGAACCATTTTCCTATCGAACCCAAGGGAGTATTACTCCCAAGGCAGATTGCTTTATCACGCATACTACCCCGAAGACTCACGCCATAATCCGAGCCAATCTCGATCGCTCCCCGCTTTTTACAGGGCGCATTGAGGGGGTTGGGCCACGCTACTGCCCATCAATTGAGGATAAGGTGGTTCGATTCCCTGAGCGAGAATCACACCAACTCTTTCTCGAGCCAGAGGGGGAGCATACAACAGAATTCTATATCAGCGGGCTCGCTACAAGTCTGCCGGAAGATGTTCAAATGCAGATGGTTAGGACGATTCCTGGGCTCGAGAATGCTGAGATAACCCGCCCCGGCTACGCTGTGGAATATGATTTTGTTCAGCCCACTGAGCTTTTCTCCACGCTTGAAACCAAGCGCCTCGAAGGCCTCTATCTTGCAGGTCAGATAAATGGGACCTCCGGCTATGAGGAAGCGGCAGCACAGGGAATAGTTGCTGGGATAAATGCCGCATTGAAGATCATGGGACGAGGTGAGTTTACTCTTGGGCGTAGCCAGGCTTACATAGGTGTGCTCATAGATGATCTCATTACCAAGGGCACGACAGAGCCCTATCGCATGTTTACCTCACGGGCCGAGTATCGCCTCCTTCTCAGGCAGGATAATGCTGATGAGCGCATGATGCCTTCTGGATGTGAATTCGGGCTTATCCCACAGGAGGTGGCTCGAGAGGTCAAGATGCGTAGTCAAAAGTGTGCGGAAGTGCTGAAGCGACTCGAGATGGAAAGAGCTGGTGCATCTCAAGACAATGTGACGCTTAAACAGCTGCTTAAACGTCCCGGCGTGGGGTGGCGTGATCTTGTCAGTATCGCTCCCTGGCTCAGGCAGTATGATGAGAAGGTTCTCAAGCGCGTTGAGGTGGAGGTAAAATATGAAGGATACATAGCGCGCGAGATGCGAAGGGCAGAGCAGCTCAGTCGTAGCGAGAAGCGTAAGATCCCAGCCTGGCTTGATTATAACGCGATTCACGGGCTCTCAAAAGAGGCTGTTGAGAAGCTCAACAGGGTGAAGCCCATCTCGATCGGGCAGGCTGCAAGGATTCCGGGTATCACGCCGGCCGATATCTCGAGTATTCTCATCCATCTTTCGAAGCTAACGCGCATAGGTAGCGAAAATGCAAGGGATTAGCAAACATAGCGATCAATTCGAAACCTTACTTCAAGTGCTTGGGCAAGCAGGCATTGATGTTCGCCAGGATGCAGCTAGTTGCCTGAGAAAGCTTGCACAACTCATAGTTCAGTGGAATAGGTCAATGAACCTCATATCTCGGCGGGATACTGCGCGTCTCACAACATATCATTTCTGTGATTCGGCTTCAGTTCTACCCATCATTGGACCATCGATGTCACTTAAAGTCCTTGATATCGGCGGGAGCAATGGCCTGCCGGGCCTTGTTCTTGCATCACTTTCACCGAGGATAAAGGTTACGGTTTGTGACGGGAGCCGCAAGCGCGAGCCGTTTCTTAAAGCCGCATGTGAGGCTATCCGGGAGAATGCCACCTATGTTTTTGGCCGAGTCGATGATTCTCGTTTCCAGAAGAGCTACCTCCATGCGTTCGATGTTGTTGTGGCACGTGCTGTTGCGAAACTGAGATTCTTACTCAGATGGGCATTTCCACTTCTCAGACCTGGCGGCCTGATAGTCGCCTATAAGGGAAGTCGTGCGCTTGAAGAGATAAAGCCTGCTGAGAAGCACCTGCTTAAGCATGGCAGCCTGCTCGTTGCAATGGCGAGTCCGTGGGCAACATGGTGTAACCCTTTGAGAAATTTTGTGATTGTGAAAATGGCATCCGGGGGGGAGAGGGTTGGGTAAGGTCATAGCAATAGCCAATCAGAAGGGTGGCGTGGGCAAAACAACAACAGCTGTAAACCTGGCAGCTTTTCTCGGTGTAGCTGATCGTAAGACCCTTCTCGTTGACATCGATCCTCAGGCTAATGCCGGAAGCGGCCTTGGCATTCGCATAAACGACAACAGTGCGAAGACAATTTATGAGGTCCTTGTAGATGATATTCCACTTAGCGAATGTATTGTGGAAACACAAGTTCCTGGCGTTTACCTTGCTCCCTCTCATCAAAGGCTCGTGGGTGCGGAGGTTGAGCTTGTGAGCATGATGGCTCGTGAGATGCGCCTCAGAAGGGCGCTTGATCCCGTAAGAGGTAGTTATGATTTCATGATCATTGACTGCCCACCTTCACTTGGGCTTTTGACTGTAAACTCCCTTGCGGCAGCCGACAGCGTGATAATACCAGTTCAGTGTGAATACTATGCTCTTGAGGGATTAAGCCAGCTCCTCAATGCAATTGATCTTGTGCGCCGTAACCTCAATCCTACCCTCACAATCGGTGGTGTCCTGCTCACGATGTTTGATAGCCGCACCAATCTCTCACAGCAGGTTGTTGAGGAAGCACGCAAGTTTTTCGCAGATCGTGTCTATACCACCGTTATACCGCGTAATGTGCGGCTAAGTGAGGCCCCAAGCTTCGGCAAGCCTATCATGCTTTATGACATAATGTCTGCAGGTGCAAGGAGTTATATGGAATTGGCAAAGGAGGTGATGGCTAGTGGCTAGAAGAGCTCTCGGCAAGGGGCTCGATGCCCTTATACCTGATCTTAAGCCGGGCGCAACAGGTGAGGGCGTTGTTGAAATCGGCATCGAGGAGATTGCATCCAATCCATTTCAACCGCGAACCAGGATGAGCGAAGCGTCGCTTGAGGACCTCAAGCAATCAATAAGCGAGCAGGGCGTGCTTCAGCCAGTCATAGTCAGGCGCAAGGCCGGTCGTTACGAGCTAGTAGCGGGTGAGAGGCGTTTGAGGGCTGCCAAACTGGCAGGGCTTACGAGTGTTCCCGCTCTTGTGAGGCAGGTATCGGATAGCGAAGCCCTTGAAATTGCGTTAGTTGAGAATCTTCAGCGTGAGGATCTTAACCCTATCGATGAAGCGCGCGGCTACAAGGAACTCATCAAGCGGTTTGCTCTCACACAGGAGCAGCTGGCGAAGAAGATTGGCAAGGATAGGACCACAATTGCGAACACATTGCGCTTATTGCAGTTGCCTGATTCGGTGCGGCAGGGGCTCGAAAATGGCGACATAAGTGTAGGCCATGCGAGGGCACTTCTCGGACTTGAGGATGCCCATGCAATTGAGCAGGTTTACCACATGATCCGGCATCGTGGACTGTCAGTCAGGCAGGTTGAGGCAATAGTTCGGAGGAGGCAACGCGAGAAGGCACGCCCTCGACGCCAGCGCTTGCGCGAAGGCAGCAATGCTGAGATTGGGCATCTCGAGGAATCCCTTATGCGCAAGCTTGGCACACGCGTGAGGATCCTTGTCCATGGGAATCATGGCAAGATAGAAATCGAATTCTATTCGATGGATGACCTTACTCGCATTCTGGAGCAGATAGGTAAATAGCGGGTACACTAATTAACAGGTCTGGAGAAGTGTTTAGGCGTCTCAGGTCAGTGCTTTGGCATATTGCAAATGGGTTTTCGCTGATTATTTCTCCTCATGGGACGGGCACATCAATAACCGTCGATGTGCCAGGAAGGGTTGCTACAGCCATTGCCATCATCGTTATTGCAAGCATAGCCGGCCTGGCTTTCCTTGGAATAACCTATGCGAGACTTGCCTCGCTTAGCCTACGGGCAGAGCGCCTGAGAGCTGAGAATGAAAAGCTTCGGGTTGAGCAGCATAAAATCGAGGAGATAAGGCGTGAAATTGCCCGCATCGAGAAGATGCGGCAGCAAATCGAGCTCTGGGCCGGGATTGCAACCCAGGAGGGGGAGCAAGGTGCGCCACCGGAGGAGAAGCAAAGCGAAGCTACTCACCTGCTTGAGCCCAATACCTGGCCGAGGAAGTATACCTATGCGCTGCTTAAGCCTTTCTATGAGGGACAATTTCTTGTGAGAAAGGGTATGGTCACTCCTGTGGAGGGCTTTCTTTCACGCACTTTCACGGTTGATGCTGAAGGAGGAGCGGTTCACCCAGGCATTGACATTGCAGCAGCGACTGGTACACCTGTTCGATGTGCCCTCGACGGGAAGGTCACATTTGCTGGTTGGGATGATGTCTATGGGAATTTGGTTATCGTTGATCATGGCGATTCCTTAATGACTGTATATGGTCACAACGAGAAATTGTTGGTAAAGGAGGGAGATCATGTGACAACTGGCGAAGTCATTGCAACTGTTGGGAGCACCGGGCGAAGCACAGCACCACATCTTCACTTCGGTGTTATGAAGAATGGCAAGCCTGTCGATCCAATGCAGTTTGTTTCTCTTAACTTGAAATGAAACAGCACGGAGGGAGAAAAATGTTTGGCAAAGAAGGTACTGAGCAGGGAGCTGTAAGTTCGATTTTGGGTAGTGGATGTAAGTTTGTCGGTGATGTAGATGCCAAGGGGACGATAAGGGTCGATGGTGAGTTTGAAGGTAAGATAGTATCAACCGATTCGGTCATTGTTGGCAAGGGTGGCATCGTAAGGGGTGAGATTCATACCAACCATGCAACGATAAGTGGCACAGTTGAGGGTAATATTTTCGCCAAGCGCAAGGTTGAGCTCGAATCGGGGTCGAAGTTGATTGGTGATGTTGAAAGCATGAGTCTCGTCATCGAGGATGGGGTGTTCTTCGAGGGCAAGTCCAAAATGCTAAAGGAAGCCCAGGGATACACGCCGCCAAAGCCAAAGTTCCAGAAGGCGCCTGAGCCAAAGCAAGAGGCTCCGGCAAAAGAGTAGACGCATGCGCTTGCGCGTCTATCTCTTTTTTCTGGCGATTTATGCACTTTCAACTGCTGGGCACATCTATACCATTGATAGTTTCCTGAACTATAACGTTACTCGTTCGCTAGGTTCGGAAGGAAGCCTTGAAGTTGCGCCCTTCATGATGACGGTTGAGGGGCGTGGAGGAAAGCATTACAGCAAGCTTGGAATAGGACCAAGCTTGGTTTATCTACCATTTTACTGGCTGGGAGAGCTCGTTGAGCGTACAGGCAGGGGGAAAGATGCATTCGCAGCCCATAGTAAAGAATTTGCTGTGCCCCACGGCAGCAGACTCATCAAGGCTGAGCCCCAGACACTCATCCGAGTAAGCCAACGTGAAGGTACACGAGTCTTTTTTGTAACCCTTGCCAATGCTTTCATAACTGCTGCTGCTTGCCTTGTCTTCTGGTTGATGCTTAAGAACTTTGGCCACGAAGATAGGCAAGCCTTCTGGGCAACCCTTGTAGTGGCTTTGTGTACGCCTGTCTGGATCTATGCTCGCGACCTTTTTGGCGAGCCCCTCTTCATGCTTTGCCTCCTCGGGAGTTTTGCAGCATTCGTGTCACCATGGGAGGCGACGTGGCAAAAGAAGATCATAGTGGGCAGTCTGTGTTCAGCAGTAGGGATACTCGCAAGACTCACCTTCCTACCGATTGTGCTTATTCTTGGCTTATACCTTCTTGCAAGTGCTCAGGAGTTGGGCAAGGGCTTAAGGCGGGCACTTTGCTACTGGGCAGGTGTGCTGCCTGCGATTGGAGCAATCGCATGGCTCAACTTTGAGCGTTTCGGTGGGGTTACGCTTACGGGTTACCATACAGCATTTGACAAGGGCTTCTCCATCCCGCTTGCAAAGGGATTGCTCTGGAATCTCTTCAGTCCGTATAGAAGCATTTTCCTTTACGCGCCGCCGGCGGTGCTTGCCTTGTTTGCTCTTAGGGGCTTCGCGCTGAGGTTCAAGGGAGCCACCCTTGTTTTGCTTGCAATAGTTGGCTACATCTTTGTGGTTTCCTCAAAGTGGTGGGCTTGGCATGGGGGATGGTGCTGGGGACCCCGCTTCCTTGTGCCTACGATTCCCCTTCTGCTCCTCATTGCTTTTGTTGGTTGGAGGACGACAAAGGATTGGCCACTTGGGCTCACAATCGCGCTCTCAGTCACTGGCTTCATAGTTCAGTTGGGGGCTATCCTCATAAACTATACTGCTATCTATGACTACTGGATAAAGATAGGCAAGCTTGACTGGTCAGAGGTGGGTATCGAATCTTTCTTTCCCATTGGATTGCACTGGAGGGCAGTTGGCTCAACGAGCCCAGCAGCCTATGACCTCTGGCTGATTCAGGCTGCCAAGGTCACCAGGGAAGCATGGCTTTGGGGATTGGGCTGGCTGGCTGTTTTGGGATTCAGCATCAGCGGCTTGGTAAGACCCAGGCAGGATGGGTCTGGCTACAATGCTGATGTCAGGTCTCGCCCCGTGGCTGGCAATCGGGCGATGGACTCGGGACCCGTGGTGGCTGGCCACTTGCCAGTTGCCGAAGTTGCCCCGCCATAGGGTTCATGTACGGGTCAATGTGTCTAAAATACTCCTTGAGTCCCTGGCAAAGGTAGCTCAGACCGGATTCTCCATCAGGTGTCAGAATGAATCTGGTTCCGGGGCATTCTCCGTAACAGGCAAACAAGTATTTGCATCACCTGCAATAGGCAGGTAGACCGTGGCTTTTTCTGAGCCCAAATTCTGCCTGACGTTCCGAGAATGCCATCGCAGCCAGGGACTGGTCTTTGATGTTGCCGAGGCGGTATTCCGGGTACACATAGTGGTCGCAGGCAAAAACCTCGCCATCGTGCTCAACCACGAGCGACTTACCACATACACCCGAAAGCGTGCAGATTGCCCCGTCCATGCCTGCCCATTGGCCGAGTGCAGACTCAAAGTGATAGACGAATACTCGTCCCATATCACTTGCATACCACTCGTCGAAAATCTTGCAAAGAAAACTGCCGTAGTCATCGGGGTCAACGCTCCACTCTGTGACTATCGAGTCCCGGCCGCCAGGCAGAGCTTGCTGGGTTCCCATTTTGGGTAGGCCGGGCTCATCCCAGCACTGAGGTGCTATCGTCCGGCGCGATTTTCTCTCGACAATCGGAATGAATTGCATGTATTTCGATTTCACCACATCACGCAGAAATCTATAGAAGACGCCGAGCGGGTGGCGTCCTGTTAATCTGTTGACAGCCGTAAGCGTGTTAAACCTTACCCCATGTTTGATGAGAAGATGGGCAGCTTTTAGGGCCCTCTCATGGCTGGGCTGGCCATCCGGACCGACTCGATAAGCGTTATGGAGATAGCCCGGGCCGTCAATGCTCAGACCAACAAGGAAGCGGTTGCTGCGTAGAAACTCGCACCAGGCGTCATCAAGGAGCATTCCATTGGTCTGCAGATCATTTTCGATGCGGACGTCGGGGGGAGCATACTTGCGCTGGAGTTCCAGAGCCTTCTTAAAGAACTCCAGGCCCAGCATTGTGGGCTTGCCACCCTGCCACGTGAATATGATCTCTTGACAGTTCTGACCGCCGATATATTGCCGGACGAATTCTTCAAGCACCTCTAGGGACATACGGCAGGCTTTGCGTCTGATTCGCTCGTGGACGTTAATATAGTAACAATATGTGCAGTTGAGATTACACCACGATAGGTGGATCAAGTGACAAAAGCTGTTGCACACGTTGATCCCATCGAATAAAATTGCCTAAAAGTACGCCGCGATTGTCAGCGACTGGTTGGAGAATGTAATCAGGCTCGACCTGAGGGCTTCAGGTAACATATGCCCAAGGATTGATCTACCATTGAGCCGCTTTGATTGCCGGCGGGTACGAATGATTGTGTCTCGAGGGAGAGTGAACTTGTCAACAAGACTGCCTCGGGCCAGGCCGTCGCTAAACTTACTGATGGCCATTATGTGGGTAGTCGTGCTCTTTGACACCGTATTACCGTCTTCTACGGAGCAAGTCTTCCACCCAAATGTCTTGCTTGTGGTTATCGATGCCCTTCGCCCTGATCACCTTGGCTGTTACGGCTATACTCGACCAACTTCCCCAACCGTGGATAAGCTCGCATCCGAAGGGGTGCTATTCGAAAATGCTGTGAGTCATGCTCCGTGGACCAAGTGCTCTTTTTCAAGCATGTTGACATCACTCTATCCGTTTCAGCACGGCGTCACTGGATGGGCTTCTGTCATGCCAGATACTCTCATAGCCTTACCTGAAGTACTCGCCAGTGCCGGATATAGCACAGCATGCGTGATGAATGCGGTAGCCCTTTCCGGAGAGTACCAAGTACTGCAGGGGTTCGAGAAGGTTACGGTGCCAGAGAAGAAGGAACGCACCCCCACCAAAACCAGCGACATTGCTATCGAGGACCTGTCACGACTTCACCGTCCGTTCCTGCTGATGGTTCACTATTCGGGAGGACATTGGCCATATCGCCCACCTCTGGCTTACATCGACCTTGTGAGGCTCGAGGGGGAGAAACATCCCTATGGAATCTTGGCCAAGCACCGGACCCCCCCTTTGGCGGAAATGCCACCTCCGGAGGAGCTCGAGGCTCAAAAGCTTCTGTACGATGCCTGTCTAAGATACGCAGATGATGGGGTTGGTAGGATGATCGAATACATGGAGGAATCTGGCCTGCTCGACAGCACGCTGGTCATAATCACTGCGGATCATGGCGAGGCATTCTGGGAGCACGGGAGCGGTTTGCACGGCTGGAGTGTTTATGATGAGCTTGTTCGAGTGCCTCTGATTATGCGCTATCCTCAGGTGTTCCGGCCAGGCACAATCGTTCCTGATCAGGTGCAGCACATAGATCTCTTGCCCACTATAGTTGAAGTGACGGGGGTTACTGATCCCGCACGGCGTGAGGGCTGCAGCCTGGTCAAATTGGCAGCGACCGGGAAGCGCAGTAGTGACTGCGGCAAGTTTCTACCTGCGGATGTGGCCCTTTGTGAGTGCACTACACCACGTGCACCTGCAACGAGATGTCTGAGGCTTCGAGGGTGGAAATTGATCCTGGAATCACTAACGGCCACGAGGGAGCTTTACAATCTGGCTGAAGATCCGGGTGAATCCGTAAATTTGTCAGGTCGTGGGCTTGCTGTCGAAGATTCACTGACGAGAATGCTTATGCGTATTCCCGGAACTCGGCTCAGAGGATGGCGAGTTGGTCTCCTGGGCGCTTCCGAAAAGAGGACACTTGAGGTGGGTGTGGCTGTATCGAGCGGAGCACGTTTCACCTTCATAGAGAGATTTGCGTCCAGTCACAACGCCAAAGTCAGTGTGAATAGAGATAGTACGTACTTCCGCTTTGAGGCATCTGGCCAGGATCTCAATCCATTGTTGTTCGACACTGAACCGCCCCTTGCATCTGTTTCATTTGAAATCAAGGTAAAAGCGGAACCAGGCATAAGGTGGGTCTATGTGGGGGGGGAAGGCAGACGAGAGATTGCTAAGACCTTCACGCTTTCGCCAGAAGCTGCTGTCGGGGTTCCCGAAGCCTATATCAACATGCGCAAGGTCGGCGGCACAGGGATCTGTGTATGGTGGCTTCCTGGGAGCTCACGAGTCAAGGGCAGGAAAATCGAGCTCACTCCCGAGCAGAAGCGACGTCTGCGTGCCCTGGGGTACATCCAGTAGGAAAAGTATGACTCAAGCATTTCCGCTTCAGCAGTGAGATCAGCAATATTGTAATGAAGGAGGTCACTGCGCCTAGGAGGAATCCATGAATCTCGAGGGGATTCCCGAAAATCTGCCAGATGATGGCGATTGAGGCGCCAACAGCCATAGATGCCAGTGTTCCCGATGGGCTCGTGCGCTTCCAGTAGATTCCAAAGAGGAGAGGCCAGAGATTGGTCGAAGCAATCACAGCCCAGGCAAAGGCCGTCAGCACGAGAATGAGTCCGGGGGGTTTAAGCGCTATCGCGACAGCAATTGCTCCGACAACGGCGCTTGCCTTGCGAGCAAGCGACAGTTCCTCCCGCTGGGAGAGATTCTTTCCGAGTGCACCTTTCATGATGTCTCTAACAAGCGATGTTGAAATTATGATGAGAACGCCAGCGAATGTTGACATACCGGCAGCAATCACACCTGCAAGAAAGACGGCCCCCCCAAGTGGCGGCAGCATCGATTTCGTGAGCGATGGGATGGCAAGGTCGGGGCTCGGAAGGTTGGGATGGAAGAGTCTTGCTATTGCTCCCGTAAGATAAGGTAGAAGAGCGATCGCACCACCTATGGTTACAACCACGGTTCCGACTCTAAGCACCTTAACATCCTTTATCGAGTAGAAGCGAATGACGAGCTGCGGCATTCCCCACGTGGCAAGGCTCACCACAAGGCTGAAGGAGACAAGCCCGGCCCAACCCCACACACCCGGGGTGTGGACGTAGCCAGGATCGACGGCTTCCAGTTTTGCGGCTGCAGCCTGAAGCCCACCCGCCCTGTGGATCGTCACCACTGCAAGGAGCAGGAGACTTCCAATCATGATCCATGCCTGAATGAATGAAGTCCAGACGACTGCCAGGTAACCACCCACTGCGACATAGAAGATGATGATGAGCCCCGAGACAAGCACAGCCTTCCAGTAGGTCATCTGCATAAGCACTTCGATTGCATTGGCCATGCCCTTGACGACGCTCACGTTGTAGATGATTAGGAAGAGAAAGATGATCGCGGCAGAAAAGATCATGACGGATTTCGACTGATAGCGCTTGCCGAGGAATTCTGAGATTGTCATCGAACCCGTCTCCTCAGTCATACGGCGGATGCGCTTGCCAAGCACGATCCAGGCAAGCGTGCATCCTATGAGCACATTGGCTGCACCGATCCAGATCGTTGCCATCCCATAGCGATAGCCGAAGCCACCCCCGCCGATTATGAGCACCGATGAGAAATAGGCTGCTACGAATGACAGAGCAGTTACCCATGGACCTATGGTGCGTCCTCCGATTGCAAAATCAGCCGAGCTCTTAAGTCTGCGGGATGTGACAATTCCAACAATGGCGAGGATGAAAAGATAGAGTCCGAGGACACCTATGTAAGTTAAGCGTTCCAAGCTCAATTCCTGCGCGAGTCACCCCGCTGGGCTAGTGCCCAGATGATTGCGATGATCACACTTGCACAAGTCACGAGCAGGGCGGAGAAAGTTGACAAGGGCAGTCCGAAGATTCGCATCTATAGCCCCTAAGGAAGCGATCGGGTTAGCTCAATTCGAAAGAAAGAAGCCGCCTCAGCATCTTCAGGATAGAAATCTCCAGGCGTAAAATGCTCGAGGAGCATGTGACCCCCGATTATACCCTCGATATTGAGTGATAGGCGAAAGGTAAGGAGCTCACCCCTGTGGGTGTGGCCAGCGAGTCTGCGATCAAAGAAAACACTCTTGTCGGCATCAAGCCACATGTAGGATGCGTCGAGTCTGATGTAGGGAGTTGGCAAGACAGCAAGCTTAAGATAAGGAGATACGAGATTCTGCCAGTAGGCGATTCCTTGATTCATTGGCTGGGCGTCGCTTTCGAGCATAAGCGTATAGATGTAAAGTTCACTCCACTTGGGCCACCGACCAAGAATGGGATTCCACCCCTCGAACTTCCCTCTGGTTTTAGGGTCATCACCCGAAAGATAGAGGTAACCAGCCGTCAGCTGTGCTGGGATGGCAAGCTTGAAGCGCTTAGATAGGCTCACCTTTCCCCCAAGACCAGCGATTCTCGTAACGCTTGTGGTTTCAACTCTTGCAACCAGGCTCTCTTCAGGGCGAATTATCGTTGCAGGTCGCCCACCCTGGTAGGCTATCTCACCTGACAATCTAGCCCACCCTGTCGGGATTTCAAAAGCCGCACCCACCGTGTAGATATCAGACCTTGCCTGGGAGCGTGCCTCTTCCTTGTAAAGAAAGTAAGGCTCGAAGCCGCGGCTTCTTCCATCCTCATCAAGGCGCCTGAGCATCACACCCGCTATGAGTTCATCGTTCTCGATTATTTTACGGTGCTGACTTCTAATGCGAGGTAGATACTCCTCCATTCGCGGATCATAGACGGCAAGGATGTCAAAAGCCCAGAGAGGGATTTTGCCTGTAATTACGATACCGTTGACATAGGCAGTACGAGAACCATCGAGAGGCCCGCCATCACAGATCAAGAAGCCATCGCCATAGAAGAGATCCTGTCTTCCAAGGCGCACAGCAAGTGGTAATCCAAGTGGGTTTCGAGTTTCAAGATAGAGATTCTCAAAAATCGTTTCATCGATCTTGCTCCTGCAATCATCGCATCCAAGGTAGATGCGCGACTCGTTTGTTAAGCGAGCATAAGCCTGCAAGTTGGAAGTAATACCATATGCAGTCCAGATGCGTCCGCGTATTCTAAAGAATGTGTTGGCAGAATCAGGATAGACGTTGAGGCCAAGATCCGTGACATTATCAAGATGGACGTATCTCGTCCGAAGATCAAAACCCCATTGCCACGCGCCTGCCTCAAGGAGGGGCTTGCCAAGATTCCAGGTGCGGCTAATTGCTCCTGTGTACGGGACCTGTTCAGGCGTGGAATCGGCTCGGCAGAAGCTGTGTGTGAGGATTGTTATTGCGATGACAAAAATAGATAGCCGCGCGGAATTGAACAATTGTCTCATACCCTTTCATTCTACCCAACCCTCCCCACTTGTCAACCCACACAATTGGTGACATGGCTTTGTTGGTTCCGGCCAGGGCTTACCTAAGTGAGTCGACACTTATGCAAGCTTGCTGTATTTCACACAAAAGCTACAAGTTCACTTGTGCAACAATGAGAAGGAAGGCTATAATTGCAGCTGGAGGTTTGGAGTGGAGAGTGTGGCAACGTTGGGGGTGGATGTTGGAAGGGAGGAGAGCAATGCTCTATTTTCGCATTGGCGACATCAGCATTTACAACGCTGACTTCTTGAAACAAGAGTGTCTTGAAGAAGGTAGTATTGATTTAATCGTCACCTCACCGCCGTACAATGTCGACATAACGTACAACGCCTATGACGACAAGATACCCTACCACGCCTATCTGGAGTTCAGCCGAGAGTGGCTTGGTAAGGCATACGCCGTTCTCAGATATGGAGGGCGGCTGTGTCTTAATATTCCCCTTGATAAGAACAAGGGCGGTCAGCAATCCGTATATGCTGACTTGCTGACCATCGCCAAGAGCGTCGGCTTCAAGTACCACTCGACGATTGTCTGGAATGAGCAGAATATTTCTAGGCGCACGGCCTGGGGATCGTGGCTTTCCGCTGCTGCTCCTTATGTTATTGCACCCGTTGAGATGATAGCGGTGCTATACAAGGGTAGTTGGAAGAGGAAACGGACCGGTAGGACATCAGACATCACCCGTGAGGAGTTTATTGAATGGACGAACGGTGTCTGGACGTTTGCAGGCGAGAGTAAGAAGCGCGTTGGCCACCCAGCCCCATTTCCAGTTGAGCTTCCGAAGAGGTGCATTAAGCTTTTCACTTTCGTCGAGGACACTGTGCTGGATCCTTTCTTGGGGAGCGGGACGACACTACTTGCTTGTGCGCTGACGGGGCGAAAAGGGATAGGGATCGAAGTTGATAAGAGGTACTGCAAGATTGCGAAGGAGAGACTTCTAAAAGAGGGGTCATTGGAACAGCTAACACTGGAGATCAGATCAAGGAACAGCAAGCGTTGACTGAGTCAAAGCCCACTATCGCTGAACTGATAATCGAGTATTTCAAACAACGCCCGAAGGAAGACATTCCGCATGGTCCCGTAGTTGACTATGTGGAGGAAAGATATGTCCGTGCACACGGTCGTAAGCCGAGGGATACCTGGCGACAGATTAGACGACTCTATCAGGATGGTATTTTGACAAAGGTCAGAAAGGGTGTGTACCGGTACGATCCCGACACGGCGACCGGGAGGAACATCAAGCGATTTCCCCCTGACGTAAAGGAGCTGATTTTGAAAAGAGACGGTTACAGGTGTGTAGTCTGTGGCAGAGGCATTGAAGATGGTGTCGAACTACATGTTGACCACAAGGTGCCACTAGACAAAGGCGGGAAAAGCGCAGTGGACAACGGTCAAACCCTGTGCTCAGAGCACAATTTGCTCAAGAAGCGATATTCGCAGACTGAGTTCGGAAAGCGGTTCCTAATCAAACTCTATGAGGATGCGGTGAAGCAACGGGATGAGAGGATGATCAAGTTCTGTAAGGAAATCTTTGACGTCTACAATAAGCACGGAGTCAATGATCACATACCGAGACCAAATGGGGCTCCGTGACCGACGCACCCATTATTCAACGGGACCAGCAATACGAGAAGCGTAAGTCCCCTATTTGAACATGGATTTGATTTTGCTCCACGTAGTGGGTTCGGTGGCTGACGGTCCACATGCACAACCCTCACCCAAGGCACCAATGAGTCCGCAATCCGCACCATATGGATGATTCCCGGGCAGACAGGGGGAGCCATCGCAAAGATGAAAATCCCCAGCAGCTGCATTGCAAAACGAGGGGCACTCTGAGAAGCAGTCTACTTTTAAGCAGAAGGAGGGGTCTTCAAAGTAGCACCAGTCACAAATGGTGTTTCCATAAACGTCGCAGCAGATAGCATATACATCTGGTTCTTCCAGGTCGTCTGAAACGTGACCGTCAAGCCCGTAAAGGGATCCAGTCACGATGCACCTTCTGATCAGAAGACTAGAGGGTCCGTATACGACTATTGCGATGCCCTGGTTTTGGAAGAATGTGCAGTTGTCCACAGACGCATTGGCCCAGAACAGGTCAATGCCAGCACCATACCAACTCGTTCTTGCCGATGTGTTATGTGTGAAAACACACTCGGCCACATTCCTGTAGCCGTGCCGATAGAAAAAGATGCCACCACCGCCGTAGGTGCCATCATTTCCCTCAAACCAACAGCCAGTTATGTTCACATCGGTTGCTTCGCAACGGATTCCCCCACCGTAATAGTCGGCATGATTGCGGCTGAATGTGCAGTTTTCGATATCGACATACCTGGTACCCATGTCGATCTGTATGCCACCGCCGGCGGTTGCTCTGTTATCGAAGAACACGCATCTGGCAATTCGCGCATTCTCAGCGCCCTGCAACATGAGTCCTCCCCCAACTAGCACATTTCCGCCTCTAATCGTGAGACCTGTTATTTCAAATGCCACAATTGAGTCGCACAGGATGACCCGACCTTGCTGCTGAGCGTCAAGGACTACACAGCTTGGATCTCCTTCACCAAGCAGGGTGATATTGGACTTCATCCTGACGCAGGAGCTGACACCGTCCGGTGCTACGTACCCAATGTCGGTATAGATGCCACAGGCAACAAGTACTGTGTCTCCAGCTGATGCTGAATCCACCCCAGCCTGGATAGTAGGTGCATCACCAGTACCGTCAGGAGTGATGTACCAGGTCCTACCCATTACTGAAGCGGGAAGCATTAGCATAAACAGTCCGAATAGAAGGAACGGGCGTCGCATAAGCTCTCACCTCCTGTCGCATTATAGCACTGAAAGGAATGCTTTGCCAGCACTATTTCACGAGCGTCATTTGAGAGGAAACAATGTGCGTGCGAGCCGCGAGTTTTCTAGAAGACCGATGCAAATGAGCAGAACATCTGCAGGAGTTTCATCGCTGCTGGGCGTAAGTTGCGCATCTTGAGGGTAGCGTCCCGGGATTTTGCATCTTCCAAATTCTCACTATGCACGTGACCACTGAATTTCTATGGCTTCCCTTGTTCCGAGAGCCTGCTCAAGCAAATTCATAAGGCTTTCGGAAGCGCCTTTCTGTCTGAGGAGCTCGAGGGTCTCGGTCGTGAGATAGTAGTCCGTATCTTCTTCCCATTCCTCCTCGAGGTTGTCGATCAGAAACTGAAGATCTTTTTCCGATATCCAGCCAATGAGCTGTCCGGTTTCCTTATCTCTGATACGGATCATGATTCCCTCCAGTCACCCATGTTCTTAGCTTGCTTCTCTGCGCACCAACATTTTATGCCATACCACCAAGTTCCTTTTACCACGACTTGCCAAAAGAGTCAACAAACTGCCAACCCTCATGATGCAACTGAGAGTTTGGGGAAGTGAAGTTTCCCAATTTAGCATAGCGCCTCTTCGCGCTCTAATCTGTCCTCTTGAGGTGGCCATATTCGTGTGTGTGAGCTAACGCGAAAAGGATTCCCCAGGCATTGAGTCGTCAGAATAGAAAAATCCCGCGATTCGTGGTATAATGGACTTACTCACGAGCCAGTTATGGCTTGTCGGAACGGCTCGTTGGAGGCAAACATGGTGAAAATCATATGAGACAGTGAGCTTAAAAGGAGCAAACAATGAAAACCAAGAAGCTTGTTGTTGGGGTAAGTATTGTAATGGCAGTTGCCTTTGGTCTTGTGATCCATCATAGTTCGTCACCTATCCACCCATCACAGCCCGGCGGAGAGCAGTCCCTTGAGGCTCCCGGGTTGGGGTCACATCAGGAACCTGCGGAAGAATCTGGTGAAGTTGAGGGGGAAGGCGAATTTCCGAGTGGTTGGGGTTACAGGCAGCGTGCCTATCCGTATGACCGCATCAACTTTACTCAGCTCAAGCAGGCTGTGGTTGATGCTCAGATCATGCGGCTTGAAGCCCGTAAGTCGGCAAAGCTGGCAGGTGGATCGTGGGTAGTTGAGGGACCGGACAATATCGGTGGACGTGTTACTGACCTTGCCTTCCACCCAACTGATCCCTCCATCATCTATGCTGGCATGGCGAGTGGTGGGGTGTTCAGATCAACCGACGGAGGTACAACCTGGCAGCCTATAAGCGATGACCTTCCCGTGCTTACGATTGGAGCAATTGCAGTTGATCCGAAGCACCCCGATACAATCTATGTTGGAACGGGCGAAGCCAATGCCCACAGTTTCAGCTGGTTCGGTATGGGCATGTATAAGTCAACCGACGGGGGTGCAACCTGGAAATACATCGGGCTCGAGGAGACCCACTACATTGGACGTATCATCATTGATCCAATCAATACGTCAAGAATCTGGGTTGCTGGCACCGGCTCCCTCTTCGGCACGAATCCCGAACGTGGTGTCTATCGCTCGCTCGACGGTGGTGCCTCGTGGGACCTTGTGCTTTCGCTAACGGATTCAACAGCAGCCATAGATCTTGCAATTGATCCCTCCCATCCTGACACCATCTTTGCAGCTATGTGGGAACGTGTGCGTGGGCTTAACTATCGACGCTCGGGTGGTCCTTCGAGTGGCATCTACCGCTCATACGATGGTGGGGATACATGGGTTGAGCTCACAAATGGATTGCCAACAGGTCCCAATGTTGGTCGAATCGGCATCGCGGTCTGCGCTTCAAGCCCGAATGTTGTCTACGCAATCTATGACGATCGGGCAACCTACTCGGCTCAGGTCTATAAGTCAACCGATGGTGGCGATTCATGGACACGCACCAATGATAGTGCTCTGAGTGGAATCTATAGCTCTTATGGGTGGTACTTTGGTCAGATTCGAGTAAGCCCGGTAGATCACAATTTAGTCTTTGCTATGGGTATCTATCTCTATCGGTCAACCGATGGTGGTGACTCCTGGAGCGAGGTCGGGTCCTCAAACCATGTTGATCATCATGCCCTGGTTTTTGATCCCACAAACCCAAGCCGCATTTTCGAAGGTAACGACGGTGGCGTCTATGTCTCAACCAACTCAGGTGCCACCTGGACGAAGCTTTATAACCAGCCAACCAATCAGTTCTACGCCATAGAGATTGACTATCTCAATCCTGAGCGGCTTTACGGAGGCACTCAGGACAACGGCACACTTCGGACGCTTACAGGTGCGATCGATGACTGGGAAATGATCTTTGGAGGCGATGGCTTCTACTGCGTTGTCGATCCAACAAACTCGAATGTAATCTATGCCGAGTATCAATATGGCAATCTTTATAAATCAACCGACCTTGGCTACACTTGGAGTTCAGCGCTTGACGGAGTTGGTTCGGATCGGACGAATTGGATGATGCCAGTTGTGATGGATCCAACTGATAACCAGACGCTTTATCTTGGGACTTACCGGGTCTATAAGACCACCGATGGAGCAGGTTGGTGGGATCCCATAAGCGGCGACCTGACCGATGGTGATCATGGCGGCGGCTTTGGCACAATAACCACGATTGCAGTTGCCCCAAGTGATCCTGATGTCATCTATGTTGGGACCGATGACTCAAATGTTTGGGTAACAACCAAGGGTGGCTCCTCCTGGCAGAACATATCCGGCTCACTTCCCAATCGGTGGGTGACAAGGGTGGCGGCTGATCCAACCGATGCATCAATTGCCTATGTGACTTTCTCCGGCTTAAGGTGGGATGAAGACATTGGCTATGTGTATCGGACGGACGATTATGGCTCAACCTGGACAGATGTGACCGGCAATCTTCCCGGTGCGCCTGTCAATGCCATCGTTGTTGATCCGCTTGTTCCATCAAGAATCATTGTCGGAAGCGATGTTGGCTGCTTCTACAGCGAGATGGCCGGCACCAACTGGGAGGTTCTGGGAACTGGACTTCCGCCTGTACCTGTCTATGATCTTGAGATTCACAATCCCACCCGCACCCTCGTTGCCGGTACGCACGGTCGTTCCATGTATTCTTTTGATCTCGGTACTTTGCCTGATGTAAGCGGTGTTGCAGCCAGGTGGCAGGAGGTTGTGACGGATCTTGGTGCCCAGCCCAACCCATTTAGAAACAGCACAACTATTGTGTTCTCTCTCTCGCACTCAAGCCAGGTAGCGGTTTCAGTCTATGACCTGACCGGACGCAAGGTCAAAACCCTTGCAAGTGGTTCGCTTGAACCCGGTATCCATCGGTTGACCTGGGACGGAAGCAATGATGCCGGACACCGTGTTGCGAGCGGTATCTACTACGCAAGAATTCGAGCAGGCGAGGCATCCGGGACGATAAGTCTCAATTTTGTTAGATAGGCAGGAGACTACTTGGTGGCGATTGCGATAAGGCGCTTGGCGTTTTGATCATATGGAGCGCCTTCGAGCGTCCCGAACGCCTTGATGTCACTAAAGCCGACCCTCTTGAGAGCGGTCTTGAGTTCAGCGCCTGAATAGAGGCGCAGTCTGATAGTGAATTCCTCGCGACCACCATCGCGAATTATGATCCAGCGAGACTCAATGCGTGCCCAATCGTCAAGCACCTTGCGTTCATCGAGAAAGAGAGCGTCCTCGAATTCATACCAGTCACGCTCGCAGAAGATGCGGGCCAAAATCTCCTTTCCCATAACATCGATCAGGAACTTACCACCTGGCTTAAGCGATTCATAAACGTTGGCCAAGACCTTGTCATCGTCGGCGGGATCTTCGAAGAAGCCGAATGATGTGAAAATGTTTATGGCAGCATCGAAGAAATTGGGGCGCTTGAAAGTCCGCATATCTTGTTTCACGAGCTCGACCTTCAGGCCTGAGACATCTGCACGGCGCCGTGCCTCATCGAGATAAGCCTGAGTCCGATCGACTCCCGTTACTTCAAAGCCCCTGCTTGCAAGCTCAAGAGCATGGCGACCTGGTCCACAACAGAGATCGAGTACCCTCGCCGGTGGCTCAAGATCCAGAAGCGATAGTATTGCATCGACCTCAACGCCTGCCTGGCTCCACCGCCGACTGCTAAAGAGGAAAGGCGCCGTCCTCATCCAAAACTCATCATCCTCATACCATTGCCCTGTCATTGATCGTGCCTCCTTGGGCATTTTTGAAACTTTAGGATGTAGGTGCCCACATGTCAATGTCCACTTAAGAGTGGAGGCGAAACCTGAGGTCCGGCAAAGTCTCAAGGTGGCTAACTCGCTCTATTGCCTTTGACGCTGTCGTTGTGGTAGCATTGCCTGCGTAGGGGCAGCGAGACCATTGGAGGTGCCCCGGGGGGATTCTTGACGAAATCACTTTTTGAGAATTGACTCTTACAAGGAGGGGGGTTATGCCTGCAAGGAAGCTTAAGGAGTTTCTGGACAGCAAAGGAATTAAGTATGTGACTATCACGCATGCGCCGGCCTATACTGCTCAGGAGGTAGCTGCTTCGGCTCATATCTCGGGCAAGGAGCTTGCCAAGACTGTGATAGTCAAGATTGATGGCAAGATGGCAATGGTTGTCTTACCGGCAAGCAGCGTGATTGATTTTGACAGGCTGAAGGCTGCTGCAGGGGCAACCAGGGTCGAGCTTGCGAGCGAGGATGAGTTCCGGGATAGGTTCCCTGAGTGTGAGCTTGGAGCAATGCCACCTTTCGGCAATCTTTATGACATGCCTGTTTATGTTGATGAGAGTCTCACCAGGGATGTTGAGATTGCCTTCAATGCGGGTACCCACAGGGAGCTTTTCCGCATGGCATACAAAGACTTTGCAGACCTTGTTAAGCCCGAAGTTGGTGACTTCAGCAGGGCATAGCCTGGGCCGGCATGACATCAATGCATCGCACCATCAATGCATCAACGGATCCGGCTACGACCGCATCAATAGATGAAACAAGCTATACCAGCAAGCACATTAAATGAGTCACCACTTTCTGAATCGCTATAGCCATCAACATCAACATCGAGGTTATCAATCTCGTAGTTAGCTTCGAACGATATCCCCACTTGTCTTGAGAACATATAGACGAGACCGCCGCCAAAGGCGAAGGAGAAGCCCGAAAATGTCACGTCATACGATTCGCGATCAGCATCGTCGTAGGTTATCCGCTTATACATTACAGCCAGACCAATGAAAGGATAGGTACTTCCTCTTACCTCATGCCTGCTTCCCTGCCTGAAGAAGTAGGCAATCCGGGGCCCAATCCCAAAGCTTGTGTTGGTCTCGTCATCGGATGAATAGCGTCGAATGGCGAAGGTGCCACCAAAGTTGAATCCGTCTGAAACAAAGACACCAAGATAGGGATTCATCTCCAGCAACGTTACACGCTTGTTGTTTACTTCATAGAGGTCACCACCGCTGCTGGAAAGCAGAAATTGCCCGCCTATCATTTTGCTTCCCTTGCTGACAGGATCGGTTGCGGCAGCTGACGGATTAGCAGCAATTAGAATCAACGAAGCCAGAACTGCCAAAAGCAATATAAACCGCATGATTCCCCTCCTTTCGCCGGGATGCGACAAGCCTCCTCGCTCCATAAGCCCACCACGTAACTGCTGGAACACGCAGCAGCCTGGTGACGAGCAATGCACGATTGCAAACAGCTTAAGCCGAAGTTAGCGATGGCGTCAAGCAAAATCACATCAGCGAGACCGGTGGGCTATGAACCCCCTGTGTGGGGGTCTCAAGGTTGCTGGAGCTGCTTCTCGGCGGTGGACTTGGGAGCAATCGCTCCTTTTCTGTCCTTCTGCCAGAAGAGTCTTGGCTGGGGTAGATCCATGATTTCACGGAGCATCCAGTACTCAAGCTCTGCTATCGAGCGCTTCCTTGGATCCGGGACTTCACCTGTGTGCCCCATCACCTCCTCGGTGAAAAGGTAGAAATCAGAAAAAACGAAGGCGCGCCCCTTGCCAATCCTCACCTCGGTTAATATCACACGACCATCAGAAAGGCGAAGAAGCGGGATTCCGCCCTGAAGTCCAATGGGACGCGCCGATAGGACTATCACATCCCCGTCAGGGCTTATGATATATGCGGGAGTTTGATCAGATTCGGCGCTTGTATCCTCATGTTGCACTTGTTGTGGTTGCTCCACCGGTTTGGCGGGTTCAAGTGGCCAGTCGTCAAGAATCGCCTGCACTGGCGGTCTTCGCTGAGGACCTCGGTTTTCTCCATCTCGTTGAGGCGCCTTGTCTTCCTCTGTTTCTTCGGGCTCTTCCAGTCTGAGTCCCAGCGATCCTAGAAGTTGTGCGGGTGCCCATTCCTGATTGATGGGATCGAGAATGATGAGCAATCGCCCACCAGCAGCCAGGTAAGTGATTATCGCATCCAGCTCATCTTGAGAAAAAGGCTCAGTGGGATTACCTATGACAACCAGGTCACCCTTTCTGAGAGCTTCTTCCAACGCGGGCTCGTAGCTCGGGAAGAAACCGAGCCGTTGTGTCCAGACATAGAACGTGTGGAGGCTGATCTCAGGCGTCCTTGTCAGCCCTGTTGTTGGAAGTGTAAACGATGAATGCTCACCCTCAAAGGCTACATGAACATAGTCTCTGCGCGGTTGAGGCAGTGGATAGCATCGCCGTACATATCCATCGTAGACCGAAGCTGCCAGTGCGAATCCCAGAATACCTCCGCACAGGGCGAGAGCCAGCTTCGCGGATCGATCCCAGGACCTTACAACAACCACTGCAATCAAGACCAGGCCTAAACCAAAGGTGAACAGGATTTTATTCAGCCAGGCAAATCTATTTGTGCGATTCAACCATTCTACTGTCGCAAGTGCCAGTTCCGGCTTTCCTGGGATGAACATGAAGAAATTGGAGAAGCAGGTGCTATCGGTATAGAGTGCCACCCTGCCCTTACCATATTTGATTCCACCCTGCTGGAGAAACAGTCCAAAGCCGTAGTTCTGCTCGTCCTTCTCAGGGAAGAACCCCATCTTGGAGTAGTCGAGCTTCATGGCTTTGAGTGCATAGCCAATGATCATGTTTTCCGAAAAGAGAGGCGCTTCCATGGTGCAGGAGGTAGCGAAGAGGTATGTTGGCAGGAAGGCAACAGTAGGATGCCGGAATATCGGTGGGGCTTGAAAAATGCTAAGAGCCATGGTCATCAGATCATATGTGGAATCGTAACGGAAGCGCAGCCCGAATCGACTTGCGAGCTGGTTAAGGTGCGTGCTGATTCCGAAAACATTGGTGTGATCTCCGTGGAGCCATAGCCCTCCCCCACGCTTAACAAATTCCACAAGCGCATCTATCTCTCGCTGACTGTAAGGACTTGTCGGGGTCTTGAGGATCACAACATCATATTTCGAGAGGAGATCCGGTAGCAGTGAATCAGTACCCACATCCACGGTGTAAAAGTGGTCAAGATAATCAGCAAGACAGTAGTAATTGTAGCCCGACTTTCTGCCATACCATTCGGTGTCATATTTGCGAGTCGTCCATTCCCAGTCGGAATGGAGTTCGTCTATGAGAAGCCTGCCTTGCTTCCGTGTGCCAGGGTCGTGGTAAGCCAGAAGTCCAACCACGCATATGACAGCTGCAGTGATCAGTCCAAGGGCACCGAAAGTCCTTCTGTAACCAATCCAGCTCAGCCGAATGGATGCCTTCGGGAAAGTTGCTCCCCTGTAGTCCCAGGCTATGAGCAGAACGATCAAGGGGGCGTAGCTTAATGCTGTTGGCAATGGCAGCCAGAAGATAGTGAGTGTCTTGAATTTGACAACGAGGAAAATCATGAGCAAATATCGAAAGACTGAATAGCCAACAACAATCCCAATGAAGCTTGCAATCGATCTCAGCGAACGCCGGGAGGCAATCAGCAAAACCACTCCAGCGATCGTGATCAAGCTTGCCGGGATGAAACCCAGTGACTCAAGGCGCACCGGGAAGCTATAGACATCGTAAACCTGATGGATGACAATGCAGTGCTCACTAAATGCCACTGTTGGATCAAATAGCTTTGCCAGCCAGTAGAATAGGGGCGTCAGAGCCGGAATCTCGTGGACTCTTGATGCGAAAATGTATAGCACAGGCAAGATCGCTGCTTGAAATAATAGCACCGTAGCGGTCAATCCAAATGGCAAGCCGACCCACGATAGGCTTTCCGAAAAACCCGAAGTCGCCAGCAGAACCACGGTCAGAATTAGAAGCACAACAGGCACGCTGTATGGAAAGGGCAAGAGCCAGAGGCCCACTGCCAGAGGGGCAAGCAGCAGAAGCCACCGCAAGTTGAAACCTGTAACACGTGCCTTCCGAAGCCCGATGCCCGCTGACAGTACTGCCAGAGCGATGAACCAGACCCAGTCATCCTGTGCCCTCATGAAGATGGGAATCGTACGCAGCCAGAAGAGTGTGGAGAAGAATGCAGTTAGCCATAACCATCTCATCGATGAAATGCTCCTGCCTTGAGGCTGTCAAAAAATGCCTTCAAGAACGTAATGTTCCCGAGGTAGTACTCTTCCTTCCCTTCGAGATTGCTATTCAGGAAGAAGCGAGAATCACCAATCAGGAGCGCCCCTCCCCTGCCTCTTGGGGCATAGGCGATGACAGGATAATCCAAGCCGGAGTAATAGCATATTGGTATAGTCCCAGGCGCTGAAACCTTTATTGGCCAGGCTTCAGCAAGCCGTACTGTCTGATCCCAGACGCGTGTTTCAAAATACGCCAGCGGCACCGGCAGGATTTCAGTGCTGAAAAGTGAGAGCAAGGCTCGTGATCTGTCCCTTTCCTCATAACCAGTGCTCAGGATGAGCGTACCACCATCCTTCATGAAATTACTGATTGTCTGGCATTCCTGTGGGCTAAAATCCTTCGCAGGTGCAATCACAATCAAAACGTCGCTGTCCTCGACGAGTGACCCTGAGAAATCTCGCATGAGCATGGGCGAGTATCCATTCCTTGCGAGATTGAGTTCGAGCCCTCCGATGCAGTTATCATACCATGATAGCTGATCAAAACGTTCAGCATGGGATATGTCAACCAATGCCTTGGGTTGTGCGATCCTCGGGAGTGGGGGTGGTGCAGCAAGCGTGTGGATCAGCTGGGCCGCTATGACAAACCCCAAGGACAGAAATCCCCACCCATGGAAACTAAGGGATAGGAAGCGTCGAAGGCAAAATATCAGCAGGGCGGCCACGAATATGGCGATTCCTCTATAAGGCCGTGCGGAAAAGCGTGGTTTCCCGCTTAGCCATTGAAAGACACGCTGAGCAAACTTCCATGAGGTTGTGAGCGCACCATTCTGGAAGGGTGATGTATCACCGAAAGCGAGCACCTTCCCCTTACCGTATGACGCCTCGGCAACAAGGCAAACATTGCCAAGTCGTTCACCTAAATTGTAACGCCTGTCACCAAGGAATGATCTATCGATCTTTGCTGCATCTCCAATATCCGAATAGGCGTACTTGCCGATGATAACAGGCCTTGCTGGTGGGGCAATAGCAAGGGAAGCACCAATCCAAATCTGAATATCCTCAGCTACAATAACATCCCGGTTTATAGGATGAGGCATAAGCTCAAGCGCATCTCGCCACCCCTGTGACCAGAATGTTGCCGAATCGAATTCGAACTCGATGTTGAATGGACGCAAGAGGTCATTGAACGGAAGTCGTATTCCCTTGACACCGGTATGATCTCCGAGGACAAGCAGGCTTCCCCCATGTTTCACAAATCGCCAGATCGCTTGTTTGACCTCGGGTTCCAGGAACTCCATGAGGTTGATAATGACCAGGACACTTGCGTCTGAAAGAATCGCCGAATTGAGTGGCCCCGGTTCTTTTGTGACTTCATAGCCCTGTGCCTCAAGCCATTGTGGCAAGCGGCCGAACATACCGCCCGAGCGATGTCCGTAATAACCAAACACAGGTACCCGCCAATCGAGATAGCCTTTATCGAGAAGGATTATCTTGCCACCACCCCCCTCATTGGGAGCAGTCAATGTAAAAGCAATTCCAAGGCATAGACCCGCAAGCACAGCTACGATCGTAGCCACCTTTGCTCGTACCTTTCGACCGAGGTGATGCCTGCCCTGTGGCGTTGAAAGGGGTGATTTTCGACGATACCATGCGACGGGCAAGGTAGCAGCCACTAGATAGATGATCTGCGGGTTGAAAAGCAGGAAGTCAAGATCACCTGCCCACCGCTGAACTATCATTGCAAGTGGGGTGAGAAGTATCTGAACAATGCCAGCCGTGACGATCAGAAAGAACAGAAACCGCAAGAGATCCCATGTCCTGTTGTTTGCCAGGAGAAAGCGACTTATGCCCCAGCAAGCGAAGAAAGCGACAACGTGGAAGCCGGACGCTGTTGAGCTGAACACATAGTCCTGGCCGATTAGTTTCCCCACAAAGCCGGAAAACTTTACAGCTGCAGCGTCCGCGACCCACCAGAGATGGGGTATCCAGCGCAGGCCAGCCCATAGAAACATGAACATGGTCACGGTGGGGATCAGAAGCTCCATTTCCCTGCTGTGCTCAGCATCCTCGAGCATGAGGTAGAGAGCAGCTGGTATGGCTATGAATGTCAGAAATAGCCACAGTGAACCAGCTCGAGCAAACACTATGGCAAGGGCTAATAGCGATATCGCGCCGGCCAAGCGTGAGATGGCAACGGGACATCGACGTGGTCTGTTTAAGATTATGAACCCTGAGGTTAGCAGGAAGGAGACAAGGCTATTGATACCGCTGGTCAGGAAGCCCATCTCCCCAAGGGCAAAGAGAATTCCAGAGGCAAAGATCGCTATTGTCAGAGGTCCCATTCAGGGTTCTCACACGGGATGGCTTCGGTCTTTGTTATCACTTCCCGAGTAAATGATAAAATGCCGGCGTGAAGCTGGGGGTGCTACCATACCACAGTTTCAGATCAAGGAATATCCAGCTCTCCGATTGAGACGCTCGATCTCAGTATGGCACCAAGCTTCGCACTTGAACGCCTATGGCCTGAAGATGAGCAGAGCCTCCCGAGGGAAACTCTGCCCATCCAGCAATATGTTGAACCAGAGACGGTCTCTAACGCCGGAACAGTAGCTTTGTCCTCCCCCAGGTGGTACGCTCCGTTGCGCTCGGGCCACCGCCACACTCTGGCCAACCTGCGCAGGTTTGGGCATAGCCGCAGGTTAGACTGCCATCACATGTGTACCACCCTTGATAAGTCCACTCAATGCACTCAGGGTTGGCAAAGTCACATGTTTCCCATGATCCATCGCAGGTCATCTGGGGCTGTTCACACGTAGAGAACCAGCAAGTCCAGCATCCGTTACAGGTTGCCTCTCCGTGGCAAGTATAGTATGAGTCACAGGTGTAGAACCTCTCACAAGTATACTTGTCATCACATGTGGCTGTACCCTCACAGGTTGAAGATCCATCGTATGTATACTGTAAACATTCAGGACGTGTACAGGTGAGTTCGCCAAACATGGTCTCCTGAGCAGGAGCCGCTTGTGCTTGACCAACAGTTACCGCTGTGATCTTCTGGGGTACACCCTCCAGACGGGCGATAGCCTCATCGAGCATCGCTCCGAAAGCAGGCGATGTGTTGTGCGAATCTACTTGAGACCCGCTGCCAAAGAACATAGCCAGCGTCACAAGCACCGCTACAATACACCCCACCGCAATAGCCTTTCTCATTGAAAGTCACCCCCTTTAGAGCGAATTCTTGATGCGGCACATCTACGACAAAGGCTATCCCCTGTCTCGCTCCAGGCAGGCAGAAGCCTAAGTCAAAGCTGCATCTGGTTCGGATTGTATCACCGATGTTTCAGGAAAGCAAGAGAATTTGTTAGGGGGATCTCGGGGTGGATTTGGTGATGCCGGTCTGAGACTATGACATAGCCAGGATCCATCGATTCACTGTAAACTGGCTTCCAAGGGAAAGACCAAGTTTCTTTTGGAAGGAAAATACTTCAAGACATTAGGGGAGGAATACGGAGCTCGGAACCCTCTTTACACAATGCGCACTTTCCCAGAGAATCTTTATACGCCTGATGGACAACGAGCCTTCGGCAGCTGGACAGGTGGATTGCTCAGTGTCATACGAAAACAAATGGAGAAAATGATGCCCCTGATGTTTCTGAAATTATCGGTAGCTGTGCTCGTCCTTGTTTATCCACGCCTAGCTGCGACGAATGATTATCCCTGGCACAGATGCGATGATACTACTCGATGCATTGCTTCAGAGATTCGGCCCCCTAGTGGATTTCGTAGGATCCGGGTAGAATCGGGATCCTTTGGTGACTGGCTTCGGCACCTTCCTTTAAAGCAGGAGGGTGCACCTGTGCTCTTGTATAACGGTGAGCCTAAGGTGAATCAGAGTGCGCACGTTGCGGTTGTCGATATTGATACCGGCACCAGAGATCTGCAGCAATGCGCTGACGCAGTTATTCGACTAAGAGCGGAGTATCTGTACTCGAGAAAAAGATTTGATGACATCCATTTCAATTTCACGAGTGGCCATGAGGCTTCCTTCAGACTTTGGATTTCAGGATACCGAGCTATTGTAGATGGAAATGAGGTCAGGTGGATCAGACAGTATAGGGAGGACAGCTCTTACTCCAGCTTCAGAGAGTACTTGAAGATGGTGTTTACCTATGCGGGGACTCATTCGTTAAGCCAGGAGTTGGAGGAGAGGGAAGATATGAAGAGTATACAGATCGGTGATGTATTTATCCAGGGAGGCTTTCCCGGCCATGCCGTGATCGTCGTAGACATAGCTGAGGATTGTCGCACCGGTGACAGGATTTTCCTTTTGGCCCAGAGCTACATGCCTGCGCAGGATATCCACATCTTGAAAAACCCGAACAACCCAGAATTGTCACCTTGGTATCGCATGCCGGTCGATGGCAAGTTAAGAACGCCGCAATGGACGTTTAGTAACACCGATTTGAAATATTTCCCTCCCGGATAGTGTCGATCGGATGCAAAGACTCAGAGAGGGATTCATCTGCGGCCTTGGTATCCGCTCGTCGTTGATCTCGCAAAGATCACCTCCGGAGTTCGAAAAGGAAAATGCACCTCCTATCATCCTGCTACCATTAGTTATGGTATCGGTTGAGGCAATCGACGGCAGGGCAACTACCAAGAGTTACACAACCACGATTGCCTTCAAGCGAAGCCGCATGGCACCTCCTTTCGGTGGCTTATCGAAGTTCCATCCCGACTCAGGGGTACGGACGACCGGTTGTCCTCTTACTGAAAAGGTTGATGCGTACTCTGCGAGTACGAGTCATACCTGCCAGCAAGCTTGACATTGACCGAGCTGCATGCTAAAAACATATGACGCTTTGGCATTTTTTATGTCTCGATAACGCATGGGCCAGTAGGAGGACTGCATGGTAAAAGAGGTCATCCATGGGATAAAAGCCATAGAGGCTCAAGCCGCAAAGATGCTTGAGGATGCGCGTAAGCAGAGGGGTGAGATAATTGCAAAAGCCCGTGAAGATGCACGCAATCTCATCGAGGAAGCTCGCAAAGAAGGCAATGAAAAGGTGAAGCAAGCTCTTCGAGCTGCTGAAGAGGAAGCCAAGAAGCGCATCGAGGAGATTGCAAATCGTGAGCGAGAGGATGTTGAAGCAATAAAGCATCAGGCATCGGCGAACATCGATAGGGCTGTTGATCTTCTCATAGAAAGGGTGCTTGGCTGATATGGGTCTAATGCCCATGCAGAAAATAGCAATCTTCTTTCCTCGCTCCGAGCGGGATCGTCTCCTTGCCCTCCTTCAGGACAAGGGCTCGGTGCAAATACTTGACCTTAGGGAAAGCCCGGTTGCTGAAGATGTCGAGGTGAGCGAGGTAACATCGGTCGAAGCTGATCGCACTGCAAATGATATCAGAAGAGCAATAGAGAGTCTGAGTGAATTCGAGGAGAAGGGTGGCATTCTTGGTGGCTTCGGCGGTGGCAAAGTCATTGTAACGAGAGAAGATTTTGAGAAGATAACAAGAGAATTTGATTACCAATCTGTTCTTAAAGAGGTTGATGACCTCGAAGCAAAAAGAACAGAGCTTCGCACACGCCTTACTCAATTCGAAGGCTTTATTGCGCGCTTGAGCCCATGGTCAGCCCTTGATGTTCCCCTCGAGGAGATCGCACCCACACAGCATGTTGCAGTTGCGATGGGTACGCTTACCGGGCGGACGCCTGAGACACTTGAAATCGCTCTGAGTGAGGTTAGCGAGACATATACACTTGAAATCGTAAGCCACAAGGAGCGTGTAGCAAATCTTATAATTTGGTATCACCTTGATGAACGGGAGGCGGTTGAGGAGATTCTCCGCCGTAATGATTTTGAAGCCGAAACCTTTGAAGATCTTAAGGGCTTGCCCAGGCAGCTCATAGCCCAGACAAGGGAAGAAGTCGAAAGGATAAATGCTGAGCTCGAGGCTTTAAGAGCAAAGGGGCAGGAGCTTGCAAGCCACAAGCCCAAGCTCATGATCGTCCATGACTACTTCGCCCAGGAGGCTCATCGTGTGCACGCACAGAGTCTCGTTGGCACGACTGAAAGGGTGGGGATGATTGAGGGCTGGATAAGGCGTCATGAGTTTGATCGGCTGGTGAAAGATGTTGAGGCGGCTGTTGAATCAGCGGAAGTTCTCAAGATTGAGCCTGAACCCGACGAGTCACCACCAATTGAACTCCGCAACCCGCGCATCGTGAGACCCTTCGAAGTGATAACAGAGCTCTATGGCATGCCTCATGCCCGTGAGGTTGATCCCACTCCCCTGGCTGCACCCTTCTTCGCATTGTTTTTCGGCTTCTGCCTCACTGATGCAGGCTATGGTATTGTGCTCGTAATTCTCTCCTTGCTTCTCATGAGATACTTAAGAGCCGGACACAAACTTCTCTGGCTGATTTTCGCAGGTGGCTTAGCAACGATCTTCATGGGAGCAATAACAGGTGGCTGGTTTGGTCTGACCGAAGAGACGGTACCACCTTGGCTTGGATTCGTGGTTACCCTTCGCCATACCCTTATGCAATTTGATCCCATGAAGAATCCTATGCTTATGTTTGGATTGGCACTCGCTCTTGGATTCATCCAGGTCACCTTCGGATTGATTGTCGAGATGATTGAAAATCTGAGAGCACGTGATCCTCTTGCTGCCATCTTCGATCAGGTCACCTGGATTGTTTTGCTCTGGTCTGCAGTTCTTTTCGGTGCTGCAAAGATGGGAGCAATTAGCCAGGCTCACATCCCAATGTTTAAGTGGGCTGCAATTGTTTCAGCAATTGCAATCATCGGTTTCAGTCATCGGGTTGGCAAGAATCCCGTTGTGAGATTGGGATGGGGTTTCTATAACCTCTACGGCATAACAGGCTATCTTGGTGATGTACTCTCCTATGCCAGGTTGCTTGCTCTTGGACTTGCAACAGGTGGCATTGCAATGGTCATAAATGCTGTGGCTCTCATGGCAAAGGGAATACCTGTCATTGGCTATCCAGCGATGATTCTTGTTCTTGCCGGAGGGCACACATTGAACATAGCAGTCAATGCACTAGGTGGTTTTGTCCATTCGGCACGTCTTCAGTACGTTGAATTCTATCCAAAATTCTTCGAAGGGGGTGGAAAGCGCTTCAAACCGTTTGCCAGGGAACTCAAATATACAACTTTGGTTGACAAGCCAAGTTAGGATTTGCATGGTCTTGGTCAGACAGGAAGGAGAGGCTAAATGGATCCAATAGGACTTGCAATTGCGATCTTCGGTGCTGCAATTTCTGCATTCCTTGCAGGAACAGGTTCGGCAATTGGAATTGCGACAGCTGCTCAGACGGCTGATGGGGTCTTGAGTGAGGACCCCGAGAAATTCGGGAAGCTCCTTATCCTTGTTGCGCTTCCTGGAACGCAGGGTATCTACGGGCTCCTCGGGACGTTCCTTGTGATTCAGAAGCTTGGTCTTGTTGGTGGTGGAGTTGCTAGCCTTAACCTTTGGCAGGGATTTCAGATCTTCTTTGCTAGCCTGCCAGTCGCTATTGCTGGCCTCTTCTCTGCACTTCACCAGGGTAAGACATGTGCAGCAGGTGTGGAACTTACCGCCAAGCGCCCTGACGAGATGATGAAGGGTGTTATCTATGCGGCGATGGTAGAGACCTATGCTATCTTTGGTTTGGTCGCAACAATTCTTCTGCTCAATGGGATCAAGCTTGGCTAAATGAGAGGGAGCCGAGGATAAATGGAGCAAGGCAAACTCGATAAACTTAAGCGTAAGATAATTGCTGATGCTGAGAGTGAAGCAAGCAAGATAATTGAAGAGGGAAAGAGCGAGGCAAGTCGCATCCTTGAGGAAGCCAAGACCGAGGCAGAGAGAATAAGGCAGGAATTTGAGGCAAGGGCTAAGGAAGAGGCGTCTGAGTATGTGCGCAGGCAGGTGAGTCTTCGAGAACTTGAAGCTCGCAAGGCAGTCCTCGCTGAGAAGGGAAAGGTTATCGATGAGGTATTCGCAAGAGCTCTTGAAAGTCTGAGGCAAAAGGATCGTGAAAGTGGCTATGGCATCACCTGGAAGCTTCTGCTTTCGGCAGTGGAGGCTGGTGATGAGGAGATAATCCTCGATGCTGAGGATCGCAAAGCGCTGCCACCTGACTTTCTCGACAGACTCAACGGGGAGCTCAAGCGACAGGGCAAGCGGGGTGAGGTGAAGCTGTGTGAAGACTCCCACAGCATCAAAGGAGGATTCATACTCAAAAGAGCCAGATCTGAGAGTAATTCAACATTTGACACGCTCCTCGGTATGGTGCGTGATGAAATTGAGACTGAAATTTCGCAGGTTCTATTTGGTGGGAAGGTCAAGGAGCAGGGGAGCGAGGCGTGAAGTATCTTCAGGCACACAGAGTATCAAGTCACGATGAGCGATATGCCTATGCCTGTGGCCGCATAAGGGCACTTGAGATGCGGCTCCTTGGCAGACAGCGACTCGAGCGGATCGCAGAAGCCAGAGATCTTGACGAGGCGCTAAGGCTTCTTTCGGATACTGACTATGGTGTGCATCTTGACGAGATGGAAGAAATAGGCTATGTCGGTTGCCTCCACAATGAGACCCGACGCGTACTTGCCCTCGTTGATGCTCTTACCCTGGATCCGGATGTCAGTGACATCTTGAGACTCAAGTATGACTTCCAGAATCTCAAAGTTGCTATCAGAGAAAAAGTTTCGGGCCGTGACCTTGCTCACCTTTACTACGACTACAGCCGCTATTCTCCTGACATCTTGACGGCGGCGCTAAAGACCGAAGCCCTTGAGGCTTTGCCTGATATCTTCTTTGAACCTGCAAGTGAAGCGCTTGATAAGGTCTCCAAGTCAAGGGATCCATCTGAAGGTGATACGGTGATTGACAGGGCAATGTTTCACCTCTTCCTCGAACGTGCGCGAAGTTATGGTTCGCTCTATCTTGAAGCCCTCATTCGCACCTGGATTGATCTTGCAAACATCCGAACCTTTATGCGCGGACGTTACCTCGGTATTGAATCCCGCAATCTTCCCGAACTTCTTATCTCCGGTGGCTTTGTTAAACTCACAGACCTTAGGGAAACATATTCACTTCCCCTCGATGAAGTTCGCCAGCGTTTTGAATTCAGTCCCTATAAACCAATCATTGAGATTGGTGGTGAGGGCATAGAAAGGGGTGGCACATTTGTTGATCTTGAAAGGGAGATTGACAACTATCTTATCTCCTTCCTGCACCTCGCTCGCTATTTCACATTTGGACTTGAAATAATAATTGCATATGCCTTGCTTAAAGAGAATGAGATAAGGATGCTGAGACTAATTCTTGCGGCGAAGGAGCGCGCAATTGCGCCTGAGGCTCTCAAGGGGAGGCTTGCAAGTGTTGAATAAGCAACTGGCGCTTGTAGGGGAAAAGGCAACTGTTGTGGCATTTGAGGGCTTGGGGGTTGACGCCTTTCCTGTTGAATCGGCTGATGATGCTCGCAAGGTGATTGCAAGGCTAATTCGCAAGAAGGAACATGCTGTAATATTCGTTACTGAGGATGTTGGGAAGGAAATCGGCGACATTATAGCTGAATCTTCAAAGCAATATGAACCGAGCGTTGTGCTTGTGCCATCAAGTGCAGGCTCACAAAAGATTGGACTCAGGAAGCTTTCCCAGGTGCTTAAGCGTGCACTTGGAACAGACATCCTTAAGATTGAATAATCAAAGGGGGTTCGCTCCAGTGGCTGAAGACCTCAAACCTGGAAAAATCGTTAAAGTTGCAGGTCCACTTGTTGTCGCAGAGGGTATGGAAGGAAGCAAGATGTATGACGTTGTGAGGGTTAGCGAGAAGCGACTGATTGGTGAGGTAATTGAGCTTCGCGAGGATCTTGCTTCCATTCAGGTCTATGAGGAGACAGGTGGTATTGGGGCTGGTGAACCAGTCTATCCAACGGGTTCGCCTCTTTCGGTTGAGCTTGGTCCGGGATTGATTGAATCGATATACGATGGTATTCAGCGACCCCTCGATGTTATCAGGATAATGGTTGGTGACTACATTACAAGGGGTGTTGACATTCCTGCTCTTGATCGCGAGAAGCGCTGGCACTTTGTCCCAACGGTTCAACCCGGAGCGGAAGTTGGACCTGGTGATATCATCGGGACAGTCAATGAGACAGTACTGGTTGTTCACAAGATAATGATCCCGCCACGAATGAGGGGAAAGATCCTTGAGATTGCTGAAGGCGATTACACTGTGGAGGATGTAATCGGAAAGATTGAAACACCTGAAGGTGTACGCGATCTCAGCCTCATCCAGCGCTGGCCCGTGCGTATGGGAAGACCCTACAGCGAGAAGCTTCCCCCCATCGTTCCGCTCTCAACAGGTCAGCGTGTAATTGATGCCCTCTTTCCTGTTGGCAAGGGAGGCACGGCATGTGTTCCTGGTCCTTTTGGATCGGGCAAGACAGTCATCCAGCACCAGCTTGCTAAGTGGGCAGATGCTGAGATCATTGTTTACATCGGTTGTGGTGAGCGTGGGAATGAGATGACGGATGTTTTGCTTGAGTTCCCCGAACTTAAAGATCCGCGAAGTGGTGAACCCTTGATGAAGCGAACAGTTCTTATTGCAAACACCTCCAATATGCCTGTTGCAGCCCGTGAGGCATCAGTCTATACAGGGATAACAATCGCTGAGTACTTCCGCGATATGGGCTATAGCGTTGCTGTTATGGCTGACTCAACGTCGCGCTGGGCGGAGGCGATGCGTGAGATCTCAGGACGCCTTGAGGAGATGCCAGGGGAGGAGGGCTATCCTGCATATCTTAGTGCACGTGTTGCCGAATTCTATGAAAGAGCCGGTAGGGTGAAATGCCTGGGAAGCGATGGACGAGAAGGTGCTCTTTCTGTGATTGGTGCTGTCTCACCTCCAGGTGGTGATCTTTCTGATCCTGTCGTTCAGGCAACTCTTCGAGTTGTTAAGGTATTCTGGAGTCTAGAGGATCATCTTGCCTACAAGCGCCACTTCCCTGCAATAAGCTGGCTCAATAGCTATTCCCTTTATTATGAGAATCTCGATCCTTGGCTTACAGAAAACGTTGCACCAGATTGGGTTGATCTCAGGAGTGAGGCTATGCGCATATTGCAGGAGGAGGCTGATCTCGCAGAGATAGTGCGTCTCGTTGGTGTTGAGGCTCTTTCACCCAATGATAGGCTCACGCTGGAGGTTGCAAGGTCAATTCGTGAAGACTTTCTCCATCAAAATGCCTTCCATGAGGTCGACACTTACACATCTCTTCAGAAGCAGTATGAGATGCTAAAGGTTGTGCTTTACTTTGGTCGGGCAGCTCGTGAGGCGCTCGAGCGCGGTGTTCCAATAACAGCAATTGAGAAGATGGCCGTGCGCGAACGCATTGCAAGGGCTAAGTATGAGCCTGAGGATAGAATCGACGATATCCGTGCTATCAAGGACGAGATTGACAAGGAAATGGAAACCTTGATTGCCGCCACCGTTGAGTAGCGAGGGGAGAGGCGATGCTCAAAGAGTACCTAACAATCAGACACATCACAGGTCCTTTGGTTCTTGTTGAGGAGATTGAGGGAGCAAAGTACGAGGAAATTGTTGAGGTTGAGCTCCCCAATGGTGAGGTAAGAAGGGGAAGGGTGCTTGAAGTCGATAGGGACAAGGCGCTCATCCAGCTCTTCGAAGGCACCACCGGTGTTGACGTCTTCAAAAGTAAGGTAAGATTCCTCGGCAAGGGGATTGAGATTGGCCTTTCAAGTGACATGCTTGGCAGAGTCTTTGATGGGCTTGGTCGTCCAATCGATGGTGGTCCCAAGATAATACCTGAGGTAAGAAGAGACATCAGTGGAAGCCCCTACAATCCAACTGCACGTGACTATCCAAGCGAGTTCATCCAGACAGGTATTTCTGCTATCGATGGGCTGAACACCCTTGTTAGAGGACAGAAGCTTCCAATCTTTTCTGGTTCAGGCCTTCCCCACAATAGGCTTGCTGCTCAGATTGCTCGTCAGGCTAAGGTGCTCGGCAAGGAGGAGTCCTTTGCTGTTGTCTTCGGGGCAATGGGTATAACTTTTGAGGAGGCTCACTTCTTCATTGCAGATATGCGCAAGACGGGCGCCATTGACCGAGCTGTACTTTTTATAAATCTTGCTGATGATCCTGCCATTGAGCGTATCGCAACGCCGAGACTTGCTCTGACGACCGCTGAATTCCTGGCATTTGATAAGGATATGCATGTTCTCGTCATCCTGAGCGACATGACCAACTACTGCGAGGCATTGCGTGAGGTTTCAGCCGCAAGAAAGGAGATACCCGGTAGAAGAGGGTATCCTGGCTATCTCTACACGGACCTTGCAACAATCTATGAAAGAGCTGGAAGGCTTAAAGGTAAGAAGGGTTCCATCACGCTGATTCCAATCCTCACCATGCCTGAGGATGACAAGACACATCCCATACCAGACCTCACGGGTTATATCACCGAGGGGCAGATCTTCCTTTCGAGGGCATTGCACAAGAAGAAGGTTTCGCCTCCAATCGATGTTCTACCTTCACTTTCACGTCTTAAGGACAAGGGAATAGGTCCAGGTAAGACGCGCGAAGATCATTCAGACATCTTCAATCAGCTCTTTGCAGCGTATGCGAGGGGCAAGGAAGCGGAGGAGCTCGCAGTCATCCTCGGGGAGGCTGCCCTGAGTGAGATGGATAAGCAATATCTCAAGTTCGCACACACATTCGAGGAGCGTTATGTTTCGCAAGGCGAATATGAGGATAGATCCATAGAGCAGACACTCGATCTGGGTTGGGAACTTCTTTCAGTCTTTCCAACCGTTGAACTTAAGCGAATTCGTCAGGAATGGCTCGATAAGTATCTGCCAAGATTCAAGAAGGTTGAAGAGGGTGAGCTTGCTGAGGCGGAGGCGAAGACACAGTAGCTATGAAACTTGCTGTTAATCCAACACGAATGGAGCTTCTGAGACTGCGCAAGCGTCTCGTCCTTGCGCGCCGTGGTCACAAGCTCCTCAAAGATAAGCAAGATGAGCTCATGAAGCGTTTCATGGGGCTTGTTCATCAGATCAAGGATCTACGTCTAAGTGTGGAGCATGAGCTTGAGGAAGCGTGGAAGCGATTTCTTATAGCAAGGGCTGTCGGTGGGGCGGAGATTGTAGAAGGTGCAGTGAGTATGCCGACACGCAAGACGTGTGTCGAGGTACGGAAGCAACAAATAATGAACGTTGCAGTGCCGGAATTTAAGCTCTCCACCGAAGGCAAGATTGCATCCTATGGCCTGGCAACGACTCCTGCCGAGCTTGATACAGCTCTTGTTGCAATGGAACGTGTTCTTGGAAGGATGGTTGAGCTTGCCTCCAAGGAGAAGGCCCTCGAACTCATAGGTGATGAGATCGAACGTACAAGGCGCAGAGTTAATGCCCTTGAGTACGTTCTCATACCCAGCCTCGAGGAGACCATCCGCTACATCTCTATGAAACTCTCGGAGATGGAGCGAGGTAACCTCACGCGCCTCATGCGTGTTAAGGAAATCGTCCGGGGTCGGACGTAGCCCTTCCAGATTTACGTATTCGCAAAATCAGTATGTTTCCGGCGGAGTACGATTATGACCCATCCCCAAGTAGGAAATATCGAAAGAGCATACAAAAGAAGGCGATCGCATTGAGGCGCAAATGGGTCCGCTTGCTTCCCTACGAAGAACTGTCTGGATGGAAAGCTCTTCTCGATCGCTATACCGCGTAACGATTGAGAACCCGTCTCTTCATCATCCACCAGACGCTAGAGGCGGATGTGGAATTGTGGATAAGTGGTTCTGCTTTGTGGATAACTCTGTAATCCCAAATATCCCAAAGGATTATGTACATTGTTCAAACGAAATCGACAGGTGTTTTCCACAACTTTCTGCATTTCTGGAAGGCATGATGAAAGCTGCCTGGGGCAATGCCTTGAAAACAGGGCCTACAGGTTGGCTTGTTGCAGTTGACATCAAGTAGTAGGTGTGGTAAAATGCACAGGATGGGGCGGGAGTTGAGGGTACGAGGTAGATGCGGTTAGGCACTTTGTACAGATGCGTCATCATTATTTCGTTCTTCATAAGCTTGGGGGCGAGCCAGGGTTATGGCTATGACCACCTGGTCGTAAGGCTCACCGACGATCACCTTTACAATGACGGCCAGATCTATGCATCTTCAGACCCTACATGTGAGCTCAGCTACTACTACCTCATAAGTGACTGCGCCTACGTGACCATTATTCCTGGCATCGAAAATCGCACAGTTGGTGTTCATTTCACCATGAGCGATCCTGTTCCCTGGCTCAGCGCTTGCGATACAAGCACCTGCCTCACGCTCGATGAGATAGAGATTGTTCTTTACTGGGTGCTCCCCCCAGGAAATGATCAGAGTATGAATATCAAAGTTTATGCTGCTGATGAGAATGGTGAACCTGTTGGAGAGCCGTTAGGGAATCGCGATTTTCAACCCACCTATGTTGACACAACCCTCTTTCCCGTCTGTCACATAGACTTCACCAACGATGGCAGTGAGCCGGGTCTTGACCTTTCAAGTTGTGGAGGCGACTTCCTCGTTTTGCTTACCTGGAAGAATGATACTGGCCATCCCTATGTTGTGCTCGACAACGTAAGCTCATGCGTTGACAGCTGCTCAAGCAATCCCGTCTGCTGCCAGATGGGAAGCGAGCCTTACGTTTATCCTCGCACGACAGTCCGCACCCACGACTATGGTTTCGAAGGCTCGTGGTCGAAGGGACATGCCTATTGTGATCCCAACGGGTGCGACACATATGGAGCACTTGAGGCTCTCTGGACCTGCCGCTTCTGTACCCTCACACCTGCCACGCAACCAACGACCTGGGGCACCATCAAAGCCCTTTATCGGTAGGTGGCGAGGGGAAACCCTCCTGAGCAGATCGCTCCAGGCCTGGACCGTAGCTTGGCGGATCACAAGCCTTGTTATTTTCCCTCGAATTCCCGTGGGACGAGGGGGCGCAGGCAGGATGTTGACAGGATCTGGTATTTGGGTAAAGTCTGAATAGGAGCGAGCGAAGCTTTCCCTTGAGGTTCAGAGACTGGTGAGGAGGGGTTTCAGTCGAGACTAGGGGGGTTAGGATGAAGTTGCCCTGTGTGCCAGTCAGGTTGAGAAGATTCTCGACCGCAGTTCTGAAAGCAATCCTGTGGATCTTGCCGGGCATTTGCGCGGTGTATCCATCTCTTCCCGACTGGATGGGCTTTTGCTCCCGGTGTTCAGCTGGTGTCCCCGAGGGGAGGGTTTACCTGCTGTCAGGAGGGCTATTGGCATACGGAGGCAGTGATAAGAAGCCAAGGTACGGTCCGACCTACGGTCGTCGTAAATTCAGTTATGAGTTGCAACCACTCGACCGGCACCACAGGTTGAGGGAATTCTGGGATCTACCGAAGGGGGAGCCATCGAACGGATTGTTGGCGTTTTGCACCATAGAAGACGACACGCTTGTAATTGGCGAGCCAGTTATATTCAAGTTTGCACTCACCAATGTGGGAACCAGATGTGGTTTGGTCTACTGTGGGCGCTATAGCGCCATCTGTGGAAGGCTACCTGCCATCGCCGTTGTTGATCCTGATATAGGAGAATATGAATACCTTTCGGCTTCCTTTGTTATGATCCTGGACGACTCCCGCAATGGCAAGTATCTTTGTCCTGGAGATACACTTGAAGCTGTATTGGAGATGACATTCTGGGGATCTTTTGAGCTTGTTTTTGCAGTGGCAGGACGCT
>JAOZOU010000100.1 GCA_029933125.1 bacterium | reverse complement strand
CAAACTGCCGTCTTCTAACACCTTCGCTTCGCAACCCGCAAGAATCACTAACTCCTGGTACTCTCGCCTCGCGGTCGCGACCTCCTCTACGAACTCCGAGTAGTTGTAGGTCAGCACTCTTCGCACATGCTCTGTGAATGCGATAAGAGGCACCTCCAGTTCAACCGCCTTCTTGCAGTACTCGTCTACTGAGTTCTTTCCGTCTGTGTAATTCGTGTGAACATGCCATTCTCCGTTCATCAAATACCTCTCGTATTTCGTCCAATTTTTACGCGGATTCTTATAATGCGAAGAATCGCCCATTCTCAAAATAGACCTCATCCCAATATCTAACCATTCTCACGCCCCACCTTACCTCCTCTTGACGCTCAACCACCTCCTCGTTCAAAGCCATTTTGACCGCATTGTAGACCATATTAACGCCAGCCGCGGTGCAGAGCACGATTGTTCCTTGAACTCTGGGATTGGATTCAATTATCTTGGGCGTCCCGTCCGCGTCCTCCCTGAACTGCAATCCTATGTTCCCGTGCAATCCAAGTAGACTCACAATCTTGCTTGAACTCTTGACGATTTCCTCGTTATTCTCTGTGATGCCGACGAAGCTGATGCCCATCTTTATCTTCTGCCTCAATCTCGGGATCACAATCAATACTTCCCCTCTCCTCGCCAGAACATCCACCGAATATTCTTTCCCTGGAAGAAATTCCATCACTAACAGCTCAGGAAACGGCTCCGCATTCTCGAGAACCCTTCTCACATCTGTTAATGTGGTGAAGACATCCATCGGCTTATAATTCATCAGCAACTCCAAACGGTCAATATCCTCTCTCAATATTCTGAACCCTCGCAACCCACGCGAGACCGGCGGTTTAAAGCAGACAGGAATCTCGGGATAGCCAAAATCGTGAGTAGCACGCTCTAATTCATCCCACGACTGCACTCTGCAAAATTTTGGTGTCGGTAGGTCGTTCTCTCTGCAGGCTTGCATCAGAAGGTACTTGTTATTCGCAATCCGCAACCCTTCTGGGCTTGAGACGAGCACCTTCGTTCCGATTCTCTCAAAATCCAACGCACTCTTCGCGAACTTCATCAACTCGTTCGTTACTAGCGGAATCACAACATCCACTCCCTCTCTCTTGCAAATCTCCTTGATTCTCGGCATAAAATCTTCTGATTCCGCTCTTTCACCTAAATACCACTTGTCAACCATTGCAAAGCCCGAGGATTCGGTGCTAATGTCTACGCCAACAATTCTTATTCTCCTCTCTTTGACCAGCCTCAGGCTCTTTATTATTCCCGGCGCACCGGGCGCCCCTGCTCCTGTAACAAGCACGGTTAAGTTTTTATCCATCTCACCACCTCAAACGCCTCCGCGTATTCCGAGTTGCACTGAACTCCTCTGACCCTTGCAAGACCAAAAATAAAATTTTCGGAGAAATAACCTCTCTTCTTACCTTCAATTTGTGAATGATAATTTTTGAGCATCTCCCACTTCATTTTTATATGCCTCTCTTC
>JAOZOU010000020.1 GCA_029933125.1 bacterium | reverse complement strand
AAAACTACTGCTATATATCTCACTGGATCCCTCGGTGAGGGCCAAAAAAAGGGCAGCCCACGGCTGCCCCCCTGTGCAGAAGATTCCTCAAACTACTTAAACATGCTCTTGATTTGTCCCCACGTCGTAGCCTTGACGCTCAGAGCACATGGGTCATCCCCAGTATTGCCATTGGTACCTGCGCAGCCCCTGCTTATCGGGGGTAGAGTATCTTCAACAGCCTCACAATCACCGATTTTTACATAACCAGCTTCAGGATGGGGCACTATGCAGATCAAGTCGTAGGAGTAAACCCAACCGAATCCTGGAATTGCAACAGATGAATAATGACACTCTGTCCAGGCATGGGAAATACCATCTCCCGGATTCACAATATCACCAATGTTGAAGTCGCTGCAGCTTGTGAACATGCAGGTTGTACCTTCCCACATCACACCATATTCACATCCTTGCCAACCAGTCGTCGCACCATCAGTAGTTATATCGAAGAAGACAGGAAAGAAATCCACGTTCACATCATCAGTTGAAGTGATAATGTCCTCGCATCCGTTTATAGTGGGGAAGTTCTTTGAACAGCTCCTACTGGCGTGAGGTAAAACATGGACAGTGACCTTGACATTCTCATTGGCACCGGCATATAAGAGGGAAGCCATCATAATAACCAGAATTGCAGCGATAGCTAAGGTTCTCATCTTAACTCCTCCTTTCAATAGCTCCTAAAATACCTCAAGCAAGTCAATTCCTCACCCAAATTTCCTAACGCACTTGGACTTTATCAACATAGCTAGGACACGTCAAGTTTTTTTTGACCATTTGACTAAGGCTATCTGAGGCGATATCATGAAAGCGTGATGAAGGCTCTACGACTGACGATACTCTTCAGTGTAGCAATCGTTGCCATCGTGGTTATCCTCGTGGGTCACAGGGAGAAGCCTTTCAATCTCCTCCTTGTAAGCTTCGATACAACTCGACCCGATCACCTCGGCTGCTATGGCTACCCCAACATTGATACACCCAATATCGATAGGATTGCCTCTGAGGGTATAATCTTCAGGGATGCAGTAACCAGTGTGCCTCTCACTGCTCCATCCCACTCGACCATTCTTACCGGACTTTATCCTACCAGGCACGGCGTGAGAGACAATAGCACTTTCGTCCTCGGCGATGAGATAACTACATTGGCAGAGATCCTTAAAGCAGAGGGTTATTCAACTGCAGCCTTCGTTTCTGCCTTTGTTTTGGATTCTCGTTTTGGATTGGATCAGGGCTTTGATCTTTACAACGATGACGTGAAGGGGAAGGAGGATCTCTGGACATTCGAGATCCCTCAACGACCAGGAAAGGAGATAACCGAGGCAGCTGTCAAGTGGCTCACCGAGGTGAAGGAACCTTTCTTCTGTTTCTTACATTATTACGATCCCCACACTCCCTATGAACCCCCACCTCCTTTTGATAGCATCTACACAGCCAGCCCCTATGATGGCGAAATTGCCTATGCAGACTATGAATTTGGAAAAGTGCTGGATGAGATTTCCAGACGAAATCTCAAAGATCACACAATGATAGTTATCGTATCCGATCATGGTGAGGGGCTTGGAGAGCATAATGAGAGTGCCCACGGAATTCTAATGTATGAATCCACAATGAAGGTTGCCTTTCTCCTCGATCTACCCAGGAGTCACCCTTTAAGAGGCAGCATACCTGAGCATCTTGCAATTGAACAGACAGTTGGTCTTGTTGATGTTACTCCTACCCTTCTCGATCTACTTGGAGTCAACCCCCCCGATGATCTCGACGGAAGGAGTCTTGTCCCATTGCTTGAGGGGGAGAAGCTTCCGCCAAGGTTCTACTATCTGGAAACCTTTTACGCTTATCTGGCTTATAAGTGGAGTCCCTTAAGAGGAATAAGATTCAACAAATGGAAATTTATTCTTGCCCCCGAGCCTGAACTGTATAATCTCGCCGAAGACCCCCATGAGACAACTAACCTGTACCTTGCTGAAGAGGATCGTGCCAGGGCGCTTAAGGAAAACCTCAAACTGGTGGTGAGCAAGGAAAACCGTGCTGCAATTTCGAGAGCCCAACTTTCACCTGAGGAGGAGCGCAAACTCAGGGCACTTGGATATGTGAGTGCTTCCCGTGCTGAGATTCCTACCGATATAGAGCCGCATGGTAAAGATCCCAAACACATGATTGCTGCGGTCGAGAAGTACTTTGGTGGTGGCATGGACGCATTTGTGCATCATAGACTTGAAGAAGCTCGTGAGGATTTCGCGCAGATGGTTGAAATAGATCCAGACAACATCCAGGCTCGTATGTTTCTGGGGAGAACCCTTATGGAGATGGGCGATCTTGAAGGTGCTGCCCAACAATTTCTTAAGGCTACAGAGATCGATTCAACTTACTCCCAGGGCTTCTTTAGGCTCGGTGTCATCTACAGAGAGATGAACGACCTTGACAAGTCGCTCATGTTCTTTCGCATTGCTGCGCATCTATTTCCTGAGACACCAGGAGTGCTTTCCAACATTGGTAGCATCCTCTTTGAGAAGGGTAAAAGCGATAGCGCCATGCTGTTTTTCAACAAAGCCCTCGAAGTAGATCCTGAAGACCCAAAAGCCCACTTCAACATCGGCCTTCTCTACCTATCCCAGGATAGAGTCGATAGTGCTCTCACCTGGTTCCACAAAACCCTCAAAGTGGATCCCGGGCATCTCAAAGCCCTCGTAAACATCGCCACCATATATATCAAAATGGGAAATCCTGATAGCACACTGGCTTATCTGGAGAAGGCCAGAGCTGTTGCTCCTGATGATCCCAAAATCCTAGAGAATCTGGGAAATGCCTATCGCCAAAAGGGTATGAGCAGCCAGGCTGCTGAAGCATTCCAAAGTGCACTCCAGATAGATCCCAACAACTACATGGCACTCTTCGGATTAGCCGCAATCAGAGCTCAGGAAGGCAACACCCAGGAATCCATCCAGTTGCTCAAGAAAGTCCTCAAAATAAAACCCGACTTCACCCCGGCAAAAAACGCCCTCTCAAGGCTCACCGAGAAGAAGTAACCTCGAGACGCGAGAGCAAGTCCTCGTCGATCCTAACTCCAACCTCCTGTCGCCGCTTTGCTATCCATGAGGCAAGTACCTGATCCTTATAGGAAGGCAGAAGATCTGTCCGCACCCTGTGCTTGGCTTCCTCGAATGTTGGGATATGGCTTTCCCGCTTCTCCCTCAGCCAGAGAACAACGTAGCCTTCCAGGCTTCTGAAAATGCGCTTATCCCCGGGACTCATTTGTGCAACGAAACCATCAAACTCAGTATCCTTACCAAGAGGGGTGAAGCCCATATCGCCTCCGTAGGGAGCAGTAAATGGGTCACGTGAGCGTTCACGGGCAATATCTTCAAATGCTTCCCCTGCCTCTAGTCGCATCATAACGGAATCTGCAGCCTCTTTAGTTCCAACAACTATCTTCGAAGCCACATATCCAGGTTCGGTTATGTAATCGTTAACATGGGCTTGGAAATAGGCGCGGAGGCTGTCTTCAGGCACATCAACATCCTTGGTAATGTAGCGATAGAAAGCCTGGATCATGCGCTTCTGCTTGACCTTCTCAATGGGAGTGCTCACCTCTGGAATCTTGTCAAGCCCGAGTTTCACAGCCTCCATGACTGAAAGGGTGTCAACAAGATTGCGAGAAATGAATGTCATAAGTTCATCGGGATTATCAAGATGTGGTCTAACCGGAAAAGGTTGAGCCAGGATGAGATCCACCACTTCACCATAGGTCATGGAGCCCCCCCTGAAAGTGACGATAGGTGTCTTGCGCTTTGCTTCAGACAGATCAGGCACGACGTCAGCATCGATCACAGTGCTTGTGAGACCCATCTCTTGCATCTTCTTCGCAAAGCGCGCAGCAAGATCAATCACGGCATGCTCATCAAGGTCAACCTGATAAGCAAGCCTCAATGAGTCGCGGAATGCCTGGAGCTCTGAGAAGTACTTCTGCTTGTATAGGTAATTATAGATTCTCTTCCTCTCGGCCTCGGGATTCTCCGGTTCCATTGTGTTCTTAGCCTCAACCTTTATTATTGCATAGCCTCCTTCAACCATGAAGGGTTCCGAAACTTCCTTTGGCTCGAGCGCAAAGGCATGCTCACACCACCGATCAGAAAAATCTCCCCACCTTACTGTACCCACATAGCCGCCCCTTGCAGCAGAAGGGTCCTTTGAATAGCGAGTTGCGAGATCCTCAAATGGGACCCCAGCTTTTATTGAATCAAGCAATGCTTCAGCAAGTTCATAGGTTCCCACAACTATGTGGCGGGCTGTGATCTGGGTAAGCCTCTTCTTGTAGAGCTGCTCGACTTCACTGGAATCTACATGCACCCTTCCTTTTGTTGCTCTGGCATTCAGGGCATTCTCTAGTTCCCCAACTCTACGGCGTCTAATCCACTCCTCAACGTTAGGAAACTTGTCAATCCCAAGACTCTCAGCTGCAGCCAGCATGAGGTAGGCGTCAATCATCCTCTCCAGAAATTGCTTCTTCTGCTCGAGAGTCCTGAGCTCGGGACGCCCTTCGGGCTTCATTCTTTGCCACCACTTCATGTATTCTCCGACAGTGATGCCCCCACCCTTCCACTCTGCAAGCTTCGCATTGGGATCGACATTCTCGCCTGCCAAACACATCGAGGAGACAATCAATACCAGGAGCACTGCGACGAAATATCTCATTACCACCACCTCGCTGCTGAAAAGAATCTGGTGGGCGAAAGAGGATTTGAACCTCTGACCCCCTGCTTGTAAGGCAGGTGCTCTAACCCCTGAGCTATTCGCCCGACCTTGGCTCTTTGTCCTTGGACTGTTTCGTCCAGAGAATTATTGAGAGGGGAACCATCACGCAATAGCCAAGCACAAGCAAGATCGGAGCAGCTGTAATGCTCCCCCTGCCAAGAAGTAAATAACCAATCAAGATCACTATCAAGCCAGCCATGAGGAGCAGAACATTGCGTTCTCCGAAAACCACCAAGTTTCTACGGGCACGTGCCTTTTTTGATTTCTTAGTTGCCATTGATCACACCTACCAGAGAATTTAGCCTTTCCCCACTCAGATTACAATACAAAATCAAGGTGGAAATGTTCCATCTGGATTGAAACTTCCCATGCGGTAACCCTGTAAGTCAAGGGTGATGTAGCGAAACCCAAGGCGCCTTGCAGCTTGAACAATTCTATCTCTCATTTGATCCTGAGCCAAATCACCAATCCTTTGAGGATCAACTTCAATACGTATTAAGTCGCCATGGAAGCGAGCGCGTATCTGCTCGAAGCCCATCTCATGAAGCACCTCTTCAAGCTTTTCGATACGCGCAAGATCCTCAGGCGTGATGCGAATGCCGTAGGCAAAGCGTGACGCCAGACAGGCGCCTGCTGGCTTTGACCAATTGGGTAGTCCCAGCCTTTGAGCAATCTCCCTCACATCTTTCTTGGTGAAGTTTGCCTGACGCAGGGGGCTCGTGATCCCGAGCTCACGCAGGGCTTGCTCACCCGGGCGGTAGTCCCCAAGATCGTCAACGGTCGAACCTTCTATGATTTTCTCTATACCCATCTCAGTAGCCAAGGCTTTAAGTCTCACATAAAGCTCATGCTTGCAATAGTAACAGCGATTGAGGGGATTTGAGGTGAATCTTTCATCTTCTAGCTCACTTGTCCTCACGACGAGATGCTCACAACCTATAAGCCTGGCAATTTCCCTTGCTCGGTCAAGCTCCCTGCGAGGATATGTTTGAGATGAAGCTGTCACGCCAACCACACGTCCTTTACAAATCTGGGCTGCAAGGGCTAGCAGGAGACTCGAATCAACACCACCTGAGAAGGCAACAAGGACACCCGCCATAGGTTCGAGAATTGCTCTAATGCGACTCAGAAGATCTCTCAGATTTGGCTCGCATATTTCATTGATTGACTTGAGTGCCACCCTGAGCTCCTTTTTCACTATTGACATTGCTTTCTTGAGCCTTGGCCTCGGCAGCCATCTGAGCCTTGAGCTTGCGAAGATAGCGCTTGTAGCGCTGCTTGGCACGATAGTGCTCTCGTGCAGTCTTTGAGAAGTAATGACTGCCATCACCTTGAGCAACAAAGTAGAGATCGTCTGAACCCGGCATGGGATAAAGAGCTGCAACGAGGGAGGCAAGGCTGGGGCTGCAGATAGGAGTCGGAGGTAAGCCCTTCACACAATAGGTATTGTAGGGTGAGTCAACTTTGAGATCATCATAGAGAAGCCTACCCCTCCATTTGCGAAGCGCATAGCGCACTGTTGGGTCAGCCTGAAGCTTCATATTCCTCTTGAGTCTGTTGTGAAATACAGCTGAGATCTTAGGGCGCTCACTGTCTAGCATGGCTTCCTTCTCGATGATGGATGCAAGGGTTACTATCTCGTTGAGACCCATGCCCATGTGTTTCGCCTTAGCCCTCAATGAATCATCAAAGGCATCGAAGAAAGCTTTGACCATCTGCGAGATGATAGTCTCTGGTCTCTCCTTCCATTCGACTTCGTAGGTATCAGGAAAGAGGTAGCCCTCTGCCGACCTCGATGGAACCCCCAGACTTGCAACAAAGGAAGAGTCATAGGCAAGCGTGACAAGAGCAACCGAGTCAACACCTGCCCTCTCACTGAATATGTGTGCAACATCCTCAATCGTCTTACCCGGCAATATCACAATCTTCTCGCGAAATGTTGCCCCATGGTAAAGCGCACGTAGGATGTCTATCATGTCACTTGTGGCTTCGAAGCGGTAGCGTCCTGATCTTGCCTTCTTCTCGATCCCCAGGATCTTCGAAAGTAGCATAAAGAGAGGTTTGTTGCTCACAAGCCCATGCGATGAGAAGCGCTCTGCGATCTCGTTAAACGACATGCCTGGCTCTACAACTACGAATACATAATCAGATGGGAAATAGCGTGCCTGACAAACAATCTCTATAAGAAGCATGCAGAGAAGGGAAAGCGCCAGTACGATGATGGAATCTTTGAGAAGATGCCTCATCGGGGTGTGCCTCACTTGGTGCTTCTCGCATCAAGATAGCTCTGGAGCACAATGGCTGCAGCAACCGAATCAACAACCTGCCGGCGCCGCTTGCGTCTCAACCCAGCTCGTTTGAGTACCTCCTCACCCTGCTTGGTGGAAAGCCTCTCATCCCAGGTCACAACTGGTTTGCCGAGTCTCTTGCCAAGCTGTCTTGCAAAAGCCAAAACTCCGGAGGCTGCCTCCGCCGCTGCACCTTTGAGTGTGAGAGGAAGTCCAATCACAATCTCGCCGACCCCATTCTCGCTGACAATCCTGCTAATCTCCTCAATCGCATCGTCCGCATTACGCGATTCTATCTTCCCGAAGGGCTGAGCTGTGATACCAAGCTCATCGCTCAGAGCGAGCCCGAGTCGCCTGGAACCATAGTCTATGCAAAGGATTCGCTTAGGTGTCGTATCCAGTGCCTTAAGCAGAGTTACGGTGGTTCCCTTGCCAGGGATGGATTCGAATTCCACTTCATCCATGACCTGTCTCATAATGTATATGCCACGACCGCTCTCCTTAAGGATGTTATCCTCATCGAGAGGGCTAGGTACCTTCTCAGGATCGAATCCCTCACCCTCGTCAATCACTTTGACAACTATCTCATTCTGTCTTTTGTTGAAGACAGCCCGCATCTTCTTCGATCTGATTGACTTATTTCCGTGAACGATAGCATTCGTAGCAGCCTCAATTACAGCCATGCAAATATCGTTTGAAACCTCGCTCGACAAGCCAGCCCACGAACAAAAAGCCTGGCAGACCGTATCGACAAGGGGGAGGTATTCAATGCTGCTCGGAAGGCTTACTTCAAGCATTTGTTGTCCAAGCCTCTTCTACTTTTTGGATTCGAAGCTTTTGAGAGCCTCTTCTTCGTCACTGTAGGTCTCAAAGATGGTTCCCAGCTTGGTTATCATCAATATGCTCTCAATGCGATCGGTAACGTGCGTTAGCTTGAGAGTGCCACCTTCACGCTTGAGTGTGGTGTAGCCTGCAATTAGAATTCCCAAGCCTGTACTATTGACCCAAGGGACGTGCGCCATATTCACAAGAACGTTCTTGTAGCCCTCGGCTATAAGCTTCTTGATGGTTTCCTTAAAAACATCAGCATCGGGACCACCCATAAGTTTTCCGGAAAGATCGATAATAGCCACAGAATCCGTCTTTCTGATCTTGATCTTCACCTCTTGCCTCCTTTGCTTAAACCCGCCTCAGAGCTTCAATCAATGCCTTCATATCTTGTGGCACTGTCACTTCCAGACTTATTTTAGACCGTGTCATGGGATGAGTAAAGATAAGTTTTCGAGCATGGAGTGCCTGGCGATCGATTAGACTCAGACACTCCCTTGCTTTGCGCATCACCTCGGGCTTCAGATTTCCATACTTACGACGTCTTCCACCATAGGTTGGATCACCGAAGACAGGATGACCGATATGGGCAAGATGTACCCTTATCTGATGAGTGCGTCCCGTTGCAAGCCTAACATGGAGTCTACTGGCAAAGGCAAACTCCTCGACGACCTCAAAATAGGTTACTGCCAGGCGTCCATCCCTCTTCCTCACAGCCATCCGCTTGCGATCGGTAAGGCTTCTACCAAGAAGGGTCTCGACTTTACCCTGGCGAGGTGGCTTTCCCCAAACAACGGCTTCATACTCTCTTTCTATTTCACGCCGCTTGAGAGCGTCACAAAGCCTGACATGGGCTACATCGTTCTTGGCAACAATGATAAGTCCGGATGTTCCCTTATCAAGTCTGTGGACGATGCCTGGGCGAAGATAACCGCCGATTCCACTTAGATCCTTGCAATAGGCAAGCAGTGCATTGACGAGGGTTCCGCTGTGGACACCGCTTCCAGGATGGACAACCATACCAGGTGGCTTGTTCACAACGACAAGGAATTCATCTTCATACACCACATCTAGAGGGATCCTCTCAGGCAAAAGATGGGTTGGCTCGGGATCCGGAATGTTTATGACTAAGGTCTCACCACCCTTAAGCTTGTAACTTGGCTTGCGTGGTTTACCATCAACGAGGATTGAACCGGATTTTATCAAGCGCTGAATCTGAGATCTTGTCAGAACCTTCTCCTCCTCACTCAGATACCTATCAAGCCTCTTGCCTCCCGATTTAGCTACGAGATGAAATTTCCTCATTGGGATGTTATTCTTCCCGAGACTCTGAGAGAATTGAGAAGCAGGAGGATAACCCCGATGGTTATTGCAGCATCTGCTGCATTGAAGCAAGGCCACCTCAGTGTCTCACCGACGCCAACATCAATGAAATCTACCACAGCTCCGAAGCGAAGGCGATCGATGAGGTTGCCTATTGCTCCTCCAAGAACCAGGCCGAGCGAGATCCTCACAAGGCTTGATGATCTCTTGGCGAAAAACAGGACAACGACAAGAATGGCAGCAGCTACAATTGAGAAAAATGTAAAGTAGGTTCCTGCGCCTCGCATAATTCCAAAGACCGCGCCCGAGTTCCTTATGTGGGTAAAACGAAGGGCGTTACCGATGACTTGCTGACGGCTTAGAATCGGTATGCTTTTGACAACAGCAAACTTGGTTAGCTGATCAAGTGCAACAACAATTATGGCTACAATCAAAGACTGCACAAGTTCTATGCTCCAAGATTCTCTTCAGCTTTAGCCTTGCAATGGAGACACAGCTTAGCATAGGGCACAGCTTCAAGTCGTTCCCTTGAGATCTCCTGACCACACTCGACACACTTGCCATAGTCGCCTGTCTCAATTCTCTGAAGTGCCTCATCTATGTCTTCAAGTGTTTCGCTGCTGGCAGAGCCAATCAGGTAAGCTTTCTCCATCTCCATAGAATCCGTACCGACATCAGCTGGATGGACTGGGAAGCTGGAGATCTCCCCTGATGTATCTCTCCCGCTTTTGCCAATGTAGTTGGCTTCAACCCAGCCAAGCTCCTCCAGCAAACGTTTGCGCTCCTTGAGCAGAAGCTTCCTAAAATGATCAAAATCGCTCTTGTTCACATTAGCCTCCCTTGAGTCTCACGAGAACAACCTTAAGAGTCTCTCCACCTATTTTGAGTGTTGCGGGCTCACTGCCATCGGGTATCTCACTATCGATGGAAACCGCAAGTGTCTCTCCCCTTATGTGGTCGGCGAAATTTTCAATTGCCTTTGCTGTAAGATCGCCACCTTTGAGGTGAATTGCGATGGTATCGGTAACGTCAAAGCCTGAGCTCTTGCGAAGGTTCTGTATGGCGCTTACGAGCTCGCGAGCAAAGCCCTCTACAAGCAATTCAGGCGTTATCCTCGTGTCAAGAACAACAGCATTTGTGCCATCGCTTTCGTATACATAGCCTTCTGTTTCCACCCTCCTTATGACAACATCATCAGGCTTTATCTCAATCTTATCCCCGTCGAGCTCAACTTCAATTGATTCCCCACTATCAAGCCGAGTGATGGTGCCGGGATCGAGCTCAGCAAGTTTTGTCTTAAGATGTTTGACCTTCTCGCCAAGTCTAGGTCCCAGGACATCATATTTAGGTGAGACCTCGTAGGTAACATATTCCGAAAGATCATTATCGAGGCTCACCTCTTTTATGTTGACTTCCTCCTTAAGGTGCGAAAGTAATTCGTGAAGATAATTTTCTTCAATTTTCTCCCTGATGATGAGTTTGGCTTGCGAAAGTGGCTGCTTGACCTTTATTTTTGCCCTATTTCTCGCTGCCCTCACAAGGCTCGTGCTTCGAATGACTGCGTTCATCGCGGTTTCGAGCCTTTTGTCTATGAGTTTCTCATCAGCAACCGGATAGTCTGTGAGATGAACACTTTCTGGAGCATTCTCATCCACAGGAACCACAAGATGCCTGTATATCTCCTCGGCAACAAACGGGAGAAATGGAGCTATGAGCTTTGCAAGGGTCACAAGTGTTTCATAAAGAGTGGAATATGCCGCAACCTTATCATGATTCATCTCGTGTCGCCAATAGCGTCGGCGCGACCTTCGCACATACCAATTGGAAAGATCATCAATAACGAATTCCTGAATAGCCCTCGCGGCTCTTGTCGCCTCATAGTTTTCAAGCTCCGTATCAACATAGGTGACAAGCGAGTTGAGTTTTGATATAAGCCATCTATCCATTAGCGAACGCTCACCAACAGGCACATAATCAATACGAGGGTCAAAGGCATCTATATTGGCATAGAGTGAGAAGAAGGCTGCAACGTTTCTCAGCGTTCCAAGCATCTTGCGAGCAACCTCGACAACATGCTCAATGCTGAAACGCTTGGGTAGCCAGATGGGCGATGATGCATAGAGATACCATCTGAGAGGATCAGCGCCCGTCTTCGATATTACATCCCAGGGTGCAATGACGTTGCCACGCGACTTGCTCATCTTCTGACCAGTCTCGTCAAGGATGAGCTCAGCAACCATGACATTTTTGAAGCTCGGCTCGTGGGACATGAATGTGGATATTGCCAGCAAGGAATAGAACCAGCCTCGTGTCTGATCAACTGCTTCACAGATGAAGTCGGCAGGGAACTGACTTTGGAAAAGCTCCACATTCTCAAAAGGATAGTGATATTGGGCATAGGGCATGCCCCCTGTGTCAAACCAGCAATCAATCACTTCAGGGGTGCGCTCCATCACTCCACCACACTTGCACTTTATTTTGACCGCATCGATCCAGGGACGGTGAAGATCAAGGTCATGCGGGACCTCGAGTGCCGCCTGCTTAAGCTCCTCTATGCTTCCGATGGATCGGGCCTCTTCGCAGGAATTGCAAATCCAGATGTTAAGCGGTGTTCCCCAGTAGCGCTCTCGGCTCAAAGCCCAATCGACATTGTTCTCAAGCCATTGACCAAATCTGTTGTATCCATATTCTTTGGGGTACCAGTTTATTGTCTTGTTGAGTTCGATCATCTCATCCTTAAAAGCAGTTGTCTTAACATACCATGAAGGATGAGCATAATAGATCAATGGCGAATCGCAGCGCCAACAGAATGGATAGGTGTGAACAACCTTCCCGGCCGCAAAGAGAAGCCCTTTGGCCTCAAGATCCTTAATGATTTCATCGTTAGCATCGATAACGAAGCGCCCCTTCCATGGTTCGACCTCATCGCTGAAACAGCCATCATCCTTGACAGGATTTACAAAGGCAAGATTCTCACTTCTTCCAAGGTTGTAGTCATCCTCACCAAAGGCTGGGGCCGTATGGACAAGGCCTGTCCCATCTTCGGCACTTACGAAGTCAGCAGCGACAACAACATACGCACGCCCCTGAGGCTTTACAAAAGAGAATGGAGGTTCATATTTGAGCCCGACAAGGTCGCTGCCCTTGTAGCGCTCGATGACTTCGAAATCTTCACCAAGGACATCCCTGGCACGCTCTTCAGCTATAATTAGCTTCTCATCTTTGTAGTGCACCTTGAGATAGGCAAGATCAGGGTGAACTGCAACAGCAATGTTCGATATAAGAGTCCATGGTGTTGTTGTCCAGATGAGAAGTGAGGTGGAAGGATCGTCGGTCAGCCTAAATCTGACATAGATTGAAGGGTCCTCCTTCTCATCGTAGCCCTGTGAAACCTCATGGCTTGACAGGGGTGTGCCACATCTTGCGCAATACGGCAAGACCTTGTGCCCTTTGTAGATGAGGCCTGCATCCCACATCTTCCTCAGGATGTGCCAGATCGACTCAATGTACTCATTGGTACAGGTTACATAAGGATGATCGAGGTCCAACCAGAAGGCGATTCGTTTGGTAAGACGAACCCACTCACGCTCGTAGCGAAAGACACTCTCCTTGCATTTCCTGTTAAAATTCTCGATGCCGTATTTTTCTATCTCTTCCTTGTTACGAATCTTGAGTTCCTTCTCGACCTCAATCTCAACAGGAAGTCCATGGGTATCCCACCCAGCCTTGCGCAGCACCTGGTATCCCTTCATTGTCTTGTAGCGGCATACCAGATCCTTGACAACTCTTGCAATAACATGGTGAACACCTGGCTCACCATTAGCAGTTGGTGGACCCTCGTAGAAGACAAATCGCTTCGAGGGTGACCTCTGGGAAATGCTCTTCTCAAAGATGTTGTTTTGCTCCCAGAACTCCAGAATTCGCTCCTCAATCTCAGGAGCAACAACCTTCGATGGCATCCTTTCGAAGACGGGCTTCCTCTGCTTCATAGCCTTCTCAGTACCTCTTTAACTAGTTTTGTCAGGTTTGGCTCCGCTTTCTGGGCAGCCTTCATTATCTCGATGTGATCAGCTGGCTCCAGAGCATCAGGCAGGCACATATCCGTCACAACCGAAAGTCCTAGCACTTGCATGTTCATGTGCCGAGCAACGATTACCTCAGGCACTGTTGACATACCAACTGTGTCAGCTCCAATTCCACGCAGAAATCGATATTCAGCTCTTGTTTCGAGATTGGGACCTGCTACTGCAACGAAGACCCCACGATGAACCTTGATTTTGAGATCGATAGCAGTCCTTTCAGCAAGGTCAAGGAGCTTTCGGCTATACGGTTCAGACATGTCTGGAAATCTTGTTCCAATCGTATCATCATTAGGACCTATCAGGGGATTGTCACCCATGAGATTGATGTGATCAGCTATAAGTACGATGTCTCCTCGCCTGTAAAACGGGTTCATGCCACCCACAGCATTTGATACGATGAGGGTCTTAGCACCAAGATACTTCATGACTCTCAAAGGAAAAGTAACCTGTTGCATTGAATAGCCTTCGTAGTAGTGTGAACGACCATCCATTGCCACGACCTTCTTGCCCGAGAGTCTACCCAGCACAAGTTGCCCCGAATGCCCGAGGACAGTTGAGACAGGAAAGTGAGGAATCTCAGAATAGGGGATGCGAACAGCTCGGGTGATTTGCTTAGCCAATCCACCAAGACCTGTGCCGAGGATGATTGCAACATCTGGTTTAAGAGAGGTTCTTGACCTCACATAGCTTCTTGCTTCAAGGATGCGCTTCTTGAGATCCATCATTTTGAGAGCCTCCTTCTCACTTCCTCATCGTTGAGCCCGACGATTCTGAGAATCTTATCCTGCGAGGTGCTTCCCCTTTCGATACTGATGTTTCTGACAGGGATTCTGAGTTCCTCAGCAACCACCCTCAGTAGCTCTATATTGGCTCTTCCACCCTCTGGAGCTGCCAGCACACGTACCTTGAGAGTGCCGTCATCCATCCAGCCAACGACACCACCCTTGTGTGCTTTGGGTGAAACTCTAACCCTTATCGAAGCCGATTTCTCGTGAGCCTCCGAAACATTATTGGATTCGGCCATAGCTCCAACAAACCTCCGTTAATCGCCCTAAAGCCTATACTACAGATGGAATCAAGAGAAGAGTAAACTCGGTGACTAATCTAAGATTGTGATCCCTCACATACCCTTACCCCCCTCCCTTCCACAGCGCTTTCCTTCCTGACTTCATCTTCGAGACTACCCAGAAAAGTGAGTTGGCTTTCAAAAAGACTCCGAAGTTGAGCAAGCAAAGCCAGCGTCCGGCTGATTGCTTCGTTTCGAGCTGCTTCAATTGCCTGGAGAGATCTTCTTGCCTCAGAAAGATGCTGTTCAGCCTCGAGCTCAGCCCTTCGGATAAGATTCTGAGCCTCCTGCTCAGCATTCGCCTTGATCTCATCATGAACCCTCTGAGCGGTGAGCATGGCATCCCTGAGGGCCGTTTCCATGCTCGTAAAGGTCTCTATTTTCTCTCGAAGGGCAACAACTTCCTTTTCGAGCTCATCCTTCTCCTTGAGAAGGATTTCAATCGAATCAGCAAGGGATTCGAGAAAGTATCTGACCTCCTCAGGATCATAACCTCGAAAGCATTTCTTGAAAATCTGATTTCGTACATCGAGTGGGCTGATATTCAATTTCTGTGCCCCCTTCCGAGCGCTCATCGGCGCTTAGGTCTGTCTAGGACCGAAAATCGCAGTACCAATCCTCAACATGTTCGAGCCTTCCTCTATAGCCCAAACATAGTCTGAACTCATGCCCATAGAAAGGAACTGCATTTCAACCCCACTGATATGGGCTTTGACTTCATTCGATAACTCACGCAGGGTTGCAAAGCATCTTCTGACTACACTTTCATTTTCGGAAAAAGCGCCGATGGTCATGAGCCCTTTCACTCTAATATTGTTAAGTTGAGAGATTCTCGCAACAAGGTCAAGCACCTCTTGGGGAGATACTCCGAATTTTGTCTCCTCACCAGAGGTATTTACCTCAACAAGCACATCCATAACTCGGTCGATCTGGGAACACCTTTTGTCAATCTCAACTGCCAATCCAAAGGAGTCAACAGACTGGATCATGTCAAACATAGCTACAGCTTTTTTGACCTTGTTTTTCTGAAGATGACCAACCATGTGCCACGAGACATCAGCAGATATTCTGTCTATCTTTGAAGCAGCTTCCTGAACGCGATTCTCTCCAAGAATTCTTATCCCAGCGTCGATTGCCTCCTGGATCCTTTCCGGCGGAACAGTTTTGGTGACAGCAACGAGTGTTATCTCATCAGGATTTCTTCCTACCCGAGTGCATGCAGCTGCTATCGTCTGGCGCAACACTTCTACATTTTCACTTATGGTTGACGTCTCTTTTCTCATACTCATCACTCGGCGACCCGTCACAGACCTACTTTGACTTCGGTGGTCGAAAGCACTTTCGGCAGCGTGGCTCATAAGCTTCACTGGCACCAACCACTATACGTTCATCACTATCGATGAGGCGCTGGGTCTTATTTGCGGGTGCACCGCAGACCATACATACAGCCATTGTCTTTGTAATGCTCTCAGCAAGAGCCAGCAGCTGCGGGATAGGCTCGAAAGGCTTGCCTCTGTAGTCCTGATCAAGACCAGCAACTATGACCCGCTTGCCACCTTCAGCCAGTTTCTCGCAGACATCGATGAGCTCCTCGCCCAGGAATTGTGCTTCGTCAATTCCAACAACCTTGGTATCTGGCTCGATAAGATCGAGAATCTCAGAGGCCTTCTTCACCTTCCTGCACTCAATCTTACGATTATCATGCGAAACTATGTCATCCGGGCTGTAGCGATTGTCAATCTCAGGTTTGAAAGCTTGAACTTTCTGCCTAGCGATTATGGCTCGCCGAAGTCTCCTGATGAGCTCCTCGCTCTTGCCACTGAACATACTTCCACATATGACTTCAATCCATCCTGTACCATCAGCCATGACAACTACTCCTGACCTCTTTTTACCTTGGAGTGGGTCTAAGCGGAAATGGCTCAATCTCGAGAATCAAGATTGGCAATCCAAAGTCTATTAAACCCACCCGTCCAAGTCAAGTGGTAGAAGCCAGAAATTTGGGGCAAGAAAACTCTGGTGTAGCTCATCAATGTTGGTTATGCTAATCACCCGAGTTGAGCCAATCAACCTTTCAGGAAGACCTCAAGGAGGGCATGATGACAGGAGCAAGTCTGCTGAGAAGGTATGAGATGCTGAGGTATTCAGTCTTCAGAAGGCGCCACAGTCTCTCGCTCACCGGCAAGGTGATACTTGCCCTGAGCATGGCAAGTTTAACTGGATGTCTGGCTCAACTCCGGATCGTTTTACCCTGGACACCGGTTCCCATCACCGGACAGACCTTTGCTGTTCTGCTGGCAGGCATCTTCCTTGGAAAGAGATGGGGCGGGGTAAGCCAGGCAATCTATGTCGGTCTGGGAATAGCTGGTGTGCCATGGTTCGCGGGTCAGCAGTGTGGTATTGGTGCAATTGCTGGTCCAACAGGCGGCTATCTCGTTGGCTTCATCCTTGCCGCATTGCTCATAGGCAGCGTCACTGACCGATATGTCGCTGCGAGGAACTTCCTACCCATCCTCGGAATCATGTTGCTTGCCAACTTCGGTCTGATTCATGCTGTCGGGCTTCTTCACCTTGGTCTCTGGTTCAAGGTGTCACGCGGAGCTGTGCCTTCGATAGGGAAACTCCTCAATCTTGGTGTGCTGCCGTTTGTTCCGGGTGATCTCGCTAAGGTACTGGCAGCCGCAACAGCAGGTTATGTGCTCCTTCCGAGGCAAGACTGGCGACGGGTATAGTGGCCATCGTCTCAGGTATTGGTGCCGCTAGCCGTCCTCAGGGTGAGCTCCTGCATTCCCACAGAGTTCTTCCTGATTTTCCATGACCGCCACACCGAGATGGTCAGAGCGATCTGGCCTGTACTTTCAGTGGCTGTCATACGCCTTTGCTTGACGATCGTAATCATTGTCATACCACTCACGGAGATATGGGAAAGGATTCATACATATACCCCCTCGGGCACCGACAGGTACCTCAAATGATCATCATAATCGCGCCCTTCTACAATCCTGAACCTTTCGATACCATTTGTCAGGAGCCGCATCTCAAAATCCAGGTGAGGCAACCAGCCAGAATGCCTCTCAAACCCGCTGTTCCCACTCCAGCCCAAAAGCTCACCAGCCCTGAGGCGCTTTCCCGGCACAGCCTCAGTTGCCGATAGGTGCCAGTCGCCGTAGACAAGATTGTCGTTCCCGATAACGAGAACACCAAGCCCACCGGAACCGTCCTCGTCATCCTGCTTATATGGACCTATGAAACCAACGGTGCCTGGATAGCAGCAAAACACCGGGGGATCCAATTGAAGCATCGATGTCAATCCCAACATGCGTGGTCTCTCCCCATGGATAGAGTCCGGAGTACCTCGTCAAGTGGTTCGATTTTCTTGACCAGGTACAGCCATCGAGGTCAAGAGGAAAGCGATAAGACTCCAAGGTGGTCAGGTGTCATGGTGAAGAGACGAAGATCCTCGCATCGTGGAATAGCTTCCAGCATTCGTTCTGACGGCTCAGCCGATATGGCTCTGTGTTGAAATTCCGTATCATCTCGGCACCAATTCGCAGGTTCGTGTCTGATAGATGTGTACCCAAAACGCCGCTTTCTTGTGCTTCATCAATCCTGAGGACTATCATTCCGTCCGAAGCTTTTGCTCGCTGGCCTTCTAGAACTGTGAACGAGGTATCAACGAGCTCAATTGCTCGAGAATTGATTATTATGCGCTTGCCTATGTTGAGGGCGTAGTAGCAAGGTCCATTCCTGAATGTGTCAATCTTTTTCCTAGACTTATGACCTCAATCACAAACCCAAACAACAAACAGCATGTTGTTGTTTATCTGCACGATGACTTACTGGATGACACGAGAGCAGTTACCGAAACGAACGATACCATCATCGGGACCGAAGATGGTCTCCTTTGCGAACTATACCGAGGGATAGCCTTGCGGCTGTCAACCCCGAGCGTGAGCGGTGAGTTGCGAAAGCGGGGTTGCAACATTATAACACAGCTTCAGCTAGCAACTGGTAACCCATCGTCGCACATCTTCTAGTCAGCCTCGGGCTCTTCCCAAATGGCGAAAATCACCCAGGAGCCGGCCACTTCAGGGTCAGGGACAACGACTATCCGCATCCACGTCCTGTTCACCTCTAAGGAGCACGTACCTCCTTCGTCTGTCAGGAGCTCAAGTTGTATCAATGGATCAACAGTGATTTCGAAACCCTGGATTCGCTTGGCACTTGCCGAATCGGTCCTCACTGTCACCTGGCACACTTTCCAGCCCGTGATAGGAATCAAACGCAAGTGAATCCCTTCGATCATAGGATCGCTAAATAAGATATCTGTCATTTCGATATCCCGCTCCCGGGTTAACCAGGGATTCCCGAGTAATCCCTCGAGCCGGGGTTGTACATCTGGAGCTACCCAATATCTGTAGCTCTTGTGCAGCGCTTGTTTGTACATTTCGATATCCCTAAGCTCGTGAGCCATTATGAAGAACCGAAGGAGATCATCAGGGCTCTGCCTGCTGAAGGTGATTGAACCCCCATCGCTAGGAAAACCATGGGGCGTGAGGGGACTTTCGGAGTAAGAGACACCAAGACATACCAAGGATACTCCTACGCAGACCAGGCAGGTCCTTGTTGCAGTTCCAAGACCGGCCACGCTATCCCCCTTCTAACGCCAAATATGCACGTCAGCCATCGGGATTGCAAATTCTATTTTGGAGCATAAGGTTTCCCAGCCTCAGCGCAATACTCTCCCGCCATGACGGTATTCAGGAGATGAATACCTTTCGATCATCGAAATGGGCTGCAAGGTGCGTGAGCGGAACCCTTTGTCATAGAGAAACCGTTCATGGTGCTCTTTGTGCTCATGACCTACCAGCGTTCACCACATTTTCCTAAGTTATGGTGGAGGCGGCGGGAATCGAACCCGCGTCCGGAGATGCTTCCTCAGGGACTTCTACGTGCGTAGCCTGTCTATTGGATCTCGCACCAAAACCCTCCGACAGGCAGGATGCCTTTGGTGCCAGCCCCGAAAGCTCTCGCTTAGGATGTCAGGGCGAACATCCCAAGCCAGCCTGCTCTAGCGACGCCCTCATCCAACCACGCAGGCAAGGTCAGTGAGGACGGGTCGGCATTTAAGCCGCCATTGCCAATGTAGTGTTGGCATTTGATTTGCTCCGCTTGTTTTACGAGCCAGCGGAACCTCGGCACGCCATCCCTGCCTCATCCATCCCCGTCGAATCCAATTCGCCCCCATAGAATGTTTCGGCAGTCTAGCATCCACTTATAATACTAATCTCTAATCAGAAAAGTTTCAACCTTTAAGGAGAGCTATTTAGGGAATGGGTGGGGACATGGTGACCCACCTGGAGTGGTAAACATTGGCTGTTGGGACGACGAGGGCTGGAGGATAAAATGAAGATAGCTGAGACAGCCAGGGCAGTGCTTAAGCTCATGAGTTGAAACCAGAAACCACTGCTACCGTAGAATCTGAGGAGGATTCCTACTGAGCCAGACCGTGACCAGACTGTGACCAGATAGGTGCGGTGCGAACGAAGCATGCCTCAGCCTAAAGCGCAGGGACCCCTATGCTACCGTCTCCTGCCGCGAGTCCCATAGAGAGCAATGAACTGCTCTAGCGCAAGCCCAAGGCGGAAGGCATCTCTCACGCCTCGCTCCTATTCGAAGCCAAAACGGAGGGAGTTTGCTGACTTGCGTAGTTATCCAACGCAATATCATCTATCAATAAACGCCCGCCAAGGTTGAGGAAGTAGTCGAAAGAAACTAGCATCACTTCTCTTGCATCGCCTTTACCCACTCCGTGCTGGCGATCTTGATGTTGAACTCGGCAGTCATGGTATCCGTATCCAAACGGAAAAAGCTGATCTACCAACCGGGCACTTCTGCTCGTTGAAAATCAAACGATTCGCAAGGAGATGGGGTCACAAATTGGTCTCTTTACGCAATATCCAACCGGATTGAGATCCGGTCCTTGTGACTCTACCCGATTCGAAAGACAGCTTTAGGACAATCCCCCGG
>JAOZOU010000099.1 GCA_029933125.1 bacterium | reverse complement strand
GGAGTTCATCGGATTATCCTCAGAGGAGATTGAGAAAGGCTTCACCGCTATTCACAAGCATCGCCACGAGCTATACCACTACCTGCAGCACATTGCTGCAGTGTGGGAGGTGTTCTATCCTCCTCTTGGAGAGCTGCTAGCGAGCACCTTCCTTAAAGGCAGCATTCCTGGCATCTCGCCCAAGAAGGCTGCCAGGCGATATATAGAGCTGCTCAATGAGTGGATGCGGGGCAAATGCGTCATCATGAAGGAAGCCGCAGATGAAGAATAAGAACAAGGATTGGAAGCAAATTGTGCAAGAGCTGCTCGAAGCAGGGCTGGAAGCTGCTGCGTGGGACTACGTTACTGCCCTGCGAGGGCCAGATGTCCCGTGCGAGTGGCTTGTGAAGGCCACATTCACGGGACCTCTACGATGCGAGTGCACGTGCCAAGGCGTGACGAATGCCTCTGACTTCAGACGGCTTTCACTTGAGAGTATAACCGAGGCTTCCAAATTCGCTTACGAGCGTCGCCATGAGCTTCTCCACTACTTGATGCATGTGGAGAGTGCTTGGCGAGTACTCCACAGGAAGGTTTCTTTTCTGCTCCGTGGATTGGTATCCTTCGAGCCACCAGAGGACTCGAGGTCCTGGGCAAAAGAATACAGGGCGCTTGTGAACGAGTGGCTGGACAGAGAATGTGCTGTAGGCACAGGAGGGCAAGATGACTGAGCACGAGCAGGAAAGCAATGTCGAGGAAACTACGGACCAAGAAGTTGAAGACATCTTGGAGGTCAGCAGGAAGCTCCGTCTCCTCATCAGGAGATGGCTGGATGACCTCCCATGGGAGGAAGAGGATGATTGAATTCTTTGGTTTCCTGCTAGCTGTGTGGCTAGCAGGATGGATTATCGTCAGATGGATAAACAGCTGAAAAGGGAGGAGGTGAGGCAAATATGCCAGGGAGGCTTTGTATCCACATCCGAGAGGACAGGGCAAACCTCGTCTTCACAGACGAGCTCTTCAGACCAACAGGCCGAGCACCGTTGGCCTTCGGCCCTATCGAGGTGAATGTGTATTACGGTCGAGAGTATCTCGGCTTCGTAAGCCGAGGACTTGTGTGGTGCACCTCATGGGAATACACTATAGAGTTTGGACGACTGGTCGTTAAATGTCACTGCGAGGAGGAATGACAATGAAATCAAGTATGACAAAGAGCGAAGTTCATGAGTTAATTGAGGAGACCCTGAGAGACCTTGAGAAGGTCCTCAAAGAAATCGATACTAAGCTGTCTGCTGAGGAGAGGACGGTCTGTGAGTATCTGGGTGTTGCTCCAGCCAACTTGCTGAAGCAACTGCGACAGCTCGGCCTCTGCCGAAAGGAGGAGCGGTAATGCCAGTAAAAAGGTCAAATTTTGACATTTCTTGTAACTCTGCAGCCATGCTGCTGTGCAGCAAAATTGTGTCGCCTCACGGCGACTGCATCGCCCATCAGTCAAGGATTTCCTTGAAAAGGATGTGCGACATGTCGCACCTTGGCGTGCTGGGCGTTCGGGAGGACGACGTCCTTCCACTGAAAGTGGGCC
>JAOZOU010000034.1:2759-6144 GCA_029933125.1 bacterium | reverse complement strand
GTCACTCGTCCACTCCAGCCACATTCCACAGTAGCACTATAATAACCACTACTGGTCGTCACTGGATTACCAGGTAAGCCACTCATCACCACCCCACCTATACCACTCCCATCCGATGTCCGTACATAGCCTGATATCGTGTAACTCAACTCCGTACCTGTGTAGTTCTGCCCAGTCCGATTCGACCTCACATCTGTGTATCTCTTCACAGAAGGACTAAATGAGTAACAGCTCTTCGCCGGAATGACGTCACCACTCCAACCGCACTCCACGGTAGCACTATAATAGCCACTACTGTTGGTTATTGGATTGCCTGGCAATCCATCCATGGTCACTCCACTCACAGGCACACCGCTAGCTGTCTTGACACTTCCAGATATCGTATAGGTCAATGCCACACCTGTGTAGTTCTGCCCTACCTTATCCGATGTTATATTCTCGTACTCTCTAGTCGGTGGATCGAACACATAACAGTCTTTGGTCGGTGTGACCGTTCCGCTCCAGCCGTACTGAACACCGACGAGGTACTTCCCACTGGCAGTGGTAACAGGGTCACCAGGTAGGCCACGCATCACAACTCCAGCTATACCAGTGCCTTCCGCTGTCCGTACGGATCCAATAATCAGTACCTGAGGCCTTATTTCAAAGTGTCCATGAGTTCCGTCAGCGGAGAGAAGCACATCATCTGAAGTGTATTGCTCTATACATATGCGTACCCATGGCTCTGAAATCGAAGGCACCATCCAAGTGTAAGACCCATCATCCTGAGTCGCGGTTATTAGTGTCCACGTCTCACTGTAATCACTGGAATATGTAGAGTAGTAGAGCCGCACCAAGTACGCAGGATGGTCGAAATTGTCCCAGCGGATAGTATAGTTGGCGCCAGCAGTCAACACACAGGTTGGATACCAGCACGGCTCATCATGCAATGTTATGAGCTTCACATCAGAGTAGACGGGGCAACCGGGATATGGGCTATCGAAGGAACTCCAATCGAACAAACCGCCAGAACAGCTAGCTCTCTCTGACGAGCCAGTGGTCCAGGTATTGAAGCAAATAAAGTCATATGGATCGGGACTCTTGTCGTAGCCGACAACTGCGACGGAATGGCCCTCGCCACCCGTGCGGGGATAGAAATCAAGGCTCCATACAAACGGATGATCATCGTCGATGACATCACATGCATCGTCGCAATGCCAGTGCGAGGGATAGCCTATCCAGTCAACACCTCCGCTAAAACAATATCCGCAGGCGTAGTTCGCGTAGTCCTTCATGCCTGGATAGATGTTAAACATATTTGTACGACCGTCGTCATTGGTGCCCATATAGTCTCGCATCAGGGGCACCATATCCGAGACATCACAGACCAAGTCGTCCTCAACAGGGTCAATCATAGCTGAATAGAAGTATGTCAGCTTCCCATACCAGTAGACCTCATCGTAGTAATTGAGTACCATAGACCCTGAAGTCGGGGAACATCCTCCAAACCAAAAGTAAGGAACAAACCCCCACACGTTAGGAAGGTATCGTACCGACGATGGCTGGACTAGCCCTTCAATCCAGTTACGCGCTCTCCGTCGGTTCTCCGCCCTGACGCTATCCCTGAGTGCTTGAAGGCCAACGGAATCAAGGCCTAGCAGTTCGCAGAGATATCCCGCTCGTTCCGCCACTCCCGCCTTCGAGACGTCAAAGACCTCTTTCGGATCGAAACACCCCCACGGCTCATACCCCTGGACAACGATGCTAGCCACTCCATCGGTGAACTCATAGAGCCTTTCCCAGGTCCCATCAAAAATGATCTTGTTGATGACCAAGTCGTTCGTACCCAAGAATTCAGCAGCTACTTCATAGGCGATCCATCCGGAAGCATAGAAGCTGGATAATCCCGCTCTGCTGGCTCTAATCGGTGGAGCATCATAGGTGGCTGATATCGTTACACTGCCATATTTCGGTGAAGACAAAAGAACAACCGGGTTTGTATCGAAGCCTCCGCCGGAGCCAGCCTCCTTCCCCAGACCTCTCCCTACGAGCGCCGTCCGCCTAGCACAGAAATCTTGCCAGTCCATTGCGACTTCAGTGTATTCTCCAAACGGGCTGCCATCAATTGTGAAGTCCACATCATAAGCGTAGATCGAACCGTCTGGCAGGCAAACTGGTACGATTGAGCCAAGTTTGACGCCGTGACCCCACTCCCAGACCGCACGAGCAGTAGCCAACTCTATCGCAAGGTTTGGGTCGATGTCGGGCTTTCCCTTTGAATTCACAGGTGGAGCATTGAGTGCGACAGGAATAGCCTCGAATATGAAACTCCTGGAGATCTTTCCCTTCTTTAGCATCTTGGCACGTGCGAAATGCCATGGTTTCTTCTGCCGATCGCTCTCAAAGGATCTTGACTGTGGTGGCCTTGGCTTTTCCATTATGGTGCTATGTATCGGTACGTACTCTTTCGCTCGAGTGTGCTCCACCTCGCATAAACCCACTTCAACAACGGGAGCAGTAGCAAGAAACCAAACCACGAATATCCAGAGTCTCAAAGCAAGTCTTGTGATCCGCCCCGCGTATAAGTTCCCATCTCGCATCTCTAACGCCTCCAGAGCCTAGCGCATAGCTGCTTAGGGTCAAGCATCTCGTTGGAGCCCGAACAGATTGCCTTCAGCTCACAAAGCGACACCTCGATTTCATTTCTATCGTGTAGGTAAACGCAACCTATGTGATTGTCATTGCATTGCGATTCGTCCGCCACAACTAGGATTCTGTAGACAGTGCTGTCAGCGGTAGGACGATCTACGACAGCAAGGGGATATGCGGTGTTGCCATCCAATGTCCTCCTAATATCTAGGCCTGTCCCAGAGTATTCCACAAGAACAGCACCTACCGAGAGGTCAGGAAGCTCTTGCCCCTCTTGATCTACGATAACAATGTCAACGAATCCAGGATCAGGAGTGGTCTCAGTAGTCCCATCCCTACCACACCCAAGTAGACAGAACGGACCAAAAGCAAACACGAACCATAACAGGCGCCGGACTCCGGCATGTTTTATCTCTTTCATCGTAACACCCCCAATGCACTCCCTGCTTAACTCTTCTGACCTTCCCCTAGACTACTTTCTCAGACCAGTATTCCTTACAGGACCTTTGGGCCTGAGCGTTACCGTAAGTGTGTCAGGTCCCCCGGGTCCAATCCCCAGAAGAATCCTCAGATCTCCCAAGTCGCAATCACCATTCATGTTGCCAAATACATCTATCGCTGCCTTTTCCTCGGATCTCAGCTCAGTGCGACCCAAGAAATAGTCAACCACTACGTTCACCGCTGGAAGTTGATTCTGACAATCAGACGTAACCTCCACAGCATCACTCAATTCACTCCACCCACACTCATTGCCAGC
>JAOZOU010000034.1:0-2659 GCA_029933125.1 bacterium | reverse complement strand
CCCCACACATACCGTATCCTCCGATACACTCAGTACCCCAGGTACTGAAGGAACACCCCCAGACGTAACCTCCACAGCATCACTCAATTCACTCCACCCACACTCATTGCCAGCACGCACAGCATATAACCCTACCCTCGCCTCTACCACCACCGGAGGCCCCTCTACCTCATCCCCAACTACCTCCCCATCCAAATACACCTGATACCGCGTCGCCCCAATAACCTCATCCCAACTCAACTCCAACCCCTCACTACCACACGGATACGGATTCGGATTCACAACCAACCCCCCAGGCACCCCAGGTACATCCATCACCTCTACACTCCTACCATCACTCACACCACCACACCCACACTCATTGCACGCCGATACCGTATATGTACAACTACTCCAAGGCTCATCCTCATATGATGTCAAACCACCTGCATATATCTCCTCCCCATCCCGATACAGCCGATAACTCGTCGCAACGGATACCTCAGACCAACTCACAACTACACCCTCCCCCACACATACCGTATCCTCCGATACACTCAGTACCCCAGGTACTGAAGGAACAGGCTTAATGCGCACAGCAGTACCACCACTCGCCCCGCTGCAACCGCACGCGTTACACGCCGAGACGCTGTAATTACAGCTATTCCCAGGCACATCCTGGTAGAACGTCGCGGCGCCCGTATAAATCACGATACCGTCCCGCGAAAGCAGGTAATTGTCTGCATCCGGAACAGCACTCCAGCTTACAGTTACTCCATCCCCCTGACATATCTCCTCAGCTGAAACAACGGGAGCTGACGGCACACCTGGAACATCCTTCACTACCACAGTTCTGCCATCGCTTCCTTCGCCACATCCGCATTTGTTACACGCTGCTACGCGATAAGTACAGCTAGTCTGAGGCAAGTCGTCATACGATGTTGCCGGACCGTAGTATATCTCGATACCGTCGCGATAGAGTCTGTAGCTTGCAGCCCCTGGCACAGACTGCCACGTTACTGTCAGGGGATTACCCTTACAGCCAGGATCAGGAAAGACAGTCGGCACTCCCGGGGTGGAAGGCACCTGCGTCACCGCAACACTCTTACCTGAACTCTTACCGCTGCACTGGCATACATTGCATGCTTCAACCTGGTAGGTGCAACTGGTAAGTGGGTGGTCTACAAAGGACGTGTTGGTGCCAGAATAGATCGCAACCCCGTTGCGGTACAAGGTATAGCTCGTCGCTCCCGGAACAGCTTCCCACACAACGCTTACACTTGCACCTGTGCAAACACTCCGATCGGAAACCTCTGGTTCAGTCGGCGTAGCCGGCGGCTGCGGATCCAGTACCACGAGATCGGCTCCCTGACTGGCAGTGCTCCATCCACACTGATTCTTCGCTCTGATCTGATAGGTGCAACTTGCCTGCGGCACGTCGTCATATTGAGTCTCAAGACCCACGTAGATGCTTGAGCCATTTCTAAGCAGCTCGTATGAGATCGCACCATCGATAGCGGACCAGCTCACCCTCACACCGCTACCCTTACATATGGGGTTCTGTGATACTTCAGGTCGCTGCGGCCGATCCGGCGGTCGAATGCAATACTCAACAATCAGTAAAGGTGACCCATGCTCATAACCGTCGAACGACGCCCGTGAAAGAACGGATCCGGGTTCGACCGTGATACCAACCCCGAACCACACGGGGGAAGATCCGAGTCGTCCTTGAAGGTCCAGGCATGCAATGTCACCTAAATCCACCGTCCAGTAGCCGTCCGTCCTTGGAGTCACAGCTGTGACATAGACCTCGCCGCCGAGAGCATTCCACATCGTTTCGGCAGGAATGTCACCCCCCTGAGGCAACAGCACTGAGAGTCTTCTAAACTGAGTACGCACGGGAGAGCTGCCGGAAGTCGAAGTCACATGCATCCTGACCTTCATAGCCGTTATCCTCGTCTCAGGAGGTAAGTCCGCAGGATTGGGAACAATCCAGTAGATGAACGCTCTCCAAAAGCTAATGCCGCCGGACACTTCAACAATGGACCCGTACCAAGCCACATTGCCACAGTCGTATAGGTAGTAATGTCCTCTGTAGTCCTTGACAGACCCAACGCAGTACTCGTCGGTGCATGCCGGCACCGAGATAGATTCCGCCAAAATCTCGGAAGGGTTGATCAATACAAAACTGGCCATACAAAGGACGAAAGCGCCGACTACAAGCCGCAACAATGCTCTAGAAGACATTTCGAAATCCCTCCGCTTGACCTCGAGAAGAACCCACATCGCACCACTTACCTATGTGGGAGTTGGCAGGGTCCATTCGCTCCAAGCATAGATCGCTGCCGCGATGAAACCCAGACCAGCCTCGTTCGGGGTAAACAAACGAGAAGAAACACAAAGGCTCTAGCAATGCGATCTCACTAAACAAGGCCCGGCGTCACATCCCGGATTGTAGTCTTACCTGACTTTGAGAAACTCTGGTTGCGGACCGAGAAGAGAGGCTACAACTGATAGGACTCCTCAGTGCAGCGCTTTTTCTCAGGCGCGCATCATCTGCCTCGATGAGTTCATGGTATCAGCTCTCGAGGACCTTGTCAATAGAAAATGCCGCGAGACAGGGGAATGGGCGGGGACATGGTGACCCCCCTGGGGTGGTTAGAATTGGGTGTCTTGGGGA
>JAOZOU010000098.1 GCA_029933125.1 bacterium | reverse complement strand
GACATATTGGGAGCTATTGAAGGGGGGAGATCCTATGAGGAACTCCTGGAGCACGCCATCGAAATTGACTTCAGGGGCCGCAGGCTTCGAGTACTGGACCTAAAGACGTTAATTGAGCTCAAGAAGACTTCGACAGATCCCAGAGACAAGCAGCGGCTTCCTGTACTCAAAGAAACTCTGCGGCAATTGGAGGACAAATAAGACAGAGGCAACTAGTAATTGCCTAACAAGGCCACGCACCAGATTGCCATAACCACCGAGGGTGCTTCGCAGCAACTGGTGATACCTGTCGTGGTAGTGTAATATTTTTTGTGTGAGGCTGCCGAAAAACTCCATTAGTGGCACTTGAACAGTTGAAATAAAGCTGATCTCTGATAGACTGCACTTTATCCTGCACTTATTTTTGTAAGAATCTGCCTGGGGAAGCCTCACATATGGCAAGATATAGAGACCATGACTACAGCTAGATGATCAACGGTGATGGCATAACTAGAAGAAGATAGTCAGGCAATTTGTGAAAAGGCCGTTTTGTACGCTAAGGAAGTAACTTGAAGAACAGTTTTTCTTTGGTCGCGTTAGGCAATAGAAGATGAAGGCGAAATATAAGCACGCTAATATTTATTGTTGCGAAGGACTGGCGAGAATTGGCCAACTTCTATCAGGAAGTTTTTGGTTGTCTTCCGGTGCCGCCAGAACGGCATTTATCAGGTCAATGGCTGGCAGAGGGGACAGGTCTAAAAAGCGCCGAATTGTCAGGTATCCATCTTCGCTTGCCCGGCTTTGGTGATGAAGGGCCTACCCTTGAAATATTCCAATATACCCATTCAGAGGGCAAACTGGAGACCAAACCAAATCGAGAGGGATTCGGACATATCGCCTTCGAAGTTGATGATGTGACTAATGCACTGAGAACAGTCTTATCCCACGGAGGAAGTACGGTGGGAAAGGTGACTTCCCGGGACATTCCAGGAGTCGGTCTATTGACCTTCGTCTATGTTGCCGACCCAGAAGGGAACATAATCGAATTGCAGAGCTGGAAATAACTCGCCCCAATTAAGCATTCAGCTTCAAGGACAATCTGCTGCGGCATTCGGCTCTTTATATCAGGAACAAAAAACGGTTTTCACAAGAGACGATTACTCGTCTCTGACAAAGAGCAATCTTTGGTCAATTGTATAACCTCTGCATAGCTCAAGACAACAAATGTTACTTACCAGATGACTGACTTGCTGTTGGCCAGTGCGCCGATAACCAAATAAATTCCCACGGCCATAGCGATATAACCAAAGAGGTAGTAGAATGCTCGAAGCCTTGAGCTCGTCTCTGGGGCTAATAGAAAATCCAGCTTGCCGGTCTTCTCTAGGATTTCCACCCAATTGGACCTTTCACGGCGCGCTTCCTCCAACTCCACGCTTCCTTCGAATATTGTTAGATCCATTGGAAACTTGTGCGGACGCAGATGTGCAATAAAGAAGTGAATAATAAACACAAGCGCCATTGCTAAGATTGCCTCGATTCTGTGTATCCATAAAGCCACATTAAGTCCCCATCCAGGCATGAATCGACTGGCAGCAATG
>JAOZOU010000097.1 GCA_029933125.1 bacterium | reverse complement strand
CCCTAATCTTAGGTGTTTTCCTCCTATTTTATATTCCCTTTTAGGGTTTGAAACATTTGCTTCTAGATAATTGGAAATATAAATTTGATGGATTTTATATTCCCTTTTAGGGTTTGAAACTTCTTCTATTTTTTGTTCTCCTTGCAATGTTGCGATATTTTATATTCCCTTTTAGGGTTTGAAACTTTCATCTTCTGAAACCCCCCGCTCTGCCGCTAGTGATTTTATATTCCCTTTTAGGGTTTGAAACGATTTTGATTTTGATAAAAATGCAAAAAATCCTCTTTATTTTATATTCCCTTTTAGGGTTTGAAACTTTCCTAAATCGAAAGCCTGAGTAACTGCCCAAAGCTATTTTATATTCCCTTTTAGGGTTTGAAACTAAAAGATTGTCTTGAATTTTCATCATAATCATCTAATTTTATATTCCCTTTTAGGGTTTGAAACTTAAACTTTTCTTCTATATCTCCTGTAGTTCTGTTGATTTTATATTCCCTTTTAGGGTTTGAAACGACAATTCCAAATCTGCTAAATTTAAATTTTCTAAATTTTATATTCCCTTTTAGGGTTTGAAACGTCCCCTCACCGCTATTGTAAGTGGATTTGATATGAATTTTATATTCCCTTTTAGGGTTTGAAACTTCCCTCTTTTACCTCTGTTATTAAACCATCTTTGAGATTTTATATTCCCTTTTAGGGTTTGAAACGTTTGCAAGAAGACACAGGAGCGGATGGAAATAGTGGATTTTATATTCCCTTTTAGGGTTTGAAACTGGACATCTACGGGGTGGGTAGCCAGAGTGAAGTCCATTTTATATTCCCTTTTAGGGTTTGAAACAAATCAAATCTCTGTTTGTAGTTTGACCGTCCAAAATTTTATATTCCCTTTTAGGGTTTGAAACTTGAATTAAAAGCACTTCAATCGCAAATCACAGCCCAAATTTTATATTCCCTTTTAGGGTTTGAAACGGTTTTCTTTTCCACAAATCATGTTCTCTAGTTTCATTTTATATTCCCTTTTAGGGTTTGAAACGAGTCTAGCTCCTCTCTTTCTGTCTGAGAAAGTCCATTTTATATTCCCTTTTAGGGTTTGAAACTCTGTGGAGCTTGAACTTAAAGTATGATTGAGTCATTTTATATTCCCTTTTAGGGTTTGAAACCTATAAATGCAAATGATTATGCTTTGAAAGAGATAGATTTTATATTCCCTTTTAGGGTTTGAAACCCATAGCCTTCAATGGAATTGTGTTGATGAAAGCAATTTTATATTCCCTTTTAGGGTTTGAAACTCTTGTGTCATTTGTGCCAATAGATGAGTTTTTAGCCATTTTATATTCCCTTTTAGGGTTTGAAACTGGACTTCATGAATATGCACAGTCAAAAAGTGGGTTCTCCTGTTTCTTCTGTAGAACAGAAATACCTATTATTAGGCTTTTTAATAGCTATTTAGAAAAAAATATCTTTTAAATACCTGCTAACAAAAAGGTAGAATATTACTAAAATCGCATAAAGTTATCTATAGTTGCGAAATAAGGACTTTTAATTCAAAAAAATAAAAAAAATATTTTTTGAAAGAC
>JAOZOU010000033.1 GCA_029933125.1 bacterium | reverse complement strand
GCAGGCTCTCCAGCGTTCCGCTCGAACTCCTTACCAAGTGATTCAGCAATGCTCCTTGGAACACTATTCATGCGCATGAGAACAGCCGCCTCTGTTTTGACGCCGTGATATATCATCGCAGGTAGGCTGTTCAGTCGCTGCCTTTGTTCCTCCGGCAGATTCTCGAAATCCAAGCCCATCTTGCTCAGAGCCGACAACCCCCATGGTCCACTATTGGTCAGTACCTTGTAAATTGCTTTGCATGCCTTAGTAATTGCCTTTGTACCACTCTGACCGCTGAAGAATGTGTGAGCAATGTCTTGAATCGACGCACCGCCGACCCATGCCTGCATCATTTCTGCAATGTGCCGTTGCTGCAGCCCCTCGGAACTGATTTCCGCCAGAGAGCGCCCAACTTCAGGTATACGCATCATGATTCCAATTAAATGAGGTAGACGGGAAGAGCCGGAATCCCCAAAGAGGCTGGATGGCTCCCAATCTGCAGGCGCGAGCCTGTTCTCCAACCTATTCAAGCCTGCTAATGCCGCAGCAACTCCCTCAGGCGCAAATCCCGTAGCATCAGCAAGAGCCGCATGCCCCGGGTTCTGCGCCAATTCGCGCGCGTAGTCCTTCGTGGCCTCTAATAAAGCTTCTGCCTTCTGTTGTGCAGCATGGTCTGAATGCGATTGTAGCTTGCCAAAACCGTAAGTGTTGCGTAGCAATTGCTCCGTCTCGGCTAGAACATCGTCAAGATTCTTCTTTTCATTCCAAAGATGTGCAACATAGCAACGAAAATCTGCCCACTGCTCCTGTTGAATTACTAAGGAAAGTTCATTGAGTTGCCCAGCCTGCTCAACTCCGTCCAGCAGGCTTACGAGCCGTGAAACCAAATCACCCGTCGCTCTACTTACGTATTGCCGTATTGCCTCTGAGTCGCTCCCAGCAGCGATGCCCACTATGCCGACACTCTCCTGCTTCAACCTGCCGGCACGTCCTGCAAGGTTCCAAAACGCTCGAGTGGTCATCTCCTTGCCATAAGGGAAAAGGCGGGTTGCAAGGAAGACTGAACCCACCGGGAAATTTATCCCTTGGGCCAGCGTCGTCGTGGCGCAAAGAACTCGCAACTTTCCGATTTCCGCAAGCCATTCAATCAGCGAGCGAATCTCATCAGATAAGCCGGCGTGATGAACGCCTACGCCACGGCTCAGCATACTAACGAGTTCGAATTCCTGGCTGATTTCTGTTTGCAAGAACCGTTGGACAAGACCTATCTCGGGAGGAACATCAGCGAACACTGGGAGATCATTCGCAATCTTACGGGCCATAGACCACACGTCAGGTATTTTCTGGGCAACGGCAATGCTGGTGCCTCGCTCTGAGAACACCTTTGCCATGGCCCCCGCCTGGGTTGATAAACCCTTGGCCTTGCTGAAGGGGACGTTAAGCGGCTTCACTCGCCCCACTTGGTGTTGACCGCGGAGGTGAATGGTCTTTGGGGTCGTGGTAAGAGTCTCGAACAATAAAGACCAACCTGCGCGAACCGAATTGTCCTGCCGCAAGGAGAAAATGCCTACTGCCCGCTCGTTGGGCTGCCAAGGAGATGTCCCAATGCTGATTGTCTTGGCAGAATCCGCTCCGAGCCATTGGGCTAAGTCCTTTGCGTTCGGAACGTAGGGCATGAGGAGTAAAAAGTTGGCGGAGGTACAATCCCTTTTCACGGTTGCCAGAAGCAGCTCGATTCGAAGCCCTCTTTCTTCATCCTCGATATTGTGAGCTTCATCCATGACCACAAGAGCAAGGGGTCGAGGCACCTTCTTATTCCTGATTACCAGGTGGAGTTTCTCTGGTGTCGACACTAGAATGTGGAAGGCCACAGCACCATCATTTTGTGTAAGTAACGCCTCCTCAAATGAGTCGATTTCGACAGCGCCTGTTAGTTGCTCCACTCCAATGCCAAGCGTACTGAAATCCTCACGGAGCCGTCGTGTCAGTTGTGCCACCAGTGCTCTTGTCGGTGCTACATATGCTACCCACCCCTTGTCAGCCTCAAATTGATTCAACGCTTGCAGCATTCGGAACTCGGCGAGGGTTGTCTTACCCCCCGATGTTGGAAGGTCAACGACCACGGCACGACTGGCTTGGTCCAACAAGCCCTGTTCTTGCAGGGCAGCACGCTGAGGCGGAAGCAACTCAAAAAGAGCTTGCGTTTTCGTGATGCTTTCCACAAAGCGGGTTACTCGTGAGTTAATTGCCTGCGCCACATTCCAGAGAGACCCGGCAACCATTCGGCGTGCCGTGACGTGTAACCACCGCATAAGGATATCGAGCGTTGCGTCCTGAGCGGTCTGGGCCGATTTTCTCCCGGCCTCGAAGTGTTTGTCCAATTCGGCGTCAATTCCTGCCGGCTGGCCCTGTAATGTATACACAGCGAGTAATTCCGTTGCTTTTGCCCAATGATACAGGGCGATCAGACGGAGGGCGATTGCCTGACCCTCCCTACCATTCTCTTTGGAGAGTACGACAGTTTCATACTGCTCCTGATCCTTACGAAGGCCCGCTATTATCTCACGAATGGAATCAAGGTCATCCCAGCCCCGCTTTCGTAATAGACGTATCCAGCAATCGAATAGGCGATAAAGAAGCCTACGGTCCCAAGTGGCGTGCGCAACTGAGGGCGGTCTCGTCTGCTGCTTATGATCCTGTAACCATCTTCTCAAGTCCGGCCATTGATCGCCGCAATAGGCTATGGCCGCCAAGTGGAGAATGTGGAAAATACGTTCTTCTACGTCGGAGGGTATCGGTAGTGTACGTAGGAGTTCGTAAGCCCTGAATGCTCCTGCCTGGGCCTGTTGACGCAGTTGCTCTCGTGATGCGTCGCCAGGAAGATAAATCAGAGCGTCCAGACCTTCAATGGCGGCCGCTTCATACGCCATCGCTACTCGCTCGACCAGTTCCGCATCCGAGGATACCTCATCAAACGCAATAGTCATCTGATGGCCAACAGCCGATCTCACGAGACGAACCTTGGCTACTTCGAGTGCGCGGTCGCGTTTCTCGATACCGACTGCTATCAGCGCCCAGTGTTGGTCAACGCGATTGAGGGCGTCCTCAGTTATTAGCATGGTCGCCCTCCATTTCTCTTGTTGCTCGTTCGACAAACGCGTTGATACATCCCTTTGGGAAGTACATTGCTACAAGGTGAATCGTGGTAGCTGATGGACATCCATCAGCGAGTGCGCTTGCCCGACTCTTCAGATCTTCTTCTTTTGGGTCGACATCTCGCACGAGAACCCCGAAAAGTGACACATCGGTCGGGTTGTTCAAGTATCGAGAAGCTGCGCTTTGGTACAATGGATTCCACGGTGCGTTGTGGGCATGATGCCCAAGGTAAAGGAAAAGGGCATCCTTTGTCTTTCTTGAGTCTCTGAGGTTCTCAAGCTGGCGAACCATTCCATGGCGTCCGTACATCGTGTTCGGCGGATATCGCTCCTCATCGGAGGTCTTCGCCTCTCCAAAGGCAAATCGGTGTTTGTTTTCTGGAGCGTCCGTCTTCTGAAAGCCCACAAGGTCTGCCCCCGCCGGGCTTGCATCAGGATTCCTCAAATCACGAGTGGATGGCCACGGAAACGTGCAATCTTTATGTTCTGTCAAGTAAGCCTCGGCGAGGCCCTCACCCACTCTCCAGCTATGCAGTGGCGGTGTAGCCTCCAAGGCCGTTTTCAGGTTATTCTGAGCGAAATCGGTTGTGGCTACTCCTGCCAGCATAGCCTCGATATCCGATTTCCCTGATGTGTCCTTGAGAATATGGGACACGGAACCGGATAGGGCGTCATCAAGCTCGGCATCTGTGTACAATACTCCACGAGCGGTAACCGGCGGGGCGTCCGTATCATAAATCTCTGTTCCGGCGACCATCGTCATGCCATGCCCCCCACCAGATTCTCGGATAGGTGCTTTGCGACCTTCCGTATTACCTGCAAAACCGCGCGGACGTCCAAATCATCTACTCTAATCTTTCGTCCTACCACAGCGTTCGGATCGCCGGTCTTGGCAAGGTATTCTTCATCCACAACTCCCATCTTGTGGGCAAACAAGTGGCGCTTCTGAAAGCCACGAACTGCGGCAGCCCACTCGTCGGAGGTCACGCAGGCAGATAGATCGATTCCAAACGTTGAAAGGATGTTCGCTTTCGCTCCGTCAAGATTCTGGAAGCTGACCTTCTCTGCTTTGGTGGGGTCCGCCGCCTTCTGGGCCTGGACGCGGCAAAGCTCGCGGCCAAATCCGTCGAAGGCAGAGACGCAGTCTTCCAAAGCGTTCTCAATGAGCTTTTCGGCCAGTTCTTCAGCCTGTGTTCGACAGCAATAGACACATACGATCGATTTTGGACCCCTAACCATGTGAAATAGTTCAAAACAGGTGAGGGTAAATCTCAAAAAACATAGGCACACGAATTGTCATTTTCCTCTTGACATTCATGTCAATACATGCTTTATAGATAGGCATGTATGTTCGCACCATAAAGCGTAAAAACAAAGACGGTTCCGAAGTCGAATATGTTCAACTGGCCCACAATGTCTGGAACAAGGAAAAGGGCTTTGCTCAGGCCCAGGTCGTGTATTCCTTCGGACGCCGGGATCAGCTTGACATCGACGCCCTTAAACGACTGGTCAAAAGCCTGAGTCGATTTTTGGAACCTCAGGATGCCCTTGAGCTCCGGAACCAGGGCGGCGATCTCAAATTTGTCAGCAGCCGACCGGCCGGCGGCGCCTATCTGCTCAAAGCGCTCTGGGACAGATTGAATATCGGAGGATGCCTGCAAAAGGCCCTATCCGAAAGGTCTTTCAGCGCTCCCATTGGTGAGGCATTGTTTGCCATGGTAGCCAACCGTGCCTTGAATCCCTCGTCAAAACTGGCCATAGAACAGTGGTCAGAGGAGGAAGTCTACCTGGGTAACCGGGAACCTTTTCAGGTACAGCATTTCTACCGGGCCATGGATTTCCTGCTGGAGCATGCCGAATCGGTTCAAAAGGAGGTGTTCTGGTCAACGGCAAGCCTGCTCAACCTCACTGTTGATCTGATCTTTTTCGATACCACCAATACCTATTTTGAAACCGATGAGCCCGGACCCTCGGAACTCAAAGCATATGGGAAATCCAAACATAAACGGGATGACCTGCCTCAGGTGACCATCGGGCTTGCGGTCACCCGGGAAGGAATCCCGGTAAAATGCTGGGTGTTGCCGGGCAATCAGCACGACTCCCAATGTGTTGATCAAGTCCAGAAAGATCTCAACGACTGGAACCTGGGACGCGTGGTGTGGGTGATGGATCGCGGCATGACCAGTGATGAGAATCAACGGATTCTTCAGAGGGCCGGTGGTCAGTACATCCTGGGGGAAAAGCTGCGCGGCAATCATCTGAATGAAACTGCCCTGGCGCATCCGGGCCGGTTCAAGGTGGTTGCAGAGAATCTCTCGATCAAAGAGGTCTTTGTTGGTGAAGGCCTGGGTCAACGGCGGTATGTGATTGCCTATAACCCGGAACAGGCCAAAATGAACCGCATCAAGCGCGAAAAGATCCTGGAACGATTAGCCTGTGAACTGGAAGTGCTCAATCGCAAGAAGAAAACCAAGGCCCAGTGCAGGGTCATGCTGCATCCGTCCATGGGACGCTATGTCAAAGAGCTGAAGAGCGGGAAACTCAAAATAGATAAAGCCAAAGTCAAGCAGGAAGAAAAGCTCGATGGCAAGTATCTGCTTTCCACCAGTGACCGGAATTTATCAGCGGAAGACATTGCCCTGGGTTACAAGAAACTGATGGAAGTTGAAAGGGCGTTCCGAACCTTGAAGAGCACCCTGTGTCTTCGTCCGGTTTACCATTCCAAGGATGACCGGATTCGTTCTCATGTGCTGCTCTGCTGGCTGGCCCTGTTGCTGGTACGGGTTGCGGAAGTGGAAACCGGGCTCACATGGCCCAAAATCCGAAGCCGGATGCAGCAGCTACATTTGATCGAATTTTTTGATAAAAACGGGCGCATTCTACAGCACACAGAGTTGACGCCCGGACAACGTAACATCTTGAAAAAGCTAAAGATTAAACCTCCAAAACGCGTCTTGAAAATCGATCTCGAAGCCTGATATCATAGGCACTACACCTTTTTAAAGTATCACGCTATCTGATTGTTATTATTATATGTTTCCATTTTCGTTAACCTATTGCTGTCGAACACAGG
>JAOZOU010000096.1:1324-1581 GCA_029933125.1 bacterium | reverse complement strand
TGGGACGGCTGAGTATAATCTTGGCGAGAAGTATTATCGTGGCAAAGGCGTTCCTCAAGACTATGTAAAGGCTGCCGAATGGTACCGCAAAGCGGCAGATCAAGGGTATGATGGCGCTCAGTGTGCCCTAGGGGATATGTATCGTTATGGAGAAGGCGTTACTAAGGATTATAAAAAGGCTGTTAAATGGTATCGAAAAGCAGCAAAGCAAGGGTATGATGGCGCTCAGAACAGTCTGGGGTCTATGTATTACAATG
>JAOZOU010000096.1:0-1224 GCA_029933125.1 bacterium | reverse complement strand
GCGAAGGCGTTACCCAAGACTACACGAAGGCGGCAGAGTGGTTCCGAAAAGCTGCGGAGCAAGGTCATGTTTTTGCTCAAGTTTATCTAGGGGATATGTATCGTTATGGAGAAGGCGTTACTAAGGATTATAAAAAAGCTATTTATTGGTATACTCAAGCTGCTGAACAGAGGTCTATTTTTGCGGAACAGGGATCTGCTTTTGCTCAGAACAGTCTGGGGTCTATGTATTACAATGGCGAAGGCGTTACCCAAGACTACACGAAGGCGGCAGAGTGGTTCCGAAAAGCTGCAGAACATGGATTTGCTGACGCTCAGTTCAACCTGGCATTTATGTATTATAATGGTGAAGGTGTTCCCAAGGATTATGAAAAAGCTCTCAAATGGTGTCATCAAGCGGCTGAACAGGGGTATGCTAAGGCTCAACTTTACTTGGGGCTCATGTATACTTGGGACGAAGGCGTTCCCAAAGATTACAAGAAGGCTGCCAAATGGTGTCGCAAAGCCGCCGAGCAGGGGGATTCTCTTGCTCAATATAGCCTGGGGAATATGTATAGAATTGGCGAAGGCGTTCCCCAAGACTATGCAGAGGCTTTCAAATGGTTTCGAAAGGCGGCAGAGCAGGGGAATGCTCTCGCTCACTTTGGATTGGGCAAGTTGTTGGAGGAGACGGATTATCCGGGATGGGAATATCGGTTAACAACTGATACTGAATATTATTTTATAAATAAAGACAAAATCAGGCGGCAGGGAAATTTAGTGTGGTATTGGACAATGAAAGTTCCATTCCAGGAATTGCACTCCGACAAAAAATGTACAAAATATTGCTATGTTGCTGATTGCGATAGCGCCAGGTCTGGTCTTGTTAGTTATATTAAATATGATTCTAATGACGAGGTACTCGATTCACACACTTTTAAAGAATCAGAGATAGATATGAGTCCGGTGGTACCTGGTTCAATAGGTGAAGGTGACTTGGAATATGCCTGTTCTCACGCAAAAGCAGGAACTTACAAAAAGGAAGAAACCGCAAAGACGGGGGTATGTTTTGGGACTGGCTGGTCAGTAGCCTCTGGTTTTGTTGTTACTAACAACCATGTGGTTGAGGGGCGTAATCATATTACTCTGATACGACCGGATGGCGTAGAGATTCCCGCAACTGTTGCTGCTCATGATGCATTTAATGATCTTGCATTGCTTAAGGTGGAGGATGTCGGGCTTCTTC
>JAOZOU010000032.1 GCA_029933125.1 bacterium | reverse complement strand
TCTCTGTTATCAAGTCTTCTCTGAAGATGATTATCTCATACATCTCATTGATGCCTATACTGGCGAAGAAATTGGAACTGGCACACCGCCGCCACACAATTCCCTTGTCTTTTCCGGGTGTCACGAAGTCGATAGCGAGTGTTATGATGTCTGGCGTCCCTGGTGGCGCAATGCTGCCACCTGGTTCTCTTCGTTTGGATCGCCGCCGTTCACCCAGTATACTCCCACGACTGAAGAATATCTGAACTGCCTCAAATCTCATTCTTATGGCAGTTTCCTCTATGAATTCGGGCATGGCAGTTCCGAATTGTGGTTCAATGGTCATGAACTGGTTTCTGCTTCTTCCATTGACTCCGCGCTCCAATCCCGTCAGTCTTCAGATCCGAGTTTCAATTTCATTTTCCTCGGTCATTGTGGTGCGCTTGTGGATACCGGTGACGGCTCTTTCGCGCACGCGTTCGCTCAAGGTCGCACTTCAAGCTTCGCCATTATCGGCTATTACAACATGCATGAGCATCCAGATGCATGGTCACACTCTCAGAGCTGGCAGAATTCGCTTTTTTCCGCTATTCATGATGGTCATTCTGCTGGTGATGCTTTCGACATCGCCTGTGCAGCCTTCCCGTGGGTTACCGAGGCTGTCCGTATCTTTGGTGATCGCGATTATGTCCCGGTTCCTTCCGCGGACTTCACCACACTTGAAGGCTACGTGAGCGTCGAATCACTTCCGCCGGATGCTGCCATCCTTATAGACGGCTCCGATTCAGGTTTCAAAACTCCGGCTACTGTTCCGATCCCTATTCCAGCAGACAAACTCCGGACAACCCACAGAGTCAAAGTCACACTCAAACACCGCTTCTTCTATGACAAGATTCGTTCGGCTTATGTCAGACCCAATTTCACTTATCATCTCTCACTCAAAATGCGTCCATCGGTCCGAATCAACGCCAGGACCATCCTCCATGATTATTCAGTCACTTTCGAATTCTCGCTCGTATCGAAAGACACATCAGAGGTCATCCGTGAACCTCTGACGTTCAAACTCGTCAATCTCTCAACTCACAAAGAGCTCACAGCAACCACCAACGAAAGCGGTGTTGCCTCTTTTACCATCTCCTTCAGCAGCACTTTTTTCGTCCCCGGCAGGCAGAAACTCATCTGCACTTTGGAAGGTTCAGGTGATCTTATTCGCACATTTCGGCGCATCACGATCCGAAATCACCAGTGGCTCTCTTCATCAGAATCTGGTGTCGAAGACCCTGAAGATTGGTCTGACGAACAGGAAGAAAACTCCGAGAGTCCACCCGAAACCACTCTCCCGATTTACCCCGGCAACGTTTCTCCTCACTTTGAACCACTTGAACTCGATGACTTTCTCGAGAAGTGGAGCACTTTCTATCTCAGAAAGCCTTTTATCCTGCTCGTCGGCTCGCTCGCCAACTGGCGACACACAACCGGCGATATCGACATCCTCGTGAAGGCGCGCGATCCCACGCCGCTACTCACAGCGCTTGATCGCGCGATCATCAAATGCTACAAACTCGGCGAAGACCAGCTCGCTGATCTGCTCATCGAAGTGCAGCGGTTCATCCATTCCGATTCGCTCTTTCTGCTCACACGCTGGCGTATCGAGCGCGCATTTCCGGAATACAAAGGCAGGATTCAGGTTCTTGATGACTCTTTCTCCGGTCCGTTCACCAACTTCGTCGAGCTTGCCGACCTTGCGGCGGTAGCACGCAGTGAGAAAGTCCGGCAGGAGATGGCACAGCGTGCGATCAAGCTCTTCCAGTGGTTCCCGATGTTGAAGCCCATGCATGGGCGTCAGAAGGGCGAAATCTATTCGGTGGATTCAGTGATTGAAGTCCTCAAAACGCGGAAAGACAACTGGTTCGATATTGGCATCTACATCCAGAAGAAATATGATGGCACTCATTGTCAGGTACACAAGAGTGGAGATAAAGTTCTCATTCTCACCGAAGATGGCACAGATGTCACCAGGAACTGCCCGACACTTGTCAAGGAATTTCAGCAGCAGCCCGGCAGCTTCATCGTGTGCGGCGAGATTGAGCTCTGGAAGAATGGCAAGCATCAGCCCCGGGCGGTCACTGCGGGCATATTGAATGCAAGCAAGCCGCAGCCCGAGGAAAAAGATTTAATATTCAATGTCTATGATTGTCTTTATTGGGAGCCCGAAAAATGAGCGACTATCATGTTCTTACGGTTTCACCCGATATGAAGACCGCTACTGTTGTCTTTCGCATTCCTGTTCCCGATTTACAAAACCAAGCCGGCAAAAGCTATCGCACCGCGCTGGTCGAGAAACTTTCTCACGAATCGCCCACCGGCACAATCGAAAGCAAATCACCACTTTCTACTTCGGAGGAGCTCGCGCAGGTACAGAACGGCGAAGTCTATGAAGTGTTTACATCCGTGCGATTCAGTTCGCTTTCGCTCACCAATGCACAGAGACGTGATGAGTTGGATGCGAAATTCATTGAACTCAAAACCAAAGCTCTTACGCGATTAAAGATCGAACTTGAATGGTGGGGGTATAAAAGAGATGTTAAATAGCAGGAGGTGACAGAAAACAAATGTCAGAACTGAGATGGACCGCATATGATACGGTCGTAACGTATCTGAGCACAGAATTAAATTCCTTAGCGGATGATGGTAACAAACTTGGCTCAGCGATTGATTTCACATCCACAGGCACAGATCGCAAGCTCTATATGGATGTTGAGATTTATCTCAACACGGTTGACCTCAGCGCGCAAACTAATCCGGCGATTTATATTTGGTTACTTGCAAGGACAGACGGCACGAATTTCGAGGATGGGTCTGATTCAGTAACGCCCGCAAGAGCGCCCGATAAAATTGTGCCGCTGCGTGAGGTGAATGCTGCGCAACGAGTATTTGCGAGGTTTTTACTTACCACACCCGATCAGGGTAAACTGCTAATCAAGAACAAGACAGGTGTAGCTCTCGCATCAAGCGGTAATACTGTCAAGTACAGATTATACTCCCAAGAAATAGTATGAGCATATATTCTCGCTATCGCGCAGGATTGTGGCATCCATATGAGAAGCCCATGTATGGTGTGCTTCTTAATCCATACCATCCACTCAGTCGTGGTTTGGTCGGCTGCTGGTTATTCAACGAAGGAGGTGGCAATACCGTTTTTGATTTGAGTGGAAATTTAAAACACGGTACTTTTGGAACAGAAGCACCAAACTGGGTGGCAGAAGGTATTTATTTTGGAGGCGATGGTGATTATATTTATACCGATCCAGTTAACTTTGAATCTGTGGGTAGTATTGTTGCAAAAGTAACTCCGTATACCGCAAGCGGGGACCAGTCAATACTAATGAAAGATAGTGCTTCAAGTTCTGCTCAAGATATTGCTTTGCAACTGCATAATGATATTATTCGTGTACAGTTGGGAGACAACTTCACTTATCAGTTGGTAGAATCGACCGAAACATTTTCCGCGTATGATACTTTTTTTGTTGCTGTTACAGTAGATGAATCGAATGTGCATATCTATCTTAATACCGCTTCTCGAACGGTAACAAAAGAAGTTACGCCAGAAGGCAATAATTATAATAGCATGATTGGCAAGCTTAGCTCTACTTATTTCTATTTCAATGGGATAATTCATTGGATATTTGCTTATAATCGTTGTCTCCAACCTTCAGAGATCGTTCAACTTTACCAAGACCCATTTTGCATGTTCTATCACCCGCTGGAAGCGGAACTGTTGTATGCAGCCGCACCACCAGCAGGTATTGTTCCTCAAGCGATGCATCATTATCGTATGTTAAGGGAGGTATGAAATGCAATTCCTAAAGCAAAACACGGCAGTAACCGTAAAAATCGGACCGTTTATTGATGATACGGATGGTAAGACTGCAGAGACTGCGCTTACTATCACACAAGCTGATGTCAGGCTCTCGAAGAATGGGGGAGATATAGCACAGAAAAATGAAAGTTCTGATTGCACTCATGATGAGCTCGGGATTTACAATTGCTCGCTTGATGCTACCGACACAAACACTCTTGGCAGACTTCAGTTGTGGGTTCATAAGTCCGGCGCCCTCCCGGTCTGGCATGAATTCATGATTTTGCCTGCCAATGTTTATGATTCGCTCTTCGGTTCGGACAAACTCGAAGTTGATGTTGTGCAAATCGGCGGTGTGACACAAAGCGCAACTGATCTCAAAGATTTTGCCGATGAAGGTTATGATCCCGCAACTCATAAAATTGAAGCTTGCAAATCCAACGATGACATGCGCGGCACAGACAATGCCGCGCTCGCCAGCGTCTGCACCGAAGCCCGACTCGCAGAGTTAGATTCCGCGAACATTCCTTCGGATCTCGATGCTGTAAAAGCCCAAACCGACAAATTGCAATTCTCCACCGATAATGATGTCAAAGCAACCCTGGATGGTGAGAAAGTCTCGCTTAGCGATACCACCGAGGCGCAGATAGATGCCATCGAAGCGGACACCAATGAAATCCAGTCCAAACTCCCGGATGAAAACATCATGGGTTCGTCAGTCAAAACTTCTAAAGATGATGAGATCGACGCTATCAAAGCCAAAACTGATAACCTTAAAGACTCCTGGAACGATCTTTCGGCTGCAGAAGTGAATGCCGAAGTGGATGCCGCACTTTCAGACATCAAATTAGATCATCTCGTTGCTGTCGCCGAATCCAACGAACCAGTTGATAATTCCATCATTGCGAAGCTTGCCTCCAAAGATGGCGTCTGGAGCAGCTTTGATAAATCCACCGATTCTCTTGAAGCCATCCGTGATCGTGGTGATGATGCTTGGGTAACAGGTAGCGGTGGTGCACTTACCGTAGAAGAAATTGCCGACGCGGTTCTTGATGAGCCCCTTTCTGAACATATTGCGTCTGGTTCAGTCGGCGAAAAAATCTATGGCATCCGCGCAAGGGTGCCACTTTCTCCCTGGACGAAGAAGGATCTCGATAAGCTCTTCTCCATTCTTGATAAGATCCTCAAGTCGTTCGATTCGCTACCAACAATCCAGAAATTCCAGCAGCTTTCAGATTTCATCCAGACCCTGAGCGCCCGACTCCGGAAGGATATGTCTTCGCTTCAGTCCATTCTCGATCGCCACTCAGAAGCGGGTGAAAAGTTACTCAAATCTTCTTCCGACTCGCAGTCCAGTCTCCAGAAGCTTTCGCAAGATGTTCACTCACTTTCACAGGAACTCTCCAGCTTCTCCGGCTCGCTTGACTCCACACTTGCGAAGCTCACTCAGTCTTCAGATTCAATCCGTTCGGCGCTTTCAAAGTCACTATCAACCGCACAGAAAGAGCATTCGCGATCACTCGAGACTCTCCAGTCCAACCTCAGCCAGCTCAGTCAGAACTTCCCCGCAATTATCCAGCAGCTTGAAAAGGTGCAGAATGATCTCAATTCAGTCATCAAGAACGAATCCGCCACTGCGCAGGATGTCAAGCGCACACTTCAGCAACTGTCCGCTGTACTCCACGAGATCGAACAGACACCATTTGAGAAGTTCCTGCCGTTCCTTAAGGCTGTCCTTATCTCGAATCTCCCAACTGAAACAATCGTTTCGCTGCTCGCGGAAGATATCCAGCCGCAAAAAGAAGTTTCTGCGTTGTTAAAGTCTGTGGATGAAGTTCAAGAACCAGACAATCAGCAAGCATCCGCACCACCTGAGCCAGAGCAAAGAGAAGAAGGTAAAGGAGTTAAAAATCCCGAAAAGTCAGAGGAGAATTCATCGGATGGATAAAACGACTCGTGCACTTTTGCTCCAGGAACTTCAGAAGCGTCAATCGGAAGCTCATCCGAATGTGCAAGTCAGCTCTTCCGCACCCGATCTTGATGAGCTCACCCAGCCTTCTGCCTGCGGGGACATTCACAATCTCCCTTATTCCGAACGCATCAAATTCTATCAAAAGCTCCATGAAACCGACCATATCAAACTCGCACCGTTCACGCTCTGCCATTCCGAGCAGTGCGTCCGTGATGCTATCAAGAAGTATTCCGCAGAGGAAGGTTCAGAAGGCGCATACCTCAAACGTGCAGATTTCCCTTATGAAGTGGTCGGCAAAACCCGGTTGAACATCAAATACAAAAAGGAGCGGTCGCTCGATGCGGTCGTACTCAAACGCAAGAAAGTTGCGAAGACTGAAAAGACGTACTATTACATCTGCGGCCTAAAATCCGATCACGATAC
>JAOZOU010000095.1 GCA_029933125.1 bacterium | reverse complement strand
ATTTCGTTTCATAGCCAGCGCCTCATCGGCTTCTTGCCCCAAGATGGCCTTGGCAATCTCTTTCTGTGTGCCCATTGCATCAATTGTGACGATACAGCCACGGATATCCAGGAGTTTCAGCAGTTCCGGGATGGCTGTGATCTCATTACTCTTATCCTCTATCTTCCTTTGCCCAATGGCCAATTCGTTCGCACTGGCCCAGGCACTCACCAGATGGAGAGGTTTCTTCCCCTTGACCCGACCATGCGATCGGCGTACGGTTTTCCCATCGATGGAAATCACCTGCCCGGTGGTTATCTCCGCAACTTCCTTGATCCATGCCAGGAAGCTCCCTTGAAATTCGTCCGGGTCCGGCCATGCAAATACTTTTCCGAAGGTGTCATGGGAAGGGATCCCATGGGGCAGATCGAGAAACTTCCGGAACCAGGCTTCTTTTGCCTTCCCAACCTCTTCGATCGATACCCAATCATCCGCTCCGCAGATAACGCCGATGATGGCGATCGAAATGATGTTGATCAGTGGGTGTCTCTTACCCTGCTCTTTTCGTGTGTCGGTTACTTTTGAGAAGTGTGTCATCAGGTCGCCCATTTCACCGCCTTTCTGACCTGATGGTAGTGCCTTTTTCGAAAATTTAACAGCCCCCAGAAGGAGAACGCGATTGCCGTGCCTCTTGGCCCAGGGCGATTGACAGGCCTACCGCCACTATGCTACTTTCAGTTCATCTCACTCCACCGCTGCGGATGCGCGGAAACCATCGGAGCAAGTGGCTCCATACTCTGCTCTGGGAAGGTGTCCCTGAAGGGTCTCAACCAAGGACGTCGAATAAGCTCTCGAAGCTGGACCATGAGCAAGACAGTCATGGCGACGAGAAAGTTGCTTGCTTAAGTCGCTCTTTCTAGGTTTTTCTTGGAAACGAGCATGCCCTCATCCTGAAAGCCACCGACATAGACGCACGCCGGTCATCCCTCTCGAGATGCGTGACTGGGTGTGTCCAGCCGAGGTAATGTCAGAAAGAGCACCCGAGGGTCATTGTGTGAACCAGCCAGTGGCTTAGCTTGAGGCGGCGTCAGTCTGAGGAGCTCTCGGGGACTGAGCATTCCTTCCTTCATTCATTCCCCCGGACATTGCCGGGGGCTTCATAACGGGGCCATTTAATGATCTGAGGTCCTCATACCCCAGGCCGATTGGGAAATGTCCCGACGGAAATTGGCTGTTGGCCCATCGGGAGGTGAGATGCCCCCCGCTCGCTCATCCTGCGAGCCCTTCGCATACTGCAGGAGCGAAATCCCGATGACCAGATCCTGGTCTTGATCCGCTTGGCCAAAGCCAACGGCCTCGGTGATCTCGAGCAGGTGGAAAGCCTACTCACCCATGTCCAAGCCAACCGGCCGGGCTTCTACGGCGCTGACCGATTACGCAAGAAGCTTTCCGCCAAAGCCCGCTTGCTCTGCATGTACGGCTCAGGAGCTGTGGAGAAGCACATTGATCTGGTTATCTGTCGGCGCTTGCCTGGACGGGAGGAATGCAGTCAACTCGGAAGATTCGATGACAACTGTTGGCTGAAGCGCTGAAGGCAGGATTCGGCGCAGG
>JAOZOU010000019.1 GCA_029933125.1 bacterium | reverse complement strand
ACTGGGGCAGCGACTGCCCTGACTTTGACAATATCATAGGGGGACCCGGAAGAGTTAATTACATACCTTGGTGTGATTCAACTCACACTGAAGCCTACGATGAATGCCCGCCCCAAACAACGAGTCCTGCTACCTGGAGTTCTATCAAGGCACGCTTTAACTGAAATAGCGGTATCAGCCCGCTGCCAAAATTCCACTTGACACTCATCGAGAGGCAATCTGATAATCTATTTCGTATCACTATGTCGGAGATCTTTCCTGCTGCGATCCTTACAAGGAGGTATTCACTATGTTTACAACATCCTCTGAGAAAGACTCTGTATTCATGAAGCGCAGGTCTGTTACGTACGTGCTCTTCCTCGCGGCACTTCATTGCGGACTCTTGTGCACATTCTCATCACTCATAGGAGCAACAAGTCCTAACCCAATTGTGTCCCTAAATGTAGCACAACCGCGCTACGAAGCACCAATGAGTCTGATCTCCTCAAGCTCCGATGAGATTGTCGTCTCTTTGAAGGTACCCAATGTCTTGCTTGACACCGTAACCGTGGGACACACTACTTACCACACTGTCCGGATACCTGGATGGGAGTCCACATCTGAACCGGGATCTCCCAAGCTCCCCCTCTGGAGGCAACTCGTCGCTGTTCCGTCCTGCAATGGAATTGTCGTTACGGCTGAGCCCGATGACTCGCTCATAGGGAACGACTACCGTGTATATCCAGCTGAACGCATGATCCCAGGGATCGGCCCCGATGGAGTTCCCTATCAAGAGAAGAAGTTTGAAATCGATCAATCTGCTTACCTGTCAGACGATTTCTACCCCAAGAGAGCTGTGCAAATAACAGATGTCTTCTACATCAGAGATCAGAAGGTTGTCCAACTGGAAGTTTCCCCCGTACGATATAACCCTTCAAGGAGACAGCTTCTGGTTTACTCTTCGCTCAAGATTCGCCTTCTTCCAGAGTCACCCTCCGGACCTGTCTGCACACCGACTGGTCCTTATGACCGGGTAGTCGAACGCTTGGTTCTCGGCTATGACATTGCATGGAATTCACCTGTCCCCGACCTGCTATCTGGGCCGCCGCTTGCTGGGTCGGTTGCTTGGTGTCATTCGGTACAGGAATGCGCAAATCATCAAACCGATTATCTAATGCTGGTTGCAGGGAGGTTCTTCCAGGAAGGAGATAGCAGTTCTGCAGCCTTCAGGTTGGCGGAGCACCGGGCTTCTTTTGATGGATTCAACGTGGCGATTGTCAGTGTCGAAGACCTAGGCCTAAATATTCAAGCTGGTCCAGATACTGTAATCAAGGTATTCATAGACTCCTTGTACAGAACTCGGACGGCTGAGCACATGTCTGACGGCCACTTGGGTTACACGCTGCTTGTCGGCGCCTTTGTGGGTAGCGACGGAGACACCCTCATCCCGGTTCATTGGGAGAGCTCACACTATCCAATGTGGTATGGAGATTATCCCTCGGACAACTGGTTCGTAGCGTTCGGGGATACTGGTGTAGGGGGAAACCCCCTTCCGCAGCTTGAGATTGGTAGGCTTGCAGTCATAGACGATACGGACTTGTCAATTGTGGTCGATAAACTAATACGCTCTGAGCCATTATTGGATGCACCTGGCTGGAGAACCAAACTGTTTCTTACCTCCGGGTGGTACATGGACGACTACGAGAGGAGCGTACTAGAGCAGACATTTTCAGATCTGACCGAAATTGCACAGGCAGCTAACTACGATACGCTGCTCTTTAGGGGCGATAAGCAATCACAGAACTACCACTTCATCACGGAGAATTGTCGAGTGATAAACAGCGGAGTGAGGTTTGTTCACTACGGTATACACGGAGCACGTTGTCAGATGTCTGCCCCACCTGCTTTTTCCACTGACTCATTAGCCTGTTTCGTCAACAGCGATTCTCTACCCATTTTTTTCACAGGTGCCTGTAAGACCGCTTCTTTCGACACTCTTTGTATTTCGTCAACAGACACGGTGGCTTGCATTGGTGCAGCACTTGTTAATCATCCTATCGGTGGTGCCGTAGCTTTCCTTGGCCCTGCGGATGCAGGCGACTTGCATGTTGATTTTCCCGCCTGTGTCGACATTTTTGCCTCCTGGGTTAAGTATCATTCACCATTTGTGGGTGACGGTTGGTTTGAGGCAAAGCTTAGGCTCGGTGGTTCCTATTTTACGCGAAGCTTTACCCTCATTGGCGATCCAGCTTTCAATGTCTTACTTCGAGAATCTGGAGTCGGTTATTGCGATCTGGGACTCAGGGAAGACGAGTTCGACTTCGACCCTGATCTTGATCTCAGCCCACTTGAGACAGTCATATCAATATCGCGCGGAGGTGGACACCTTGAGGGTGCATTTCTATTTCAAGGAAGAGGAAGCTGATACAACTGAATGGGTTTTGATTGATTCCTGCTTCGTTGGACCGATTGAGCCCTGGTGTAGCGACACCGCTAGTGTTACCTGGCGTGGCCTTGGGGCGCTCCCTGGAGCATGGTATGACATTCAAGCTGTGGCTGACCCGCTCGGCGATCTTCACGAGGCATACGAGGACAACAACGTCGCCTCGACGAAGGTTCCAATAGGAGTCTCCTTAGAGGGCTTTCCTGCTCCACTACCGGGGGTACCCGTTACCTCTCCGACTGTTACATCTTTCCTTGCCTACGGCCAACGTAAACCATATGCCATCATCTGTATTGAAGGTGGTACCGTGAACGCAATCTCTTCCAGAGGACGTTGTGTCGGGAGCTACAGGACCCGCGCCATGCCCATATTCTCAGTCGCCGTTGGGGATCTATGCGGCAACGGCGGTGCGCTTCAGGTCGTCGCCTCGGGAGATTCCCTCCGAGCTATTGACATATTCACCACTCAGCCAACAAAATGGGTGTTGGCGTTGCCCAACAATAGTGTGGTAGCCACATCTCCCTCCTTAGCAGATCTTGATTTCGACGAGGAGCATGATTTAGAGATAGCCCTGGGAGCAATCACCGGCACATCTAGCCAGGTCTATGCCATCAATTGCTGGGGTGATTCGGCCGTCGTATTCTGGTCACAGGCTCTTGGTGACACCGGTGTCGTAGGAGTACCCGTAGACCCCATTTTAGTCGTCAATCTAGACGATGAGGGGGGAGACGACATAGTTGTATCGACAACCCATGGTCTTCTATACGCACTCGACGGGCAAACAGGGCGCATCTTCTCCTCGGCCGATATTGCTCCAAGCGATGCCTTGCCTGCAAGTAACCCCGTATCTGCAGACATAGATCTTGATGGATATGCAGAAGTCATCTGCGGTTCCAGCCTGATTGCAGTATATCAAGCAGACACACTGTTAACACTGAAAGCTAGGGCTCTGCTTAGCAATGAGTCTGCGCTCTATGTCTCCACCGGCAATATTGACCCCCTGGGAGACCCCGATCGCGAGATCGTATTGGCTACAACCAGCCGCCTCGTCGTTCTTGACTATGACCCCTCCCAGATCCCGGAACTCCAAGAGAGAGCTCAATTCCCTACCACTCATCCTGTCCATACTATGCCGGCGATAGGAGACGTTAAGTGGAACACTGGTCCCGAGATAGTTTTTGCGTCCGGAGACTCACTGTACATACTTTCCAGTGACTGCATTGTTCTTACGCGGAAGCCGCTCAACGGCACTATTTCATCCTCACCCTGCCTTACAGACATTACCGGGGACGGGTTTCCAGAAATCATCGTCGGGGCGGCGGGAAGTCTTGAAGCGATTGGTGGTACTGGTCAAACCAGAAACGTCGAATGGCAAATGTTCGGGAGTGACATCCACCACAGGAGTGTTCGGAGCGCTGTTCTGTCCCACTCCATCACAACTGACCGTGTCCTCTGGGGTAAGAATACGATCATTGGAGATGCAACTATCGCTCAGGCGACGACCGTGATCATTGAACCGGGTGCAATTGTCGAATTCACACCTGGCCCTGGCGTTCCTCGTGGTGAGATGCGCCTTAGAGTGGAGGGGGACCTCATTCTCAACGCTACCGCTGATCAGCCGGTTACTTTCACGTCGGGCTATTTCGATAAATCACGCGGTGATTGGGATGCCATAGAGCTTTATGGATCCGGTCCGTTGGAGGTGAAATACTGCAGCTTCGAGTATGCCTATCAAGCTCTTAGATGTCTCGGACGTAGTCCAAGCATACAGTATTGCTCTTTTTCTGAGTGCGCGGACTGTGGTATTTATGTCGATAACGATAACCCCCGGATTGCGAGCTGCTCTTTCGAGAGAAACAGATGTGATATCTCATTGCTTTGCGCGGCTGCTCTTATCGAAAGTTGCTCTTTTGAGAGACAAGATGTGTGTGGTCTATCCTGTTGGGCGGACAACGGGTCCATCGTTACGGGCAATAGCTTTATAGGCTCCGGATGTCATGGCTGGGCGATATACATCTATGAGATACTGAGTCCGCTGGTGATCACCGGTAACTGGATACAAGGTTACGGCAGTCGGGGCATACTATCTGATGGCGCCTACCAAAGCAGCTGTAAGATTCATCACAATGTTGTAAGATTCGTAGGCGGCCCCGGAATGGAGTTCAACGAGTCCAGCTATCCGCAAGAGCATTGGGGCCGCGCTTTCCTCGACTCGAACATTGTGTTCCGCTGTGCCTATGGCATATGGTCTGATGCAACGAACAACTGGGACTACCCTGTTCTTCAGAAGGCGGGCAACGATTCGGGATTCAATAGTATCAAGGAGAGCATATACGAAGATGCTGTGAACACGTGTCCTTGGTTAAGGATACCCGCTAAGGGCAATTGGTGGGACTTTGATTGTAGCAATCCCGATAGTGTTGCCAAGCACTTGGAGGGTCCTTTCGATATTGACCCCTGCTTGGATTCCGATCCGTATGCTGATATCGAACTCGCTCCATATCCCGCTGGGTCCATTGCCTTACGACAAAACGCTCCCAATCCGTTTGATCACACAACGAAGATTCGATTCGTCCTAAGCACACCGTGCAGGGTTAGGCTATCCGTGTACAATGTTCGCGGCCAGCTGGTCAAGGTCTTGTTTGACAGAACGACGCAAGAAGGGGAGCATACGATTCTCTGGGATGGTACTGCTGAATCGGGCTCCCGAGTCTCACCGGGAATCTATTTCTATGTGCTGTCCACACCCATGGGGACCCAGAGGAAGAAAATTGTCTTGTTGAAATAGGAGGAGGCGTCATGGCAAGGTACCGATACATAATTGGACTGGGGATGTTCTGTTTAGTACTCTCTTCGCCACTAATCCCAGCTTCTGGCGGCCAAGTCTCGCGGATCCTTCCCCAACAGATTGCTGCGATCCGACCTACAGATGGCTCCCAAGGTCCACGTCTATTAGTCGCCTTCGACCTCGACGCGTTAGGAATAGAACCGCGCATTGACTTCGCGCAATTAGTATTCCGGGGGGTTCTTCAGGTTAGTGAAGAGACCCCATCGGTTGTCCGTCTTGAGGCTCTTCCCATTCTGACAGACTGGCAGCAACATACTGTAAATTGGGAGACACCATGGAAGCATTCAGGAGGGGATGTCGATACATGTGCTCGTACGACTAACTGGGTGTTAGTTGGCCATTCAGATACAACAGTCATGTGGCTTGATGTCACCAGGATCGTCACCGGTTGGAAAGATGGTACCACTCCGAACCACGGGGTTCTCGTAAAGATCTCAGAGCTGACACCAGCTATGCTAGAACGCATCGACCTTTCCAGTGTTGAGCTCCGAGTCTGGCATCATGCCGTCCGTAGGCCATAAGTGCTGCATTACGACCTTGCTTGTAATTCTAGTCCCCATTTCGACAGGGTCTCCCCCCTGCAGTTATCCAGAGATCTCCAGCACCTCTTACAGCTAGGTTACGCCTGAAGAAAAACGCTTGACAAAACTGACAACCTTTGATAAGTTTGCGCCAACTTGATTCCGGGAGGTTATGAAGATGCTTAAGACCGATAATCTCCTGAGCCTAAAAGAGGTAGCCACATACCTTGGCATAAGCAAACAGTCACTATACCGCATGGTCAAGGGTGGTAGCATCCCAGCTTATAAAGTCGGTGGCACCTGGCGCTTTCGGCTAAGCGAAATTGAGGAGTTCCTAAAACGCTCTTCCAACCTACGAGGAGATAGGAGTTGATATCGCTTTCCTTTTTCGGTCTCAAGGAAGAGCCATTCAAGGACAATCTTGACGAACGATTCTATTATTCTACCAAGCAGCATGAACGCGCTTATGCCTCCATGGTTTACTGTATCACCTCTAACGAACCTGCGGGCATAATCCTGGGTCAAAGTGGACTGGGCAAGAGCCTCATCTCACAACGAATCTTAAGCTCGATCAAGAACTATCCTCAATACATCCCTGTCCTTGTTCTTATCTATCCCCAAATGCCCAAGACAGCACTTCTTAAGGAGATTCTCTCTCAGCTCGATATCGCTGTGCCTAAGAAACGCCCTTCAACTCAGGATCTCCTTGAGCTTCTCCATACCTATATCATCGCTCGCTACCGTGAGGGCAAGCGCGTTGTCCTCATTCTTGATGAGTCACACTTCTTGAATGTCCAAGCCCTTCATCTCATAAGAAGCCTTACCAACCTAGAGACGCCAAAGGAAAAACTGATTACCGCGATTTTCATTGCTGAGGAAAGGTTCGTAAGGAGACTCCAATACAAAACCTATGAAAGCTTGCGCACCCGGATCAAGATCAAGGCGCGGCTTGAGCCTCTCAACTTAGAGGAAACACGAGAATATATCAAGCATCGGCTGGCAGTGGCTGGAGCCACCAACTCGATTTTCGCTGAAGAGACCTTTCCTTTGATTTTCGAAAAGTCCCGAGGCATCTGTCGTAATATAAGCAAGATCGCTGGCCAAGCCCTTTTCGATGCGGCGTTTGAACAGCGAAGGACCATAGATTTGCCACTCTTGAGAGAGTCATTAAAAGGTCTGGAGGGGTTGCTCTGATGGACAAGTACAGCAAAACTCTGCTTCGTGAAGGCGTAATTGGTCAGGAGATTGTTGTTAGAAAGGATGTCTGCGATATTGATATCGCCAAGATAAGGACAAGTCGAAACCAGCCAAGGCTTAACATCGATCGAGAAACGCTTGCCGATCTCATCCGCTCTATCAAGAAACATGGGGTTATTGAACCGATTCTCGTGAGGCCAAAAGATGATCAATATGAGATTGTAGCTGGCCAAAGGCGGTTTGAGGCCGCTAAGGAAGCGGGACTCACTAAGCTTCCCTGCATTGTTCGAGAAATGAGCGATGATGAAGCCTTTATCACTGCTTTGACAGAGAATATTCAACGTGAGGATCTCTCACCTGTGGATGAAGCCAATAGCTACCGTATCATGCTTGAAAGAGGTATGGCAAAATCAGAGAGGGAAATTGCTAAACTCTTGGGTGTCTCTCATACCCGTATCCAACAGAAGATGAACCTTCTGAAGCTCGAGCCTGAGATAAGAAACCGGGTGGCAACTCGAGTTGCCACCCGCAAGGATGAAGGAAAGATCACCGAAGCTCACGCCCGCCGACTGCTTAGAGTAAAGGATCCCAAGAAAAGGCTCGATCTCTTCAATCAGGTCACGCAAAAAGGACTCTCTGTAAGGGAATTAGAACAGAAGGTAGAACGAATCATTAACCCAGTACCTAAGAAGCCAACTCCGCCAAGTCGCCTCATCTACCAGGACGAAACAATAAAGGTCCGATCAACCACGAGTGGATTTGATATCAAAGTGGCTTGTCAAACTGAAGACGAGCTGGTTGCACACCTCAAGCGGCTGGTTGAGAGGATGTTGACAAAGGAGACGTTGAAGTGACCAAGCACCAAGAGGTTAGAGAGAGCTGTCTCCAAATGGAGATAGCTATTCCCAAATGGGGATACCTGTCTTGGTTTGGAACCAGCCTGTCCCCATTCGGTGGACGTACTGTCTCCATCTGGACAACAAATGATACTTATGATCTAAACTTTCAATAGATACTCTTTGAGGGGTGTGCGAGTTGACCAGAAAGCGAATTCCCGACCCTGATAGAATCCGAACAATAGAGGGCACGAATTTTGCCTGGGTTGATCGCGCGCTTCTGCATACCGGATTTCTTTCTGAGATGCGTCAGGAGGAATTTGCTTTGTACATGTTTCTTTGCCTAGTCGCAGATAGATACGGTGTGAGTTACTATGGCAGCAAGAAAATCCGCAAGCTTCTCAAGATGGGATATAGGCGATTTCAGGCGGCAAGGGATGCCCTGGTGAAAAAGGGGCTGATAGTCTTCGAGAAGGACCCTAGGACCAACCAAGTAATTTACCAGGTACTCCCTCTTCCGATTGACAAGTTGGAAATTGAGACAAGAAGGATGGGGACAGCGAGTGATGGGGTGAGGACAATCGTTGACGAGTTCTACAAGAGGGCAGGAATCAGGGTGTCATCCCAAAAGAAGCAAAAAGGCTATGAGCAAGGGATGAAGCTTCTTAAGGACGGGTTTTCCCTGGAAGATATTAGGCTTGCAGCTGATTGGGCGTTGAGTAACTTTCCCGAGGTGCATTCTTTTGGGATTGTTGTAGAGACCATCGGACAAGCAGTGGCGGAGAAGCGGGCGAGAACGCTCGAGACAGCTAGCAGGCTACGAGAACGCGAGCGAATCTTACAAGAACAAAGACGGATCGAACTCGAGCGAGAGGAAGATGAAATAGCAGATGCCTTGATTGCCGAGATGTCAGAGGAAGAGCGTCAAGCGCTGAGGCAGAGAGCTATGGAAGAGTTGGGTGAAACCTTGGAGGGAGTGAGATTTGATTCAGCTAGAAGGATTCTCATTGAAATGCAGGAAAGGGAAATTGTGAGAAGGGAAAGGTTGAAGAAGGAATGAAGGCAAGGGTGGTGGAGTGCCTATGTTGGAGTGGATTACACGTGTCCTGTCGAAAGAGTGGCCGGCCATTGGCTTGGTGATCGGAAGTCTGGTGTGTGGGATCTTGCTCTCAGAGCGGCTACGGATGGCTCCGTTGAAGGATGAAATCGCATATTTGAAAGGTAGGCTTGAGGAAGAAAGGTTTGAAACAGTCTTAGACAGATACAAGATCAGGACAGATAGGTTGAGGGAAGAAGTTGAGTTGCTGGAACATGAGCGGGAGACAATCATTGCTAACATAGATTCACTGCGGACTGAACTGGATTTCTTTATCAAGCTCGTCGAGGCGTGGAAGGCCGGGATGGAGGCGCTGGGTGAGTTTCTCGGTGACCCGGAACGTGCATTGGCAGTTGGCGACACAACGGTGCCCGAGGAAATCCGCAACAAGGCTGTATTGGATTTCACAGAAGCTATTCAAGAGTCCATCAGATTGAGGACGGGGATGCCGGTTGATTCACTGATGCGAATGGTCATTCGGAAGTTTGGTGTGCAGGAGGTTCTTGAACGGAAGAGATCTGAGTTTACTAGGTTCAAGCAGGCTCTAGATGACCATCGTCAAACAGCTGGTGTTGAGGGGTCAGGGAAGGTCGGACAACCTGAAGCGAGACAGGGAAGCAGCCCACAATGAGGCGTGACAGTGTCTGCCATAGGGAGGTAGGCACTCTTGCAAAATGGTCACCGCATGGGAGCGGTCCGGGTCTAAAGGACGGATGACTGGCGACCAGGGCGAGAGACAGAAGTGGCCGAGTGATGTGCAATTGAGCGAGAATGATCTTCCTCTGACGAGTCACAATCGCGAGACTCGGCGATTGATCTACGAGGAGGTTAGGGACCGTAAAGTTTGATGAGCCTAGATGCTTTTGGTGAAAATGGGGAAGGCTCAGGTGATTGGCACCAGAGCTCAGAAGGCATTTGCCAAGAGGCAAGAAGTGGCACGATCGGTATTGGCTGCACGTCTTTGACGCATGCGCGCTAGCTCTATGTTTCGCTGGGCGATAGAATTCTATTCCCCATGAAGCCACCCCTGCATGCTCAGTAGGCTGCAGCTGTGCGTCTTTCCTAATCTCCGGAACCCTTGTATGTCTGTCCGGAAGACATTAGAGGCCGTCAGTCAGTATGTAGCTCTGGCAAACAGTGAGCACAGCCGTTGTAGCCTTCTTCTCTACACATACGTAGGACTTCAGCATAGGAATCAATTGGGATCTTGTGTTCTTCCTTGATTTCCTCAATCTGGCAAGCCGGTTTGGTACGACTCATGTCATGGATTTCTTTCTTGTGGCTGTTGCCAAGATAAGGTGCACCCATCTTTCTCCTCCTTTCCACCTCGTTCTCTAGGTCAGTGAGGTGCCTCGCTAGTTCTGGATATTGGGCTCTGTCCATCCAAAGAAGACTCACCCAGCCGCATCTACAACCCCACCGCCCCAATTCGCTTCAACACGGGGACGGCTAACCATTTTGCGATCCCGTAGAAGACGGCAAAGAAATGAATCAGCATGTAGGCTGCCCAAATGCCACGGTATGTGTTGATCATGTGACGGCATTCGGCATCCTTCAAGCGATCTTCAGCAAGACTCAATCCTTGTAGATTCCGGGCATCCATGGTCCAAAGAATGGTCATACAAACTCCCATAATAGTTCCAACTATTACTATCAAGTCGCGTATTGGATTGAGAACGCTAATCAATGAGGCAATGTTCATGTTGTCAATCGCTCCGAGCGACAGTCCCATAACTAACACAACAACTGCAAAATATCCTCCAAGGATGAAAGACCAACTAGTCGGAATGACTCTTGGGCCACGGTGATAGTCGAGAAAAGTACCTGCAGCAAATAAGGATAGTCCTAGGCAGGCTGCTTGTTTTGGTATAGACATGCTCAGGAACCACCCAGGGCGTGGACCAAGCAATGCCCATAAGGAAAGGGGCACACCAACCCGGACCCCAAGCAAGAGCCAGAACCCCCGAGACCTGCGCCTTTCTGAGAACCAACCCCTTATGGTACAGCTCCTATTCAGAGCCTCAGCTGCTTCATTGGCTAGGAAGTTGAACCCCTGAGCGACGGCACTGGTCGCAAATGATATGGCAATGATCTGCTCGAGTTGCGTGTCACTTATCAAGACTCACTCCTAAGCTAGCTAAGCAATCTTGTGCCTGATGTGATGAAGAAATAATTGGGACTCGCGCCCCGTCAGCATAATGCTAACAGAGGACCCTGCCCTGTCAAGCGAAAAAGGAGCGAAGCTAGGAGAGGCGACATAGTTATCCAATGTAGCTGAGATCCCCCGTTCTCACGAGAGTCCTTGCCACCCAGATAAGGACTCTTGATTTGTGCTAAGCCTCTCACCAGACCTTGTTGTGACAGGCCGGCGATCGCCAGTGCAAAGAGCGCACAACCTATTGCGAACACAGCCTATCCTGAAGAAACCCGGGGACGCTTGCCGGTTCTGCTACTGAACCTAGAAAGCAAGCTGATTTGAATCCAGGCTAGTCGCCGTTGGTGGCCATGACACTTGAACGGTTCATCCGCGAGAGCTTTTTGAGCCAGCAATCAGGGCATCAGCTTCAGCAATAATTCTTGCCCATAATCACCCAAGCGGAGATCCAACTCCAAGCCGAGAGGATATCAGTCTCACCAAGCGCTTAGCAAAGGTAGCGGAGCTCCTAGGGATAGAGATGCTTGAACATATCGTTGTCGGAGAAAACAGATTTGTTTCCCTGAAAGAGAGTGAGTTATTCTAGGTTGGGCAGTGCTGCAACCCTGTGTAAAGCGTCTGAAAAACTTGGCAATGAAATAGGCTTGACAAAGATGGAAACGTTTTATATACTCTATGCCGCCTCAAGGGAGGGAGGAAGCCAGATGCCGAAACCAAAGCGTATCAATGGTGAGTTATATGTGAGTATCTCCGAGGCAGCTAAGATGCTCGATGTGTGCCCTGCTACATTGAGGCGTTGGGAAGACCCGGACTTTCAGAGAGCTCATGGGATCAAGCTAGAAATAGTTCGCGACCCTGTTAATGGTTATCGCTTCTTCAGCGAAAGATCAATTCGCAACCTCGCACAACGCTTTCAGCCTGCCTAAGGTCTCTAAGTAGAACTTGTTATAGGAGGCAGGGTTTATCTACCCTGCCGTTTTCTTTTTTGCGGAGAGAAGAAAAAGCTTGACAAAGTTGACAATGTATTGCAAGCTTTTATTGATTTACGGGGTATAAAATGTTAAAGGAGGTGACATGGGGTGAGCAACTGAGGCGGACGAAACAGGGGTTGGCAGGTCGAACCCAGTCGGGTGGTTAGGCTTTGTGGAAAGGATGATGATTAGATGGTTAATCAGTACATCTGGATAGGAAAGTCAGGCAGGAAGTACAGATATGGGATTTACTCAATGGAGACGCAGTTTGTGAAGAAACCTGGGAACTATATCTTCGCTAAAAGGGCCGGTGCTGTGTGGCTTCCTTGCTATATTGGGCAAACAGAAAGCCTGGGCGATCGGCTTGCTGACCACGAAAAGGAGACTTGTGCGAAGCGCCATGGGGCGACTCATATCCATGCACACACCACAGACGGGGGGGAATTGGTAAGAAAGGCAGAAGAGAAGGACTTAATTGCAAGGTGGAACCCTCCATGCAATGAACAGTTAGGCTGAGAGTCCAGACTGACATGAGAGGAATTCTCTGTTCAAAATTTTGCCAGGATGCCACGTCATAACATGAAAGGAGGTGTGAGATGGGACTACCAAACGATCCGATCATGAAGATCGACAAGCCGCATCCGCCTTGGGGAAAACATGTTGACATCATTACTCCATTGCCTGACATTCCTGGGATACACCAGATCCGGATTGGACCCGATGGAACCCCTCTGAGTGAGTCAGTGACTATCAAGGGTGGGTACGAAATCGATATTGGTCGATAGGCCTTATCCGCGGCTTCGATCTCGCAGTCAGTCCGGAACTGGGATAGTGAAGAGGGGCTTTCAATGAGCCCCTCTTCTGCGTACGAAATGCGAAAGGCCTATATTTCGGATAAAGGGGATCAAATTCTGAAGATTGGGACTCCACAGAATTCAACTTCCGCGCGGGTTTCATTATATGCTTGCGGTGCAGACGTCTAGGCGATATCAGTGCTTTATCATCGCTTGCGTCATCTGCTGGCTACAGGATACTTATGCTGTTTCGGCATAAGCCTAGTCGGCATTGAAGAGGGGATTTCGATCGCAAGGCTAAGGGGAACAGGACCAACCGCCATCGGCGCCATTATGATTGCCGGTTCGCTCATTAGTGGGAACACGGTCCTGATGATTGGTGGCATAATTCTCCTCCTAGTAGGAGGCATTGTAATGTTAGGGGATAGTAGAAAGCAAGACGCCTGTACGCGTTATGAGCCATCACCTTGTAAGTTCCGCAAGGGGGCCGCAGACCTAGAACGTAGCGCATAATTACTGCAGCTCCTGTCGCTTTGAAGTTACATACTTAGGACAAAGCGCAAACTATCCAGGGTTGACAGCCCAGCCTGGTAAGAACAGAATAAGGACTACCCAATGATCCGGAGGAGATATGCCGGTTCTGCTTTCAATTCCAATATAAGCAGACGGCAGTACTTGAAATCACGGAGCCACAAAGATATGAGTTGCTGCTTCCAATAGATAGACAGCGAAAAGATTATGGCTTCAATGGTGCTTTAATTCATAAATTTTGCTACATCTTGATTTTTATTGACAAAGCTTACATCACTTCATATCCTTGTGCTATATATTCCATCAACAAAAGGAGCTGGTTTTTGGCAGGGATTTCCAAGTATCTGGGTCGAATGGAGTATGGGGTTCTTTGGCACAAATGGACACTACCGGCACGATTCTAACAGTAGATGAAGTCTCACGGATGTTTAAAGTCTCTTCATACACCGTACGGCGATGGTGCTCTGAGGGCAAGATCCCTGCGTTCAAGATTGGGCGCGAGTGGAGGATTGATCTTCAGGATCTTAAGCGGTTCATCAATAAGCAGAAGAAGAAAGCCGAGTGGAGGAAGAGAACGTAGTGGAGAAGTATATCGATCAGTTCTTGTCATGGCTATCGCTCGAGAAAGGGCGACAACCGAGCACCGTTAAGTCCTACGCCTATGAGCTTAAGCGCTTCTCTGACTTCATAGCCCAGAAGGGCATCCATGTGCCCCACGAGGTTAAGAAGCAGGATATACGCGCTTTTCTTGCCAGTCTTGCAAGAACCAACGATAAGACCTCCCGGGCGCGTTCCCTCTCCTGCATCCGGTCGTTTTTCGAGTACCTGGTGAGAGAAGATATTCTTCATGCGTCGCCAGCTGCCGGAATCGATACCCCGTCAATCGAGAGGAAAATCCCCCACTGTCTCACCGAACGCCAATATCTTCATCTCTTGGAGATAGTCAGGGAATATGCAACGCCTTCGTGCCTAAGAAGGGATCTCGCCATCGTCGGACTCTTTCTCGCCACAGGCATAAGAAGGGCGGAACTTGTTGCGCTAGACCTTGCAGATCTTGATCTTGAGCGGGGTTATATCAAGGTGCGAAGAAAAGGGGGAAAGGAACAGCTCATCGAGCTTAATAAGGATATCCAGGGAATCCTAAGCGAATACAAAGAAGCCCGGGGGAATGACCCGGGTCCCTTGTTTTTGAGCAAGAGAAGAAAGAGAATCACAGGCTCGGCTGTTTATGCCCTGGTCAAAAAATATCTCTTCTTTGCTGAGCTTGAAGGCTCGGTTCACACTCTGAGGCACACTTGCTTCACACAAATGGCGAGGAGGGGAGTCAGTCTGCCAGTAATAAGAGATATCGCAGGCCATAGCCAAATTGAAACAACAAGCTATTATGCCCACAGCCTGGAAGAGGATAGAAGAAAGGCGGTTCAAACAATTCGCCTGATGGAGGAAGGACGAGCCGCTGATTAGCTTCATAGGACATTTGATAAAGATGGGACTGCCTAGATTGCACAGAGAATCTTGTCAAGTCGCGGCAAGAAATCGGGATTGACTACCGGAACTGAAGTGATAGAAGTTGTCGTATCCACGTGCTTGCCCATAGGCTAGCACTGGTACCGCGAAAGTGCTTATATGATTCGTGAATTTCAACGTTTGGAGGCGAGGATTGCCTGAAGATTATGGATCACATCATGATTATTTTGAATGGGTTAGGGAGGAGGCAGATGAGCGAACAAGGTCTATCGAGGAAGCACTTCATAAAGCATTTGCAGGTTTCATAGAAACTCGCGAAGTGGACGTAATAGTTTTCTCTAGCATGAGTGCCGCGGACCTAGCAAGTGCAATCATGGGTTATCCAGCAATTCTTAAAGCATTGCTCACTATATGTAACATCGCGGCTAGGGCAATCGAAAGAGACCTCGGGATAAAGAACCTGGACACTTATAGACCTCGCCTTTCTGAGGACCAAAGCAAGATCATCGCGGGCTATATCAAGCCATTCCTACCCGATTACCTTGAAATCCCAACCTTGGCTCAGGTAGACCGGATTAGTTTCATAGACAAGGAGATCCGCAAGCGCAAGGGACGATGGGAAAAGAAAATCTTAGATTGTCTTAATCGCTGTAGTGCGGTTGCATTCACCAAGAGGAAATTCAGGTGGCAAGGAGAGATATTTGAGTTAGACGCCGCGTATCCGAAGAGCGGACCGGTCGCCTTTGGGATTGACATTAAGAGAATAGAAGCCAGGAGAGATATTCACAAGAGGTGCGATGAGATCGTTAACAAAGCTTCTAGGCTCAAGGCGGCTTTCCCCGAAAGCAAGTTTGGTGTCATCATTTACTATCCTTTTGTAGATGAACACAGCAATGTCCAAAACCGGCTCCGATCAACCGACATCGATGGGGTAGCCTTCGCCTCTGAGGGTAAAGAGTCGATCAACAGTGCAGTAAGATTACTTCTCTCTGGTTTGGGGGTGGAGCAGAAATGATGGGTGGTAAGACTAAGCATTTACTGGTGCAAGGCGACGCAAGGGACCTATCTTTTATTCCGGACGAGAGTGTGCACTTGATAGTAACCTCGCCTCCATATTGGATCCTCAAGAAATATCGAGACCATCCAGCGCAGCTCGGGCACATAAATGACTATGAAGTGTTCATTGAGGAGCTATCAAGGGTCTGGCGGCACTGCTTCCGGGTACTGGTCCCGGGCGGCAGGTTGGTGTGTGTTGTTGGCGATGTGTGCCTTTCGAGACGCAGGTACGGCCGGCATGTGGTGATGCCATTGCATGCTGATATTGTTGTCTCTTGTAGAAGGATTGGTTTCGACAATCTTAATCCTATCATATGGCACAAGATTTCCAATGCGACCTATGAAGTTGAGTCCGGTAGCAAGTTCTTGGGCAAGCCCTATGAGCCCAATGCTATCATCAAAAATGACATCGAGTTCATCTTGATGCAACGCAAGCCCGGAGGATACCGAAAACCAACCGCTGAGCAACGCAAGCGGAGTAGTATCAGTAAGACCGAATATGCCAAATGGTTCCAACAATTCTGGCGCATCAGTGGCGCCTCTACTCGCAAACATCCTGCTCCTTTCCCTCTCGAGGTCGCCTATCGGCTAGTTAGGATGTTCTCCTTTTACGGAGACACCGTCCTAGACCCTTTCTGTGGCACAGGAACAACAATGCTCGCTGCCTTGAAGTGTGGTAGAAACAGTATCGGGGTGGAGGTCGATCCTGAATATTGCTCAATGGCCTTAAAACGGCTACAGCGTGAGAGCTCGGGGCTATTTGATCAGGCTGAGATCGGATTTGTCCCTGACAGCCAAGCGGCTAGAACCATACGCGCTCTATGATTTGCCAAACAGGTCTACCCATAGAGTGGCATTGCTCAATGGCGTGACAATCCCATCAGCACCTAAAGGCTACCAAACCTCTAGGAACCCTTTGCTTTTGGTATTGAGCAAGGCTGGATCCTGACCCAGTTTCTGCAAGAGTGTCTCCACAGAGTCCGTCAAGCAACGATGCACCACAGCCCGCCATGCTACCAGGTCTTGATGTTCAAGAATATTTGAACCTCTTGAAAGTGCCAGTGGGTCGTCTCCAAGCTTCTGAGCAACTGCTCTTTTGAGAAAGCCCGGCTCTGCCACAATGAACTCAGAGACGTGCAGGTGCACATCGAAATCCCTTGCTCCAATCAGCGCCTTATAATCCTTAAACTGCTCAATTGTCACTACTAGAAACTCTCGCTTCACCCCGCTGAACCAACCCCCTGCCTTTAGCTCTTCAAGCGACCAAGTGCAGCCACCGGGGATTGCTGACTCAGCCAGCTTCTTTTGGGTCTCCTCATAGATGAAGCGGGCATGCCCAGCAGCGTTTTGGAGTAGAGTGGTCCATTCATCAACAATTGATTCTTCTTTGAGCTTGAGACCCATACAAGACCTCCTTTGATGACAGTAGCAGCTCTGTGTGAGCATGAAATATGTGCCAAAATCGGAATGATTATAGGGCTATGGTCGAGAAGTTGTCAACAGCTAGTATCCGAGGTATCGAATGTCCTATTCTATGCCGTAGAGCCTCTGATCAGCAGTATCAGCAGAAACCCAAATCCTTTCAAGGATGGTTTGCTTTGTCACATTAGCCAGGGTGGTGAGCCAGAGGAATCTTTTCGCATGAACGGGCGAAAAGGGTAGGGAAGTGGCTGCTTTCCGCATGTTATTAAGTCTGTCTTGAGAAGTAGTCACATAAAGAACCCTAAAGACCGGGAACTCTCTTTGGAAGTCGTCCTCATAGCGTCTGTATTTCCCGGCGACCAAGTAGTTGAGATAGAAGCGGACACTTTTGAGAAAGCCTCGATTGGGATCGCTCACCACCTCGGTCCCCCGATCAATTTCCAAGAAGAAAAGGGCTGCTTTCCCTTGCTTCTCAAGCGCAAAGACGCTATCACAGGTATGCTGTACCTTATCTCGTGGGCTGCTCATATCCCACACAAAATCCCTGATGTACTTTGAGATAGTGCCTTGTGAGCTTTTCTCACCGAAATACTCAGGAATGTAGCCTACAAGTCTTATCTCGTTGCTATCCCGGCAAGCCTGGGTGAGAGCAATGCGAAAATCGTTGACCGCAAGAAAGTGCTTGGCAAAGAGATAGTCTTTGGGCTGTCTCGTCTGGGGCTTCCACCTAAGATCACCAAGACTAACCCCAAGCTGGCTAGCTACAAGCTCGGCTCCTTTCCTATTTAAGGCAAAAAGACGCTCTGCGATTCCAGGAACCCTAAAAGGCACAACATAGCCATCCGCGATAAGCACTCTTAATCTTCGATTGGCAGTTTGCACTGAAGGGAAAAGGAGCGTTCGAATCTGCGAGCCGCTGAGATAGCGATATTTATAGAGAGCAAGAACTACCTCAATGTCACGTTCGGTGATTGCCAACTGGACTGTCCCTTCATTCCAATCGCACTGGCCACATGACTTTCTTTTTCAAAACACCTTTCCAGGATCGATTTCCTCAATATCACAGCGCTGCTCTTGCTGCACCTGGTGACCTTCAATGCGGACTGGCCATCCATACCTTTGCCTTGAAAGCTGTATAATCTGCTCGGCAACCTCGGCGCTACCAAAGCTCGGTGGTGGGTAGGTACGCATGGGAAATGAATACCTGCCAATTCGGCACCAGGCTTCACCGGTCCTAAGAGCGAGGAGCTCATTAGCATCGAGCCGCAATATCTCGCCACTCCAATCAGTGACAAATTCCTTTGCCAACCTTGAGGCATCATCAGCTGAGAGAGAAAATGAAATTATAGTGGTGACATTGCCAAGGATTTCCTTTAGCAGGTGCGGTGGAATCTGTCCGGTTTGCTGATGAGCTAGGATAAGCCCTAAGCCGTATTTCCTTGCCCGTGAAAGGATCGTCTCGTATGAGGCTGATGCTGTTGAGGTGAAGGCCTGAAACTCATCAATATAAAGATAAAAGGGGCGCCTTCTGGCTTTAGGAAGATCGGCCCGACTCAAGGCTGCAAGTTGTATCTTCGAGACAATGAGCTGGCCAATAAGCCTTGCCGCAAGAGGACCCAAGATGCCATCTGAGAGATTGAAAAGCAGTATCTTGCCATGATCCATGGTTTCCCTCATATTAAGTCCCGGCCCAGGCTGGCAGATAAGATTGCGAACCACCTTGGGTCGAATAATCCGTCCCAGCCTTGTAGTAATCGGTAAATGGGCATCCTTAGGGTAGGATGGGTAGGCTTGCGTCCAGAAATGGATAAGCGTATGATCCTTGAGCTTCTTCACGATTCTGCGGCGGAAGGTTGAGTCTCTTCTATCAAGCAAAGGATCCACATCAAGCAATGTAGAACCGGGAATCTGCATCAGAGTATAGAGCGTCTGACGGAGGATTTCTTCCATCCGGGGACCTGTAAGCTGTTCTAGAAGAGCCTTCAGGATACCGAGCGTTTCATCTACACGGAAGTCCAGATCTTCATCTTCATCAACCGAGAGCGGATTAAAGGACACCGACCTTTCGGTATCAGCTGGGTTCACATAGATGACATCATCCCAGCGACAAGGCGGCACAAATGGTAAAATCTCTTCAGTGATAAGTTCCTGCTCTGGGGCAATCACTCCAATGCCGTGTCCTTGATCAAGGTCTTGCAAAATGAGATTACGGATAAGCGTTGTTTTTCCCGAGCCTGACTTGCCAATGATGTAGATATGGCGCTTGCGAAGCGTATCAGGAAGCCTCACTGGAATCTCCAGATTGCCGATGGGATGGTAGCCTAACACCAGGGCTGACTTCTTCTCGATTCGCTCCCAGAGCCCTTCGGCTAAGGCAATGGGCTCAATCCCTGAGTCAATGAGGTTTTCTAGCTCAGCCCTTGAAATCGCCTCTTTGGCCGCATAGCCGAGAGTATTGGCAAAAAACAAAACCACCTGGCCACAAGCCTTGATCCTTACAAGTTGGTCTACGTCTTGAGAGAAGTGTGGAAGGGGATCACGCACGGGGTGTTCTTTCCGAATCCAGGGTGGATGTGTAAAGAGTGTGAATACCAGGGTTGCTGTATGGTTCTTGGCGTCTGAACCCTATAGCCACTTCCCGGCTTAGAGAGTGAGACTTGCTCACTCTCTTTCTCAATTGGATGATAATTTCCTTGGAAACAAGCGTCGCAATGGGTTACAATAGTCAATGAGGACCCAAATGAGACAGTACTGCATTTCCGCACGTATAGTCGTTGCATTGGCGTTGGCTATTATGCTGCCCGCGACTGTTTCTCTTTCAAGAACTTGGCTTGTCCCCTCAGCCATACCGACGATCCCCGAGGCAGCAGATTCAGCCGCGTATGGCGATACCATCCTGGTGGCTCCAGGGACTTATGTCTGCCCCGATAACGCTGACTACAGCCACGAATGGGTAGTGCTTCCCAGTGGCGTATCACTTATAGGCCAATGTGGAGCCGATTCAACCGTTATCGTCGACCAGACAACTACAGGCGGATACTGTCTTATCAAGCTTGAAGGTGTTACAGATTGCCTGGTAAAGGGCTTTACCTTTGTGAGAGAAGCAAGCGCTGCTGGCCAATTCTACGCTATTGCCATCTACAATGCGTCACATTGCTTTGTCGATTCGTGTAGGTTCGACCACTTCTTCTTCGCGATAAACGTGTGGGGACAAATGAGCACGCGTGATGACCCGCATATCCGTTACTGCTACTTCACTCGGTGTGGTGCGGGTATCTCCTGTTCGGCAGTGGAACCATACGATTCTCCGATTATCAGATTCAATACCTTCATTAACAATGATTGGGGTATCCGCTGTTTCGACGCAGCTCCTTATATTGTGGACAACTACATTGGTGATTCCTATTGGGCTGGGGTTTATTGCTATGGACGTTCGCCAGCCACGCTCGACAGAAACACTATAGTCAACAATGGGTATTACGGTGTGTGGGTTGACACTGAAGTGTTCTATGAACCCTATATGACCACCTCATGGCTTCCTCAGAACGGTAATAGTATCTATAGCAATGGAGTCTACGACCTGTACAATACAGTTGAAGATCAAAGGGGTGTAGTCGAGGCAAGATATACCTACTGGGGCAGCGACTGCCCTGACTTTGACAATATCATAGGGGGACCCGGAAGAGTCAATTACATCCCCTGGTGTGATTCAGCTCACACCGAAGGTTACGATGAATGTCCGCCTCAAGCAACGAGCCCTGCTACCTGGAGTTCTATCAAGGCACACTTTGACTGAAATAGCGCCGGGAGCTTGCGCCAGGTTCCAAGCCATGCTGGTCTATAAGCCATCAACCAAGCACAAGATTTGCTTTTCCAAGCCGGGGTGGCATGTGAAGTCGCATATCACCTCAGCCCGTGCCCAAACTCAAGCAACCATGCACGGATGTACGGAGTTGCTTTCGTTACATCACTCCGATCGATATCTGCAGACGTCCGACGCACTGCGTGCTTGGAGCCAATATGTAC
>JAOZOU010000094.1 GCA_029933125.1 bacterium | reverse complement strand
GCAATGATGAGCAGGGGGACTTAACCTGCCGCGTAGCGGCTTACTTGAACAACTCAATTCAGCGGACGGCATATAGCCGCCGCTGATTTTTGCGTTGGGGTGCGACATGATGTCGTTTGAGCTCTGTGAGGTGAAAGTCTCACGCGGAGTTCTTAGGGGGAAAATGGGCCGAGAGGCCTCTGACCTACCCAATCTTAATAATCACGCTTGACATTAATCACGTGATGCGTTAATATACATAAATGATCAGATCATTCAAGTGTGCCGATACAGAAGCAATCTCAAAGGGCATCCGCGTGAGACGGTTTGCGAGTATTGCGGCTGTGGCTCGACGGAAGTTGAGGCAACTTGAGATTGCCGGCCGACTGGACGATTTGAGGATACCGCCCGGAAATCGCCTTGAAGCACTTAAAGGCGACCGTTCTGGTCAATACAGCATTCGTATCAACGATCAATGGCGCATTTGCTTTCGTTGGGAGGAAGCGGGCGCAGAAGATGTTGAGATCGTGGACTACCATTGAGGTGATTGAATTATGAGCAAGCTTAAACCCGTAACCCCCGGTGAGATCCTTCTGGAAGATTTCCTCAAGCCAATGGGGCTAAGCCAGTATCGCTTGGCAAAGGAGATCGGCGTTCCCGCTCAGCGCATCAGCGAAATAGTTGCCGGTAAGCGCGCCATTACGGCGGACACTGATTTGCGGTTGTGCCGGTTTTTCGGTCTATCTAATGGCTATTGGTTGCGCGCTCAGGTTGCACACGACACTGAAGTTGCTGAGCGTAAGCTTGGTCCTGTGCTTAGAAAGATCAGACCATGGGCAAAGGTTACGACCCAGCAAGACAGTGGAGCGGGACTGGGCTAATTTCGCGGCTTTTTTGAAATTCTGTGCAGTCACATAGAGCGAGTCTTTTCTCTGCTTTATCTCAAGAAATCCGCCCAGCCCCTCACTTTCCTGTTATCCGAGCAAAATGAAAAGGCGTGAATATGATACGAAAAGCCTCGTTTGTGGGTATCTTGGCGTTACCAGTGGCATTACTCGGAATTCTTGCTCTACGCTATCAACTGGCAATTGGACCTAGTGTCCTCGGTCTCACTCTGATTCCAATTGGTGGACTATTGATAGCCAAGAGAACTCTGGTAGGCGCAATTCCAGATATTGTTTTTGGTGCCATCGATACAGGACTGCTTACTATTCCCGCACTCTGGGGCGGTATTTTATTTGGAGTGGCAGGAGCAATTGCCGGTGGTGTAATTGGCGACGCACTTACCGATGCAATTGCGGGGTTCTTCGAGGGGAGCATTGCTGAATGGTTTCGAGAAAGAGGAATCATAGAGTCTAGAGAGGCCATAACCACTGCCCTTGGCAAGATGGCGGGTTGTCTTTTCGGAAGTGGCGCTGTGCTTACTATGGCCTTGCTTTTCGGCATAAAACCAGAATTCGGCTAACAAATAAAGGATTAGCTTCGAGTCGAGGGACGAGTGCTCGGGACTAATCCATGGTTCAAGAAGCCGCGGGCAATAGGGGAAAAGGTCGATAGTTTCAGGATGGTCTTGCAGGTTGGATCAGGCGGAAAGTTTGAGAAAAGTGTTTAAAAAGCGGCTGTCCATCGAAAA
>JAOZOU010000093.1 GCA_029933125.1 bacterium | reverse complement strand
CCTGAACTTGCTCTCCACTAACGAGGTTACTTCAGCCAGGTAGTCCTTGCTCATCCTTTCCTCCTACATACGCAAACAGCCCAACAGCGTATCGCTTAACAGCGTGTGGGTCGAAGGTCTCTCCTGTCACCCGCTTAAACTCCTTGAGGAAGTCCTCCGTTCTGTCGACGTCGTTAACAAGAACACTTATTTTATTATAATATATATAGCCGCCCTCCCGCTCTCCTTCAATCAGCACCTTGACCGTAACAGAGCCGTTCCTAGCGAAGAAAGCGTACGGCTCTGTAGGCAAGTTCGCACCAGCGAGCAAGGCAAGACGCCTTACAGGCGTTTGTGTCATCCTGTGATGCAGCAGAGCGCCTCCTCTTCTAGGGATGCCTTCTGTCCAGAAGCTGTAACCATCAATCTCCTCTAGTGTTCCAGTCCACTCCCAGTTCACATGACTAGAACAATCTGCATAGTTCCTTTTGTTGACCATGGCATGCCAGCACGGCACTGGACCAGAGAACTCAACCATGTCCTTCCCATCAGGCCACTTGAGTTTATGCTTATATTCGAGGGAGTAGTTCCCTTTGAACCACAGCCTAAATATGGAATGGGGCGGCTTGGGGTCCAAAGACTGAAGACATTCCTGCCAGAATTCCTGAAAGTCAATGTCCTCCACAATGTGAAACCCGCCAAGAGTGCAGTCATCCACATTCCACTTAAACTCATATCTGTACCCATTGAGAAGCGCCGTGTTACATTCAGGATAGTCGGGACGACTCCTGCCGTCCAAATGCAAGAAGTCGCCATCTACCTGCCAAGTCCACCAGTTGTCGCTTGGACCCTCCTCGTGCCTCTCTATCATATCGTCTTCCACAAGCATCACTCCACTGGTATCCAGATGATGCCTGTGTACTGCAGCCGAGGTGTAGCTACTTCCGTATGTCATGACCCACACGTCCTTCCCGCTGAGGATATCCAGTCGCCTCTCCTCATACACATGTCGATTCTCACTGACAATATACCAGCCTATGTTGTAACGCACTCCCTGCTCATCGTCTATATACAAGATGTAAGATGGATAAGCATCTGATGGGTATTTCTCCTCGTCGCATTGCAGCTGCTCCTCAACCTTGTCAGTTAGCTTGAACTCGCCTTTGTCCCACACATACCTGCTTGCATAGATAGTGTAAGTCCACTTGTCTACCAGTCGCATAAACACCATCTGCGCAACGCAAACGACATCCCAGTCCGTCGAATGCCAGACTGCATACGATACAGGAACACAGACAGGGCTAAATACAGCGAAGCGATAGTAAACTTCTGTCTCCAAACAGACCTTGCTGCCACACCTGATACATATACTCTCTGCACTCCCTTCTGAGTAGCCAGAATAACTAAACGGGTCGCTAGACGACCCACGCTGGAAGATGACGTCTACAACTTTATCCGTCAGGGCAATGCTCGTATTCAGCCACGACATCGGTGGCCTCTGAACATCCCTAACAGAGACCATCCTGAGCTCTCCCTCTCTAATGCTCATGAGCACGTTGTGCTCCTTGTAAAACACAATGAAATCTCCTCTCGGAGGAGGGACGACCTCCTCCTTCTCCTCCACCTCAGGCGGAGCATATATCTCCAGTGTGTTGTCACCAAACACGCTCTTGCATATAATCTCGCTCCCATCGAGATATCGCACTCGACGAA
>JAOZOU010000092.1 GCA_029933125.1 bacterium | reverse complement strand
ATAGGCCTGCCCTGAGCGTAGCCGAAGGGTGTAGCTGATGACGCGGTGGGTGGTGATCACGGGCGAAGCCAGAGGCGCGAGCGTGGAATTGGCTCTGACATGCAAAGAGAGCACAGACGACAGGCTTGTGCTCTCTCCATCCAAAAATTGATGCCACACTACCTTCCTACCCACGCTGAATGAGGTTCTCTAAATCCTCCATCTCATCTCGCAGTGCATTCAGTCGCGGTAATAACACCTTATGAAGTATAGCGAAGTCATCTTTAGGCAGATTTTGAACCAATTGCAGTTGCTGAGCACTCTTTATCACTTCTTGCTTCCACAGAGCGATTTTCTCAGACAAAAACGCCCTGAAGCCGGCAAAATCAACTTGTTTAAGCAACTCCCTTGCCTGAGCTTTTGAAGGTAGCATCTCCTCCTGTACCAGCCTGTCAAGGTTGTCCACGGCCTCCTTGAATAGCTGCACTTCCCTAGCTGGTGTCTCCGATTTGGCCACGATCTTGTACGTATTCCTTAGTGGGGTCAGCATGTAATATCCAAGGGGCTCTTCCACCCAAACTCGAATCGTGCCTTCAAAGAAAAGCACAAAATCATCAATGGAGGGAGTTCTATCGCTACAGAACAGATTCTGGTACACTTCGCACACGAAGCTAGAGTCTTTCTCCTCAGTAGGCATTTGCAGACCTCACTAGATCAGCCAGGATGCCCCACAGCAAGCTGTGGGGGGAATGGCCAATGGGGGTTTGGGAGCGGCAGCCCCCAACACAATCATTCCGCTGACAATGCCCCGCAGCTTGCTGCGGGGTGGTTTACTTTTTTGTAGCTATGAATACTACAACCTCTTTCAGATCATTATAGCTACCTGGAATAACATCCTTACCCAATAGGCCCTCAATAGTTGACACCGGATCCCCCATTAACCTCTCCAAAATTCCAGGTATGTCCACGCCTCGTGCTTTCGCATATAACAAATCCCCTTCACTGATCATGACCACAACTTGTCCTCCCCTTGCTTTGGCGTATTGAGCCGCTTTGGTGACGGCAAACTCTGCCCCAGTCGAAGTGGGATTGAACACAGTCACCAAATCCGCGGTACCACTGCCGACAACAGCGCCGTAGTCACCTACTACGAATACAACATTGTCAGGCAAGTTTCTCGTCATGTCGAGCAAGTTGGGTGCAAAGCGTCCAAGTGCCGTTTCAAACGATGAGTTCTGAACAGCCAGTCCTATATCAGATAGGTTATCAATTCCCACAACAAGTGCGTCTGGATTTCTCCTCCCCAGCTCGCCTAAAGCATCAAGCGGAAAATCATCAATGCCACCTGAGCCTAAGTCGAGTATGATCCCACTCCTACCGGCTATCTCCGGAACTTGACACCCGAGTGATCTGCCAGCAGTGCCGGCCTCAGGAATCAAAGTCAGGATGACAAATGATCGTTCCAGCCCAGAAAGCTCTCTGCCCGTTAGGAAATCTTTGCCATATACCCCCTCTGCAGCTTGTTTGGCCTGCCCGCTTAGCGGCACCAGATTCAGAGTTTGTGACTCAATCTCCAGGAATGCCTTGCCTATTTCCTCTATCATTTGCATGACCCAACCCATCGGGTTGAAAGCTTTGCTCCCAAAATGATAGGTTGGGTAACCAAGGGCCTCTGCAATGAAGTTGTAGTCGGTCGGGGTAGAGTCTGCCCTTATGATTGTGAGGAACT
>JAOZOU010000001.1:194072-611679 GCA_029933125.1 bacterium | reverse complement strand
AAGATAGAGGTCTGGTGACCTTCCCCAACCTATAACTATCGCTGAGGCAAGCACCACTTGCCAGAGGCAATTCCGTATCCATCTTAACCTTCTGATCCACCTACATCAACCAATTTTCCCCTTGACTTCTACTATAGCTTCTCCTTTCCGGGGCACAGAACCCCTGGTTAGTTTTTTGGGGATACCCCATGCTACCAACCTCTCTCCCTAATTCCGCACACTATTTGTTACACTACCAGGAAGATCGAAAGCTTGACAATCTCTGAAGAAACTGATAAAATGTGTGCCAAATCTACGAGAAGGGTCAATTTTCGCAGGAGCTGCGAAGGGTGCCGAGGAAAAGGGCTTCACATCGCGGCGGAGCTACTAGCGACACCAACAGGCTAACAGATGCCAACTCTTTCGCATAACAATGGAGGTGTAGCATGGGAAGATCAAGAGTCTCCATAAGTTTCGCTATTTTCGCTCTGCTTGCTTGCTTCAGCACAGCATTCTGTGCTGGTCATCAGGTGCGTGATGAAGGTCCTCGTGTCAATGGCATGCCTGAGTACTGGACTTGGATAGGGCGCGAGACCATTGTCTGGGGCAACGTTCATTGGGGTGACCGAGAATCCGGAACCTACACAATTGACTTTGGTGATGATTCGCCACCTGCTACAGGGACGGTGACGGACGTCAAGTTCATCTCAGCAACCCACACCTATGCCATTACAGGTGACGTACGGGCCACACTTACTGTTACAGATGATGACGGGTTGAGTGACCAAGAGCAAATCAGGATTCACGTGGGTGCCAATCCAGAGGATATGGCAGATAATGGTTTTACCTACGAGCACAACGCTGCACTTGAGGATGGCCTGAGGTGGCTCTATCTGCATCAGGATCCATGCGGATATTGGGGTGAGTACCAAGGTACTAGGTTTCCTGTTGGCGAGACTGCTATTGCCCTGCTTGCCTTTGAGGAGCACGGGCACCGACCTTCTAACGACCACGACGAGGACATCTATGCCGAGTACGTCGAGCTGGGGCTAAGGTACCTCTTTCAACATGTTAGGACACAGACGCTTAGCCCGCAGACCTACATTGGCAATCCAGATACGGATGGTGACAACCTCGGTGTATACTTCGCTTCGGAGGACGATTACTGTTCTATGTATGAGACACCGTTGGCATTGATGGCAATAGTCGAAACCCGGACACCTGAAACAGTAGTCTCTGAAGGAGCGTGTGCTGGTTCGACATACTACCAAGTTGCGGTTGACTGTTGCGACTACATTGCTTGGGGACAAACTGAGGATGGTGTGTACCGTGGGGGCTGGCGATACCACGCAAACTACTCGGCTGCCCCCCCCCGTAGTGATAATTCAGTCAGTCAGTGGCCCGCACTTGCTTTGATGGCCGCGAGCAGGATTTGGGAAATCGAAGCTGACCCCGAGGTTGTGGCAGAGCTGATGGACCACTGGCTGGCCCAATCTCAGGATGTCAGTGGTGGGTTCAGGTATTACCCAGGCCACTATCGTGTTGCCGTTGCTGTGACAGCTGGAGGTTTGTGCTGCTTGGACTATTGTGGAGTTGCCAACGATGATTCGCGATTTCAGGGTGCCCTAGAATACCTAAATGCAAATTGGTTCGCGACTGGGGGCTGGGATTACCAGCACTTCGGTAACGAATATGCCATGTATGGTGTTGCAAAAGCCTTATGGCTTGCCAACCCACCGGTCCATTTTGTCGGTTCCCATGATTGGTGGGCTGAGTATTGTGAATGGCTTGTTACAGATCAAAGCTCTGACGGCTCTTGGTCGTACCCAGGTCCGGGGGGCACATCAAGGGTTTGCGGCACTGGTTGGGCGGTGAGCATTCTCAATGGCGCACTCATAAGCCCGATCGCCTGCATACGAGATGTTCCACGACGCGTGGTTTCTGGTGTCCCCTTCTATGTAGATGGGACCTGCTCACACCAACCCGATACACGCTATCACATCGTCAGCTACAAGTGGGATTGGGGGACAGACGGACCACCGGATTGGGATAATCCTGATGCTGAGGGCGCGGTTGTGACCGATGTTGTTTACAATCTGCCGGCCGGCTTTGATAGCATGCAGTATACAATTACGCTCCGGGTTGAGGATGACCACGTTCCGCCGCTATGGGATACCGAGGCTATGCGGATAACGGTTGTGGCTGACTCGTGCACTCAGATGCCACCCGTCGCAGATCCTGGAGGACCCTATTCAGGCTATCCTGGTGAGACGATAATGGTTGATGGAACCGCTTCCTATGACCCCAATGAGCCATGCGGTGACTATGTGGCTTACTGGGACTGGGACCTAGATGGGCATGGGGATTTTGGTGACTGTACAGATTCTGTATGCACCCTGACATTGCCTTTGCATGAGACCACCTGGAACATAGGACTAATCGTATGCGACTCTGAAAACCTCTGCTCAACGCCGACAGGAACCTGGGTAAAAGTGGTCTCGGGAGCTCGAGATGTCTATGTTGCTAGCGTGAATAGTTCGCGTCGCTACGCCGATGTCGGCGATACTGTCCTCATAACTGCTACCGTATGCTGCGATGACAGCTCGGACTATGCTGTCGATGATCTCTTGGTGAGCTTCTACATGGGGCATCCTGATACTGGTGGCTACAGCATGCTGGACAGCATTATTTCACATCTTGAGGTTGGAGAGTGTAAGCAGGTTAGCTTCAAGTTTGTCATGCCTGACACGCTCGACCACAGGGTCTGCGTTTTCGCCGATCCGTTGGATGAGGTTCTGGAGTTTAACGAGCATAACAACATAGGCTGTACAATAGTGCATTGGGCTTCGTGTGTGATAGCGGCTACGGGTGAGGTGACAATGGAGGATGGTCATATCACGGTACCGATAGTGGTTAGTGATGTGACGGGTCGAGAGGTAAGGAGCGCAGATCTTACATTTACGTTTGACCCCGCTATAATGGAGCCTGCCGGCATGAACCTTGATGGCACATTGGTTGAGGGGACAGACTGGATGTTCATGTACAACGATCCGGTTCCCGGCAAGGTATTGGTCTCTTTAGCTGGGACTGATGCTTTGAGTGGCGCTGGGGTACTTGTGAACCTTGAGTTCGATGTAACTGCAAGTGCTCCTTGTGGTGGATGTACTCCATTGGAGCTGGGGTTACTATTGAATGAGGGTGAACCATGTGTCGTTGTGCCGGATACAGCGGCTTACTGCTTACCCATGGAGACAATAGCTGGCTGTGTGCATTACTATGGCTGTCCATATCTTGGTAATACTGAACCGCCAGTGCCTGGGGTGACGGTATTCCTTGAAGGTGCGACACTGGATACAGCGGTGACAGATGAAGCTGGCTGCTATGAATTGGACGCTTGCCTGGACAGCTGCTACATAATAACACCGACTAAGCAGGGTGACGGTGGAGCAATTACATCATTGGATGCAGCATTGATCATGCGATATATGGTTTGTCTCGAGAGTCTTAAGTACTGCCCAATTGTTCCGATGGAGATGTATGATAGCACTTACTGTCCTGCCGACACGGTTTATCCGCAGAGGGTTGTGGCGGACGTCAGTGGTAGCGGGATGATCACGTCGTTTGATGCTTCGATTATCCTGCGGTATGTGGTCGGGATGGATGTCAGTGAGTATCTGGTCGGGGAGTGGCGTTTCTACTGCGATAGCATATCGGTGTGTCCTTTGAGTGGTAGCATAGATGGGCAGGACTTTGTCGCCGTTCTGTATGGTGATGTGAGTGGCAACTGGGGCGGGCCGACGCCAGCGAGCGGTGGTAGTGAGGCTGTAATAGCGATCGAGAATGTGGTGGGTTCGCCGGGAGATTTGGTGCATGTACCTGTGTACATACACAATGGAGATGGATTCTATGGCTTAGATTTCAAGGTTGCACACGATGCCGGGGTAGTAACAGTTGAGTCAGTGGAGTTGGGTGATATAGCGGACGGCTGTCTGATGGAATATGATGTGAAGCCCGGTATGGTGCACATTGCCATGGCTAGTTCTCAGGGATTTGTTGGGGATGGTGTTGTCTGTGTGATCACATACCGGGTGGCTGAAGATCCTGGGGTAAGTTCGACTGCATTCAGGATAAGGCAAGCGCGGGCGGATGAATATGTGGACTACCTAGTTGCGCAAGATGGCAAGCTGCTATTGGAATCGGCGGGTACAAAGCCTACGGTTCCAGTGGCCTTTGCGTTGTATCCGGTTGAACCCAATCCGGTTAGCGGCATGGCGCTCTTAAGGTTTGATGTGGGTGAACTGAGCCATGTGAGGCTAACGATACATGATGTGCGGGGCAGGCTGGTACGAGGTTTGGTGGATGAAATTAAGACACCGAACAGTTATGCCATACTCTGGGATGCTACGGATGAAAGGGGAAATCCTCTTCCAACTGGCGTGTATTTCGTGAGGTTGGAAGCAGGAAGTCATATAGCCAACAGCAAGGTTATCATCACTAGGTAGCTGGGCTCGGAGTTTAGGATCTGCATCTTGTAGGATCTGGGGGACTTAGCGTTACGGTTTAAGTATGCCATTTCGCTGGGGTTGATTGCACCATCGGGAAGTCTCCCAGCAGAGCTTCTTGCGCTTCCATCCTGCCATCGGTCCGACTTGACATCTCAAGGTGGTGACGGGTACACTAATCCTATAAGAGGGGCATGAGCTAGGCAGACATGCTTTGTGAGTTCTATCAAGAGCTGTGGGCCAGAAATGCTAAATGCGCGCTAACTTTTATAGCTCCGCCCCAAGGAGGTTTGTTATGAGACGAATCAGCCGTGATGCCAGGGTTTTCGGGCTTCTGGTGTTTTGTTCCCTTATTATGGTTTGTTCGTGTGGGAAAAAGACATGTGAGGTTGAAGATGGGAATTCGCCCTCATACCACTCTGCTCAAGAGGTGCTCGAGGTATACGTGGCAAGCTGCCTGGCTGAGGACATCGATGCTTATTCTTCCTGCCTTGGCGAGAGCTATAGATTCATTTTTCTTGCTGATGTTGCGGATTCGCTTGGGCTGCCGCCATCTCAGCCCTGGTGGGATAAGGAAAAGGATGTGGCCGCGATGACAAACCTCTTTGGAGACGAGCGTGTCTCGTGGGAGCAGTTCGATTATGTGATCCAGTCCACTGATACCCTTTCTAAGGCAGACAGCATGATCGTGAAGATGCGGATTCGCCCTGACATGGCAATTCGGATCCAAAGTGGCCAGACTGAGCCCATATACATCCTGATCAAACAGAGCTATCTCGACTTTCGCTTCGCAAGCACAGCAGCTTCATTAGACGACTGGATCATGGTTGAGACAAGCGAGGAACGCGTGGGGTTAGAAGCTCCAGTGCCCAGACCCGGTCAAGCTGCCGGTGGATCTTTCACATACAGCGAGCTCAAGGCCATGTTCAGGTAAAACATGGCAGCTCCCTGGGGTCGGAGCTAAAAACGTGCACAATGCAGGCTCTGGCATGAGATTTGCTAATCCTTTGCTACCGGCTCTGCTGATATGATGGCACCTTCAAGGCGGTCAGACTAAAATTAGCCTCGACACGACCTGTACATTTCGCGGATAATCTTACCCGACCGAGGCTTTTGAGCGGATTCAGCCAAGTCTTTCGGTTTGCCACATTCACTCGAAGGATTGAGGCGTATTCGGTGAGTTAGCATACTGATTGAAGCAATGATACATGACGTCGTGATAATTGGAGCCGGGCCAGCGGGGCTCACAGCTGCTATCCAACTCAAGAGGTTCGGATTTGAACCGTTAGTGGTTGAGCGGAGAGGAATCGGCGGTTTGGCACTCAACGCCAACCTAGTCGAGAATTATCCGGGATTTCCAGATGGGATATCCGGTCAAGAGCTTGTCCGGTTGTTTTCTCAACAAGTTGCGAGCATGGGAATAAATGTGATAATGAAGGAAGCGAAGCAACTGATCATGCACGAACGCCATCTATCCATCCTTACGGATATCGGGATTCTTAAGGCTCGAAGTGTCGTAGTTGCCACAGGTACTCTTCCCAAGATGCTCGGTGTAAGCGGGGAGCGACAGCTCAGAGGACGAAGGATCTTCTATGAGGTGAGAGATCTACCGCGACTCACGTGCTCAGCTACGGTTAGTGTTATTGGAGGTGGTGATGCTGCTTTTGACTATGCCCTGAGCGTTGCGTCACAGGCCGGGAGCGTTTGTCTTATTTTTAGGAATGCGAAGCCGCGCGCCCTCGATCTGCTTGTCAGCAGGGTAGGACAAAGGGATAATATCTATCTCTATCCGAATCGGAAAGTTGCACGGTTCGAGGTTCGCAACACCAAACTGGTTATCGAGACTACTCGGAAGGCGCACGGTGGAACCGAAACCAATTCAGTTGCTTGTGACTACGCACTCATCGCTATCGGGCGAGAAGCCAATCTCGAACTTCTGGGTGGTGCCGCCATCAATGAGAACGACGCAGTTAGGCATGGAGTGTTTTTCGCAGGTGATGTGAAGAGGGGAAGTACAGGTCAAGTTGGCATTGCGGTTGGCGACGGACTAATGGCTGCTGAAAATGTTGCGAGGTATTTGGAAGATGAAGGTAATACATGAGCAAGGCAATGAAAACTAGCGAAAGTTTATGTGGCAGTTATGAGAGACTCGACTGACCTAACTGTAGAGTTTGTGGAGTCAGTTCAGCCACCTATTCCCAAGTATGTGAAGTGGGTGCTAATCATAAGTACATCATTTGGCTGCCCTGTTGAGTGTCAAATGTGTGACGCTGGCAGGGCTTATCGTGGCAACCTAACACCAGATGAAATGATTGCCCAGATCGACTATCTGATCACAAGATACTTTCCAGATCGCAAGGTGCCCATCCCCAAGCTCAAGATACAGTTCGCCCGAATGGGTGAACCAGCGTTCAACAGACATGTCCTGGATGTTCTGGAGAGGTTGCCTCAGTGCTACGGGGCGCCAGGTTTAATGCCTGCGATATCGACGGTTGCTCCTCGGGGTTGCGAAGGTTTTTTCGAGCGTTTGCGATCAATCAAGCGTCAATACTACTCGAGAGGAAAATTTCAGTTGCAGTTTTCCGTCCACACTACCGATCCCAGCAAGCGGGATCTTTTGATGCCTGTGCGCAAGTGGTCTCTGGCGGAGATAAGCCAATACGGTGAGCGATTCTTCGAGGAAGGTGATAGGAAGGTCAGCTTGAATTTTGCTGCTGCGGAGGGCTTCGAAATAGATGCCAGCGTCATTTCAACCCACTTTGATCCAGCCAAGTTTGCCATAAAGATTACTCCCGTAAATCCCACCATGAAGGCACAGGAAAACGAGCTCGTTTCTGCCCTTGATCCCTATGATCCCAAATCAGTAAAACCGCTTGTGGATGATCTCACTTCTGCTGGGTTTGATGTCATCGTAAGCATAGGTGAACTCGAGGAGAACAGAATAGGCAGTAATTGTGGCTACTACCTAGGAGTCAAGGATCTCGCACCCCACCAATGGGGTCGGAGCTAAAAACGTGCACATTGAAGGCTCTGGCATGATATTTGCTGGAGCCGCTCGCCATGCATGTGCCATTCATATCTCAATCGCTGTCAGTGATCAAGCGCCTTCCGTGCACCAGGGGCACCTAAAGAACAGGCCGGGTGTTTACGTGATCCTCAAAACGTACTGGCAATATGACCGTGAAATGGCGCGGTCCAGATGGTTCCGATTCCTCCGTCTCGAGGAAATCGACAAGCAATTTGAGAAAGTTAACCAGAATCCCTCTTGTATCGTCACGGGCTGAAGGCTTGAATCCCTCTGGTAGCACGAGAATCGTGAGCGTGTCTTGTCGCTCCTCAAAAGTAACCTTGAAATGTGTCCCATCGATTTCTGGCGGATATTCAACCACAATGCGATCTTTCACTGAATCGTCAAACCGTAAGCTAACCCCGAGCCCATAGTAGCCAATGTCGATGGTGTTGATCTCATCGCCGGCCCTGATCTTCTTCTTCTCGAGATCAGCTGGAGCAGCTACGGCTGCAGTGATCGAGAAGCAGATTGCCAGACCATAGCATAACGCTTTGAGTAGCATTTTCTCACCTCCTCAATTGAACCTCAAAGTCGGGAACATGCATGCCATACATTATTACCCCCGTATGCTTAGGCTTGTGGTGAGGTTGCAGCACTTGCGGCTGACCTTTTTGATTCCTGGTCTGACATCTGTGCTAGCCGCTCCGCTGTGCCTTCGAACCTGATAACCAAATAGCAGAAACAGGACACATGTTCAATGGTTAGAGTCACCCCGGAGCGACTTCGGCTGGAGTCTAGATCGGGTACAAATTAGCACGTGCACGTTTTTAGCTCCGACCCCATTTTGGGTGATTTGCAGTTTTTTAGCTCCGACCCCATTGAGGCATTTCCTTACAACAGTGCTGACCCCTGCTGTTAACTCTGAAATGGGAAGTGAAGCGATAAGAATCAGGCTTAGCAAGCTTAAGACCATGTTTTGTCAGATATCTCCTCAAAGCCGAGCGAGCCGTCTCCTTGAGACTTATGTCACGAGCTCTAGCGAGATAGATGCGTACGCTTCTTGCCTGGGTGAGAAATACAGGTTAATCTCGCTGCCGGGGGTTGCCGGGGGATGTCATCTGCCGCCAGATGAGCCATGGTGGGATAAGGTTGAGGACGTTAGCACGGTGGTCAATCGCTTCAGCTCTCCTGAGGCAAGGGAGATTCAGTTCGATTATGAAATCGTATTCGCCGGCACTCTTCTGAAAATGGATAGCACTGTCGTCAGAGTGCGAATGCGACCAACCATAAGGGTTGACATAGGTCCTCAGCAAGGTGAGCCAGTTGAGTTTTTGATCAACCAAGGCTGTCTCGACTTCAGTATTGGCATGTCCAAGGCTACTGATGAGCCGACCTGGTAGATGGTCAAAACAAGCGAGATGCTCATCTTTCCAGAGGGGGCAATGGGATCGGCTCGTCAACGGGCTATGGGTGTGCCATTCACTTGGTAGCGAGCTTAAGGCTATGTTTGGCTAAGTTCACAATGGGTGAAGGGATACGTTGGGCGAGAGACGGATCCTCTCAAGTGCTCGACCGTTTTCGGAGTTTCATAGCTCGGCCCCGTTATTTTCCCCCAAGTGGTCTTTAGTCACCCCTGAGCGTATGGTTCAGCTCAGTGAGCAAGTCACCAGCAGCTATCTCCTGTGCTTCCGACATTCTCTCCCTGGATCGTTTTTGAAGGAAAAAAATAGTCTTTGTGGATCCCTGATGCCAATGCTGCAAGAACGGTATTCAAATCTGACGGTTAACCCTGCCAGATTTGCCATGACTCGATATCCTTCGAAATTTCCTTTTTTCTGCAATTCTCGACCACGCCTGGGGTGTGATGGATAGTTTTTCCTATGTTTGCAACTGATGTGCTGGATTTGCCCGCTTTCAGCCTAGGTGCCGTTACATTATATAGTATTTCCAAAAGCTTGACAAAATACGGAAATTTGTGCTAAAATGGCGGTTAAGCGCCAGAGCTGCAGGCTGCTCGGCTGCGATAGCTAAAGGCGGATCAAAGCGTCCAGGGGCGTCCAGCAAAGGGGGGTGGTCGACTGCGGATTCCATTCATCATGCGTTACTCAATAGTAACGCTTCCCCAACTTGTGCCTCCCACCCGGAGGTCTCTTGTGACTCTATACCTGAAGGGAGGAAGGAACATGCGTATCAAGTTCGGATCTTTTGGCCTGGCTATTGTTCTCCTTGCGGCTTTCATGATTTGCCTTTCTCAGTTGGTTTATGCCGGTATCCAGCAATCACTCTTGGATGGGTCAACGAGGTCGCTCTTCCTTGTAGGTGATCACCACGGTAACCCCAATCCCATTGTAGCCTGTTCAGTTCCTGCGGGTGGGTATCCTTTGTACTACCAAGGTACCTACCACGTAGTGCATCATGGGTACGGCGCTAGTGACATGAGCATCTACAATGATCCTAATGGGGACGGCGATACGGAGGATGCCCTGATTTTTGTGACCTACGAGAACTCAAACAATGTCGAGGTTTTCCGTGCCCGGGATCTATCAAACGTCACCACCATTACTGCTAGCGGAGCTTCGGACTTAGCAGGCATTGTTGTAGATCAACACAAGAGGAGAGTTTACACGGTTGACCGTGGAACTGACCGCCTATATGTCTATGATGCCGATACTTTTGCACTAATTACCACAGTGAACTTGACCACTCTCGGTGGAAGCGGGGCCTGGGGTATTGCTCTTGACGAAAGGAGTGATTGGCTTTTCGTGACGAATTGGAGCCCCGTAGTCCACTACTATGACACCAACACATGGGCTGAGGTGGGAACATGCACCACGGCGAGTACACATGCTGTTGGTGTTGCCTATGACGAGGACAACATGCTCCTCTACACCGGTGGCTCCTTCGCAGATGATTACAGACTAGCAAAATACGAGATGTCTAGCAGCGCAACTTCGTACGTCTCCTTGTCCTCTGAGGGTGGGGCCATGGGGCTTGCTGTGGACCCCCTGACAGGATTGCTGTATGTTACGACTGGCTCCCAGTATAATGGCGCGGACGATCTCCGTGTCTTCGATTCCAGCCTCAACTGCGTCTATATCTACCCAGATCCAGATGACCACATAACCAATCCGGCTGGTATTTGCATCTCGTATGCGAGGGTAAACCCGCTGACTCTGGAGTTGCGCCGAGTTCCGCCAGACACGTGTGTCTACTCAGGTGCAAGGTTCAGCTACATTATCGCATATGACAACCTCAACAATAACTTCGATGTGCATAACATTGTACTAACAGACATACTTTCGCCATTGACACTGTTCCGATCGGCTTCACGGGGTGGCGTCTATGACAGCGTAACACATACGGTGACATGGAATCTCGGTGACTTGCCCGCAATGGCACCCAGGGATTCTGTTGAACTTGCGGTTCAGGTAGTTGAGGGGATTACCCCTAGCGATGTTGTAAGAGACACCTGCAAGCTCGTTTGCGACTTACCGATTATCTCCTACGACTTTGACGAGGTAAGTGGCTGCTCGTGTATAAGTGCCTGGGTTGGTGAGGTCACAACCGATACTTATGGTGTCGTGAGAGTACCTGTAGAGATCTCGGATGTTACTGGCAGAGGGGTATTCTCCGCAGAGGCCATAATGAACTATGATCCTGCGGTATTGGTCGCGACAGGGTTTGAGATATCTGGATGTCTTGTGGAAACCATAGGGTGGTCATTTGCCTGGAACGAGCTATCACCTGGCCGAAGTAAGGTGTCAATGGCGGGGGTGAGCGAGTTAGCTGGATCAGGACGGCTGGTGGTATTCACTTTTGCGATTGCGGACAGCGCTCCATGCCCGGGCTGTAGTGATCTCACATTGGAATTGATGTTCAATGAAGGAGACCCATGTGTCACCATAACTGGCGATGGCGAGTACTGTTTGCCCGTGGAAACGATCACGGGGACTGTTCGCTACTATGGATGCCCAGTCGTGGGTAACGTAAATCCTCCTATCCCTGAGGTGAAGATGATATTGTCTGGGGCTGACAGCCAGGTGGTCGAAACTGATTCATCCGGGACTTACGAGTTGGAAGTCTGTGTTGACAGCTGTTACACCGTCACACCAGAGAAGGCACCAGGTGAGCTGCTTGGGGTCAGCGCGATGGATGCTTCGATGGTGCTGCGCTACACCGTCAATCGCGAGAAACTCATGGATTGCCCAATATATCCAATGCAGTTACCAGATGGCTCGTGGTGCCCGCCCACTCTAGTCTATCCCCAGCAAGTTGCGGCTGATGTCAGCGGTAACGGTTCAATAACAGCCTATGATGCGTCATGCATATTGAAGTACGTTGTGGGGATAGACGGGGCACACTGTGGCGAGTGGGTTTTCTATTGCGATTCAGTCGATTATTGCCCTGTTGCTACAAGCATGACCGACCAAGATTTTGTCGGTGTGCTCATGGGCGACGTGAGCGGCAATTGGCGGCCCGGTGGAGGTCCGGTTTATAGTCCAACAGTCGCTGCAGTCATTCGAGCGGGAGAGGCAGCCGGCGCAGAGGGTGAGATGGTGAACATACCTGTTTATCTTGAAACTACACAGGGCATCAGTTCGCTCCAGCTCACCATACGACATGATGAACGGCTCCTCAGCGTGCAGGATGTCAATGCCACGGGGCTGGCAAGTGGATGGATGATAGCTGCTAACAAGATGCCTGGTGAGACCCGCATAGCAATGGCTGGGATAGATCCTATCAGCGGCTCTGGTGAAATCTTGAGCATCTCTTACGTAGTCAGTTCAGACCCGACCGTCTGGTCCTGTAGCCTGACACCAACTGATTTGGAGGCGGATGAGGGTGCCGTAAACCTGACTGGGGTTGAGGGCATATTCAGTATCGAAAGTGCCTCGGTTGATGTCGATAGGCAGCAGGTCGAGACAGGATCAACGGTACTCACCAATCCTGCACGGTCCGATGTGCACATCGCCCTGAGTCTGGAGCACTTGGATGCAGTCACCGTGAAGGTGTTTGACGTGAGTGGTCGATTGGTCAGGAATATCGCTGATGGCAGATTCTTTGAACAGGGTCAGTCTTTGATCGCCTGGGATACGCGTGATGAAAACGGTAGGATCTCTCCTCCCGGGATATACTTCGTCCGCGTAAGCATTGGTAGTTACACTAGGACGCACAGGGTAGTTTTGTTGCCATAGGTGAAGGCAGGGAGGGAACTTAGGGATCGCTTCAGGTAAGACCTGCTATCGGAATGAGGAGGGTGGAAACCTCTCCGCCCTCCTCTCTATACAATCTAGCTGAACACCTTAGCCGCTAGGACAAGGATCCAATGCGGACGATTGGCCGGACTGCCTGATCGTTGCTATTCCCAGACGGGTTTTCCAGGAGTTCTCAGGCCCGCTCCACCTATTGGAGGTAGCCGAGGGAGCGGAGCTCACGTTTTGTTTCCTCGTCGAGCTCGATGCTTGGATGCTGCTGGAAGGAACTTTTTGCGAGATAGACAAGCACATAGGGCGCAGCTGGTCTCATGGACGGCTCCCCAATTGGGGAGATGCTGCAAGAATCCTCCACCTCCCCCGCTTTTGTTCTTTTATAAGTCGGGTCTCTCAAAACAAAGGGCATCTCGGTGGGATGTGTAAGATCCTTACCTATGTAGGTTCTGTCAATGGAGGGCAAGCCATTGAGTCGGACTTCAAAGCTCATAGGTGCATCGGCTCGACTTCTTCGCAGGGCGATTTTAAGGAGATGCTGAGCTCGGAGCTCTCTGATCGTTATCCTCTTTGGCTTCACATCGGCATTTTCAAGGCTTTGGATGGGCAGCACCTCGCCCTTTTCGTTGATTAGCTCCAGGAATGAAAATGTGCCAGATCCACGGACCACCTCGCTCTTGATCTCAAGATCAAAACTTGTTGCAGAATCTCCCTGGATCTCGACAAACCATGTATCTGCGATGTTAACCATTGTCTTCTTGAGAGTCCGCTCCAAGGCTGTGATGATTGGAGATGGTTTTTCGAGGGGTTCTTGCTCATCAGGGTCATTCTCAAGATCGAAATGCATCCACTCATGTGTCTTGGTATCGTAGATCACCTTCCAGGGCCAAGCCGTGATGCTCTTCTTCTCAGGACCATAGAGAATGGATTCAGAGAATGCGAGATGCGGAGGAAGCAGGGTTTCACCTCTGGCTTTTCTATTCTTACCTTCGATGAGTGGGACAAGGCTAACGCCCTCGGTATGAGCATCGCAATCGACTCCGCTGAGTTCAAGAATGGTTGGCAGGATATCGAGCAAGCGTACCTGTTGCCTAAGCCTGAGCCCTCGAGGAATGCGTCCCTTGAGAACGAAAATTAACGGTACATGGAGAAGCTCTCCATATAGACTATGTCCATGTTCGAAGCCACCATGCTCCAGAAACTCCTCCCCATGGTCACTCAGAAAGACAATTAGAGTGTTATCGAGGAGACCTCTTTCCTTAAGGCCGGACAGAAGATCGCCAATTGCCCTGTCAGTGAAAGCAACTTCACCATCGTAGAGGGCTTCGATGTGTCGCCAGTCTTGATCGGTGTATGTTAATAGCTTGCGGATATCCTGCAGTCTTACCCTAGGGAGAGCCTTGGGTTGAAACCGAGATCCAATCTTTCCATGATAGCCAGGATCAAAAAGTGTGTCGTAGGGAGCAGGTGGTGCATAAGGAAGGTGGGGATCGAAATAGTGGACAAAAAGGAGGAAGGGTTTGTCGGGCAGGCTATCGATCCACGCAAGCGCGTGGCTGGTTGTGCCACTCGCATTTCTACCTCGGCGTGGAGGCATATCATAGGTATCGAAGCCTCTATCCACTTTGAATGAGCGTTTAAGGTAGGGAGCGTTTACGATTGCGCCTGTCAGATAGCCTTGGGATTTTAGAATTTCAGCGAGTGTGGGGAATCCTGTGCCAAGAGCCTTATGTGAACCTCTTGCACCATGCTGGCTGGGATAGAGTGATGTAAAGACTGTTGCAAATGAGGGAAGCGTCCAGGGGGATGGGGCTATGCAGTTCTCAAAGAGGACACCATCTGCAGCGAGTTGGTCAATGTTGGGGCTAGTCTTGCGGTGGTAGCCGTAGCAGCCGAGGTGGTCAGCTCTTAAGGTATCAACTCCTATGATGACAACATTGAGCCGATTATGAAATACTCCACATGCAAGCAGAGCGCAGAGCAAACCGAGTACAATCAGGCGAGGAGCACGTGGATGAAAAGTCGATTGGCGGCTGCTGTCTATCCTCCTCATCACCCCGATTATAGATCAGTCGCCGCTGGCTTCTCAACGCCTTTGACAAACCACTGGCTGACCGTGGGGACAACATCCTGTATCCCGGACGAGCATCACCGGGAGCTGGATTAGCCCAGGGTCAGGCTCCATGCATGAACCTCACTTGCACGTTTTTAGCTCCGACCCCGCAGGAGCGTTATCTTTTGGTTGTGGCAGGTTTTGCCAGCCTTTAGTCTGCAGAAATAGATTCCTGATGAAGCCTTATTGCCTTGAGCATCCCTGCCATCCCAAACCACCGAGTGGTTGCCAGCGTTGAATTGCCTGTCAGTCAGTTCCTTTACCAGTCTTCCCGTTACGTCATAGATAGCGACGGAGAGTTTCGAGGTGCTACTGAGCGAGAAAGAGATAAGGATTTGCTCAGCAAATGGATTGGGAGTGGCTGTGACCGCAACCCGTGGATGTTCAGCCAGCGGTATGCCGGCGCAGAAGAGTGTGTCCACCACTGCTCGAATCATATAGTTACCGTACGCACCATTATCAGGGCTAAAGTTGCCGGCATAGTAGGTCATCGTGCGTCCGGACCATGGTGAATCGTTATCCGTTGCCAGCTGGGAGTTATTGTATTCGATATAGACAGCCCAGAAGTCACCTGACGAGACAACTATGCTATCGGCTGTGAAATCCTCATATGTCCAGGCGAGCGGTGGTGCTCCGGTTACGGTGTGGACTGGTGAGAGCGGGCTGCCTGGGGTGCCGCCACTTCCCGCACCATCCCAGATGCGACACTGGAAAGTTGTATTGTAATAATCGCAGCTCATGATGAGCAATCCACGTATGAGCGCAGGGTATTTTGGTGGAGTAATCTTCAGGGCAAACCCTGCATCATTGACTCCATAGCGATAGCAGATGTTGTAGGCGCCGTCATCATAGCGAATCTCCGGGTAAATCTTCCCGCTCGTTATCGACATGCTCATCTGTGTAGATCCACTGAAAGTGATTCCGCTTACTGAGACTCCAGAGGAGGTGCCTTCGTAGGTGTACGAGTTCGGCGTGGTTGTGCCATCAAAAGCTGCAATGCCAGCATAGGGGTACATATCACCCCTGTCGCCATAATTGGATGCTGTGCCGCAGTCGAGATCGAAGTTAGCATCGGGTTGCTCGACTGCCACCATATAGTGGAAACCGCCGGACGTGCAGGTCCCCCCATTTTCGCAATCGTTCTGACTCCAGGAGTCATCGTCGATGTGATAGATCAGAAGTCCCCTCTTGGGAAGTTTATTGTCGAAGCCGTAAGCCGAGTCGCGGAAGGAGATGAGAAAGTATTGAGATGCTCGTGAGTTCATTCCGAGTTTGAGAACATGCGGATACTCTTCGACTCGGTTCAAAGTAACGGATTGAGAGACGTCGGACAGGATTGTGGGAGACAGCCATCCGAGTTTGATCTTTGACCAGGCGCACATATGTGTTGGTCTCGATGGTGTCTGCACATCACCACCCCAGCCACCAAAAGCCATTAGCCCAAAGACACCAATGCCCCAGCTGCTGTAGCTTGTACACCATCTGCCGACATCATAGAGATCGGGCAGTCCCAGGATGTGTCCATACTCATGGCAGAAGACACCGATGTTTATGTGTGCCACCGGCGATGAGGATTGCAATTCGGGACAGCAGACATAGGTATCGATTGTAACACCATCGTAGGTGCGCGCAGTGCCCCCCATATTGGTAAGCGAGCTCTCATGGCTCTGAATGTCATCGGGATCTAAGCTTGTCTCGGATCCTTCACCCGAATGAACGATGATTATCGATTCGGCAACCCCGTCGCCATCGTTGTCGAATTTCGAGAAATCACAGCCAGCAGCCTCAGCGGCATCAACAGCCTCTTCGACAAGTTTGGCTGCGTTTTGCGGGTATGCACCCCAACCCTTTTGTCCATTACCATAGTAAGCACGATTCTGGCTGGCGGTGTACCATCCCCATACCTCACCCGATAGCGTCAGATTCCCATAGGAGACTTCTGTGTAGTAGGCGTTCATGCTACCCGTTGGCCATGGACCAAAAGCCATGCTGTCAAAAGAAGCCGCTGTGTAAGTGCTGGCCTGATCGGTGAACTCGATCACGATGATGAGAATCTGGTAGTTTCCGATGTGTCCCGTCGTAGGAATGGAGAGCGGCTTATCTATCCAATCAGGGGGTGGAGCCAATACGGCTCGCGAAAGTGTAGGGAAGCCACCCGCCTTGTCGACGGCATAGGGGGAGAGAGGCATCGCCACCGACAAAGCGGCGATACAGCCAAGGAGTGTGAACGCAAGACTAAGTGTTAGAGCTGCTTTCATCGAAATCCCCCTCCTTTAATGGTTGTGATGTACCTTATCTACGAAATCTCAAGCAGATATCTCAAGCAACGGACTGGGCACGACCTTTTTGGTGGGTCTGGAAAGGCAGGCTCCGTGGGGTCGTTGAGGTCTGGTTTGCTTGTGCTCGTCTTCTGGCGCATCCATCGCCATGCGCCAGCGGAGTCTCTTCCCGAGCCCCCAGCAAGCTCCTCAGTCTTGCTCTATTGTAGCATAGACGGAGTGCCGATTCAAGGATTCATCCATGTGAGGTGGGGAATGGGTGGGGAGATGGTGACCAAACGGGGTTGATAATAGGATTGATCAGCCTGCGAACGATTGGTTGAGCCCGTCCTCAGGACATTGTGTTGCTAGGTCAGGCCCTCAGATGTGAATTGCCAAGGAGCACCCCTCGTTCCGGCTATTACCTTGATTTGCTACGACTGCTTCTTAGTAGCTGGGAGGCGTTGCCTAGGTGTGGCGGAGGAGGGTGATGGGGCGAGTTATGGTTTGGGCTTGATCCAATGGTTCACTCAGGTCCCAGTTGTTCCACCAGTCTATGAACTCAAAGTGTTTTGAACTTCTCACGGTCGCGAGGAACTCCTGAGGATAGATGGCTTTCTTGATCTGAGTCTCTTCCAGAAGAAATCTTCTTCCGTGGTCATCCACATCGAGTCTTATTGTCTCCCGGAAGGTCTGCTCAACCTGATCAAGTGAGCCCCATAAGACAGTGGTCTTGATCCGGATGCCTCCCCGCTCAATCTCCCATGATGTGGTTCCCGCATGCCAGGGTGGCTCAAAGTGAACACACCAGTCAAGTAGGTAGAGTCCGCCACTTCTGAGCACTTGTTCAACTGAGTCAAGGTGGGATGAAAATTCTTCCGTCCTAGCCGTGTCTGATCACTGCCATCTAGTACGAATGGCGTGAAGTTGTCAAGGCTGATGATTGTTCGCTTGATCTTGGCTGGCGTTTCTAACCCCACCCATTCCCCACGAAGGAGTAATTCCGGATTGACACGAAGGGTTTGGATGGGGTAAACTTGATCTTGAAGGTTATAGAAAGGAGGTGGTGAGACGGTTTAGTTAAAGAGTTCAGACAGTTGGGGCTACTCAGCAAAGCATGTGAGGGGAGGTTGTGGAAATGCGGTACGCTTTGCTTCTTTGTTTGGGTAGCCTCCTGGTAACCTCCACACTATGCGTTTCCCCCATTGAAGCCTCCATCAGGATCAACGAGGTGCTTCCAGCGCCGAGCAGTGATTGGAATGGTGACCTCCAATTTGACATTCGTGATGACGAATGGGTGGAAATCGTTAACACAGGTGATCTCTCACTCGATCTCAGCGATTACATGCTCCTCAACGGAGGTGGCAGATTGCCTGTTTATGGCTTTGGAGGTGTGCTCGATCCTGGGGATTACCTTGCGATCTACGGGGATGATGCTGTTGCCTGGCAGAAAGCTAATTCTGCGGGCGTGATCGGTTTGAGTCTCAACAATAGTGGTGACATTGTCTATCTTGTGAGAGTTGCAGGAGAAGATACTCTCACTGTTGATTCCCTCGTCTACGAAGCCTCCGACGTGGGCTACGATGCATCAATAGGTCGGAATCCAGATAGATATGGCACCTGGGAGGTTTTCGACCATTTTGATCCGACGGGTGGCAACGGTCTTGATCCAACGCCAGGCCTCTCCAATCTTGGTGATCCACCTCCACACATTTTTGCGATCCATCGCGATCCACTGTACCCTACATCGACTGATAGCACACGCATAAGCGTTGACGGAGGTGATGCCACAGGCATAACCCAAGTGCTCTTAGCCTACGACATAAACCTTGAGGATGGTGAGGAGCCTGAGATGGAGCTTGTCTCAGGGGATAATCATCTTGGAACTTGGGCCTATACGATCCTGCCGTGTAGCGCTGGCGATACCGTACACTATCGAGTCTCGCTTCTTGATGTGGCATCATCGACAATTTCACCCTGGATGGGTTACAAGGTGAGAGATGCAAATATTAGTGTGCGCATAAATGAGATTCTTGCTGATCCGCCTGCTGATCTGGGTGGCGATGCCAACAGAGATGGTGTGCGTGACGCTAGCGATGATGAGTTTGTCGAAATCGTGAACTGTGGCTCTGAGCCTGTTGATATCTCAGGATGGATGCTTCGTGATGCCTCAGGAGTGCGTCATGTCTTTGGTGACACGGCAATCGTTGTTGTTCCGGGTGAATATGTAACCGTTTTTGGTGGTGGTGAGCCAACGGGTTTTGAAGGTAAGGTGTTTGTTGCCTCAACAGGTTCGCTCGGACTTACAAACTCAGGTGACACCGTGACGCTGCTCAAAAGTGATGGTAGTGTTGTTGATGTTCATTCCTATGGGACTGAGGGAAGCTCCGATGAGGCGATGATAAGATACCCTGATTGCGTGGGTGATTGGACCCTACCATCCGAGGTCGGGCTCGAGGATGCGTTTAGTCCCAATTCAGCCAATGCCACCTCCAGTGGCCTTACCAATTCAACCTGGGGAACGATAAAGGCTCTGTTTCGATAGTGGCGTGTCGATCCGATATCAGGGATGAGGGGAGGCAGGCCATTGCCTCCCCTCATTGATTGCTGTTCCAAGCTCGTTTGAAGTGCCATCCCAGCTTGTCCGTACAAGCGGAAAACAGCTAAAATAAGGCCCTTATTTTTCCACTCTTGCTGTTTCGGATTGCCAATGAAGCCTGTGACACTCTTGCCCTGCATAAGATGCCAACATAAGCCCAGTTTCCTGTGGTGAGAATTCCTTATCAAGGGAGATTTAGCCGGCCAGTGGGCGTCTCTCGCACATCATTTTCGAGTTACAGAATATCATAGATATCGTTCGGTGATATAATCTATGTAGTCTCTATGTATGTCCCTATAGTTGTTTGACAACTTAATAATCAATTCCTGGTAACTCATAGCATGAAAATAGATGCCGTCTGCCTTTGTTATTTCAACAAACTCCTTTATTTCTCGACGATGCTTTGCACTCTCCAGTCCTATCGTATCGTACCAGAGATAGAGAAGTCGGAACTTATTCCTACCAAACTTTTCTTTCAGTCCTAAGATGTGCTTTAGTAATTGAGCCGGACTTAGATGGTCAAATTTACGATCAACAGGACTTATTGTTCTTGCGAACTTGTATAGATTTGGTATATCAGCCCACAAATTCTTTAACTCAATATATCTGGGGTCAATCCCGGAAGCCTTTCGTGAGGAATACGCTTCCGAGAACTTACATTCTATTGCAAAAACTCTGTACCTGAATTTCGGTGAGTTTCTAATGACAACATCAATGTTCGGGCTATACTGGAATTCGCTAGTTATTGGGAACTTAACCTCGAAATTGATATCTTGGGAGGCGTTATTACTTCTATTGCAAAATCCACATGCGGCAGCTATAGCAGGGATTTGGTCTATCCTTTTCCAGTATTGGAAAATATTTACACTCAATACGGATGAAGAGTGAACTGCTTGCATTTTACAGGGATTTCCGGCTAATTCTCTGCCATCACCTTGAATAAAATCACTTCGAACATCAGGTAGCAGAGGCTCGAAGAGGTTGTCATCTAGCTTTTGAGTATAGACCTGGCGACCAGTGCTACCGCTGCTCCTAACAATTGTTATGTTGTTGCGATGTGCCCACTGGAGTTGCTTAGACAAAATGTAATCAAATGCGTTCATGACTATCGTCCATTGCTTTAGCCTGTGATCGTACGGAAAACCATAAGCCCAGTAATGTCCAATGACGTCTAGGGGAATTCGAAGTCCAAGCGCAGTGAGGATTTGGGCGAAGTGCCGGAGGCACGAAGCTAGATACCCGCTTGATATACGCGGTTGCCAGATTTATGCTCATACCATCTACGCCTCTTTTTGTTTATTCAAATAGATCACAAAATGTTGTTCTGGTAAAAAATCAAATTCTTTTTCCAAAACATACTCTGCTTCCTCCATTTCTTGAACAATAGCTTCCCTGGATACATAATGTCCAAACATTCCACGGAATGTAAACGGTTTGCCTTTCCTATACTCTATTATGACCACTTTGCCATAAGGCTTCAGAAATCTCTTCAGATCCTTAAAGTAACTAACACGGTTTGATATGTGATGTGCCACATTGCGCATAAACACAAAATCCAAACTTTCTTTCGGTAGCTCCAATTTATCTTTGGCTAACACCGTAATTATATTATTTAGTCCTTTCTGCTTAGCATTATTGTTCACGAATTCTAAAAGTTTTTCATCTGTATCTACTGCGTAAGCTTTTCCCTCTTCACCCACTATTTCAGCAAACCGTAATGTAAAATAACCACCACCTGATCCTATATCAGCGATAACCTGACCAGATTTTAGTCCTATAGCTTCTATAATCTGATTGGGTTTATTTCTCGGGTCGGATGCCTTTTTGTTAAACATTTTTGCTTTAAGACTCTTCATCTCTCTACCCCCAATGTATCTTTTTAATGTAATGGCTTATAACCCATTCATACCCGAATTGTTCGGATGTACTTGCCTCCGGTTGAGATCTTTTTCCCCTTTCGCTCATCCTACACCTGCTTTCATAAGATTCGCAAGTGGGTTCATATTGTTGAAGTCCCTTCTTGGGACAAAAGCATAATTTCCAGTTGATTCACTATCAGCATGACACAGGAGTTTTTGAATATCCCTTTCCCTCAGGGGTTGCTATTTCGGAAGAACCCATTTGACTTGAGTTTTGGATCAGGCTTTCTATTATCTATAGTGCACGTGCTTGATCGTATATGACAGCCACACATCCTGGCATACAATGCATGTTGTCAGGACTGAAGACGCACTGACTCAAGACTTGAGAGGAGGTGGATCCGCTTGGACGCAATTGAAGCTTTGAAAGGGAGGCGTAGCGTAAGGGTCTATGAACCCAAGCCAGTTCCTAAGGAACTGATTGGGACGATCGTTGACTGTGGTCGGTTGGCACCCTCAGCAAACAACATTCAGCCATGGGAGTTTATTGTTGTGACCGAGGAAGCGACCCGAAAGTGTATCGCCGATCTCACCGACTATGGTAAGTTCATTGCTCAGGCTGGTGCCTGCATAGTCGTCTTTTCAAAAGATGTGAAACATTATCTTGAGGATTGTTCAGCAGCAACTGAGAACATGCTTGTCGCTGCCCATGCACTTGGACTTGGCACATGCTGGGTTGCCGGCTATGGCAAAGCCTATGGCGAGCCCATTGCTGAGCTCTTGGGAGTGCCCAAGGACCACAAGCTTGTTGCTCTGATTGCCCTTGGCTATCCTGCTCAGCAGCCAAAGCCTCATGGTAAGCGCGCTCTTTCAGATGTACTTCACTGGGAGAAGTTCTGAAACCCGGACCGCGAAGCATCGCTGCGATGGATTGCAACGATGGGCCGTGAGCAACGAAATATGTAAGAAAGGTAAATTCGAAGATATGAGATAACATCGAATAAAAAACGTGGAAGTTTAGGGATACGAAGCCAAATGTGAAAGGAGGTCACCATGGCTGTTGCTGAGATAAGCGTTGTGCCGGTTGGGACTCCAAGCCCGAGTATAAGCAACTACGTTGCCCAAGCTGTCAAGATAGTCAAGGAGAGCGGATTGAAGTATGAGCTCTCTTCAATGAGCACGAATGTTGAGGGGGATGTGGCAGCAATCCTTGAAGTTGTTAGGAAAGTTCATGAAGCATGCTTTGAGCAGGGAGCGGTCAGAGTTCTCACATCTGTTAAGATCGACGATCGCAGAGACAAGCCTTTGACAATTGACGGTAAGAAATCAGCAGTTCAATCTAAGCTTGGGTAGCGCGCCTTTAGGCTTGTGGCGTAGAACCTCGATATTCTGAGAAGGGAAATCCAGGTTTCTTCTCGGTTGGCAAAGCACCACCCTTGCGCCTCGTTGCCACCTCAGGAGTGAAAGGAGAAATTGCCGTCTCGCTCTCCACGGAAGAAAATCTCGCTCCCATATAAGCCCCCGAGCCCCTGAAAATTCCGTGCTTCCTGCATTGCCACATTGCATTTTGCACCTTCACCTCAGCAATCGCTTATCAAGCAAATTCAGTCCTGATCTAACCCCCTTTCGTTTAATGAGTTAAGGTCACCAGGGCAACCTGTCGATAAAGCTATTGGCACGGTCTGTGCACATTCTGGATTTCGGGTTTTAGTATTGTACGCGATTGGAGGCTGAAATGAGAAGCAAGACAGCCATCACAGGACAAAACAGGCAAGGTGGATTCTCCGTTATTGAGTTGATGGTTGTTGTAATGATAATGGCGCTCATTCTTGCAGCTACACTTCCCGGTGTTAGGCGTCACACAAGTTCAGTAACGCTCGTTCAAGCTTCCGAAGGCGTGGCTGGCACCCTAAAGCTAGCTCGCCAACGAGCCGTCGCAACGGCATTGCCCGTGGTTGTAGTCTTCAATGAAGACGATGGGACCTATTTGCTTTTCGAAGATGCTGATGGTGATGGCGTATGCGATGCTGGTGAGACTCAGGCAGGGCCATACAATCTCCCTGGTGGTCTAAGTTTTGCCGATATCAATTTTGACGAGGACGACGTGGTTTTCTCTGCAACGGGATCAGCGGATGAAAGTGGCGATGTTGTCATCGTCAACAGCAACAACCGAGCTGAGAGGATAATCGTCAACGCACCGACAGGTCTCATTTATGTTTCAGACATCTTTGCCTATGAAGAAGACTGAGCCTCAAGGGCGAGGGAACAAAACAGAGCAAAAAAGCCAGGAGTTCAAGAATGGATAGCTAGGGAGGCGGAGGACGAGCAAGGGAAGTGAGCAAGCAGGAAAAGCCATGGAGGGTGAGGAGGCAGGATGAGCAATGAAAATGGGCAAGGAGAACGCACAGGGAGAATGAGCGATGTTAGGTGATCAAAGAGGATTGACTCTGGTCGAATTGCTGGTTGTCTGCGTAATCATAGCTATCGCTTTCATGGGACTTGCAGGTCTCTTTCCCGTTGGCACCCAGCACATAAACGAAAGTAAACAGAGAACAATTGCTACAGACCTTGCTCAGGCAAAGATGGAGATCCTGCTCAATGCTCGTTCAACCGATAGTGATCTTGCTGAAGGGACTCATGCTGATCCCGGTAATCCTGTGAAATCAAGTTTCAATCGCTACTGGTCGGTGACAAATGACACGCCCATAGCTGGGATGAAGCGGATTGAAGTCTGGGTTACCTATCCACATGGAACAACCACTCGTGAGGTGAGATTGGTTTCACATCGCAGAGGCTGACAATAGACTTGAGAGGTGGAATATGGGTAGAAACAAAGGTTTCACCCTGATTGAGACACTTATCGTACTCGTTGTTGCTGGAATCATAGCGATAGCCCTGTTCTATGTGCTTAACAGTAGCCGTCGCGCATCCCGCATTGCCTCCATCGATGCTCAGGCACAGCAGAATGCAAGGGTTGCAGTGGATTATCTTACGCGTGATTTGCGGTCGGTCGGCTATGGGGTTGACGTCGGCAATGGGCAGCTAAGTATTGTTTATGCATCTCCTTACGAGTTGATTTTCAATGCCAACATTGAGCCAAATCCTGATAATAGCAGTAGCCCCGGCTATCCAACCGCTATCGATATCGATGCATCTCCAGCCACAGTGCCGCCCTCAGGCGCAGTTCATTATGCCCCAACGCGTACCTACACAACGGGGGCTGAAACGATAAGGCTAACCCTGGACTCCAACAACGATGGCGTGATCGATGACGGAGACAACGGTGATGATGCCATTGAGCAAACGCGCAACCCCTACGATTATGCACTTATAAGACAGGTCTATGGTTACAATGGCTCGTCCAACGGAGGAGAAAGCCAGCAAATAGCTCTCGTGAGAGGGCCTGATCCTTACGATGACGGCAGCTACCCCATGCCGCTTTTCACCTACTGGTATGATGATGACGGTGATGCATCAACACCTGATGTTCTCTGGGGCGACGTTTCAGGTGACGGCATTCTGCAGCAATCTGAAATAGCGACTCTTACCCCCATACCTGCCGGGACGCTTCCCCTTATCAAAAGAATAGGTATCAATGCTATTGGCAGTGCAAGGGCGACCGATCCGAGGGTGAGCAGAAACGAAGGCTACAGGGAAACCCTCATAAGTTCAGAAGTTACCGTAAGAAATACGCCGTTGCGTTCAGCCTATATCGTCGGCCTTGTCTTCAATGATCTTAATTCGGATGGCGTTCAGGGCTTCGCCGAAAGTGGCCTCTCGGGTGTCACAGTGAGGCTCAACACCGGCGCTCAGAGAACGACAGATGCTGCGGGAGGCTATGCATTCAGGGTTGACCCAGGTACCTATACCGTGACGGAGGTCGATCCAGTAGGTTACACTTCAACAACACCGAATGCAGTTGTAGTTACAGCCGTGAAAGGTGCAGCCACCCGCGTAAATTTTGGAGACAAAGCCATAGGTGGCTACGGATTGATTTTGGGTCGTGTCCTCCTTTATGAAGAGGTTCCTGGGGAAGACCCGATACCTACTGGAGATGGTGTTTCCGACGTTGAAATCTATCTCAACACTGGTGATAGGGATACAACCTCGTGGGATGGTTCATACATGTTCCTCGTTCCCGTCTCGACCTATTCAATAACCCTCGTTGTGCCTCCGAGCTATGCAGCTGTTGGTCCGACGACTGTTGACAGGACTCTAAGTGGTGAAGGCGATACAGTTCATGTCAACTTCGGCCTTTTGCCTGTAAGATCAACTGGGACAATAGCTGGCAAGGTCTTCCTTGATAGCGACGAAGATGGAATTCTTGATCCAGGCGAATCGGGGATTGCAAGTGTTGTTCTCAGACTGAATACAGGTGACAGCACTCTCACTGATGCTGACGGGCTTTACAGTTTCACAGTCGCACCGGGCACATATGATGTGACTGAGGAGGATCTCGGTGGCTATGAATCCACGACGATAAACCACGTTACGGGTGTTGTTGTACAGGCCGAATCAACTGTGACAGTCAATTTTGGTGACAAACTTGCGACCGATCTTAGCTTCACAGTGATAACCCTTGGCGAGACCCAGCGTGCTCTGTGCATAACATCAGCCGATCTCCACGAGGACAACAAAAACGAGCCAGAGATAATCCTGGGCACGAAGTACGTTAGCGGCGTAAGCAACCTCAATGTATGGTTCAACAACTGGCGCAACTCGAGTACTCCGAACTCAGCAATTTTTGAGCAGGAACCAACCTATAGCCGTACCCCCGCTGAGGATATCTATTCAATAGACGCTGCTGATGTTGATGGTGATGGTGTCAATGATGTCGTAACAGGACTTACGAGTGCCACAGGGCGGGTACTTGTTTGGCTTACCCAGACCCATGGAAGTCACAAGGGTAAGCTCCCAACATCTCCGAGCAGTTTCTTTGTAGCAAGTACACTCGCAGATATTCTCGCGATAAAACTTTCTGATGTTGATGATGATGGTGATCCTGATGCATTGATTGGGACCGAGTACCTTTATCCTCAAGGCAAACTTGAAGTCTGGTTTAATGACGGTTCAGGCAATTTCAGCCACACTTCGGATGATATCTATGATGATATTGGTGGACCGGTGCTCAATTCAGTAAGAGATCTCGGTGTCGGTGATGTCTGCAATAGCCCGGCGGATGACGTTATCCTTGGAACTATCTCAGGCGTGAATACAGGCAAGATTGAGATATTCCGTGACCGCGGTTCCCCAAATGGGAAGTTCGCTTACCATGGAGAAATCGATGCGGCTGGTGAGGTCAACTGTCTGATTGTAACCGATATGCTCGAAGACACAGACGGTGATCTAGATATCCTTGTGGGAACTAAGACAGGTGAGGGCACGGGCATGGTTGAGCTGTGGCTTGGAAATGGTGATGGCACCTTCGGCGTCTTGAACGGATTTGGCGAATATGAACCATCAGACACGCTGCACCTCAACGGGGAAGTTCTCTGTATGGGTGTTGATAGGTTCGACAGTGATGTCTATCCCGATCTTGCAGTTGGGATCAAGCAAGCCGGGACTTACTCAGGGAATCTTCTTGTATATCAATGCTACGGATATCTGCCATCGAGCGGTAATGCCTGGGTGAGCCCAAATATCGGTGAGGCGATCACGCTGACGATAAACGATTTCAACAAAGACTACCGCCCTGATATTGCTGTTGGGACAAGGACTTCATTGAGTCAGGGGCATGTTGTTGTCTTCTTCAACGACTAGAGAGGTAAAGACCATGATCGAAAATAGCGAGCGTGGCGCAGGGCTTGTACTTGCAATCCTTACCATAGTTGCGCTCTTTGCAATAGGGACAACACTGGCTTTTCTCAGCAGGACCGAAGTGAACATCTCGAAGCACCAGACCCAATATGCTCAGGCGCTCTATGTGGCCGAGGCTGGCGTTGAAGAGGCCCTATATCGAATGGAGCTTTCTAATCCCACATCAATCACAGTAAACGGTGGGACCTTCAATGCAGCTATCTATGACGATAGTTTGCCTTATGATCCCGGTTGGCGTGTCAAGATTTTCCTTTGCGCACCAGATGAAGTGCCAACTGCTCCATCAGGTGAAACCTACACACCTACAATCCAGGCTGCTGGCTCGTGGCTTGAATACAGCTCGCCTGATGATGCTAGCCAGGCGATAACGATTGAGCACAAATGGCGCGATCTCGACGATGATGGCGTGAGAGAGCCTGGTGAGATAGTTCTGTACGATGGGTCACGCTATCCACCTGAGAATTTTACATCGGGAAGTCCAGTTGAAGTTATCACCGTAACAGGTCATGCTGGCACAGCTCAACGTCGGATTGTTGTGGAGGCAACGCGCTTCCCCCTCAATGTGAACGCTCGAGCTGGACTTCTCTGCGACAGGGGTGTTGATGTAAGGGGTAATGTGACAGTTTGTGGACACAATCACAGGATTGACACACCCACCTATACTTCACTTCCAGGATGTATGGCTTGGGAGCTGTGTTCAGGCAGGACAAATGACCTTGGTGCGGGATGTCTTGTTGGTGTCATGACAACAGGTGATATCATAGATAAGCGTGGTAGTACAGATCTGGCTGGCTATCCTTCGCCTGAAGATACATCCTCAAGTAACCAGTTTCTCACCCTTGCGCAGACTCTCGGCATTAGTGATGACGATCTGGCTCAAATCCTCGCCAATGCAGACTACACGGATGTTGGTGTTGCAGATCCGCAGGATGGGATTACCTACGTGGACAATGCAGGCGGTCCCCAGGTCATGTGGAATAACGGTGATGGCTCAGGGCTTCTCTACATCACAGGCTCATTCAAATCTGCCGGCAATTTTGTCTGGCGAGGGCTTGTCTACATTGAGGGTGATTTCAAAATGACGGGTACAGTTTGGGTGCTTGGTGCCGTTGTCGTAAAAGGTGAAAGTGATTGGGCTTTCACGGGAGGAAACCCAGCCATCCTCTATAGCAGTGAGGCTATCTCCTACTATCTTACTCAGCATCTAAACTATGTGAGAATCGGTTGGAAGGAAACGACCGGGCTTTAAGGCAATCCTCTAACAACTTGACTCTAAGCAACCCGAGTGGGATTATAATATTGAGAAATCTACGAGGAGGGGTTAGGCCCTGGCGCGCAACGTACCCAAAGAGCTCGCAGTTAGCCTTCCTACTGTTTGTGGCATCCTTTCGACTATTGCCATTGGCTGGCTGCTGCGTCATTTTCTCATCTTCGGCAGGCTATCGGTTGCTGAGCAACATGCCTTTGCTATGTTCGTGACCTACGGTCTGGCTTATTCGCTGATCGCATCAGCAGCAACCGCTGTTCGCAGACGAGATGCTATGATCGTCATCCTTGCAAGCACGGTCTTCTGGGGTATTTTTGTTGAAAGCGAAAGAGGCAGTATGGCACGCTTCCTCATCTTTGCCACACTTATTACCATAGGAATCTTGAGTGCTCTCTGGATGACAAGAAGAAATAGAGCTTCCTTGCGCATTGTGGCTGGAGCAGCCTTGCCTGCCCTTCTCTGCGGGTTTGGTGGATTCATAATCTACGGTTTTGCAATTGGGGCGAACATCCCCGATAGCCTGTATGGCTCGCTCTCAAGCGGTTTCACATGGGGTTTCTCACTTGGGATTGCGGTTGGTCTTGGGGTCACACTGGGTGTCGAGGTCTTGCGATGGCGGATGAGGCTCGAGGAATCATAGTTGGCACATCTGGCTACAGCTTCGATGATTGGGTGGGAAGTTTCTATCCACGTGGCATTCGCAAGGGTGATATGCTCAAAGAGTACACCAAACACTTTCGTGGGGTTGAGGTCAATTCAACCTATTATCGCATCCCTCATCCAGCTGTGCTCAGGCGCATGGAGGAAAAGACACCATCTGATTTTGAGTTTGTCATCAAGGCAAACCAGGAGATGACACACAATCAATCCAAAGACGGTGCACTCTATCGTCAGTTCAAGGATGCGATTCAGCCGATCATAGATGCGGGTAAGTTTGGTGGAATAATCGCTCAGTTTCCCTGGGGATTCAAGCGGACACGCGAGAACATCGAACATCTTGAGTTCTTGAAGGAGAAATTTCAGGACTTCCCTCTCTTCGTTGAGTTCCGCAATAGTGAGTGGATAACTCCTGATCTTTTTGAGAATCTAAGATCAATGGGAATAGGTTACTGCGCTGTTGATGAACCACGCCTTAAGGGGCTTGTCCCTCCGATTGCGGAAGTCACCACTGACATTGGTTATGTGCGCCTTCATGGGCGTAATGCAAAGAATTGGTGGGGTGGAGGCGGAGACCGCTATGATTATCTCTACACCAAAGATGAGCTCAAGGAATGGGTTGAGAAGATAAGGAGGATGGCAGCAAGGGCGAAGAAAACGTTTGTCTTCTTCAATAATTGCCACGCCGGGCAGGCTGCCCGCAATGCGAAGCTGATGAAGGAGCTCCTCAATCTCCCGCTATAGCAACAGATACCACTCAAAGGTGGGCTCGGACTGAACAGGGGAAAAGACACAAGGCGGGTAGACTCTACCCGCCTTCAAGGGTTTCACTTAAAACTATGGCAGCCTAAGGACAAGTGTGGTTATAGTGACCCGCGAAAATTATGAAGTCACTTATTCCAACGGTTCCATCGCAATTAAAGTCACTGCAGGCATCAGCTGTCTGGTAGACACCTGCGAAACTAATGAAATCGGGCAGTCCAACAGTGCAGTCACCATTGTTGTCGGGACTGGCGATATATATTGTCGCCGAAGGGTTAAAGACAACACCCTCGCAGTCTGCACCGAATTCGAGGTCGCCGCAACCGCCGAAGTCCGAGAACGTGAAGAACACCTGTCCATTGGAGTCAGTTGTATCTTGTTTTGAATCTTCGCCGGGGCAGAAGCAAAAACCTCCAGAGACAACACTGGGATAGCAGTTCACAACCTTGTCAGCAAGTGGATCACCATAAACATTCCTTACAGTCACTGTCACATAGACCTGTCCCATGTCACTGGCCGGACAAATCACAGCCACATCGGGATTGCACTCTGGCGTCCCTTGACCCTCTCTTTCGACAGTGGAAGTGCTTGCTGATGGAATACCAGCGAAAGCTGTCCCGGCGACCAGAAGTATCGCTATCAAGCCAATTGCCAAAACCGAATTCCTCATCTCGTTTACCTCCATTTGATTCACACTACACTTAGTTGACCCTCTTATCTACACCCCCTTCCGCCGGTCTTACACTTCTTGCTCTCTCTAAAAGCCAATTTCTACGTTAAAGGATATCACAACTTATCCCCTATTGTCAAGCAATCCGCTAGTGAAGTAGTAACTGATTGGTAGCAGTGGAGCGCTTTTGCCAATTCCTCGTTAGAGGTCGGGGACTCAAAGGGAAGTAGGGTAAGATGAGCGAGAGATTGCATTACCAAAAACTATTCATTGACCCTTTGAGGACTGACTTGATACCATACCAGCAAGCCGCGCACATCGAGGATTCAATGTTTACTGAGCTCTTGCACACACTTTCGTCAGAGATTTCAGCCGAGAGAGCTTACGATCACGTCCTTGCCCTTTCGCGTTTCCATCGCATCCAAGCTAGCCCTGGCTACCGCCGTGCTGCTGAGTATTGCATAGACCATCTTCTCGAGGATAGTGGAGATGCTCGTCTTATCCACTATCCTGCTGAACGTGGTGCAAGTTTCTGGCACTTCCCTTCCTTTGATGAATGGTCCATAAAACAAGCTGTTCTCAAGATTATCTCGCCACCCGAGCTTGCAGCAAAGCTAGCCGATTTTAATGACTGTGCCATTTCGGTGATTCAAAGGAGCAAGGCGACGCCGCCGCATGGGATCGCAGCCGAGGTAATCGATGGTGGGGATGGACGAACTGAGAAGGATTTCAAAAGAGCGAGGGGGAAGATCGCTTTATGTGATGCTTGGAGGGCAAGTCATGTGTATGAGGCAGCGGCTAGCGCAGGCGTAAGTGGTATCATTCTCTATAAGCAAAGGCACCTGCCGGGTGTGAGATTTGGCTCAGGTGTATATGGTGCGCGCCAGTACAATTCCTTCTGGTGGGATGAGAATGAACTTTTCGGATTTGTGCTTACACCTGAGGACGGCGATAGGCTTGCGAACCACCTTCGCAGCCAAAGGCGACCCGTTAAGGCTTGGGCACTGGTGGAGAGCGAAACCTATCCTGGCACACTTGAGGTTGTAACCTCACTCATAGCGGGCCGAGAGGATAGAGAGGTTCTGGTGATTGCACATCTGTGCCACCCCAAACCTTCAGCAGATGATAACGCCTCTGGGGTTGCTGCTCTTCTCGAGATCCACAAGGTCCTTTCCAATCTCATTGAGAGACAGATTCTTCCCCAACCGCGCTTCGGGATAAGATTTCTTCTGGTACCTGAAATAACAGGAACCTTCGCGTACCTTTCGCGCGAGCATTCTGCCAGGCAGCGTCTCGTGACAGGGCTTAATCTGGATATGGTTGGCCAACGCCAGGATGTAACTGGCTCGACTCTTTGCATTGAAGCTCCACCTATGGCTTCAGGTGGATTCATCCACTACCTCATAGAGCATGCAGCCCGCAAGGTCCTTAGTCATAAGGGGGACACGGGGCTATCAAGTGATCTGCTCTCTGTACGAATGCAGACAACGAGTTTTTCAGGAGGTAGTGACCATTATGTCCTTTCGGATCCCCTTGTTGGAGTGCCGACCGCTATGCTTATCCAGTGGCCAGATCTTTTCTACCATACCAGTGCTGACACGCCTGACAAGGTATCTCCCGAGATGCTCCGATCTATTGGACTTATAGGTGCTGCGGTCATTTATACGCTTGCCAGAGCTGACGAGAATGATCTCAAGCTTTGTGCTGACATAGTTGGCCAGGCACTTCGGAGAGATGCGGTTGACAAGATGGCTGAATTTGCTCAATCCGATGCCCCGATGTGGGTAAGTCTCGAATTTGAGGCGGGCCTCTTACTTGAATATGGCAGGAAGGTCCTCATGGGTTTGGGCAGCCTGCATCCAAGATCAAAATCCCTGCAGCGCAGGATACGCGATCAAATGAGAGCCTATACCAAGTGTGTCAAGGCTGAGGCCGAGGTATGTGATGTTGCTTCCTTATCTGCAAGTATGCGCAAACGTGCTCATGATCGCATCAAGGAGCAAGCTGATCATGTTGTGAGGCGTCTCATTCCTGGCCCTGTCTATCCCGAGCATGCTTTGCGCAGAACAACTGGGCGACGGCGTAGCCGCTACAATCGATGGCGCAAGCGCGAAGCCAAGGCTGATCTCATCTGGATACTTTCCCTCTTCTGGGCTGATGGCGAGCGTTCTATCGCCGACATTTCGAGAGTTGTGGCAGCCGAGATTGGAGAAACCAATCCCGATCTTGTAAGACTTTGCTTCGAGATCTCTGCTGATGCCGGATTGGTCGAGTTTGTGAAACGTCGGGGCTAGCGTTTCACTCCGCTTGCATAGGCTCAAACATGCTTTTCGGAGCTCCACACGCCGGACAGACCCAATCATCAGGAACGTCTTCAAACTTCGTGCCAGCAGGCACATTATTATCCGGATCACCCACAGCGGGATCGTAGACATAGCCACAAACTTTGCATCTGTACTTCATGGGTTCCTCCTTAAGCTAGATTGAGTTGACTGTACCTATCCTATCGCTCCTGCTCTGGTAGTGTCAATCGAAAGGCAATGCGGGATGTTTGTGCTTGACAGATCTGCCAAGCGTATGATTACTATTCTCACAACAATTAGACTTTGCCTATCCTTACTTGGAAAGGATAAGGATGCATAAGGTTGCCTTGATAGTTGCGCTTGCTGCTATCCTCGTAGCGTCAAGTGCGATAGCCCAGGAAAGTGATTCCCTCGCTGTACCGCCACCGATTTCCTTGAAGGCATATGACACGCCGAGCGATAAGGGTGGGAGCATAACTCTCGAGTGGGAGCTTTCCCCAGGCGACACAGGTGAAAATGGAATCATCACGGGTTACAGAATCATACGTTACGTCGGATCACCTGAGAGCAGTGAAGTTGTAGCCAAAGTGCCAGGAGGAACCCGCCGCTTTGTTGACTCAAGGACGCATGATGGCACTGCATATTATTACCAGGTAGTGGCCTTAGCCGATAGCGTCGCGAGTGCGCCCGTCATTGCAGGACCTGTGCAATCAAAACAACAGTGGTTCGATCGCACCCGTGCTAATCTGCTTGTCATTGCTCTTATCCTTGTCTTTGCAATAACTTACTTCATTTTTCTTGGCGCAAAAGGGAAGGAACTCTATATCAGACGAATTTCCGGGCTGGAGGCCATCGATGAGGCTGTTGGACGTGCAACCGAGATGGGTAAACCGATTCTCTTCATACCGGGTATCCAGGATATGGATAACGTCCAGACGGTTGCAGGTATGACCCTGCTTGCGCACATTGCCAGGAAGGCTGCAACCTATGAAACAAAGCTTGAGGTTCCAGTTTCACGTTCAATCGTTATGAGTGTAGGTCGGGAGACAGTCAGACAGGCTTATCTTGAAGCTGGCAGACCTGATCTCTACAATGACGACATTGTTCACTACATTACGGATGAGCAATTTGGCTATGTTGCAGCAGTGGATGGAATAATGGTCAGGCAGCGGCCAGCAGCTTGTTTCTATCTGGGGGCTTTCTTTGCAGAATCTCTCATACTTGCAGAGACAGGCAACTCGATCGGTGCAATTCAAGTTGCAGGTACTGCAATGCCAACACAGCTGCCATTCTTTGTTGCGGCATGTGACTACACCCTCATCGGTGAGGAGCTCTTTGCAGCGAGTGCATATCTTTCGAAGGATCGAAAGATGCAAGGGAGTCTCAAAGGCCAGGATGCAGGCAAGGCAATAGCTCTAATATTCATCGTTGCCGGAGTCGCTCTGGCAACACTTGCCAGTACTACAGGAAATGAGACTCTGCTTGCAGCAAGCAACTGGTTACGTCGTCTTTTCACGATGAATTTCTGAGGAAGGCACTCAGATGAAGCGGACGGTACCACTTGTAATTACCTTCATTGTTGGGCTTGTCCTCATCGCTGCCATGTTCATCCCGCACTGGCCCTTCACTGGACTTGATAGCAAATTCTCGATTTTCTACGATGTCATTGCTGTTTTCGCATTTATACTTGGTGGGGGCAACCTGCTTAAGGTCCATCTCTCAAGGATTCAGAACCGGCGGCGGGATTGGAAGTATAGTATCGTAACCGTCTCTGGATTCTTCCTCATGCTTGGTGCTGGTCTCCTCAAGATTGGAGTTCCAGGTGGTTGGACTGGTGATTATCAGGCTGATGGAAGTCTTCTCAAGTATCTTTATGATGCAACCTTCCAGCCTCTACAGGCAACGATGTTTTCCTTGCTTGCATTTTTCGTAGCGTCGGCTTCATACAGAGCCTTTAGAGCAAAGACAAAGGAGGCAACAATTCTTCTGCTTGCTGCCTTTGTCATACTTCTTCGACCAACGCCGCTCGGCTATTATCTCACATTCTGGTTGCCAAAACCCTTGCAGTTCTTGCACATACCAAATCTGAGCACATGGATAATGTCTGTTCCTAACATGGCTGGGCAAAGAGCTATCATGATTGGCATCGCCTTGGGGATTGTTTCCGCATCTTTGAGACTCATTCTTGGAATTGAAAGGTCTTATCTCGGAACCGAAGGTAAGGATTGAAATGGCTGAAGAAGAGAAACTGACAATTATTGAACGCTTAGGCGCAGTTGATCGTCGTTATGTCTTCTTGCTGATTGCAATAGCCGTCATCATTCCATTGGTTCTTCACTACGCGACGTCGATACCAACAAGTGAGATAGTTCAATCCCTCTTTGACAAAATAGAAAGCCTACCTGGTGGTTCGAGAATACTCATAAGCTTCGACTATGGGCCGAGCACTGTTCCCGAAAATCAGCCTATGGCTAATGCGGTAACGCGGCATGCTCTTGAAAAGAGCCATCGCATCTATCTCATGGCTCTCTGGCCAACAGGATCGAGGCAGTCCCAGCAGCTTATCGACGAAATAATAAAGGTGGAATTTCCTGACAAGGTCTATGGGGTTGATTGGATTCATCTTGGATACAAAGCGGGCAACCAGGGGCTCATAAATACGCTGCTTTCTGATTTCAAGGGCATGTACACAACTGATATGAGTGGCAAGCCTATCGACAGCTTTCCTATGATGAAGGATATTCGGACTTTGCGCGACTTTGATCTCATCATAGGTTTGGGTTCAGGCTTTCCCGGAACCAAGGAGTGGATCCAGTTTGCTGGCGATCCTGGGGATATACCTGTCGGAGGTGGAACGACGGCTGTCATGGCCCCCCTTCTCTATCCATACTATCCTAAGCAGATGGTGGGATTTATGGGTGGGCTTCAGGGCGCGGCTGAGTATGAATATGCCTTAGTGAAGAAATATCCCAAATACGCCAAGCGTTCGCGCATAGCCAGCACAACTATGGGACCGCAGGTGACAGCTCACCTCGTAATAGTTGCTTTCATCATTCTTGGAAACATAACCTATCTGCTTGAGAGAAGGAGGAAGAGGAAATACAGATGATTATCCTTGAGAGCCAACCAATTCTGACAACTCCAGTTGCGCATGCAGTCGGGGTGTGGATAGCCTCACTGCTTACACTCATGATATTCAGCTTTCTCTACAAGGATAATCCCTTCTATAAGTTTGCTGAGCATCTTTTCGTTGGAATTTCAGCCGCCTACTGGATGACGGTTGCTTTCTGGACAACCCTGATACCCAATATGATAGCCAGGTTATGGCCAGCGCATATGGGTGGTGTGCTGCCGGCTGCAGTTGGACAGCCTCGTGAATGGATCTATATCATACCGTTCGCATTTGGTATCATTCTGCTCACGCGATTGGTTTCAAGAATCGCATGGCTCTCACGATGGGCTATGGGATTTGTCATAGGTTTTGCGGCGGGAACCAATTTTACACGCTATCTTCAATCTGATTTTGTAAGCCAGATTCACAGTACAATGGTTCCCCTTTATCAGCCAGGTGCGACAACGGCTTCAACCATTGGCAATATTTTCTCTCAGCTAGTTGTCTTTGGGGGAGTTGTTTCGGCTCTCGTTTACTTCTTCTTCTCAAAAGAGCATAAGGGCGCATTCGGAAGAGTTGCCAGATTCGGCATCTGGATCTTGATGGCGGCTTTCGGAGCATCCTTCGGCTACACTGTAATGGCGCGTATTTCCCTGCTGACAGGACGTATGAACTACCTCATCCAGTGGGTTAAAGGAGCTTCCTGGTAATCCCTCGACTGGAAACTTACTCCTGATTGCATTAAAATGAATAGTCACAGAGATTCCTTGTGGCGGCTTGTTTTGTATCTTGCATGTTTGCATGTTGTTAGCCTGGAGCTGAGATGAGGGACAATCTGGGGAGACCTGCAGCCAAAATATACATTGCCGACAGTCGTGCCATACCTGAGATCGCCAACGAGACTATCGATCTTATTGTGACATCGCCTCCTTACTGGCACCTGAAGGACTACGGTGTCACCAACCAGATAGGCTACGGGCAAAGTCTTCATGCATACCTTAAGGACCTATATCGAGTCTGGTCCGAAGCCTATCGTGTGCTTCGCCCTGGTGCGCGTCTTTGCATAAACATAGGTGATCAATTTGCAAGGGCGACCACTTTTGGTCGCTATCGTATCATACCTCTCCATGCTGAGATTATTGCGCAGTGTGAAGCCATTGGCTTTGACTTCCTTGGATCGATAATCTGGCAGAAGAAAACCACCATGAATCCGAGTGGCGGAGCGAATGTGATGGGTTCCTTCCCTTATCCTCCCAATGGAATCATTGAAATTGACTACGAATACATCCACATATTCAGGAAGCTTGGGCAGTCCAAGCGTGTCACACCTGAGATCAAGGAAAGATCAAAGCTTACCAAGTTTGAGTGGAAGCAGTACTTCCGAGGTCACTGGACATTTGGAGGCGCCCGCAAGCTTGGTCACGAAGCCATGTTTCCGCCGGAACTTCCGAAGCGCCTTATAAAGATGTTTACATTCGTTGGTGATACTGTACTTGACCCATTCCTGGGCAGTGGCACAACGGTAAAGGCTGCGCTTGAACTTGGTCGCAACGCGATCGGCTATGAGATAAATCGGGATTTCATCAGAGTGATTATGAAGAAACTTGGTATTGGGAAGCTGAAGGATGCAAGTTCCCACAATGTTGAAATACTTGAAAGGAAACTTCCAGTTCAGCTTGGAAAGCTTGCCTATGTTCCTGCAATCAAGAATCTTGAGGCTGCTGCATGCAATCCTCACCCACCGAAGGAGGAGAAGCTTCTGCGTGTCAATCGCATAATAAATGCGACGACGATCGGTACGGAGGATGGAAAGCGGGTTAGGCTCTTAGGGATAAAGGCAAAGGAAGCCGAAGCTGCAGTGGAATACCTTCGGAGTCATGTTCTTGGCAAGCAGGTGCTCTTACGATTTGATGACTCAGTGAGGGGCTCAAAGAGTGTGCAGTATGCCTATGTTTATCTAAAGAATCGCATTTTCATAAATGCCTATCTTCTCAAGGCTGGGCTTGCACTTCCTAATGCAAAGCCCAATCATCGTCTAAAGGCAAGGTTTGAAGCAATCGCCAGAGGTGGGTGAGCTGACAGGTGTCAAGGTAGGGGAACGCATGCATGCAGCAGTCGTCTTGGTGCTCATCGCATCAAGGTCTTGTAACGGCAGCCTCGCCTGTCGCACAGGAAACTTACACCAAATGGAGGGAGCATGAAAGGGGAGTTTCAAAGGGTCATAACAGGCGATGGGCTTGAGCTTCATGGACTCCTCATGATGCCAGACAGCAATGCAACGCATGGCATTATCCATGTCCATGGGCTTGCAGGGAATTTCTACGAGAACCGTTTTATTGATCACGTTTCAGATGTTGCTACCAGGCTGGGTTTTGCCTTTCTCACTGTCAATACGCGAGGCCGTGACTACATCTCTGACTTCCTTTGTATTGACGATGGAAGCATCACCTATAAGCAGATCGGTGCTATCTATGAGATTTTTGAGGAATGCATTCTGGATATCGATGCATGGATAGATTTTCTCAAGGATCGTGGTATCGGTTCAATTATCCTTCAGGGTCATAGTCATGGTGCGCTCAAGGTTGTCTATTACATATCCAAGAAGCCAGATTCACCCGTTTCAGGCACCGTCTTGCTATCTCCTTCTGATGATTTTGGGCTCCAGCGTGCTGCACTTGGTGAGAGGTTTGATGAAGCTCTCGCAATATCTCAAAAAATGATTTCCGAGGGGAAAGCGCGTGAACTTATGCCACGAGAATATTTCCATTATCCAGTATCCGCCGCATCCTATTATGACATTTTTCGACCCGATTCGCCCCTCAAGATTTTCAACATATCCGAAACTGATACATCCGATTTTCATGCTCTCAGTAAGATCCACATTCCTACGCTTGTCCTCGTTGGCAGTGTGGAGGAAGCTTTTATTGGAGAGCCGCAAGCCTATCTTGCAAGCATAAGATCAAAGATGATAGCCACAGAGGATTTCACAGGAAAAGTTATTCGGGGTGCTCCTCATAATTATCTGGGTTATGAGACTGAGCTTGCGAGCCTCATCGAAGATTGGCTTGCAGAGCATAGAAGATCACTTGGAAATCGCAAGCCGAGGGGTGGGTAGCAATGGCTGATATTTACAATATCCTCAGAGAACAGGCGACGAAGAAGACTGCGCACTTAAAGCCTGAGGATTTCATCATAAGAGGACTCTGGAAGATTGACCTCGCTTTTCAACCTAATCCTGATGAACGTATCTTCCGCTATGCCTTTCTCGTGAGCCAGACCATCGGGCAAGGGTCATGCTATTGCGATAAGGATCTTGATGTCGATGTGAACCTTATCGGGAAGGATGCTCGCAACATAATAGGTGAGCGTGATTGTTACAGCATAGCAATTCTGGATTCCATTTACAGCTCGATTCCCAGGAATCCAGCACATGTCTATAAGTTAACTGGAAATTCGATCGAAAAGGCAGCCCGCCGTAATGCTATCTTGCTTGACGAGGTTCAGCGGCTACTTTGTGGTATCAAACCCAAGCAGCAAAAACCAAGCGTGATCAATGTTGGAGTTGTCGGGAATCTTGTAAAAGGGCTTAAGTTGAAAGGATATGAAGTCTATGCAACAGATCTGGACGAGGGCTTAATTGGAGAGGAATTGCACGGTGTCATTGTGGAGCATGGTGGCAAAACTTATCACTATATAAAACACGTTGACGTTGCTGTCATTACAGGCATGACACTCACGACGGATGCTGTAGGTGACATCGTTGATCTTTGTAAGGAATACGGGACGAAGATTCTCATGTTCGCAGAGACGGGGGCGAATTTTGGCGAAGAGTATTGCAAAACCATTGGTATAGATACTGTTGTTTCCGAGCCTTTTCCATTTTACATATTCCAGGGGTTGTCCAGAATTGAAATTCACAGGAGAGATGCTTCTTGAGAGAAACTTCGAATGTAGAGCTCACAATAGATGGCATAGCCATATCTGACGTTATAAGACTCCATCCCACATCTTTCTACATATATTCTGCGAAAAAGATCCGAGAAAACTTCGCCAAGCTAAAGTCAAGCCTTGAGGGTTTTGAGATTTTTTACTCCTTCAAGGCAAATCCCAATCTGACGATTTGCAAACTCTTACTTGACCTTGGTGCGGGTGCGGATGTGAGTTCAGGTGGCGAGCTCGAGGCTGCATTTCGTGTGGGCTTCAAGCCTAGGGATATAGCCTTTGTTGGACCAGGTAAGACAGAGCAAGAACTCAAACTTGCAGTAAGGGAGAACATTTTCGCCATCGTTGTCGAATCGCCTTACGAACTCGAGTTGCTTGATGGGATAGCTCGCAAGGAGGGTAAGTCGGTTGGGGCGCTTTTAAGGATAAACACGCTCGAGGAGCCCATATCACCAGAGATGATGGTTGGTGGCCCCAGCAAGTTCGGCATAGATGAGGAAGGCGTTGTGGACGAGATTCGATCGTTGAGGCTCAGCAATGTACGCATAGAGGGCATTCATGTTTATTCCGCAAGTCAGGTGCTGGATGCGAACTTCATTGCCAACCACTTCGACTATGTTGCTCGCCTTGCATTGAAATTGGCTGACGAAATTGGCTTTGATCTTAGGTGCGTTGATTTTGGTGGTGGTTTTGGTATTCCCTACGGTGATGAGCGACCTCTCGATCTTACTCCAATTCGTGATGCCGCATTCGGGGCAAGGTCACTGCTGCTAGCAAAACATGAGGGCTGCCGTATGATTGTTGAAGTCGGAAGGTATATAGTGGCTGAGGCTGGCATTTTTGTCACAAAGGTCTTAAGGGTGAAAACATCAAGAGGCAAATGCTTTGTCATCACCGATTCCGGAATGAATCACTTCTCAAGGCCTGTTCTAATGCGCGTTGCTCATCCTATAAAGATTCTGAACAAGATAAACCAGCCTGCTACGAAGTTATGTAACGTTGCAGGTCCCATATGCACCCCAATAGATGTGAGTGGTAAGGATGTGCTTCTTCCTGAGCCGGAGCCAGGCGATATTGTTGGGATTTTCAATGCAGGTGCCTACGGATATTCCATGAGCTTGGTGAATTTCATGAGTCTTGGTTGGCCTGCTGAGATTATGATAGATGATGGTAAGGTGGAAGTCATAAGAAAGTCACACCCAGCAGCATATCTATTCAAGGATCAAACCTAGGATTGCTGGTGCCTTTGGAATGCTGACGATTGAGCTTAAATGCGTTGGCAAAGTTGACGAGCAAGTCCTTGAGTTTTTGGAGCGTGAGCTGCCTGAGGTGATCCCTTGCAAGGTAGTGCGTGGCGGACAAGAAGAATTGCCGCGGGAAGCCTACAATGCAAAGCGGAGACAGTACAGTTCATCAGCAATTCTCGAGCGGATTTGTGAGAGAAGAAATCGTAACACCTTAATGCTCTTTGTGACTGAGGTTGATCTCTACACGCATGGTCTCAATTTTGTATTCGGAGAGGCAATCCCTGCTACCGGCTGCTGCATCATTTCACTTGCAAGGTTGGGTTATTCGTTCGATGGTGAGCTCATCGCCAGAGCAATGCTTGAAGAGCGAGCCCTTAAGGAGGCTGTCCATGAAATCGGACATCTCCTAGGACTCGGTCACTGCCACAATCCTGGTTGTGTGATGTATTTCTCCAACAGTATTGCGGATACGGATCGCAAATCCTTCGTATTCTGCCGGAAATGTGGTTTGAGGATGTCAGAGGTGCTACGATGAAAGATGCTTTTGAAGAAAATTCCACGACTTGTTATTCTCAATTGGATTGAGTGAGATCGTTTGAAAAGGAGGCTACAATGCCAAAATTCGCTTATTTCGGTGGCAAGTTCGTCCCGATTGAAGAAGCAAAGATAAGCATCATGACACACGCCTTCAATTATGGAACAGGCGCTTTCGAAGGCATAAGAGCTTACTGGAATGATGAAGAGAAGCAGCTTTTTGTGTTTCGAATGCAAGAGCACTACCATAGATTGTATCAATCCTGTCGGATTCTCAAAATACGACTTGACCATTCCGTCGAGAAGCTTTGCGACATTACGTGCGACCTTTTGAGGAAGGAAGGCTATAAGGAGGACACATACATAAGACCTGTTGCTTACAAGGCTTCAGAGGGAATCGGGGTAAGGTTGCATGATCTCGAGGACGGCTTTTGTATTTTTGCCGTAACTTTTGGCCGCTATCTTGAGAAGGAAGAGGGAGCTCGAGCAGCTGTTTCGTCATGGCGGCGAGTGGATGATAATGCTGCTCCCGCAAGAGCGAAGATAACAGGGATCTATGTAAATTCTGCCCTTTCGAAGACTGAAGTGGTCGAAAGGGGTTATGACGAGGCCATTGTACTTACCCAGGATGGCCATGTATCGGAAGGAAGCGCTGAGAACATTTTCCTCGTCAGGGATGGTGTCCTTATCACACCCGCACCCTTTGAGAATATCCTTGAGGGAATAACGCGCAAGACAATAATGGAGATTGCGAGAGAGGAGTTTGGCATTGAAACAGTTGAACGCCAGATAGATCGCAGTGAGCTCTATATAGCCGATGAGGTCTTTTTCTGCGGGACAGGCGTGCAGGTGGCTGCAGTCATCGAGATCGATGGCAGACCAGTGGGAGATGGGAAGATAGGGCCAATTTGCAAGAAGCTCCGAAATCTCTACTTCGAGATAGCAAGGGGTAAGGTCGATAAATATAAGCACTGGTGTACACCAGTATATTAGGCCTGAGTTTGAACGCGGACGGCACGCATCTTGGAGACCAAAACTAAGGACTAACTGTGAGCTGCCCTTCCGAAGAGAATTGTTAGGAGCCGGCTAATCGCTGTGGCGCTTGTATCATGTGTTATGACTGTGACTCCACAGCGAGGGATGTGTTCTACCAGGGCATCATAGTTTGTCACGAGAATTGACAAACGCGCCCGCTCAATCATATGGGCCACGTGTCTAAAGAGCTGGGGGACATGCAAGGGTTCCATCATCCACAGAAGAAGAACTTTATCTGAGACATCCCCGACATCGTGGGGGATGACAACAGTTTCCACATTTTCTCTAATTTTCCCCAGGATCGTATCCGAGGTGGCGAGGAGGGCTATCTCATGCTCGCCAACAGGAAGCCTTCGATTGGGATCACTTACCCTAATGGCTTTTTTGCTTATGCTCTCAACAGTTCCCATATAGTCAAAATCTATATCGGGCTCAGGAAGGTTCCTTAAGAGCTTAAGCCTCTCGAGGATGCGTTTCCGCCTCTCGAGCGATTGCTCAAGTCTTTCGATATCAATCTTTCCCATGAGCATTGCTTCAACGAGGCTTTCAAACGCGGTTGTCAGACGGTCTGAAAATTCGGTAAAGAGCAATATGTCACAACCTGCTTCAAGTCCCAAGATTCCGAGCCCCTGAGGCGCAATGGAGGAAGTGACAGCCCGCATGTCGAGAGAATCGGTTATAACGAGCCCTTCGAATCCAAGAGTTCCCCTCAGGAAATTTCTTACGACCCTTGGTGAGAGGGATGCAGGAAGTGTGTCGTCCTGCAAGGTTACGTACTGGCAGTGGCTCACCATGATTCCATCGATACCAAGCTGAATGGCTTGCTTGAATGGCGGAAGATGCTTGCTCTCGAGTTCCCTACGATGTGTGACAACTATTGGCTTCTCATGATGCGAATCTGCGCGTGTCATTCCGTGACCGGGGAAGTGTTTACCAACGCACGAAACAAACCTGCGCGAGGCGCGGATAGCCTGCTGTGTGCACGATATTACCTTCTCGGATGAACTTCCAAAGGAACGTGTGACAATGACTGGATTGAGAGGCTCTGAGAGGACATCGAGGCATGGGAAAAGGTTGACGTCTATCCCAAGTTTTGAAAGGAGGGAGGAGATGTAGGCATAGACGTCGGCGATTCTTGAAGGCGCATTTTCACTTAGTGCTAACGGGCTAGGGGCAGGTGTGAAGAAAGCTTCAATCTGGCTTACTCTGCCACCTTCTTCATCCAGCATGAAGATGGGTTCGATCCCATGCTCTTGCAAAAATGACCTAGCAGTTGAGAGCTTTCGACGTGAGTCTTCAAAGGTTCTGGCAAGGTCATCTTTGAAGATTATGTAGTTGGAGAAAGGAAAGCGCTCAAGATCAAATCTTGCGAAATCGGGTAGAGGTGTTGCAAAAACTTGGCCTAGCTTAAGCCTAACTTCATCTTGTCTCATAACCTATCCGTGCTATTATCCCTAACGCACTCATCAGGCCAGCCGCAGAGAATGGCAAAACAAGTGGAACCAAAGGAAGAACAAAACGTACTTCAGCTGCAACTGCAAGATAGGCGAGGGTCGAGACAACAATAATGGTCAAAGGAACAAAGCTAAGGAATTTTCCTGCAGGTGGCATGACTTCTAATCCATAGATTGCAAAGGCAAGCATTAGAGCATGGGCTATTGCAAGAAGAACTGATCTCCCTGATGGTTTTCTACCATAACCCAGGTTAAACCAGAGACGAACGATCTTCTTAAGCATCAAGGCAGCAACCTGTTTCTTATTCGACATGATGGTCTTAAGAGCCTCTTCCCTGAGAATGCTGTCCCTGGTGACTTCATCCTTTCCAGATAGCCTGTTTCGCAGATCAGGTGGAAAGAGGCTATCGGTGGACGTGAAGAAAGCACCTTGCGTTGGTAGATGATTCCCTTTGTAAAGATTTGCTCCAACAAGTGTACTTGTAATAATCCACTTGCCGTAGATGCGGTGGTTACGTGCAGCCCATGGCAGCATTGTTACGAGGAATCCAAGAACCATAATTGCTAGAAGTTTCCATGAGTTCCGTCTTATGATGACTCCGACTGCAAGGAGTGCCCAGGGAAGTACGAGGCCGACCGGTCTGGTTAGAGTTGCAAGCCCGAAAATAATCCCAGCCGCAAGCGCCAGCGATTTTGTCCGACTGAGCAGGGCAATGACGAGGCACACGGTAAAGCCTGTCAGAAGGAAAGCATAAAGACTCTCGGTCATGATATAAGTGGATGATAAAATGCCTGGTGGATAGAGTGCATAGGCAAGGGAACCGAGAAGACCAGCCACACTGTTGCGGAATAGTAAGGAGCAAAGAGCAAACACTAGAAAAGTTGTCACTGCCTCAAGTGCGCATTGAACTCCTCTTATAGCATTGAAGTTTCTTCCGAAAATTCTGAAGATGCCTGCGATGAAGAGGGGATAGCCTGGAGTACGCTTGGCAGTTGGCTCAAGATCAGGGCCATAGCGATATCCTATGCCTTTAAGGAGATTCTCGGCCAGGAGATAATAAGTAGGTGCATCACTTTCAGCAAGGCTGCGAGGCACTTTCTGAGGATGGTCAATTGAGACAATAGCGACAATCCTAACCACCACTGCCAGACCAACTATTGCAAGCAAAATTGTCTTAGGTGTGCACCTCAAGTTTGTCACCTCTAAGGAGTATCAAGCCTTGATACCCGATCCGATACAAGCCTGAGAGCATTGGTAATCACAATAAGTGAAGCACCCATGTCTGCGAAGACGGCCATCCACATGGTCGCACTGCCAGCAGCAGCAAGCATGACGAAAAGTGATTTGATGCCGATCGCTATCACGATATTCTCAATGGTTATAGATCTGACGCGCCTTGATATTCTGAAAAGGGGTAGAAGTCGGGTGATATCCTCAGACATAAGAGCAACATCTGATGCATTTATAGCAGCATCGGATCCAGCGGCCCCCATGGCAATGCCAACATCTGAAGCCGCTAAGGCTGGGGCGTCATTGACACCATCTCCCACCATCGCAACTCTTTTGCCGTTGCGACGCAACCCCTCTATAAGCTCCACTTTCTCGTGGGGAAGTAGATTCCCATAGCATTCATCAATCCCGAGGTGACTTGCAACCTTCTGGGCAACGTCACTGCTATCGCCGGTTAAAAGAACAAGTGAGGACATACCGAGTGAGCGCAGGCCCTCTGTGGTCTCCTTTGCTCCGGGTCTTATCCTATCCTCAAAGTAAATATAGCCTAGAATTTCCTTTTCACTTCCTATTCCGACAAGCGTCCCATCGGAGTCTTCAATCATTTGCCCAATTTCGTATCTCCTTGATCTTGTAAAAAACTCAGGCTTGGCAACATAGTAACGCTTCCCGTCCACTGAAGCCGACATACCGATACCTGGCATCGATTTGGCATCTTGGGGCTGTTTGGGGTGTAGGCGTCGCCTTCTCGCTTCAGCCAGGATTGCGCCTGCAAGGGGATGATTTGATACCATCTCTATACTTGCCGCGAGAGCCAGAAGTGAATTCTCATCAAGGGCGCTTGTTGAAACTATGTGAGTGACTCTTGGTCTTCCTTCAGTGACTGTACCTGTCTTATCCAATGCAACAGTCGTCACTTTTGCTGCTTCCTCAATGTAGGCACCCCCCTTTATTAGAATTCCTTTCTTGGCTGCCGAAGCCAAACCGCTGACAACTGCTACGGGAGTTGCTATCACCAGGGAGCAAGGGCATGCGATTATTAGAAAAACCAGGGAGCGATAGATCCAATTGCCCTCCCGACCAATCGCATATGGAACGATGGCATAGATGATTGCTGCGCTCACAACTGCAGGGGTATAGAATTTTGCAAACCTATCGACAAATCTTTCTATCTTTGCGCGCTTCTCTTCCACATGTTCTACAAGGTGGATTATTCGAGCAAGAGTGCTTTCCGACTTCGCTTTTGTTACCTTGACTTCGATAGCCCCTTCCTCATTCAGAGTTCCGGCGAATACCATCGAGCCAGGTTGCTTGGTCACAGGCATTGGTTCACCTGTTATTGCTGATTCATCGACAGATGTTGTCCCCTTTATAACCTTGCCTTCGAGTGGAATTCTCTCACCAGGCCTAATAACAATCACCTCGCCCGGTTTTACCTCATCGGCATTGACAGTCTCTTGGATTCCTTTTCGCATTACTCTAGCCTTATCTGGCGAGAGTTCCATAAGCGATTCTATTGCTCTTCGTGTACGAGCAAGTGCGGAGGCTTCAAGCATTACAGCAATCGAGAAGAGAAAAGCCACCATTGCGGCTTCAGCCCATTCCCCGATCGCAGCTCCCGCAACAATGGCAATGCTCATCAGAACGTTCATGTCGATTGAGCGACTTCTTATCGCATTTATTCCTCGAAATAGCGTGAGAGGAATTGCCACTATTGTTGCTAGAACTAACAAGGTTGTCCTGAGACCTGAGATGGGCTCTATAAAATGACTTACGACTGATGTCAGAAGGAGAATTCCACATATTGTTGTTAGAACGAGGCGCCTTCTTGAAATCAGTCCCTTTTTCCTCTTGCCTCTTTGTGTGAGTGAAGCCTCAAGAGGGAAGACCTCATAGCCTTTTCTTCTTAATGACTTTACTACCGCTCTCCTGTCAACTCCCTCCTTGAGCCTGAGTTCGAGGGTAGAAAGGGCAAAACTGACCTCTGCATCTTCAACACCATCTATGCTCCTTGCAACATGCTCAAGTGCTCTTGCACAATCTATACAATCGAGATCATTTACTTTGATCTTGAGGTTCAAGACACGATTCTCCCTTTTAGCAACGTGGTGTTTGAATTATACTACTGGCAGCACTTCGCTTGTATAGCATTTTGTTTCGAAGCCTTGAGAGGTTTACATGGATGAGATAGCGGTATCCGTAATAATTCCAAATCTCAATGGCAGAGAACTCCTCAAGGATTGTCTTGCTTCGCTTGAGAAGCAGGAGTTCAAGCAATTCGAGGTCATTGTGGTTGACAATGGCAGCGAGGATGGCTCGGTTGCCTTCATCAAAGAGCACTTTCCCTGGGTTAAGAAAATCATACAGAACCCCTCCAATTATGGTTTTGCCATGGCATGCAATCAGGGTATAGAAATAGCCTCCGGTAGGTTCATAGCGTTGCTCAACAACGATACTGAGGCGCATCCTTCCTGGCTTGCCGAGCTTGTGAAAGCAGCAGAATCCAATCCCCGCATAGGGATGTTCGCAAGCAAAACTCTCTTCTATGATAGACCTGATGTGATTGATACAACAGGTCATCTTATCTATCCCGATGGTCTCAATAGAGGAAGAGGAAGAATGGAAGTTGATCGAGGGCAATATGATGATAGGCTCGATGTCTTCTTTCCTAGTGGCTGTGCGGCTCTATATCGCAAGGATATGTTTGACGATATCGGGCTCTTTGATGAAGCGCATTTTGCCTATGGCGATGATACTGATATTGGGATTAGAGGTAGACTTGCTGGCTGGGGATGTCTATTCGTGCCAGGAGCAATTGTCTATCATAAATATTCCGCAACTACAGGAGAGTATTCGCCTCAAAAGGTTTACCTTGTCGAGAGAAATCGTATATGGATTGTCTGGAAATATTTCCCCTTCAAAATGGTTGTCTTAAGTCCCTTTTACAGTTTGCTCCGCTACCTTCTTCAGGCTTACGCTGCTATATCAAAGAAGGGAGCTGCTGGGAGATTCGCATCGAGATATTCAACATTTAGACTTGTTGCAATAGTTATGAAGGCCTACATTGATGCTTTTCTTGCCCTCCCCCATGTGCTTGAGGAGAGAAAACGTTTGAAGAAGCTCAAGCGGGTTTCGAATGAAGAGATATACAGGTGGTTTAGAATATATAGAATCCCAGTGACTGAATTAGCTCTCAAACTTTAGCAGGTCATAGATAAGAGATAGAAAAAGGAAGCAAAGGTTATCTGGCTTTCATATCTCCTGATTTACCATAACCTCTTCTGAAATAAAGAGATAAGCTAACTAAAATTATTCGAAAGTTTTATGTTGATTACTGCACAAATGTGTAGTAAAATCCGAATGTGGACAAGAAGCGACAAATATTCGAATTCATAAGGGAGAGAATAGAGAGCGTAGGGCTACCACCAACAATAAGGGAGATAGGTATGCGCTTTGGAATCTCATCTACTAATGGTGTCAGATATTTCCTTCGAAAACTTGAAGATGAGGGCTTGATAGAAAGAGAAAGATTCAAGGCGAGAGGGATTAGGCTTAAAGAGAAATTTCCAAGTGAGAAGGTAAGGGTAGTCCCAATCCTGGGAAGGATTCCTGCTGGAGAGCCAATAATCTCAGATGAGAATATCGAGGGAAATATTGTTGTTGATGAGAGGCTTGCTAAAGGGAAATACGTTTTTGCTCTCAGGGTAAAGGGGAATAGTATGATAAATGCTGGAATAAACGATGGAGACATAGCAGTTGTCAAAAAGGATCCTTATCCAAGCGAAGGCGAAATTGTTGTGGCAATGGTTGATGGAGAAGTAACCCTAAAAAGGTTCGTCAGGAATCATGGGAAGCCAATCCTAAAGCCAGAGAATCCAGATTATTCCCCCATTGATCTTTCAAGCTATTCAAGTGACCAGGTAAGAATTATTGGAAAGGTAATTGCCATTATTAGAAGGTTTTACTGATGAAAAGGCTCATCTTTCATATCGATATGGATGCCTTTTTCTCATCCATTGAGCAGCTTTCCAATCCAGGACTTAAAGGAAAACCAGTAATTGTTTGTGGTGACCCCGAGGGAAGAAGCGTTGTTTCAACTGCATCATATGAAGCAAGGAAGTTTGGTGTAAAATCGGGTATGCCAGTGGTTAAGGCAAAGAAATTTTGTCCCGGAGGAATCTTTATCGAAGGCAATCCCAAGAAATACGTTTACACATCTATCCAGATTCTTAATACCTTAAGGGAGTTTACATCTTTCGTTGAACCCTTCAGTGTTGATGAAGCATTTTTAGAATTTTTAAATCTTGATTATGACAAGGCTCTCGATTTAGGCAAGTCGATAAAAAATAGGATTAAGCAGCAGTATCAACTCACATGTTCCATTGGCATAGGACCAAATAAAATTGTAGCCAAGATGGCTTCGGATGTAGAAAAGCCTGATGGTCTCACCCTTATTAAACCTGGTGAATTTTTGAAGATTTTTGGAGAAAAAGATGTAGGAGATCTCTGGGGAATTGGACCAAAGACCAAGGAGAAACTCTATTCTCTTGGTATAAGGAAAGTAAAAGAATTGGCCTCCATCCCAGAGGATGAGCTCATTCGAATCTTTGGAGCATATGGAAGCTATCTCTGGATGACTGCAAATGGTATAGATGAATCACCCGTTATTCCATATTTTGTTGGGATTGACCCCAAGTCCATTGGACATGAGTATACTCTTCCAAGAGATACATCCGATAAGCGAATTATTCTTTCATCCCTTCTCAGACTTTGTGAACAGGTTGGACGAAGAATGAGAAAGGAAGGTTACCTTTGTGATACAATAATGGTTAAGATTAGAAACTCCGATTTCAAAACAATAACCCGTCAGAAGAAAATAGCCTTACCGACAGATCTTGATGAAATTATTTATAAGGTTGGCAAATTATTATTTCTAGAGAATTTCAAGGGTGAGAAGATCAGATTGGTCGGAGTAAGTGCCAAAGGGCTTGTCAAGAAAAGTGAATTTGATTTTGACTCGATCTTCTCAGAGGCAAACAGGCAAAAAAGTTTTGTGGAGATAATTGATTCGATAAGGAATAGATTTGGAGAAGACTCAATAAGACGTTGTGGCTCTATTAGATTCTAAGCCGTCAGATAAATGAAAAAAACACATTCCATCTCCTCGATTCTCCATTCCATCAAAAGCTCCCAAGGTTATAGGGGGCAGATTGTACACATTCACACAATCCCTCCTCGCAAGCCAGTTTTTGCTGATCCCCTTGAACCAATTTCTCATCACCTCAGCGAGGCACTAAGCCACATAGGGATTGAGCGCCTTTATCTTCATCAGGCACGAGCGATAGATCTTGTTAGAGAAGGACGCAACATAACAATTGTAACTTCAACTGCAAGTGGTAAGACTCTTTGCTATAACGTTCCCGTGCTTGAATCAATGCTTAAAGATTCTGCATCAACAGCCCTCTATATTTTCCCAACAAAAGCGCTGGCACAGGATCAACTTCGTATGATTGGTGACTTGTGTTCAATCTCGTCTGACCTTGAAAGAGTAGTTAAAGCAGGAACTTATGATGGTGATACACCGCGGCAAACGAGGCGTAGGCTACGCAGTGAGGCAAACCTGACTTTGACCAATTCTGACATGCTCCATCAAGCCATCCTCCCTTATCACTCAAGGTGGAGTCGCTTTTTCACAAAACTCAAGTATGTTGTCATAGATGAGATGCACACCTACAGGGGTATCTTTGGCTCAAATGTTGCCAATGTGATCAGAAGGCTTAAGCGCATTCTTGGACATTACGGAAGCAAACCAACCTTCATCCTCTGTTCGGCTACGATTGCAAATCCAGACGAGCTTGCACAGGCACTGATAGGCGAGGAGTGTGAGCTTATCTCAGAAGATGGATCACCCCATGGTCCCAAGATCTTCATCTTATGGAACCCCCCATTTATTGATAGCAATAGAATGGAGAGGCGGAGCTCGAATGTCGAAGCCCATGAGCTTATGGTCACCCTGATCGAATCCGGGATTCAGACAATAACCTTTACCAAGGCGCGAGTGGTTGCTGAGCTGATCTTGCGTTATGTGCGTGAGGCTCTTTCAAGGCGCAATCCCCATCTCGTTGATCGCGTAAGAGCCTATAGAGCTGGATATTTACCTGAGGAAAGGCGTCAGATTGAGAGAGCCCTCTTCTCGGGAGAGCTCCTCGGGGTAACCAGCACGAATGCTCTCGAACTTGGGATTGATGTTGGCAGTCTTGATGCCTCAATAATCGTAGGCTTTCCAGGTACAATCGCTTCGACATGGCAGCAGGCAGGAAGAGCCGGCAGAAAGATGGGAGAGTCCCTCGTAATATTCATTGCTTACAATGATCCAATCGATCAGTACCTTATGCGCAACCCCGATTATCTTCTTGGCAAGACACCTGAGAATGCTGTGATCGATCCTTCGAATCCCTACATCCTTGCCGGACACTTGAGTTGTGCTGCTTTCGAGCTGCCCCTCTCATCTGCAGACGAATGCCATTTCGGAGAGCTCCTCTGGCCAGTCGTTTCGGTTCTTGAAGAGGTGGAGAGGGTGAAAACGATTGAGGGTAAGACCTATTGGGCAACAACAGATTTCCCCGCTGCCGAGGTAAATCTCCGAACGATATCGGATGATACTTTCACAATTGTGGATGCGACTTCTAATGAGAAGGTAATAGGGGTGGTGGATGCGATAAGTGCACCCGAGCTTGTCTACCCTGAAGGTATATACATCCACAATGGGGAAACCTATCTTGTGCGTGATCTCGATTTCAGTGGTAAAGTTGCCTATGTTGAGCGCAAGGAGGTCGACTATTACACTCAGCCTATCCTCGATTCATCTATTAGAATAAAGGCAGAGAAAAAATCGGGAATGTTGCGTGGTTTCAGGAAGTTCTACGGTGAGGCAATTGTCACATGGAAGACAACAGCATTTAAGAAGATCCAATTTTACAGACTCGATTCCATCGGCTACGGAAGTGCTAATCTCCCCAGTCAACATCTTGAAACAACATCATTGTGGCTCTACCCTGATGAGGATGTTGTAACCTACTTAAGGGAGATGGGTAAGAATGCTGTTGAGGGGCTTGTTGGGCTTAAGAATGTTCTGATAAACATCTTTCCGCTGTTTGTGATGTGCGATAGGCAAGACGTGGGCGGGATTGTTGAGGCAAGTAATACGGGTAGATCGACTATCTTCCTTTATGACAGGTTTAAGGGTGGCCTCGGATTTTGTGAGAAGGCATACTCACTTCTTCCCAAGCTCCTCGAGGGTGCATTGCAGATCATCGAGCAATGTGAGTGTTCCGAGGGATGTCCATCCTGCGTCGGTCTGCCAATGCTGAGACCCCCCCAGCATCAAGATCCAGATCCTGGCTATGGATATCCAATTCCCAACAAGGAGACAGCATTGCTCATGTTGAGAAAGGTCATGCGAAATGCTTGATGAGGCGATCAGGCAGCGCATAGAGAACCTCAGGCTTGCCCTTCTCGATAAGATCAAAGATAGCCATCCTAGGCAGAAGCAGGGAAAGGTTGGCCTCGACCAATTGGGTAGTTCTTGCGAGATCGAGACCGACCATGGCTCTTTTGCTCTTCTTGAGAGATGCGTAGATAAGCATATCAGCGCTAATGATCTTGAGACTGCAGCCAATGTGCTTTTGGGCGATAACGATAGCTCCCCGAGCTATATCTTCTTAGATCTTGAGACAACTGGGTTTTCGGCTACTCCCCTTTTTCTTGCTGGGACTCTCTACAGGAAATGTGATTCACTTTACGTTGGGCAGCTTCTGGCACGTGACTATTCAGAAGAAGCAGCCTTGATAAATGGCTTGGACCATCTTCTTGACAACTTCACCAATTGCATCACCTTCAATGGTAAGTCATTCGATATGCCTTACATTCGGGAGCGAGCGAAGTATCACAAGATAGATCTGAAAGCGTCACCTCAGCAATTCGATCTGCTCCACCATGCACGCAGAAGATGGAAGAATGAACTTCCGAATTGCCGCCTCGTAACGCTTGAATGGTACATTCTTGGGAGACGCCGCTTTGGCGATGTTGCCAGCTGGGAAGTTCCTTGCATTTACCACGAGTTTGTGCATACTAAGGATGCGGGCAAGCTTGTCGAAGTCTTAAGGCACAATCTTGTCGATGTGCTTTCGATGGCTGAACTTTTCATAATTCTTTCCGAGGGAAGACGATGCTGATGTTTCTTGTTAGACATGCGGAATCTACATGGAATCGCCTGAGACGAATTCAGGGACAAAGGGATCCTCAACTTAGCGAGTACGGGAAGAAGGAAGCCAAACTCCTGCGCAAGCGCTTTAAGGGGTTGGATTTTGATGCTGCCTATTCAAGTCCGCTGCGCAGAGCATATGAGACGGCTCGTATCATAGTGGGAAAGAGATTTGATATTAAAGTTGAGGATGGTTTGAAGGAGATTTGCCTGGGTGATTGGGAAGGTAAAACACTGAGCCGTATACGCAGGGAATACCGTGAAATGTTTGACAGGTGGGCGGTCAGACCGACACGTATCAAGATACCGAATGGTGAGGATTTCAATGCCTTCACGAGGCGGGTGGTTTCAACTCTTGGAGCAATTGAACGCAGGCACCCGACAGGCAATATTCTGGTTGTTTGTCATGGTGGTGTAATATCAACTTATGTGACAACAGTTCTCAATCTTCCAGTTGACGATGTCTGGTGTCTGACGGTCAAGAATGGCTCTCTGACCATTATTGATGTTGGACTGGAAAACAGACGGGTTGTGACCTTCAATGACATAAGCCATCTTATGGCGGTCAAAGAAATCAGGGTCGGCGAGATTAGCCATGTTGACTAGGGTTAAGTTCTACCGCAGGCTCAGCTCCTTGAGCTTGATTCTTTTCCTTGCCTCCTTGCCTTGCTTGATCTTGGGATTATCATGCGGACAGCCACAGCAGGGTGAGACCTTTGAGCAGGCAAGAAAGCGAATGGTTGAAAAGCAGATTATTGCCCGTGGCATAAAGGATGAGTGTGTGATAAACGCAATGCTCAAGGTTCCTCGCCACCTCTTCATCCCGGAGCAGTATCGGCATTATGCATACAGTGACTCTCCAGTGCCCATTGGCTATGGTCAGACAATAAGCCAGCCTTACATCGTCGCATTGATGACTGAGGAGCTTAATGTCAGTTCAACAGATAGGGTGCTGGAGGTTGGAACAGGTTCAGGCTATCAGGCTGCAATACTTGCTGGGCTGGCCAGTGAGGTTTACACAATTGAGATTATAGAGCCACTGGCTAAGGAGGCGGAGGCTCGTCTTAAGAAACTCGGGTATAAGAATGTGAAAGTCAAGGTTGGCGATGGCTATCTTGGTTGGAAGGAGTATTCTCCTTTTGACCGCATTATTGTTACGTGCGCACCAACTGAAATTCCCGAGCCTCTCATAGAGCAGCTCAAAGATGGTGGGATCATGGTGATACCTGTAGGCTCACGGGGATTCCAATACCTCTACCGTGTAAAGAAAGTTATGGGAAAGATAGAGACCGAGAAGATAACACCTGTCAGCTTCGTTCCTCTCACTGGACCACATGCGAAGTGAGGTGATTTGGTGGATCAAAAGATTGGACCCTTTGGTTTGACCTTTGATGATGTCCTCCTGGTTCCCCTCCATTCGGAAGTTCTGCCATCCGAGGTTGATACCCGAACAAGGCTTACCAAGAATATCAACCTCAACATTCCTATCGTAAGTGCTGCGATGGACACAGTTACGGAGGCTAGACTTGCGATAGCCCTTGCTCGTGAGGGTGGTATAGGAATAATCCACAAGAATATGTCAATCGAAAAGCAAGCGCTTGAGGTCGATCGTGTCAAACGCTCTGAGAGTGGGATGATAACAAATCCATTTACTCTTCAGCCTGATGCGACCGTAGGTGAGGCACTCGAGCTGATGGCTCGTTACAGGATCTCGGGTATCCCAATTACAGATAGCAATGGAAAGCTCGTCGGGATTCTGACCAACAGAGATCTGCGATTCCTTGAACGCACCGATATCAAAGTAAGTGAAGTAATGACTCGGGAAAACCTCATAACGGTTCCTGTTGGGACAACCTTTGAAGAGGCGAAGAAAGTTCTCCACAAGAACAGGATTGAAAAGCTTCCAGTAGTTGATGCCGATTTCAATCTTCGAGGGCTTATCACTGTTAAGGATATAAAGAAGAAGATGGAATTTCCTCATGCATGCAAAGATTCGAAGGGGCGGCTCCGGGTAGGTGCTGCTGTTGGTGTAAGTTCGGATACTGATGCAAGAGCAAAGGCACTTGTTGAGGCAGGAGTTGATGTCCTTGTTGTTGATAGTGCACATGGACATGCCAAGGGGGTTCTCGCTACTGTCGAGCGGATAAAGAAAAACCATCCTGATGTTGATCTTATCGGAGGAAATGTTGTCACCACCGAAGGAGCCAGGGCCCTTATATCTGCTGGTGCCGACGCGATAAAGGTTGGAGTTGGCCCGGGTTCAATTTGCACTACACGTGTTGTTGCTGGGGTCGGGGTTCCCCAGATAACCGCAATAATGAACTGCTATGAGATTTGCCAGAAGCACGATATTCCACTCATTGCTGATGGAGGCATTAAGTACTCGGGTGACATAACCAAAGCTCTGGCGGCAGGTGCGGATTCAGTCATGATAGGTAGCCTCTTTGCAGGGACTGAAGAGAGCCCAGGGGAGTTGGTCCTTTACGAGGGCAGAAGCTATAAGGTCTATCGTGCCATGGGGTCATTGAGTGCGATGAAGGAAGGAAGTGGAGACAGATATTTCCAGGAAGGCAGGGAACCCCATAAGCTCGTCCCTGAAGGAATAGAAGGTAGAGTGCCATATCGGGGTCCGCTTTCTGCCACTGTTTTTCAGCTTATCGGTGGCGTAAGGGCTGGCATGGGCTACTGTGGAGCACGCACTATCTCTGATCTTCGCACCAAAGCCAAGTTCGTTCGTGTCACTCATGCAGGCCTGATCGAAAGCCATCCCCATGATGTAAGCATTACCAAAGAGGCTCCCAACTACAGACCTCCTGGGGCAAATTGAACTCCAATCTCTCGGAGTCTACGAGATGGACCTTGGCAAAGTAAGAAACGACATTGAAGCGATTGCCACTGAGATGGGGGCAACAGTCTTTGGTGTCGCACTTCTTGACAATCTTGAAACAATCCCCTGTCAGATAGATCTCACTGGCTACAGGTGCGCTTTAAGCTATGGCTATAAGCTCAGTGATACTGTAGTGGAAGATATAGTCGATCATCCCACCCGAACCTATCAGTACCACTACCGGCAGGTAAATCTCCTGTTGGATCAAATCGGATTGAGGCTTACTGCATGCATAACGCGCTTTGGTGGGCAGGCTTTCCCTGTGCCTTCGTCTCAGATAATTGATTGGGATAACCTTCTGGGTCATCTATCGCACAAAGCGATTGCGAGACTTGCGGGGCTTGGATGGATAGGCCGCAACAACTTGCTTGTTCATCCTCAATATGGATCCCGCCTTAGGCTCGCGAGCGTGCTTACAAATCTCGAATTGCCGCCGGACTCCCCGATAGAAGGTGATTGCGGTACGTGCTATCGCTGCCTTGAATTTTGTCCAGGTGGAGCCATCGGTAGAAACCTCGAGGATTTTGATCTTTCAAAGTGCATCGAGACGATGGATCGGATTCGCAAAGTCGAGAATATTGGGTCGCGCATTTGCGGTATTTGTGTGAAAGCCTGTATCGGGCCAAGGGGTTAGTAAGGATCTTCAGGAGCCTGGGTGCTCCTTAAGGATTGGAATAAGCTTGAGGCGCAGTATCACAAGATTGAGGGTTAGGACCCCAAGAGCAATTGCAATGAGACCTCGCTGCGAAATCCTCCCCGTTAAAATGAGAGCATCTGGTTCTCCGCCCAGATGGAGAACTGGTATCACTGCAAAATAAATCGGGTCAAGCACCAGGCAAAAATAGCTGAGCATTCCAAGGGCCGATCCAAAGAGGGAGGGTGGCATTCTCCAGCGAAGAATAGTTACGAGAATATAACCTACTGCCAAGGCTGCAACTGGGCCTGATGCTATGAGAAGTGCGACAACGAAGGGCTCGCTCGCGCACCCTGTAACATCAACAGATGGGACGATGCCATAGATGAATCGCAAGTCGATCGACAAACGAAATATCAGTTTTGTGGAAATGTGCCCGAGTTCGCGAATAAACATATAGGCGTAGAAGGCGAGCGCTAGGCTAGCTATACCATACCTTGATCGCAAGGTGTGCTCCGTAAGCGAGTTCTTATGCTTCCTAACTAAACCATAGTAGATGTCTCACATGTTATATTCAATTTCTAAGTTAACTGGCGATTTGCCCAATCTTGACGCCATCGGCCTAATATGGTATGAAATCATACTTGAGGTGAAGCTATGCCTGCCAAGCCATCATATGAGGATGGGCATCTGATTGTTGCAGCTGTCCGGGTATTGTCTCACGGGAAGGATAAGCCTCCCACCCCTGAGGACATTGCACAGCTTCTTGATCTTCCAGTGGATTTCGCAAGAAACCTCGTCATTGCTCTTGGAGAGGAAGGGATACTCCATGTTATCGAAAATCCCTTCGAGATAAGAGCCGAGGTGGGCGACCATCTTAAGCTTGAGGATCTACCACGAGCTTCCGAGAAGCCAGCAATAGAGGATGAGCTCGAGGAATTCGTCAGGCGCAAGCAGAGGCAGGTCGAAGAGACGGAAAAGATGCTCAGTCTGGATGAAATAGAAAAGAAAAAGAAGGAAAAGCTTTCAAAACTTGAGGAAGAAATGAAGAAGATGAAGGATAAGGGGATGCCGCCACCCTTCGATTGATCTTGCCTACAGCTGCTTCCTCCGTAGAAACGGTCTCAAAAACTTGAGGATCCGTTTTCACCTCTGCCTGCAAATTTTGTCTCAGGGCTTACGCTTAGCTGCTAGTACAAGGCAAATAGCAATTCCTCCATAAAGCACGGAAGCAGCAATTACAAGCATGGCAATAGCCGAGCCTGGCAATCTTGCAAGTATGATTGCTCCCACAGCTACTAACTCCTCCTGGTCTTAGCCTTCATGAGTAACAGAGATATTACGGGTAGTGCTATGACCACAGCCCAGCCAGCTGCAAATTCCGCCCAGCGCGGATAACCTCCGTAAGGACCATGTATTCTATCTTTGATTTCCATCGCTACTGCTATGGCAAGAACGACAGGAGCCACAATCTTTATCATGACGTCCCACCATTTACCAATTGAGAACTCTGAAGTGCTATTGACATAATCCCTTATCTTATCTGTTCCATAGAAATATCCGATCACGATGCACTCAAGCAGCCCAACAACGACAAGTCCAAACTTATTCATGAAGTTGTCAAGAATGTCGAGCCAGTTGAGCCCAGCATTGGTTGAGAAAATCACACCTATGAGTAAGGCGATTATGCCTACACCAAAATTGACCCGCAATCTCCTGGCATTGAACTTGTCCATAACCCCAGCTGCTACTGCTTCAACAAGTGAGAAAGCAGAGTCGATTGCAAGAGTAATCAACATAAGGAAGAATATGGCTCCAAAAAGTGGTGCTGCTTTACCAAGATGATTTATGATGCTTGGATAGGTAATGAATGCCAGACCAATACCTGATCTTGCCACCTCCTGCACCTCCACCCCCATCTTTTGTGCATAGTAGCCAAGTGTTCCGAATACAGCAAATCCACCGAGAAAAGACGTTCCGCAATTGGCAAGCGAGACTATGAATGCGTTGTTCACAATGTCTGACTTTCGGGGGAGGAAACTTGCATAGGCGATCATCACGCCAAATCCTACAGAGAGGGAAAAGAAAATCTGGGAATATGCCGCTAGCCATACTTTGGCATCCGCAAGCTTGCTGAAATCTGGAGTAAGATAGTAGGCTATTCCCTGTTCGGCTCCGGGCAAAGTGAGGCCTCGAATGACAAAGATGACTAAACAAAGCCATGGGAGTGGAACTGTGAGATAAACGACTTTACCAACAGTTTGGGCGCCTTTCCAGATACAAAGAATGATGAGAATCCAGGACACTGCCAGTCCGATAAGTATGGGGCCATTGAGGCTAAAGATATCGCCGAGATCTTTTGAGTAATGGAGAAATGTATTGTAGAAGAAAGATTGGGTGTCGCTACCCCAGGTTTGTTTGAAAGAGAATCCGAAGTAGTTAACACACCATCCCATTATCACCGTGTAATAGCAGACGATCATGAAGCCAACGCCTACAGCTAACCAGCCAAGCCATTCCCTGCCTCTTCCTGTCTTAGCAAATGCAACAGGAGCTGATGCTTCCATTTTATGTCCCAGCCCCATCTCAAGAATCATGAGAGGTATACCGGCGGTAAAGAGTGCAACAAGGTAGGGGATTATAAACGCACCACCGCCGTTTTCATAGCAGACATATGGGAATCTCCATACATTACCCAATCCTATCGCCGAACCAATTGCTGCGAAAACAAAAGAGATGCGCGAAGGCCAGTAGGTTTTCTCCACTACCTCTACCTCCTCTGTGTCAGATGGACAAACAGAATTCGGTTATCATATGTTGGAAAGACTGTCAACTATAGTTTGATCGCACCTGCTCGAAGCATACGTTAGGCAAATAAATTGGAAGTTAAGCGAAGATTGTTTAGAAGTCTATGACATGGCCCAGAGATCTACCTCTACCGGAGTTTGAGGCAGATGAAATTGTGGGGCTCGGTCCCTCCTCCGCCTCCACCTGTTTCTTCCCCTGAAGATGTAGTTGACTCGATGAGTTCAACTATGGCTTTGAGCTCGAAGGGCTTTGATAGTTTGGCTATGGCTCCTGACTTGATAGCTTCATCCATCATACGATCCTCGGCATAGCCGCTCATCATTACTATCTTCGTTTTGGGATCAACCTTGAGTATCGCCTTGCAAGCTTCCAGACCATTCATGTTAGGCATTCGCATATCCATAAAGACAATGTCATAGTGTCTCTGCTTGCATTTCGCGACTGCTATGTCACCATCTTCAGCTGTATCGACATAACCACCAAGTGACAGTGCAACATCCTTAAAGAAGTCTCTGATTATCTGCTCGTCATCAACCACAAGGATATTGCCACTCATCAGACCGCAACCTCCTCGAATTTCCAGCTCTCTGAAAGAGGGACGAGTGATTTACGCTTGTAGACTTCACAGTTCCTGCAATTGGGTGGTAAAGGATCCCCCTTGCGTCTATGGCGCTTGGCAATCTCCTCCCAGCAAAGGTGGCCCTTCTTGTTTTTGAACGCTGGACAGCTTTCTTTCTCAAAACCACATGTGGACAAGCAATCAACAAGCTCCCAGCAATTGGGCGCACCAATTACAGGTAGGGATATTCTAAATACTGTGCCCTCGCCCTTGACGCTATGAACCTCAATTCGCCCGCCATGGTTTTCGATGATTCCAAGACTTATCGAAAGCCCAAGACCTGTTCCTTTTCCAACCTCCTTGGTCGTGAAGAAAGGATTGAATATGTCGTTGATGGTTGCCCTGTCCATACCTGTGCCAGTGTCAGCAACAAGGGCTTCAACGAAATCTGGACTTGTGCTCTGCCTAGAAATGACAGTGATCACGCCACTGCCTTTAGGTTCAATCGCATCCTTGGCATTGGTTATGAGATTGAGGAAGACCTGTTCGAGCTGATTTGCGTCTGCTAGAACTTTGGGAAGCCTCGGAGTTAGTTCCCTCCTTACCTTGATATTGTGTGATCGCAACTGCTCGCCGAGGAGCATGAGGGCGTCATCGATGGGTTGATTTATGTCGGTTTCAGCATACTCGAACTTAGATTGTCTCGCAAATGTTCTAAGATTGTTTACTATCTTGGTCATCCTCACGCATTGATCTTCAATTTTCTTGGCATATCGCCACTCGGGTGAGTCCTTCTCGAGCTTGAGTAAGAGCAGATCGGTGTAGCCGCTGATTCCAGCCAGGGGTTGATTGAGCTCGTGAGCAACACCTGCACCAAACTGCCCCATTGCAGCCATTTTGCTTGCCTGAATAAGCTGTGCTTGGGTTTCCTTGAGAGTACGGTTGGCTTCCTCGAGATCTGCAGTTCTTTCCTTCACCTTTAACTCAAGCGTGCGACTGTAGTTCTCAATTTCCTCGTGAGATCTTCGCAAGTCGATGACCATGCGATTGAAGGATCTCGCCAGCTCTGCGACCTCATCGGAACCCGTCTCGACAACCATGTGGCTGAGATCACCGGCTGCTATCTCTTCAGTTGCCTTAACAAGGTTTTTTATGGGAATGACAACTGCTCGAGTCATTGCATAGACCGCAAAGATGGATGCGCAACCGATAACTGCAGCAATAAGTGCGACTATTGCCTTGACTCTGTCCATCATGCGCTCAATGCCCTGCAAAGATACTCCCACAACAGCTCGACCGATCTCCTCAACCTGGGCATCCTCTTGCTTGTTGTAGGGATTGGGGATAGCTGTCATATCGGTTTCACCGAGGAGAAGGTCTTCCCTTGTAAGCTCTCGCTTCACCATCTGAACAGGTGTAATAAAGTGGATGAGATCTTCTCTTGGTTCATTACCTGATATGGGAAGATCTCTGTCATTTACGAAACCTGTTAGGCTTTCAGGAATATCAGCCTTCTCTCCGACTCGCGACGAGAGACTATGTCCAATAATTGTTCCATCCTTGTCAATCACCATTGCATAGACAACATCCTCCTCCATTGCGACACCTGAGGCAAGCTCACTCAATCCCTTTGTATCTCTTGCTAAAACACCGAGCCTGCTATTGTAGGCAAGATTGGTTGCAAGACTGCGTGCACGCTGAAGGAGAGCTTGAGTTATGACACTTCTTTCATGGTGAATGAAGAACCAGGAGAAGCCAAGAACAGCAGCGACGATTACGGCTGTAACGAGGAGGAGAAACTTCCCCTGTATCCCAATGGGTGATGCCGCGAGAATAGACTGCTTCCCTGCTTCCTTGACTCCCCAGCTTTCAGGTTGCCGCATTTCTTACCCTAGTTTGTGATGTGAATATGCTTTCCTCAGGTAAGCTTATCGGCAGCCAATCTGGTATGCTTGAGTGTGAGATATGGCGATCTATAAGTAAAAGAGAAAACCGATGAGTGTTGTCGTCCGAACCTGCGTTGGTTCGGTATGAAAACTGAAGTTAAGTTCCCCTCTTAAGCCAATGCGCTTCAAGATCAGATATTCAACCCCACCAGCAGCTTCTATTGTACCCGATGTCTCGGAATCGCCATCTCCTGTCATAGTAAGAATGAATCTTCCAGCAAGATAGGGAGAAACATTTGAAAATGGTGCCACATCATAGATTGCACCCAGCCCTATGTCCAGGCTCGTGTAATCACAGTCACCCTTACCCCCTGGACAATCCTGGGAGATGTGTTCCATTGAGAAAATCACTTCAGTCCCGAAGTTTTCACTTATCCCTATTCGTCCGAGCCAGCGCCTCTCGCCGTTTAGCTCTCCACCGATTCCGTACCACTTGTAATACTCTTGGGCAGCAAGAGTACCGACCATGATGAGAAGTGCGCAGGAAATGAGCAACGATGCTCTAACAAAGGACTTCATGAGATATCCCCCTTTCACCTTTTGATTTCGCGTCGCCATGCCTCTTTAGCTGAGATCGATAGAGAAAACCCAACGAAATGTTCCTCTAGACTGAGATCTCCGCCATCGCGGGTACCGATTTCTATTGACAGGGCCAAGGAGGCGCGGTCCTGACCAATTGGAACGACTGTACCAAGCGAAAACACTTGCTCGTAGCACCTGTCCGCCTGATGAGGCCAATCCATAGGTTGACGATAGTATCCAGCAAGCAGGGGATACTTGGATGCCCTCCAGAGATGTGTTCCGGTATATCTTATCCCTGCCGCCCATCTTTCGAGGGCACCCGAGGTTATTGTTTCGGCATCGAGTGTCGCCTTTGACCATGGACTGAGATAATAACTTGCGTCAAGCTCAAGCCATCTTAGAGGGTTTGTCCTGATCCCCACAGCCAAAGACTTATGGGATGCCAGAGTGAAATCCCTCACAGAATAGATACCAGCATAGCGGTTCTGGCATTCCATGGAGCCATCAAGATCCACAGCATCTCTATAGAATAGAGCAAGTGTGATGAGATCAAAATCGGTGAGTAGCCCGATGGCGAAGGCTCTGCCATCAGCACTCATGTCATAGGTATCCTGTGTATCATTGAGTTCGCCACTAGCAAAATCAGTTGACGTAGTATGTCTTGAGTCAAAGAAAGAGAAGATAAACCCTCCTGTGACAACCAGGCGCTTGCCTATCTTTGTTGCAACAAGGAGTGGCACTGAGTGTATCGATGTCTCTCTTGTCTGTTCAATGGTGAAAGGATATATGCTATAGGCGGTATCAGAAGCTGTCAGGCTGAGCTTACCGAGCTTTTCCTCAAAGAGACCGGTGAGGATTGATCCCCCCTTAAGCGGGACAACCACACTTAGTGACGGAAACATAGTCACTATTGTTCGCTCTTCTCCATCAAGATAGGTGGATCTGGTACTGACGTTTGCAAAGCCACCGGTGATTGTAATCTCTTTGGCATATACAGCAGCAAATGGAGCAAGTATGCATGCAGAATTTACGTCATTGGTTGCAAGATTAGCACCCCCCAGAGCTCTTGTCATGCCTGCTGCGGGGAGAGGCTCTCTTCCCAAGCCATGTTTGTCGAATATGGAATCTGCAAAAACACTGCTAACAAGGACACACAGTGCTAATGCCCACATTGTGACCTTCACCATGCTATCTATCCTCATATGGTGGTTGCGGGGGAAGAACATAGTGTATCTCAAGTTGTGGCTGCAGCTCCGGGGATACTCCCCTGCCGAAAAATCTAATGAAGTCTAGGTCTGCCCCCTCATCTGCAGACTTAATCACAAACCCCCTATTCTCAACCTTCCTAGCAACCAGTGGCTGAACAAGAACGGTTATCTCAAACTCGACTGTGGATTCCTCCTGGTCATGTTTGACGGTTAAGCGGCCAGCTCCTGCTCTACCGATGGCTGAATCAAAATCTGTCCATGGTGAGTCGACAACTGCATGACATATTAGATCGATGGAATCGAAGGAGGAGTTTTCGAAATCTGGGGAAAGTTTGAGTACCGCCTTGGAGACAGTTGCTTCAATTGGAATTGCAGCAACGTCAAACATAAGAAATCCACGCGATGGTACTCCATTACCACAGGTTATGTATTGTGTGGATTTCTGAGATGTCCAAACCAGAAGTGTGTCACTGAATGTATCAACAGTCGGCTCTGATTCGAAATAATGTACTTCGCCAGATGTATCCGCAGTATCGACATAAACTATCCTTATTTTGGGTCTAAAATTGATAGTAGTATTCTTAGGGGTCTCCCTTGAGGCAATTTCGGCTACGAAGAATGCTCCAGGTGTTTCATCTGTCACCAGGGCTATACCAAAGTTTTGAATTGTACCGTCAATCCAGCCCTGTACAGTGCTTGTCATGTCGATGACAACTGAGTCGAGGGGCTCAGATACAGAAAAGGTAGCAATCGGGTTAGCGGCCATGCTCGGCATCCTATCCCACCAGATATGGAATTGATCAAGAGTATCGGTGAGGCTACGAAGTCCTATCTCACCACAGCCGTTGTTGCAATCCCATCGTGTGATGTAAAGAAAGAGGTTGGCCTTTTCGACTTTAGCCGTTGTCTCGGGTAAGGAAGTGAACCATAGAAAAGATCGAGCGAAGAAGGTGGAATTTGCTAAAGGACCTGGTGCATTAGCAACTACAAGGCGTCGTGAAAGCCATGGGTTTCCCTTGGTATGCCCAGCGTTGGCCCAGTATGACTCGACTGCATAGAGAGTTGTATCACGGAAGCGATTAAGATCGACTATATCCTCTGATGTGAATAAGGCTTCTTTGCTGCATCTGGCGAACCAGGCTGATCCTATGGCGATGGCAAGCAAAGCCAAAAAGCTACGGTGACGTCTTCCCATTGCTCCCTCTTCTCAATAAGCATACTCAAGTTACGACACTTATGTAGGATGTGTCAAGCACAGAGGGTGCATTGGGTGGAAACTTGAGGGGGCTAGCAGAGAAAGGACTGTACCAGGCAAGCCGCCGCACAGAACAAACAATTCTACCCTGTGATCTTACGTGCAGAATCTTGCCCGTGGTTTTGCTTACTATCTCAATATTGCTACCTTTCCTGTCCACCTTCTTTGAGATGTGGCAATCTCAAAGAAATAGACTCCTGCAGCAACTGCACGTTGCGAGGCATTCACCCCTTTCCAGGAATATGAGATGTCATTGCTCCCATAGACTGGTGTGAGTGAAGTCACAAGGTGACCATGAACGTCGAAGATTCTTAAGGGACCGAATCCTGCTTTTGCGTTTGTGATAGAGCACCTGAGATGTGACGGTCCAAGTCGGTGAATCTTGAGGAGCTGGCTCTGACGCTTCTCGTCCTCAACACCAGCACCACAGGGGACAAAAATGGATCCAGGATGTGTCATTGTTGGTGGCTTGGTTGGGTCATCTCTCATGTTAGCTCTTGGAATACTAACCTCACTTGAAGAGCCATCGGGCACCTCAAGGATGTGCATACCGATCCTGAGGAGGATGCCAGAGCCCGCTAGGGGTTCAAGGCCTGCATGTGCAATTCTCAATGTGTCCTGTCCTGCAAGCACCGCCCAGACAAGATATGAATCTCCCCAGATCTCAGAGATGGTCCCGTTTGAGGTCACGCTGTCGATTAGAATCATTGTAGTATCGAACTTGAGTACAAGATCATATCCCAGGACGCCTGAATCAGTTACATCTGTGGTATAGATTGGGAGCCAAAGAGTATCTCCCTGCGAGGCACAGGTATCAGGAACTGAAAGCTCAATTGTGCCTGCCAGGGTGAGTCCTGGAAGAAGCAAGAAGCACAAAAGATAAGCAACTCCAACCCTACTCATCATCCAATCCCCCTCTTAGAAAGCGTGAGGAGCACGCCGCACTGGCGTGCTCCTCAGCCCTAAAGCTGGTGTTGTTACTACTGGAGAAGCACAATCTTCTCGGTGGCGCCAAAGTTGTCAGAACTCATGCGACAGAAGTAGACACCACGAGCGACTCTGCTTCCGTTAAGATCCTTACCATCCCATGTGACGCTGTGCGTACCAGCTTCAACCTGGCCGTCGACCAGAGTCTGAACAAGCTGACCATTGACGTTGTAAATGCTGATGTTGACTCTGGTTGCCTTAGCCGTACCGAAGCTAATGGCTGTTGAGCCAGATGCCGGATTGGGTGAAGCAACCGGTGCAGCCCAGACCTGTGTAGCTTCAGGAGTATTCTCTGAAGACAGGATCTGTGCGGGCATGTCGTTGAACGTGGCATCTGCAATTGAGAGATGCCCAAGAGCAAGACGTGCCAGCGGGCTGCGCTTCTCGAATCTGATCCTGAGGATTGTGCCATTGCCGCCAAAGCTTCTCATGCCAGCCATTCCAATCCTGAGAACGCCAGGAGCGTAGTTGGGATTGTAGGCTGTCATGAAGCCACTGGCAAGGCCAGTTGCCTCAACTGAGACCACTGAGAAGAGCCGCTGATCATAATTGATCTCCAGCCCGACGCCCATGACATCCGAGGCATTCTTAACCCTAACGGGTACATCAACATAGTTTCCAGCGTGCATCGGGTTCCCAAACTTAACCTTGACTGATGGAGTTGCGAAGGCAAGAGCCTGCCTACACTGGAAGCACCCATCAACATCACCCTTGAGCACGCCAGTCCAGTCGAGGTAACCCGGGCAGCTGGTGACGCAGTTCCCGCAGCCATCAGGGTAGAACACCCACATGTCCGGGCACGGGAATACATCGATCAAGCCCACAAAGTACTGAAGGATGAGCGATGCATCGAGAGCTGTAATCAAACCACTGCAGTTCACGTCAGCTGCAACCTGCTGCGGATAAATCATGCCACCGCAGTTAGGGAATGGACAGTCATCCAGCTTATCAAGGCAGACAACATACTGGAGAACCAGAGCAGCATCAATTGGCGTTATGCAACGCTTGGGTATCGGGCAAAAGTCCACGTCCACACAATAGCCACAAACCGATTTGGAACCATCGTTATCGATTGGATCAAGGCACTCAAAGTGATACCAGCCCTGATCATCTGTGTACTGGCTTGCAACGGGATATCCACAGCAATCCATCAGATGGACGAATGCACCATCGAGGGGCTTAACCCGATAAGGTTCACCACAATCATCATAGCAGCACTTCCAGTAAGTTATCTGACCATGAACCTCACAAGACTCGATGCAAACTCCGCCATCTTCGGTGCAGACATTCATCGGCACCTCAGGATCCCAGAGAGTTGCGTTCGTGAACCAGATGTCACAGCACATGCAAGGCTTGGCATTCGCACTCACGTGGAACCTGATGTAGAAGAGTGGACCTTCACCTACCAGCGGCATAGTGCCGGCACCAGCGACTGAAACGCAGTTTGGGCCACAGCTGCCAAAGGTGGGTGGCGGCCAACCGGAGTTAATCATCACTTCCCCAGGAACCACTTCAATAAACTGAAGCAGCCCAACTGGAAGTTCACACCAGCAGATTTCCATCTGGAATGCCATCACATTCCAGCCAGTGACATTTGAAATGTAAACAGGAACATCGACGTCCTCACCAGGATTGGCGATGAGGTCACCAATGTCGAGATGGATGCAGTCATCAGCGCTTGCCTGCGAACCTGCTATAAGCATAGCAACGCTTATGAGGACTGCACCCAAGAAAGCACGCAGAATGGGTCGCTTACTCATTTGACACTCCCTCCAATCTGGAAACATAGTCTTCGACTCTTCTTATCCGAGCTGCCGTCCGTGGGCGATAGAGTGCATCCGTGCCAAGGTGGCGGGTGAAAACAACTCACCTCCTTTCTACGAATCTTGGCTCGGACTCCTGAGTGAAGATCTTTCCTTAAAGAACCCCCGCCTCCGAGAATTCAAACCAAACAGGCTCTGCGAGATCTCCCGCCAGTGATGGAGAGCTTATCATAACCTCGTTTGGCTTGTCAACCATTTTTATGCAGTATTTTTGCACCTTCCAGCCGAATCTTGTTATCGGTTTTGTGGAATTATTTTGGCTCCTACTCTGCGGTTTTGAGCTGACGGGCGGGGGTTGGGGCTAGCTCTTGACATATCAAATCGGCTCACGTAGTATCATAAAAAAGGCGAGGATTGGTTATTGGAAGCGGTTCCTGCCTTTTCATTGGCGGTGTAGCTCAGCTGGTCAGAGCAGGAGAATCATAATCTCTGTGTCCGGGGTTCGAATCCCTGCACCGCCACCAGATTATTCATCTGAGAGGGTAATCCGACCTGAGAAGGCAACACCTGATTTTGGAGTTGTTCATGCTATACATCCATTTGATGGGGTGTGTATAGGCAGTGCAAATAAAGGTAGCGCTAATCGGCCATCCTTGCCGTCACCTATCCCGGGAAAGCGGGTGTGATTAAAGATGCTACTTCGAAAAGTCAGAGCAACTATCCAGAAATATCACATGTTCACATCTGGCGATGTTGTGGTCGTCGCTTTATCAGGTGGACCCGATTCTGTTGCTCTTCTCCATGTCCTCAATTCGCTCAAGCCAATATATGGTATTTCCCTTCATGCTGCCCACCTTGAGCATGGAATAAGAGGAAAAGAATCACTTGAGGATCTTGATTTTGTGAGAAAAGTCTGCTCCGAAATCAGCATACCGCTTGCCAGCAAGCATGTGGATGTTCCTGCCTATGCTCGCCAATCCAAGATGTCACTTGAAGCTGCGGCCCGTAAGATGCGCTATGCATTCCTTAAGGAGGTTGCTACTTCAGTTGGTGCAACCAAGATCGCAACCGGGCATAATGCCAATGACCGTGCAGAAACTGTTTTGTTGAATATCATGAGAGGCGCTGGTCTTGCAGGATTTAGCGGTGTAAGGCCTGCTATTGAAGGCATGATCGTTAGGCCTCTCATTGAGGCTACTCGCACCGAGATTGAGGAATATCTTAACACCAAAGGTCTCGAGTTCAGAACTGATAGCTCCAATCTTGATACCCGCTATGAGCGCAATAAAGTCAGGCAGGTACTTATTCCCCTGATCGAGAAGGAGTTCAATCCCAATATAATTGCAACTCTTGCTCGCACCGCCAATATCTTCAGCATGGTTGACGAATACTTCCGTGAGCAAGTAGCCCAGGCTCGTCAATTGTGCTGCAAGGAGCGTGACGCAAGAACAATTGTCGATCTTGAAGGCTTCACGACACTTCCCCAACTAGTCAGGATGCTTACAATCTACGCCATTTTGCGGTCCTACGAAGAGGATGAGCAAGTAGCAAGTTTCGATGCTGTTAACGCTGTCATGAACCTGGCTGAACATTCCAGATCAGGTTCAAGGATTGAGATTGGCTCGGGAATCGTTGCCCTTAAAGAGTACGATCGCATTGTCATAGGGCGAGATCTTGCTCTTGCCGATACATATGAGGTGAGACTTAGCGTTCCCGGTAGGACACGCATCGAGGAAGCAAGCTGCACTATTGAAGTGGAGATTCTCGATGAGCGACCCGGCACTGGCGAGGTTTTTCGGAGTGGTGAAAGTGCTTATTTTGATTTTCGTGCTCTCAAGCTTCCCCTTGTTGCTAGAAGCTGGCGCGAAGGTGACAGATTCGTCCCTTTCGGACTTTCAGGCTCAAAGAAGATACATGACGTTTTCAGCGATGAGAAAGTTCCAGTAAGTGAGCGTGCCAGGATACCGATAATTTGTGATAACGAGGGCATCATCTGGGTGGCAGGTGTTCGTAGAGCTGACCGTGCTCGGGTAACTGAAAAGACCGAGACAATCGTGAAAATAACGTTTTGCAGGGAGGATGAGGTAGGGCGATGAAGATTGGAAGGATTCTCATTGGGGAAGAGGAAATAAGAAAACGTGTACAGGAACTTGGCGAGGAGATAAGTCGTGACTATGAGGGTAAGGTCCCGACACTGGTCAGCATTCTCAAAGGCGGTATAATCTTTCTTTCTGATCTTGTCAGATCCTTGACCATATTGCACGAAATCGACTTCATGTCAGTCTCAAGCTACGATGGTGGAACCGAATCATCTGGAGTTGTGCGCATTCTTGCAGATCTGAGTATCAATATTGAGGGACGTGATGTTATTATAGTTGAAGACATTGTTGATACGGGACTAACACTTGACTATATCAGGCATATTCTTCTTGCTCGACATCCCAGGAGTTTGAGAATATGCACCTTGCTGGATAAGAGAGCAAGAAGGCGCATCGAGGTGCCACTTGACTATGTTGGTTTTGAAATCCCCGATGCATTTGTAATTGGCTATGGTCTCGACTATGGCGAAAAATATAGAAACCTTCCTTACATTGCCATACTCGAATCGGATGATTAATGTAGCTGGTGGGTACCATGTCAGAGCAAAAGGCAACTAAAGACAAACGCAAGGACAAGCTCAAGCTTCCCTCGTCCCGAGGCAAGCGCCCATACAAGCGTAACCAGAAGATGGTTCCTGAGCGACGGGGCTTTCGAGGCGGACTTATCTGGGTAGCCCTCTTTCTTATAACGCTTCTGCTTGTATCCGTCCTCTGGAATCGTGAGGCTGGGGAAGTCGAGATCCTTTACTCAGACTTCTACCGCCAGATCGCCAAAGGTAACCTTGAAAGCGTAACAATCGATCAACGCGAGGTCCACGGCGAATTCAAAACACCCATAACCGTCAGTGATAAGAGCGGGCAGGCACGCGAGGTTAAGAAGTTCAAGACATGGCTTACAGCTGAGGATGCCGATCTTCCCGAGAAGATATGGGAAGTTGATAAGACCGTAAAAATAGGGGCGAAGGGGGAGAAAAGCAACTGGGGTGGCTTCCTGCTTTCAACGATGCTACCCATTCTCTTCCTCATCGGTATAATGGTGCTTCTGATGAGACAGATGGAGGCTGGTGGCAATCGCGCCTTCTCATTCGGAAGGAGCAGAGCAAAGCTCATAACTGGAGATCGTCCCAAGGTTACCTTTGAGGATGTCGCTGGTGCTGATGAAGCCAAGGAAGAATTGCAGGAGATAATAGAATTCCTTAAGGATCCCCGGAAATTTCAGCGCCTCGGTGGACGCATCCCCAAAGGAGCTCTTCTGCTTGGCCCACCAGGTACTGGCAAGACGCTTCTTGCTCGGGCCGTGGCAGGAGAAGCAGGTGTTCCTTTCTTCAGTATCAGCGGATCGGATTTTGTTGAGATGTTTGTTGGAGTAGGAGCAGCGCGTGTGCGGGATCTTTTCGAGCAGGGTAAGAAGCATGCGCCGTGTATAATTTTCATAGATGAGATTGATGCAGTTGGTAGGCATCGCGGAGCCGGGCTTGGTGGTGGTCATGATGAGCGAGAGCAAACGCTCAATCAGCTTCTCGTTGAGATGGATGGCTTTGAATCCAATGAAGGTGTTATTCTCCTGGCTGCAACCAACAGACCTGATGTACTTGATCCAGCCCTGCTTCGGCCGGGGAGATTTGATCGCCAGATAGTCGTTGACATGCCTGATCTTAATGGGCGGGAGGGCATACTCAAGGTTCATACCCGCAAGATACCGCTGGCGGATGATGTTGACCTTCGGACTATTGCTCGGGGTACTCCGGGCCTTTCAGGTGCGGATCTTGCGAACATTGTCAACGAGGCAGCTCTGCTGGCAGCGAGAAGGAATCGCAAGCAGGTAACAATGGCAGACTTTGAGGAAGCCAAGGATAAGGTCATGATGGGACCTGAACGCAAGAGTCTGCTCTTAAGCGATGAAGAGCGACGGCGCGTTGCATATCATGAAGCCGGTCATGCTCTTGTTGCAAGTCTCGTTCCTGAAGCCGATCCTCTTCATAAAGTAACTATCATACCAAGGGGTAGAGCACTCGGCATGACTTCACAACTACCCCTCGACGATCGTCACAACTTCTCGCGCAGCATGCTCATGGCGGAAATAGCTGTCCTGCTTGGGGGTCGTGAGGCTGAGAGAGCGATTTTCAACGATCTTACTACAGGTGCAAAAACTGACATTGATAAGGCATCGGACATTGCTCGCAAGATGGTATGCGAGTGGGGAATGAGTGATCTTGGACCTTTGAGTTTCGGGAGAAAGGAGGAGCAAATTTTCCTGGGTAGGGAAATTGCCCAGCATCGTGACTATAGCGAACAGACAGCTGTTCTCATAGACAAGGAAGTACGCAAGATAGTGGATGAGGCATCGAGTAGGGCTTCGAAGATAATAAATGATAACATCGATAAACTTAACGCTCTGGCGAGGGCCTTGCTTGATAGGGAGATTCTTGACAGAGAGCAAATCGAGAAGGTGCTGAGGGGAGAAAGGCTTGAGCCCAGGAAAAGCGGGATGCAGGTGGAGGGCAGAGGCGAGGGCGAGGAAGAGGCTGGGAAAACACCTTCAAAGGAAGTAGGACTGGAAGCCAGTGGGAGCGAAGCGACGTAGTAGAAAAAGTAGCAAAAGCATCAAGAAAGCATTCGATAGGCCAAAGGTTGAAAAAGCAATCAAGCTCTTGCTTGATGGAATCGGTGAAGATCCCACCAGAGAGGGACTGCTTCAAACCCCCCGCCGAGTCTGTGATCTCTGGGAAGAAGTGCTCTCGGGAATGTGGGAGAATCCGAGTGCTTACCTAAGGCCAATCACTGGCGAATCCAATCAGGATCTCGTTGTTATAAAGAACATCCGCTTTGTATCTATATGTGAGCATCATCTCCTGCCCTTCATTGGCAAGGTAACTGTTGGCTACTCGCCTCGTGGCAGGCGTATCGTAGGCATAAGCAAGATTGTAAGGACCGTGAATGCTCTTGCCCATAGACTTCAGATTCAGGAGCGCCTGACAACACAGATTGCCGATGTAGTTGAGAAAACTCTTAAGCCTGCTGGCTTGCTGGTTATTGTTGAGGCTGAGCATCTCTGCATGACTATCAGGGGTGTGAAGAAGCCTGGAACAATGATAGTTACCAAGGAAGCACGGGGCACTTTCAGGAAGCCTGACATGCAAGCCCTTGTCCTTTCTTAAGGCAAAGGGTAAACTACGCCTCAAAGTTGACCTGGGGATCGCTATGCAACTTAGGCTAAAGAATCATGTTCTTGATGCTGGGAAACGCCCTCTGATTATGGGTATCCTCAATGTTACCCCTGATTCCTTCTGGGATGGGGGAAATCACTTCGATCCCGAGAAGGCTCTCGCGAGAGCTCAAGAGATGATCGAGGACGGTGCGGACATAATTGATGTGGGCGGGGAATCTACGCGACCTGGTTCGCAGCCGGTTAGCTTTGAAAATGAAATTGCGCGCATACGCCCAGTTGTCGAAAGACTTGTTAAGGAAACAGAGATCCCTATCTCGATTGACACGCGCAAGTCACGTGTTGCTAAAGCCATGCTCGAGCTTGGTGCCCACATGATAAATGATGTGAGTGGGCTGATGTTTGATCCTGAAATGGCCGATGTGGTTAGAGAATTCGGCGTTCCTGTTGTCATCATGCACATGCGTGGGACACCCCAGGATATGCAGTCCCACACCGCCTACGGAGATGTCGTGCGTGAGGTGAAGGATGAGCTCCTGAAGAGGGTGGAATGGGCAAAATCCAAGGGCATAGGATCAGAAGCCATAATTATCGATCCCGGGATAGGATTCGCCAAGACGGCTGGGCAATGTATTGAGATACTTGCAAGATTGAATGAATTTGTTGATATGGGCTTTCCGATATTGATTGGGCCATCGAGAAAATCCTTCATCGGAAGGTTGCTTGGACTCGAACCTGAGGAACGCCTGGAAGCAACCATTGCAGCATGCATAGTTGGAGCCCTAAAAGGTGCCAGTATCGTGCGTGTCCATGACGTTCGCGAGATCTCGCGCGCAATGCGCTTGCTTGGATTGATTCGCTCAGCTGAGGCTGCGGAGGTGAAATGAGCTGGGTGATTGGTTGGTGGGTTGACATCCTTGATATTGCCATAGTCACCTTTCTCTTCTACAAGCTTTTCCAACTCATACGCGGTACGCGAGCAGCCCAGATGTTTCTGGGATTGATTATCATAATTGCTGCCTCCTTTATAGCTGACTGGCTTCGGCTTGACGCGCTCAACTGGATAATCTCCAGCTTGAAGACTGTCTGGGTAGTTGCTTTTGTGATCATTTTCCAGCCCGAACTTCGAAGAGTGCTTGCTCAGCTCGGTCAGAGTCGTTTCGTCAGGTATTTTATGCGGCCTGAGCACCTTGTTGTGCTTGATGAGGTAGTGGGAGCGGTGAGAGAGCTTTCACTGCGGAGGATAGGTGCGCTTATCGTGATTGCGCGTGAGGCAAGCCTGCGCCCTTACATCGATACCGGCACGCGCATAAATGCAAAGGTGAGCAAAGAGCTTCTTTGCACCATCTTTACACCCCAGACGCCACTTCACGATGGTGCATGCATAATTGTAAGAGAGCAGATCGTTGCTGCTGGCTGCATACTGCCGCTTTCAGAGAATCCGATGCTACCCCCTGCTCTTGGAATGAGACACAGAGCTGCAGTTGGTCTGAGTGAAGAGACCGATTCCATTGTGGTAGCGGTTTCTGAGGAGACTGGTGGGATTTCAGTTGCCGTGAGAGGCAATCTCAGGCGGAAGCTTGACCCTGAGGCACTGCGTGAGTTTCTTGAGGAATTACTCACCCCGGCTGAAGCGACCTAAGGAAGGAAAAGAATTTTGAGCATGCCCCATGACGTTGCCTGTCTCTCAGAATGCTGTTCAATCGCGATGAGATCTTGATCGCCACGAGGGGCAATGCACCATGCGGGTGATGGGGCAAATTGCGGTGGAGTTTTCATGCGTACGACAATACCTGTGACAACAAAGCATCGGGATGGATCGAGATCAATGTCACATCCGGTGTCTGCATCGATGTAGAGATTAAGTGAATCGGAAGCATAATAGAGTCTAACGTAGGCGTCTTCTCCTTGCCGATAGATTCTCCTCCCTGGTTCGAGGAAACCTATTCTGACGAGATTTCCAGCAAAAGCTTCGGGATCGTGTGCGAATTCATGCGGATCCACATCAAGTGGATCATGGTTGCAGTCGCTTTTAATCCTCGAGACTCCGGCATTCTCAATTGCAACATCGCCCAGGGTTGCCAGCCCTGTCTCTGGGAAGAAGTAATTCCCATTCGTGTATCTCAGCCATCCTCTTACTTCAACCGAATCACCTAATTCAAGGCTTTCCTGTTCGCCATATATGAGAAGTCCACAGGCGTCGGATCTTATCCAGAAAAGCCATCCACCTGTTTCGTATGTAGAAGGCTCGGCGATAATTGTCCCTGAAGTCGAGACAAAATCGCCGAGCCGATCAGGTCTTCCATCGTTGTTGCTATCCCTTCGGAAATCGCAGATGTGATCGCCGCCAGAAAGATCGGTGTCAGTCGCACGGAAGGGTCTGAGCTTGGTGAGGTGAGCTTGAGCGAAGGAGTTTAGGAAGAGAAGGAATAGCAGAACTAGCCCGGAAGACCTAAGAACAGTCGCGAGCCTTATTTTGGTCTTTGCCCCTGGGTTGATCTTGTGCAGTTTAGATCGAATCATTTGCATGCCACATAGTTTGCCTGTCAAAATCGCTTACATAGGTTTCCAGCGGAAATCAGAACGGGAACCGCTGGACCACACATCCCTTTCACAACCGAAGATCGGTGCCGCCACCCATCACAGTCGAGCGGCTCCCGTCCGCCCCCTGAGAACCTCCAACCTCGGCAAATGCAACATGGATGCCAAAGTTGTCGATGTCTCTCATGAATCCTGTAATCTGTTGCTGTGGAGCGAATTAGGGACCCGAAGACTCTTGACAATTACAAAGTAAACGAGGACGCAAGTGTAATGTTTTTGACACCAGAGGTGCCTCGGTAAGGGCTAATTGGTTGACCTGTATACACTTGGGAGGTGTAAACAAAAGTTACACCTGAAATCGTTTGGTTACACTATTCTCTGCTGCGAGGCTCCTCAAGCTGAAGCGAGAAAACAAGAGCTGCGACGGCTGCTATGATAACGATTGAGAAAAGCACCTCATAGGATGTTTTCTCTATGATCAGTCCACCCAGCGATGAGAGCAAGAGAACAGGTGCCAGAAAAGTATTCATGAAGCCAAGATAGGTTGGGCGTTCAGTCTCGGGTGATACATCAAGCATGTAGTTGGTATATCCCAGCCGGATTCCGCTCAAAGCAAATCCAAGAAAGAAGAATATGAAGCCAAAGCATCGCGTGGTGTGAAGAGGGGGACAGAATGCGATGAGGAAGGTAAGTATCGGCGAGATGAGAGCAACAGCTGAGACGAGAACAAGAACAATTTTGTTCCCTATGCGATCGCTGAGCAGTCCCCATAGAATGTTTGAAAGGATTGCCCCCACCATCTGGATTGAAAGGAAAATACCAACCGCGCCAGCTTGAAGACCCATGAGCTCGCGTGCATAGATAACATAAAAAGGAAGAGCCATCCCCCACACTCCGAGTAGCACTCTTACAACCAAGAGCATACGATAGCTCTTTACGTTTTTAAGAAGGAAAGGACCGCGCAGAAGGAATTGCTTGAAAGGCATTCGCCTTTCCGGAACAGTGACCTCAGGTTCTGAGACAAGTGAGAAGACAACTATAGCCGCAGTCACAACACCGGCGGCTGTGATGAAGAGAAGAGCAAAGTTCTCTGGGAAGGGCTTGACTGTAAGTATGTTACGTACATAGATGCCAGCGAGCGCACTTGCTATTCCTCCGAAGAAAAGACGAGCACCAAAAAAGGTTCCCCGATTTTCTGACCGTACGGATTTTGCCACGATGTCCATGAAGGGGATGCCGGCAACGCCTGCTGCAAGGCAATAGATTGAATAGAGTATGAAGAAGATCGTGACGAAGTAGGCAATGGAACTCCGGGCAAGGGATGCAACAAGGATTGCAATTCCCCAGATGGCTACAATCCTAACCAAGCCAGCCCAGACATAGATTGGTTTCTTGCGTTTGAGATGTTCAATGAGATTGGCAACAAGGAGCTGGGGCATGAACCAGCCAGCATTCCCCATAGTACCCGAAAGCCCTACGAGCACTTTTGAGCTTGTCACATTGCTTATGAATGTGGGAAGAACAGTCGTCCCACCTATGAGGGCTTCGGCAAGATTGAAGAGGACGCCATTTGCTACACCGAGTATAAAGGTGCGTGAATACCTCAAGGGCTCCCTCCTTCCTGTCCAGGGAGTTTAACAAATCAGACACATTATCTGCTACCCTAAGTGGTTCTCGCATTCTTGGGCAAAAGGAGGGGCCTTTACTCATCCAAGCAAGGTGGTTGTGTGCCTTACAAGTATTTTGGGCTTTTGCTGACAAGTTAGGATTGCTTTAAGCTCATTCCCTGGCCAATGGCATTGTTAGTCTTTAGGTTTTCAAGAGGGCACGGCTCCAGTTGCGCATGCACCAGTAGGAGTTCCGCCACTTTCTAGGCCTTGCGAGATGGCAAGTGTTGCCTAAAGTAGCTCGATCTTCTTGTCCGCTATCTAAAGAGTTGCTTTATTGCTCCCCACGTGGCCTTGTTGATTGGTGTCGCACCTGGGTCGTCACCCGTTGCACCACAAACACCGGCACAAAAGTTAGCCACGCAGTATTCCAGATTTGGGGAAGGTTCGCTGCAGTCGGCAACGGTAACGCTTGGTTGATTGGCTGATTGGATGAGGCAGATGCGACTGGGGCTATTGAGTATGAGCGTTTCCCAGCCTGGTACAGCAACAGGCCCAGGCTGACATATGAACCAGGTTTGTGCGATCCAATCTCCTGGCCAAACGATCTCTCCAATGTGAAGTGAGCTGCATGTGGTAAGGGTGCAACTGTAGTAGCAGGGCCAGGTTACACCATATTCAACTCCCTTGTACTCGTTGAGATCGAAGAAGACAGGGAAGAAGTCGATCTCGCCGCAGCCTGGATAGGTCGTCATAATGTCTTCAGGGCCAGCAATTTGTGGCAGATTGGTGCACGAGCGCCTCGCCTCGTGGGCTAACACGTGGACAGCAACCTTAAATTCAGGATTACTGGCTAGGGCCGAACTTGAAAAAACGCACAAGATGCAAATTCCGATAGCAAAGTATCTCATTGCAAGACCTCCTTTTTGGAAAAATCTATGGCGAAAAGATTATAGCCCTTGCAACCTCTACTCATACCCTACTCTGGGTTTGAGCGAGTGTCAATTCTCCAAATCGAGTTGTTAAGGCATATTTTGCGGCCACCCGTCTAGCAGCCGCTCTTCGCTTAAGAAGATGTGTAGCGCGATACCGAGCAACCGCTTTGCGCCCTCAACAGTGCCCTGTCCTTTTCCCCATAGTAGGCTTATCATTTTGCTGGCAGATGTCCCTCATCGAAGAGTAGTGTAGGTGGGGCTTGCGCTTAACCTCACAGGCGAAAGTCAATTGTCTCCGTAACGAGATATCTTAAGGGGCGCTCGCAGTCTGCTCTTAAGCTCGTATAGCAATCCTTGCAGAGGTTGTGTTGGGTGAAGTGAGATTTTATCTCGTCCCATCTGGTGTATGAACGGATTATCAGGCCGCAGGGGGAGAAAGTGCCATCGGGATTCACGACAAAGTAGCGTTTACCAGCTTGACATCTCGGCAGCCCACCGTTTTCAAAGAATCTTATCATGTTGCGAAGCACATAGTCTGATGTGCGGATGTTAGCATTGTCTCTTTTCATCTTGATAAGGGTATCGATTATGTCTCTGAAGCGAGGGAGGTCATCTTTGCGCAGAAGGTAGTCGGTGTTGCCCGTTCGAAGCGGTGTGTAAGTGCTGAAGTTGACTCTCACACCCCAATCACACCCAAGCTGAGCAATCCCAAGGAGGTCAAGATAATTGTGACGGTGGACAACACAGCTTATGTTTATCGCCTTGGGTTTGCCATCAAGTTGAGCAATGAAATCTGCTATGTGGTTAAACAGTCCAGGAATGTTACGGAATTCATCATGGCGTTCATCGGGGTAATCGAGCGAGATTGAGAAACGATCAACACCTGCTTCTCGAAGGCGGTGATAAGTGTCAGAATTAAGCAACAGGCCGTTCGTCGTGACCGCTATGTAAGGTGCACCGAGGGGATTGCTGATAGCTTCTACTATTTCCAAAATATCCTTTCGAACGAGAGGCTCGCCTCCCGAGATCAATACCGCGAGTGGTTTTATTTGGCTAACGATTTCACGATAGCGATCTGGGGAGGCAAGAGTCTCTTCAACATAGCCACCGAGATGACAATGTTTGCAACGAGCGTTGCACTTGCGAGTTATCTCGAGCGAAATGCAAATCGGGCTGAGTCCAGCCCAGGCTCTAAGGGCTCGCCTGATGAGACCGATTGATCTTCTTGGTGTAAAAGCCAGCACGAGACAACTCCATAACAATGATCTCTTTTCGCAAACCTTAAACCGAGTTGTGTACAAGAGTCAATTGGGTTTTTTGATGACCAATTGCTTACTTGCATTCAATTCATAGGTTGATTAGTTTGGCTTCATAGCGTCTTAAGATAGTGGAAGGAATGGCGTTCGATACTTAGGCATTTGGTGGTGTTAGAAATGTTGTGGGTGGATTTGTTCTGCTGACCGCGAGTGATGTGATGTGATGAGGAGATTACTGCTCTTCTTTTGTGTGGTTGGCCTTGCCATGGTACTTGCCCCTGGGTGCGGACCTAAGAAGGCAGTTGTACCGCCTGAAAGAGCAGCTCTACGAGAGACTGAGCCAACTCTGGAAGAGGAACTTGAGATTGCGCGTGCCTATTACGATCGAGGCAGAGTTGGGGATGCTGCTGAGCATTATAGAAGTGTAATCGAGCGTGATTCCACGAGCTTTGAAGCAAATCTCTATCTTGGCCTCTCGCTTCTTACAATGGAAGATGCCAAGTTCACCAATGAACGCGATTTCGCTGTAGCCAGAAAATATCTTGAGCGAGCTTCGAAGCTTAGAAGCAGTGATCCAAGACCGTTCTTCTATCTTGGTAAGCTTGACTTTGAAGATGCCGACTACTCATCTGCCGTACGAAACCTTGAGCAGGCAATCCAGATTGAGCCATCAAATGGTGAAGCCCATGCCATGTTGGGTATAGCCCTTGACGAACTCGGCATGCATGATCGGGCAAGGAATGAGCTTTACAAGGCTGTCGGGATTGATCCTGATAACGAGCTGGCGAATCTGAGGCTCGGCATCTTGCTTGAGGCTCAAGGCGATGACGAGAAGGCAGCTGGTTATCTTGAGCAAGCTCTCAAAGTGAATCCAAACAACGATAGGGCCCTTTACATCCTCGAGAGAGTCTATTACGATAATCATCTCTTCCAGCGTGCTGAGGATGCATGCAGAAGATTCCTGAGGTACCATCCTGGCGATGTTCAAAGTCTTGAGATTCTCGGCTGGATTTATAGAAAGCAGGGTCGTGATGAGAAGATGGTCGCAACTTACAGGGAGCTTGTGAAGGTGAAACCTGAGAACACATCCTACTGGAGTGTCTTGATAAAATACTTTATGGATAGAGCTCGGTATCAATCCGCAGCAGAGACTATTCGACAGAGTCTCCAACACAATCCTTACTATGCCTATGGCAATCTCCAGTATGCTCAGATTCTTATGCGCGAAGGCAATGAGCTCTACCACCGAGGAAAGTCCGAGGAGGCTCTTGCCAGGTATGTCGAGGCAAAGGAGTATCTTGAGAAGGCTCGCTTTGACAGTCGCTACGAGGGGATCGCCCTGAGCTTGATTGATCAGATTTCAAAGCGCATTTCACAAGTCAGGCAGTAAGATGTGATCTCCCTCTTCCCTTCCACAGGCCTTTTTGAAGTTGATATTGCATATGATCTCGATCTTCCCCTTTTGAACCACCGTGGATTCTCGGGTTGCCACTGCGCATGAGCTATTGCCGTTCACAGGTAATGCTGTTCGTGTAGTAAGATGCAAAGCGACTGAGCAAAAAGCCAAGTCATGTGGTTGCCTTTAAGACAGGTGGCATGCGAGTGAGGAGGTGAGATTCATGTCGGTTGTCAAGGAGTTCAAGGAGTTCGCAATTCGGGGCAACGTTGTCGATATGGCGGTTGGCATCATAATTGGTGCTGCCTTTGGAACAGTGGTAAAGTCATTGGTTTCAGACATCATCATGCCCCCAATAGGACTTGCTCTTGGTAATGTTGATTTCGCCAATCTGTTTGCTGTGCTAAAACCAGGCACGCGGCCCGGACCGTACGCTTCTTCGGCGGAAGCCAAAGCCGCAGGTGCTGTCTCAATAAATTACGGACTGTGCATCAATACGATTGTTAGCTTCATCATAGTTGCCTTTGCAGTTTTCATGATAGTCAGGGCGGTCAACAAGATGAAACGGGAAGCCGAAGCGCCTGCTCCAGTGCCTACGACAAAGGAATGTCCATATTGTTTCTCAGCGATACCTCTTAAGGCAACTCGGTGCCCGTTTTGTACATCGGAACTCCCAGCGAGTTGAAACTAAGTACTTGATCGAAAGCTTCCTCTCTCAGAGTCGATCCTTGGTATCGGTCTAGGGTCGCGCTCCAGGCTGGAGATGAGGGGGAGGATTGTGGTCCCTGGCTCTGCTAGAAGGAGACAACCTTATCTGAATCGACGATCCATTCGACGAGATTCCGCATCGAGCCTATTGTTGCACCCTCAACTAGGTCATCCTCAGCGATACCTCTTTCTTTGGCGCATACACCGCAAATCTTAACCTCGGCCCCTTTAGCAATTGCAGCCTTCAGCATTTCACCGCAGTTGGGCATGCGCTCATCGAGCAATGCTGGCATCTCCTGAGGTTCCTGCCCTCGCTTGGCTGTGTAGATTGCCTCTTCCAGAAGGAAGAGCCTTAGAGTGTGACCTTCGTGCATGGCGAGTAAACTGAATCTTAAGGCGGTGTAAACCCTTTCTCGACCATATGGAGGATCAGCTACTATTACTGTTATGCTTGCCATAATTCACCTCCTGGTGGCAGATCTATGCTGGCACGAAACAGTTTCCCACCCCAGATCACGAATATCAATTCGTAAGACTTGCAAAGCGTGGATCTCAAGAGACTGCCAATCACTGCCGATACCGCGGAAGAGACGAAGGTCTCAAGGGACCAAATTGTCCCGATCACCCTTGACACCTTAAGAGCAGATCACATGAGTTTCTTATGAATACAGGTGTGAGACAACTCTTCTGCTTGGCTGCCGTGTTCGCTTCTGCATGACCTTTCAATGCGTGTACAAGTCTTAACTCATATCCTCTTCGTTCACATGATTCGCTTACGACATGCAGGTGCGATATATTCTTGCTGTAGGTTTCCGCAAAGGCCGTATGACAACCCATGCGTCGCATGAAGAGAGGCTCGCTCAAATTCTTGGAAGGGCAGGATTCGCAACTGGCGCCTTTGCAAGCTAAGGTGTGCTCTCGCCTCCCCTTGATGGGGTCGGAGCTAAAAATCGGCACTTCAAGCTGGCTGGTACGATTATTGCTAGCGCTCGTAACTTTTTGGGATCAGCGAAAATAATCCGAGTACCTTACTTTGTTTCCTCTTTTTGCGCTCTAAGCAAGTAACCGCGGATGGTCGAGCGGGCACAATTTGAAGATTTTTAGCTCCGACCCCAGAGTAGGGGTTGAAAAGGTGGGGGAGGTGGTTCATAGTGGTAGTGAGTGGATACCAAGGAGGGGAGCAATGCAATTTCTAGGTTTCCAGAGAGCTGTCACAATCGCACTTGTGATCGTATTCTTGGTCCCTGCGCTGGGCTCCGGTGGTGTTGTTTCGCCCAATGACTATCTCGGGAAGCCGATTGGCGCTGATGGTGTGCTTGCTGACTACGATGAGATGTGCTCTTACTTTGCCTACCTCGATTCGGTCTCACCGTGGATCGATGTGGTTACACTTGGGAAAACCACGCTGGGCAACGACCTCATTATGATGATAGCAACATCACCAGAGGTATGGGATGAGATTAGTGATTACAGACAAATTGCTCGCAAACTCAGAGATGCTGAGATTCCACCCGATGAGGCTGATCAATACGCTTCCCGAGGCAAGGTCATTCTCCTCGACATGTGTGCCATCCACTCCGATGAGGCAGCATCGACACAGATGGCACTCAGGGTTGCTCACAGGATCGCTTCGGGCGATACGACGCTAACCCGCTACCTCAACGACGTTATCCTTTTAGTTGTTCCGTGTGTCAATCCTGATGGACACCAGATGATCTGCAAGTGGTATGAACGCTGGAGGGGAACTGAACATGACGGCTGCTGGTTGCCGCAGCTTTATCACCACTACGCTGGACACGATGATAATCGTGATTGGTATATGTTCAACCTTGCCGAGACGCGTCTCATCTCAAAGGTCATGTACGAAACATGGATTCCCCAGGTAATTCTCGACCATCACGAAATGTGGATGACAGGTGCACGCTTTTTCGTCCCGCCCTACACGGATCCAGTTAATCCCAACATCCACCCTCTCGTTTGGCGCGAGATAGAAGTGATAGGTTCAGAGATGCGCCTCAATCTTCAGCAAAAGGGACTCAAGGGTGTCCTCAGCCATGCTCTCTTTCCAGCATGGTGGGAAGGAGCATCAGTAATGACGCCTCTGTGGCACAATGTCCCGAGCATCCTTACGGAAGCAGCAACTGTTCGAATTGCATCACCTGTTTATGTTGATCCATCCGAATTGAGAGCTGGGGGCACCGGTTTTCCCAGCTACACTCGGTTGGTCAATTTCCCAGATCCATGGCCAGGCGGCTGGTGGCATCTCAGTGACATAATGGACTATGAAGAGACAGCACTCGTTGGTGCCATCGAGGCAGCATCAAAACATAAGCATGAAATCCTTTACAACCTTTACCGAATGGGTCGGGACGCGATTGAGAAAGGGAAGAAAGAAGCCCCGTTTGCCTACATCATACCAGCTGATGGTGATCGCTTTACGACTTGCCGTATGCTCGAACGCCTTATGCTCGGAGGTATAAGGATCCATCAGGCTCTTGAGCCCTTTGAGGTTCAAGGCCGAGCATATCCCGATGGAACCTACATCATCTATCTAGCTCAACCTTACCGTTCTTATGCTCGTGATATGCTTGAACCTCATCACTATCCGCTCATAAAGCTCGCCCCCGAAGCTCGACCCCTTGAACCTTATGATGCAACAACCTGGACCATGCCTCTCAAGATGGATGTCATGCTTGATACGATTGCTATGCCATTCGATGCAAGAACCCAAATGTGCGAAAGGATCGAATACCCACCATCCTCTCTTCCCCAGACCGCCACAATGCTTGCCCTTCGGCGCAGCACACTTTCAGCATACGTCCTTATAAATAGAGCTCTTGAAGGTGGACTGGAACTTTACACTCTTACAGATTCAGTCGTCACTTCAACTGGGACACTCGTGCCAGGGACCATCATTCTGGATCTTAGCAACAACCCCACTAAGATGCTTTCCAGGGTGAAGGAGCTTTCCGATAGCCTTGCTCTCGATTTTCAAAGTGTTGTGCTCACGCATACCCACATGAGGAAGCTGCGCAAGCCAAAGATTGCTGTCTTCCAAGCCTATTTCCCAAACGAGCAGGAAGGCTGGTTACGCTATGTTTTTGATGATTTTGGATACTCATACAGGGTTATCCATAAGGATGATGTCAAGAGAGCGACACTCCTCAAGGGTTTTGATGTGATAATTCTTCCTTCACTGCAACCATCTATCATAAAGGATGGAAAGCCATCAGGCAGATGGGCAGAATTCTATGAACCACCGCCACCCCCCTATGAGGGAGGCATTGGAGACGAGGGCATAGAAGCTCTTAAGAAGTTTGTCACCTCAGGAGGCCTCATCATCGCCATTGGCTCCGCATGTGACCTTCTCATAGATGAATTCAGGTTGCCAGCGAGGGACTTGCTCAAGGACGTGAATGAAAAAGACTTCAACTGCCCAGGAGCAATTCTCAGGCTTGAGGTTGATCCAACCAATCCCATTTGCTATGGCATGAAGCCTCAACTACCCTGCTTATTCTTTTATGGCCGGGTCTTCTCGACTCACATTCCATTTGGCAAATTCAACCGCGAGGTGGTTGCACGCTTTCCAAATGATGGCATTCTCTTAAGCGGATGGCTTCACGGAGAGGATCGAATCAAGGGGAAAGCAGCAGTTGTGCGCATCACATATGAAAAGGGTGACATTGTCCTTGTTGGCTTCGACCCTATCCATCGCGCACAAACATATTCAACCTATAGAATTCTCTTTAACTCGCTCCTCGCCGCGGCTATAAAATAGAAGCCAGGCGGCTCATAATTTAGGAAATACCCTAAAGGTCAAGCCCTACGAACCTACGGTCAGCCGGCTTGCTCGTGACCTTGGCTGTGCGTCTATGCTTTCTGCTACACACTCTGGCAGGTCACTCATCGTTGACGTAAGGAGGTAGAACATGAAGCATCTATTGTATGTATTGATCGCTGGGGCTGTTTTTCTTACGGCTTGCTCCAAGACAAGTACAACGGGACCTGGTGGGGGCTCCTTGGGCGATACGTGGTGTCTCTGGATTGGAGCTGATATGGACACATATGTGTCCTGTGGACGATCGGCTGGTTGCGATGAGGGTGACTTGAACTTTGGACAGCACGCAAGTTTGGTTGTTGCCCTCTGGGAACTCGCAGCCAAGCGTACCTATATCCATTTCTTGATTCCTAATGTGCCTCAAGGCACAGAGGTTCTCGAGGCATATCTAAATCTCTATCATGGTGGAAAGAATGAGGATGGTCACTCAGATGATGTCTCAACCCCATTTCAGGAGGCAACCGAAGCCTGGACTCCGATGGAACTTACCTGGAACAACCAGCCCTCATTTTCCCCAGGTGGCAGACATTATATTGATCTCAAGAGTCAAGCTTGGTCAGGCTCAGACAATATATCCGACATGGTGCGGGGGTATTTTGATGATCCGTCATCTCACAAGGGAATCGTTGTCTATTGGTCGAATGTGGCAATCCCAATTGAAAAGGGCTTCTATTCCAACAATTACACCGGGAGGAAAGCAGACGACTTGGGGCTTTCACCCCGGCTACTCGTAAAGATCAAGCTTCCATCGGGTAAGACTATAAACGATGTCACATTGCCTCCGCTTTCAGCCGATACAGACCTGGATTTTGCAGGCCAACAAGTTCTTATGATGCGCTATTCACCAGGCAGCGATTGGCCTGAGGATTGGGATGCCCAGATTGGCCCGTAGAAGATCGGCTTATTGACAGACGAAGGGGCGCGATATATACTCAAGTGGGGTTGTGAGTCCGTTTGAATTCGAACCTCCTTTGTTACCATAGCGCGGAGGCTAGCTATGCGTTCCGAGGACTTATCGCGAGCAAGCGAGGATCTTGTCACCATAGCCAGTTTCAACCTGGCCGCAGAGGCTCACTTTGCCAGGGGCCTGCTCGAGGCTGAAGGCATTGATGCGGTTGTGATTGATGAGAACCTGACAACGCTCAATCCATTGCTCACAGGTGCAATTGGTGGCGTGCGCCTTCAGGTGAGAGAATCCGATGCAGAGCGAGCAATGCAGGTTCTGGGTCAAGCAGAAGCTGGCCAAAGGCTTGAAATCCCTATGGCCGAAATTGTTTGTCCGAGGTGTGGCTCATCTCAAGTTTACTTTGAGAAATTCAATCGAAGAAGATCCAAGCTGATGTGGCTTTTTCTTGGCATTCCTATCCCGTTCTTGAAGCGAAAGTGGAAGTGCCGCAATTGTGGCCACGAATGGAAAATGAGGAATAGGAAGCATTACCGTGCGTCGTAGGCGTGAGCTTTCCTGAACTGTCTTCCTCCTACTGCCTATAACTTGTGGAATCAAGAAGGCTTTGAGTCCTCGTATTGCGAGGACGAGAGACTGCCTGGAGGCTCATCTCAGCAGAGCGTGGCCATTCGGTTGTTCTCACCTGAGGTCATGTGCACAAAGTAGATTGCTGTTCCCTGAAAGTGTTCCCCGAAAGCCCGCACTTTCTTTTGCATGATCGGCAGAATCTATGGTATAATTGCACCATGAGGATATCGCACGAAGGGGGATGATAAAGCTTGGAATGAAAAATATGAGGATGTTTGTGATTGCCTGGGCTGTAGGAGCCAGCCTTGCTACAGCGTGGATTTCACAGCCTCAGGCATCGGTTCTTCAGAGTGATTTGACTCCAGATGAGATCGTTCTCACGCTCGATGCGGGTTCATACAAAGTCTTTCCAGCAGAGCATGGCGCTAGGCTAAGGGTTGAGGGCGCAGGCTACTTCGGATGTCCTGGCAAGCCCAATCTTCCTGTCGAGCATTTGGTGATTGCACTCCCACCGGGGTCGAGAGCAAGCTCGCTTGAGATTGTTTCGACTGAAGATGAGGAACTAGATGGCAACTATCATGTTGAGCCAGCCCCTTATCCTATTCCACTTGTCAAAGCATCCCGGCTTAATAAGGCTATTGAGAAGCTAAGATACGAATGGAAGATGAACCATGATGCAATCTATGGCCGTGAGGATGCTTTCCCTGAGAAGATTGCATGGATCCATATGCGTGGCACATTTCGCAACTACTCCTATGTCGCTATTGCCTTTTGCCCATTCACCTACTTCCCCCGATCTGGAAGATTGATTTATCATAGGAGGGCTGTCGTTAGAGTTAGATATTACGAGCCTCAAGGGGTTGCAATTCCTGCAAGTGAGCCAGATCCCCAAACCCGTGCCAAGGCGGCACTTCTCTTTGATAACTATGCTCAGGTTGAACATCTATATGATTTACAAAGTCGAGCTCCATTAACACTCACATATGACTATGTCATCATAACAGCACCAGAGCTTGCAGGGGCTATCGCATCTTCGAACTTTATCCCATGGAAAGTCTCACTCGGACATAGTGTTCGCACGGTTTACACTACTGATCCTGAGATTTCAGCCCAACCAGGGAGCAATCTCACCTCAAGGATTCGTAACTTTCTGAGATCTTACTACCTTACATGGGGAATCCAATATGTGCTTCTTGTCGGGGATTACGCCACTGTTCCCATGCCCATTGCCTATCCAGACCCGCAAAATCACGTATACAATCCAACGGATCCTGGACTTGTTGCTCCTGGCACGCCAACGGATTACTACTATGCAGATCTCTCCTATCCCGACAGCATATCCTGGGACTCAGATAGTGACGGTTACATTGGCGAATATGGTGAGGATGATCCTGATTTTCTTGCTGAGATTGCTGTCGGGCGCATTCCTACGTCCGATACAACTCGCATCCGATACACCCTTGAGAAGATAGCTGCCTTCGAAGGCTCATCCGGAGAGTGGAAAACAAGTGCTCTTCACGCTGCTGCAATCCTTTTCTTCGAACATCAAAACTACAGTGATTACGAGTTCAAGGATGGAGCAACTTGCCTTGACTCTATCGAGCTAGGGATCATGACTGGATGGACGATAACCCACTTCAGTGAGCAGGAAGGTATTGTTCACTCGAGCTATCCCTGGTCACCACTCACCGAAAGTGCTTTCAATTCTGCTTGGCGTAGCGGGCAATATGGGGTTGTAAACTGGTCAGGTCACGGCTGGCCGGATGGGGCTTATAGGACTGTCTGGCTTTGGGATGACGGCGACAGCGTGCCTGAAAGTGATGGCTCTGACGGCTTTTACAGCATACCGTTCATTCATGTTTCAAGTTCACAACTTGATGATGATCATCCTTCGATTGTCTTTGCAATTTCATGTGATGTGGGCTGGCCTGAGCCCAATGCCTATGGCAATCTTGGCATAGATCTTCTCACCTTGCCTGGCTGGGGTTCAGCTGCTGGGATCTTTTGCTCAACAAGACCTGCAGCAGTTGCGGCAGACTGGAAGGAAAATCCTGGTGGTGTTGAGTCCTATTGTTATGAGTTCAACAGGTATATGATAACGGAACAAGAGGCACTGGGCTGGGCTGCTTATGATGCTAAATTCTTCAGCACAACCAACTATGGCTGGGAACATTACTATGAATACATGAATCTTTACAATTACAATTTCTATGGTGATCCATCGGTGACACTTCGCGGCCCAGCTGCAGAAGTAAGAGTAACACATATTGATCACCCTCAAGTTGGGGTGACTCAAATAGGACCCAACCCTGTTGTCGGCACTGCTTCAATCAGGTTTTCCACTCAGACTTCAACGCATGTAAGGATTCGAGTTTACGACGTTGAGGGGCAAGTTGTTGCCAATCTATTTGATGGCCGCTGCGAGCCAGGCAATCACGAGATCAACTGGGATACACAGGCTCAGGGGTTAGCAAGCCTATCCCCTGGAATCTACTTCATCAACTTCGAAACTGCTGGATACACAAAAGGCATTAAGGCTGTGATCTTAAGGTAGAGCCCCGGGGTTTAGAACTCGCTGTCGGACTATTAAGCTCCTCTTTCCTCACCGTGCGGGATGAGATCAAGATTGACGTAAAGGGCAGCTTCGTCTCCAGTGGAAATGAAGCGAACGAGGAGGAGATGAAAGCGGTGTCCTTCGTGTTCGAGCACCTCCTGATGAAGTACCTGAGCATTGAGTGCAAAGAGCAAAGCCATCTCCTCGCTTAGATCGATCACGACGAACGATGTCTCAGGTGTTGCTCCATTGCCTGAGTTGAAAATGGAATCGAGAAGCCCAACCGTAAACTGTCTGTGATATTGGGCCATTTGCTCATTGCCGCCCCTCTTGTAAGCAACTGAGGCAAATGCATGTGCCTGGATGTCGAGGTAGTGGCTTTCGAAGATCTCCTCAAGCAGTCTAAGAGCTTGTTCAATCTCATTGTTCTCAAGAGCCGTTCCAATCGCGCTATACTTGTCAGCGGGTAGATACAAAGGTGTGTAATCGGGCGAATTTGTATAGGCCTTTCTGAGCTTTGAGAAATCAGCCTTCGACGGGTCATGCTTTGCAGCTTCAAGCAGGGCTACATAGTCTTTCATGACTTCACCTACCGGAAAGTTAGAGGTTAACCTTCAGCCGCCCGCGCCTTTACCTTCTCATAGTCCTCAGGATCAAGGAAGGCAACGATGCGGCAAATGCTTGATTCGCCTCCGACAAATCTCCATGGGAAACACCCGATGGTCACGCGCTGGTTAAGTATTAGATCTATATCGCCACCGAGATTTTCAGCATGAACAATCGGGATATGGAACAGAGCTATGTGCATGAGCTGGTAATGATCTGGTGGGAAGATCTCATCCAATCCCTTACCATATTTTGCTCTCAAGTGGGCATCAGCCTTCTTAGCCTCAGCGGGCATCCATTCCCTTATCTTTGTATTCATGGGATGGTCAGCTGAACCACAATCGACACCAATCCACTTTAACTTCTTTTTCTTACACCAATCAGCAAATTCCATGGTTGGACCGGGGTGACGAACCATATAGCGTACCTCGTCTGCTTCAGGCTGATCCCAGGCATAACGGTGATAGCCGGTGTTAATTATAAGGATATCTCCTTCCTCAACCTCAACCCTTGCTTCGACATCTTTTGAAGTATAGATGCCATAGTCTTCACTTACATCACTGAGATCAACTACCACTCCCTTGCCGCAAAGATAGCCATTTAGAGGAAGACTTGCTATGTCGCCTCCATGAGTACAAAAGTGAAGCGGGCCATCAAGATGGGTTCCGACATGATTGCTTGTTGTTATGAGTTGCCCGTTGGCTCCATTGGGAGCCAGCCGTTTGAAGAACTTTAGCTGCAAAGGTTCATATGTGGGCCAGGGTGGTGTTAGTACGCTTAAGGGTTGAGTGAGATCAACTATTCCAAACTCAAGTGTTTTCATGGTTGTCCCTCCATTCTGTGGCTTCTATTAAAGATTCATCTCTTTTGTAAGTCGAGTGTAGAAAGCTTTGAAGGCATCTTCAAAGCATTTTAATGGGGGCTCGACGAGCCCCGCACCGATCTGCCCTATTCCTGCATCCTTATGTGCAATACCAGTGTTGATAGCGGGGACTATGCCTTTCTCAACAACCTTGATTATGTCTATGCCTGTTGGTGTTCCTCTGAAACCGAGTAAGGGAATTCTGTAGATTGAGCTCTCACCGACCGTTATCTCATACATTGAAAGCGTGAAGGCGATAGCATCAGACGGTTTGCCACCAACAAACTCAACAATTGCAGGAGCACCTGCCATAGCGAATCCACCGATCCCATAAGTTTCACAAATCGTGCTGTCACCAATATCGGGGTTGGCGTCCTCATCAGAGAAACCGGGGAAGTAGAGTCCCTTCACACGCGGTGCAGGAGCAGTGAACCATCTATCACCGAGCCCACTAACTCTTATTCCAAACTCAGTACCATTGCGAGCCATCGCAGTCACGAGGCTGCAGTGCCTTAGGTCGCTTATAGGATCCAATGAACTCTTGCCAGCAGGCATCGTTAGATTCAGGAAGAAGTGATCATTGGAGTGCATGAAATTGAGGACCTCACTTTTGGTACGTTCATCTGCCTTAACAAGAGCGATTGCAGGTGCAAGCTCCCTTATGAGCAGTGAAGTGCCCGCTTTGTTGCGGTTGTGACCTTCGTCCCCCATCTGCAGAGCCTGAGCAATGAGTGTTCGAAGATCTATATCGCCATGGATCTGTATTGCTTCACCAAGAACAGGGGCAAGTACCTCCTCCATCCACTTAAGCTTCTTGATTACTTCATCGCTATAGGCACCGTAGCGAAGAACCTTCCCCAATCCTTCGTTGAGAGTGCAATATGCCTTGTTGCCTGAATGTTTGTTCTCAACAATCCAGACAGGCATCGAAGGCGAGATGATACCGGCCATGGGTCCAACAGCACTGTGGTGATGGCATGGTTCAAACCTGATTTTGCCAGATGCTGCAAGGCTTGCTGCTTCCTTCTCATCAGAAGCCATGCCCTCATAAATGAGAGCTCCCATGACAGCACCTTTCATTGGCCCACACATGTTCTCCCAATCGACAGGAGGCCCAGCGTGAAGGATGAGATTTGTCTCCATGCCAGGGATAACATCGAGCGCCCTACCTATTCCAACAACCGTTGGATGCGAGGCATTCACTATCTCGAGCGCCCTGGAGTTAGCCTCATCGATTAGATCCTGAAGGGTTTGTCCCTTCGTAGCAACTCGGGTTTCCCTTGTTCTTAGTTTGGTTAGAATGCTTATGAGCTCATCTTTCCCGCCACACGGAATCTTCCAATCTACCTGGACTACTTGCGCGCCTTGAAATTCCAAAGAGCGTGCGAAAATTTCACTTCCCACATTGGCAATGTTGAGTCGGGACTCAAAAAGCTTCGCTATTTCATGCATTCTTATTCCCCACGATCGCTCTTTGGGCAAGCTTCGCGGCAAGCGCATTGGTTTGGGCTACAATTACACCACAGGATGTGAGTTTTTCCTTTTGAGCAAGATAGTTTTGAGGATCACCATGCGTTCCGCATATGCTCGCAATAACCATGGCATCGCCTTCACCGAGCTTATCCCTTGCGATGGTTGCTTTTATGGTTTGGACAATCTCACCTGCAGGGTCATCATTGCAACCATATCCAAGCACAACATCAAGAAGGATGACTGAAACGGTAGCGTCGCTGAGCTCTCTGGCAAGTCTTCTCAGTCTATAGGTTTGATCGATCATTGGATGGGCTCTACCCCTTGTAAAGGCGTCGTCACCAAGATCAACTATCGTATGTTCAATGCTTTGGGTTGGATCCTCGAGGGCTGGGAAATCTGTAATATGCGTGTTTGTGCTAATCGGCCCAATTGTGCTGCCAAGAATGAAAAGGGCTTCCTGGGCAAGTGTCCCACCTGTGAATAGACCCCGCAGGTACTTGCGTGAAGATGGCTGCCCTTGCCTGAGTTGCATCACTTTCTTCTCATCTTGCTTGCTAAGCGAAATTGCGGATTTAAAGCTCTTGCCAGTTGCTGCACGTGCTGCCTCAAGAGCAGTCTCAGTAAGGGTTGGGGTAAAGGTGAGATTGGCTTGAGTTTTGCTCTCGAGATGCCCGGCGAAATAGATGATGACGGGTTTCTTGGTGCCTCCGAGTAAGTTAAGGATATCGGAGGCAACTTTCTCATCAGGAAGTTTGGAGATGAGCACTATGACCTTAGTTGAACTATCTTCGATAAGGGCTTCAAGTGCCATACGAGTCGTTATGCCGCCTATCTGGCCTGAGAGATCCCTTCCTCCTGTCCCAATGAGTTGAGAAATCCCCAGGCCAAGCCTTGCAAGGATTGACGAGACCTCTTGGGCGCCTGTACCCGAGGCAGCAACTATACCGATTTCTCCCCGAGGAACCTTGTTTGCGAAGCCAAGGCCGAGGTTGTTTATGATTGCAGTTCCACAGTCGGGTCCCATCAAAAGCAGTCTCCTGCTTTGGGCAAGTGCCTTGAGATTCTTTTCATCTTCTTCGGAGACGTTATCGCTGAATATCATGACGTGCCTTCGATTGCGAAGCGCTTTATAGGCTTCGTTGGCAGCGAACTGCCCAGGCACTGAAATAAGCACCATATTGATCTCAGGAAAGCTTGCAAGAGCTGTATCTAGGCTTGCTGGCCGAAGTTCTGCCTCACCATGCGACTTAAACCTTGCCTCTGTCTCTGCCCTTATGAAATCGTGGGCTCTGGCTAAGGCCTCATTGTTTTGTGCTTCAATAGCTATTACGAGATCGGATGGAGTGAGTTCGCCGAGGCTTTCGACGTCGAAACCTGCCTCTTTTATCATCAAGAGATTGGTATCCGTTGCCATGGCAACTATCACACCCGCTATTCCATCCAGCTCACTCGCCTCCTTCGATACCCGCATGAGAGTGACTGAATCAAGATATGTTGACCTCTTAACGACAATATCCCTCATGATCTTCCCCAGTGGCTTTGGAGGAGCTTCATAGCAAGTATTACACCTGCAAGCATATCATCACCAGATGTAGCTCCAAAACTTCTTAAAGTATTGAGCGCTTCGTGAAGATTCTCATTACTCAGGGGAAGACTTCTGAGCGTCTCACATAGGAGCTCGGGGTAAAGGCCACTGCAAGCAGCCCTTAGCATGAAGTAAGATGGTAGGGTTGTTGAGGTGTAGTTCTCCGTGACCGCAACTTTGAGATACTTTGCAAGCTTGCTGTCGCTTGCGAGAAAATGGGAAGTTGCAAGCATTCCTGTGATGAGATCATCTCCCGATGGAGTAAGACCAGCTCCGAAGCCTAAAGTGTAAGAGATTTGCTCACAGAAAGAGTCGTAGCCTGAACCATATGCTGCTTCAATCCCTTCAATGAGCCTGGAGCTCTGCAGATAGAATGGATTGCTTTCATCAAGGCAGTTGCCAAGGTGTCCCAAGCGAAGCAAAAGACTCGTGAGGAAAGGGCTTTGGCTTTGAGGCTCAACGCTATCAAGGAGCATCCCAAGCCAAGTCTCAATCTCATTCGGGGAAAGATCTCCAAGGGGCTTAAGACGGCAGCTAAAGCGACTGGCATTGGTAAGATCTATTTCAATTCCTCTTCCAAGCGTAATAGATGACCTGCTGAGGGTAACTTGCTCGCCGCGATGGCTTCGGAGGAAGCTTTGTGAGAGCGCAAGATCTCGCCAAGCTTCAACAATCACGGAATAAGGACTACGTGGCACAGTTTGGGAATGAAGGCTAAGCCAGCCCCCTTCGTAAGCAATATTGATAACCTGCGAATAGGCTGAATGCACGTGACCAATGGTTTGCAGAGACGGAAGCGTCTCGGAGATAGCATTACTTTTTGCTACGGCATTGAGTCTCATCTATCCCTGTGATTGTTGCTTGAGTGCCAGGCAAACCCTTTCGGGGCTAAGCGGTAATTGCTTTATCCTCACACATGTTGCATTAAATAGAGCATTTGCAACGGCTGAGGGAACTGAAATCATTGGATGCTCAGCTATTCCTCGAGCACCGAATGGGCCCTTATCGTGAGGAGTTTCAATGAGGATTTGAACCATCTGGCGAGGTATGTCTTTCGCGGTTGGTATCTTATAATCGGTAAGTGATGCATTAAGCAGATGTCCTTTGCAATCATATATGTATTGTTCGATCAGCGTTGTCCCAAGCCCCTGAACAACGCCTCCTCTTACCTGTCCACGGCAAAGATCCTCATTTATCACTTTTCCAACATCGAAGGCAGACACTATCTTGACGATTTCAATATCGCCTGTCTCCACATCGACCTCGATCTCAACACCATGAGCTCCATATGTCCAATTGAGTGCAGGCAATCCCTGTCCTGTTTCAGGATCAAGATTTGTGAGCCCTTCAGCAACGTAGCTTCCCCTTCCAATCACGGGACCACCAATGGAGTTGCCATTGGGGAACATATAGCCCATGACAACTTGCTTGTACTCGAGCATCCGGGAGCGATCGCCTCTTACGAAGATCTTACCATCGTCAAGGTCAAGATCGTCTTTGCTAACACCAAGTGCCTGAGCTGCTATTGACCTAATCTGATTGAGAGCATCCTCGGCAGCTCGCAGGATGCATATGCCAGCCATAACCGTAAGTCTGCTTGCCACCGTCTGCCAATCATATGGGCACTGTTCGGTATCTTTTCCCCATACGAAGTGGATTTTCTCAAGTGGCAATCTCAAGGCATGGGCAGCAATCTGACTTAGAGAGGTTGCAGTTCCCTGTCCATAGTCAACGCCGCTTACAATGACATCCGCTGTTGCATCCTCATTGAACTTTATTATTGCACTTGAAGCTGTGTTGGGTGGCATGGCTGGTGCCTTGTGGAGCACTGCAATACCCTTGCCTCTAAGTTTTTTCTTGCCGGATTTTGCTTCCTCCTCCTTGCCCCACCCAATCTCCTGAGCAACCTGCTCGAGACACTTTCTTACATTCCCAGTATGCTCGACGATTTTCTCCCCCGTTATCGTTATTGAGCCGGGCCTAAGTAGATTCTTCTTTCTAAACTCAACCGGATCCATGCCGAGACTTGCCGCTACAGCATCCATTTGCGATTCAATTGCCCAGAAAAGCTCGACATGGCCAAAGCCTCGATAGGCAGTACCAAATGGCTTGTTTGTATAGACAGTGTAGGAGTCGATCTTAACATTCTCGATCTCGTAGGGACCTGCTCCCGAGTAGCCTGAAGCACGTCCGATGTTTACGCCATAATCAGCATAAGCACCGGCATCCCAGACGAATTCAATTTCCTCAGCAATTATGCGACCTGATCTGGTAACACCTGTCTTCACCCGTGCATCAAGTCCTTGTCTGCAAGGAAGGGTTTTGAATTCCTCTGTTCTTGTTGCAACGAGCTTTACAGGTCTAAAGCCTGCATGCTTTGAAAGCAGAGAAACCAGAGGTTCAAGGTGAATACCAGCCTTACCTCCGAATGCCCCTCCCACATATGGAACAACAACCCTGATTCTCGAGTGTGAAATGCCTAGGGCTACGCTGAGGAGATTTCTAACCGCAAATGGCGATTGAGCCGAAGTCCATATCTCTATCCTCCCATTGGGCTTCCAGTGAGCGATGGTTGCATGGGTTTCGAGTGGAACATGCTGAACCTGAGGAGCATAGAATTCGTTCTCGACAATCTTGTAGCTCTCCTCAAAGCCCTTTGCTACATCGCCTTTCCTCAGCCTGAAGTGATTTGCGATGTTGGTGTGAGGAACTGGAAAGAAGACACCTTCAACATACTTATAGGTGTGAAGGTCCTCATGTACAAGTGGGGAATCTGCTTTCAAAGCCTCACGAGCATCCATAACTGGCCCAAGGGGTTCATAATCAACTTCGATGAGATTCACTGCCTCAGCCGCTGCCTCGCCACTCAATGCAGCAACTGCTGCCACGGGTTCACCTTCATAGCGCACCTTCCCCTGGGCAAGAATAGGTTTATCGACCATATAGAGGCCGATGCGGTAGGGAAGATCAGCACCAACAAGAATTGCCTTCACACCGGGCACTTGCTTTGCCTTCTCGATGTCTATCCTAAGGATTCTTGCATGGGCATGGGGACTGAGGAGCATCCTGGCATAAAGCATACCCGGCAGTTTCATATCAGCGGTATATGTGGCACTTCCCGTCACCTTTTCGATGCCATCTATTCTCGCTACCGAAGCCCCAATAAGATCATCTTTCATGGTTTCTTTCCCTCTTGGCAGCCTCTCTAATTGCTCTTATGATAGGCTCATAGCCTGTGCATCGGCAGAGATTGCCACATATCGCTTCCACGATTTCATCCTCACTCGGATCAGGATTGCGCATGAGAAGAGCACGAGCTGACATCACCATGCCTGGCGTACAGAATCCACACTGAATCGCTCCCATCTCGATGAAGGCTTCTTGTAGGGGGCTCAGCCTACCATTTCTCATCTCCCCCTCGATTGTGGTGATTTCACATCCATCAACCTCGGGAGCAAGCACGAGACAGGAGTTTATAGGTTTGCCATCTACGATAACGGTGCAGGCTCCGCATTCGCCCCTGCCACAGCCTTCCTTGGTTCCTGTAAGAGCAAGGTGCTCTCTCAGCAGGTAAAGAAGTGTCCAGTGCTCTTCCACATCGAGAGCAAGAGGTTCTCCATTGATCTTTATGCTTATGCTTTTCACAACATTTATCCTTGGAGGCGATTCATGAGAGTTTCAAGTATCTTCTTGGCAAGAGCCTCAACCATGTATTTTCGATAGACCGCTGAAGCCCTCACATCATCAATAGGTGAAATCGCATTCATGAGAACATCTACAATTCGGGCAGTATCGTCGAGTCTAGCCCCATTGAAGTCATCGACGAGAATGGGTGTTGGTGCAACTGCTCCAAAAGCCATCCGGAGATTTCCATCTTTGGTGACTGCACCTGCGGCGTTCACAACAGCCAGATCATGCCCTTTAATTCGTGAGCGCTTGAGGAAGGTTGAAACCCCACCTCGAGGAGATGGGATGAGAATCGCTGTCACGATCTCGTCAGGCTCTAAGCGTGTTACCTTGACATCTTCGAAGAAGTCCTCGATGGGTATTGTTCGCCTGCCGCGTTTTGATATGGTTTCCACTTTTGCTCCCAGTACCAGAAGCGGTGGTCCAAGATCACATGCAGGTGAAGCATTGCAAATGTTGCCACCAACTGTGGCTCGATTTCTTATTTGGTAGGAAGCCAGGCATGAAGCAGCTTCAGTGATTGCATCCATGCCAGCTGGGAGATGCTCAAAGTCGATTAGCTGATTGACAGTTACAGATGCCCCAATGCGGAGCAGTCCATCCTCGAGAGCTAATGTGTGAAGCTCAGCTATGGGCTTGATGTCGATCAAGTAACGAGGGGATTCAAGCCCATCCCTAATGCTTACGAGAAGATCGGTTCCACCTGCGAGAATTCGTGCTTGTCGCGCATGGGTGGCAAGTAAGTCGATCGCTTCGTCAAGTGAGTGGCATCTCAGATATTTGAATGTAGCCATGATGGTCTAAAGAAAAGGTGTAGAAAAAAAATGAGTCGCCATATTGCAAACCCTCTTAAAATAGCCTAGACTATGTACTTTCGATAGTCAAGGTATTTGAAAGTGTGACGGGGAAGAGATCAGAACAAAAGGAGAGCTAAGGAGATTCCAAGATGAACAATCTTGAAGCAATTTTGAGACCACCTGAAAGGCAACTTCCGCCATATCCACCCAAGGTTATCGTACTTGCAAGTGGTGAGAAAATGGTCGTGAGGGAGGCAAAGCGTGAGGAGGTCCCGACGCTTCTTAAGGCTGTTGCCCCTTTGATACAGGTCGAAAGAGATTTCTACGACATTGTGGCTGCAAGAACCTATGCTGAGCTCTTAGGGTGGCTGCGTTACCGTGTTCGCGATGAATACTGTCTAGTTGGCCTCATCGATGGTGTGCTCGTTGGGCTTGTCAATGGTAGATGTCTTAGCAGGAAGATTGGCATAAGCTATCACACGATTGCGATGCGCAGAGGGCTTCGAATTGGAGCGCATCTTTTTGCATCCAAGATGGAATATCACATCGAATATCTTGGTCAGCAGGAAGTCTACATCGTTGCTGAGAGCCCCATAGGATTTCGAAGGTGGATGATCGAATATGGACTGGAGAAGCGTCCCCAGGTTCATCATGAACTCGGTGGTGTTATGTCTTGGGCGCTTACGAGACAACTCTACTTTGATGCAAAACCGAGGCTTGTTGTAGGGGAGCGGCCTGTGGCAGAGGATGTACTTGAAACTGCAAAGACGATAACTGTGGTGGAGGAGGCAGTGCTCCTTGGCCAGGTGACAGGTAAACCAGCATAAGGAGGATTTATCTTGCGTGACGTATTCATAGTCGGATGTGCAATGACTCGCTTCGGAAGAATGGAGGGAGGTCTGCTTGATCTGCTTGAAGAAGCCGCCACGGGTGCGATGAATGATGCAGACATAGACGAGCCTGTTGAAGGTGTTTTTGTTGCCAACATGGGAGCGGGTATTCTCAATCATCTAAGCGGCGTTGGTTCTGCTCTTGTCGATAGACTCAGCCTTTACCCTGCCGCTGCGGAGACAATTGAAAATGGTCCAGCCTCTGGTGGTTCAGCTGTAAAAGTGGCTTACTATGCCATCGCTTCAGGTCTTGTTGACCTGGCACTTGTTGTTGGTGGAGAGAAAATGAGGGATGTAACAGGTTGGGAGGCAACCGACTTTGTAGCAACCCTCACCCATCCTCAGGCTGAATACATCTATGGTGCTACCCTCCCGGCATTCGCTGCAATGTTTGCGAGGCTTTACATGGAAAAATACGGTGTAAAGCATGAACATCTTGCAATGGTTGCCATAAAAAACCATGAGAATGCTCTTCTTAATCCCTATGCGCATGTTCAGCAGCGCATAACAATGGAGGGCATCCTCCACCGGCCTGAGGCCATAATGAACAATCCGCCAGTCGCTGAACCTTTAAGGCTTTATGATTGCTGCCCGGTGAGTGATGGAGCTGCTGCAGTCGTGCTTGCCTCAGAGCGCATCGCCAGTAAAGCGAAAAAGCCTTGCGTGCGTATTGCGGGCATTGGGCAGGCAACTGATACCCATGCTGTTCATGAGCGCAAGGATCCAACCGAGCTTAAAGCAGTGAGACTTGCCTCACAGAAGGCTTTCAATATGGCAGGCGTGAAACCCGAAGATGTGGATGTGGCTGAGCTTCACGATGCCTTTACAATTCTCGAGATCGCTGAAAGCGAAGAGGCTGGCTTCTTTGAGAAAGGAAAGGGCCATGTCGCCCTTGAGAAGGGAGAAACATCACTCCATGGGAGGATGCCCATAAATCCATCAGGCGGATTGAAGGCAAGAGGTCACCCTGTCGGTGCGACGGGTGTCGCTCAGGTGGTTGAACTCACATGGCAACTCAGGCATGAGGCTGGTCCGAGGCAGGTAGATGGTGCCCAAATAGGGTTTTCATGTAACTTTGGTGGTTTTGGCAACAATGTCTTATGCTTTGTACTGGCTGGGGAGAAATAAGAGATGAACAAAGTTGAAGGCTTCATTTGTAGATCATGTAAGACAAGGACGTATCCCCGTCACAGGAGATGTCCGACTTGTGGCGGAGAGGATTTTGAGAGTTTTGATCTTGGGGGTAGGGTAAGACTTCTCACGTTCACCCGTATCTACATGCTTTCACTTGCCTTCCATGAGCGTTTCATAACTCTGGGGATTGGTGAATTTGAGGATGGTCTTCGGGCTCTTGGTAAACTCCTTGTGGATGAACCGAAAGTTGGGATGGAGCTTGAAGTGGTAACTGGAGTAGTCAAGATGGAAAATGGCATCCCTATTCAAGGCCTTTGCTTCAAAGAAGCTGCAGGCGCCTAGTTCCCACCCATTCCCCAATCATCTCCACGTTTCTGTTGACACCCCGGGGTGAAGGTCGTATAATAAGAGCTTGCTGCGATATAATCCGACATATTGCTCAATGTCATATCTTAGGAGGTGGCTCTCATGAGGATACTTCGGATTTTCCTGGTGGCTGCATCAGTCCTTTTGGCTGCTGCGATAGGGGCGCGAGCCTACATGTCCACCTACGACACATGGCTTGCATTCCGAACCGACGATGAACCCATATCTGGCTGTCTCGAAGACTTCGATGGTGACGGTTTCCTCGATCTTGCCACAGCCAACCATACAGGATCGAGCTTCTCAGTCCTTTTTAATGACGGTGATGGCACATTTTCTCAGCGAGTTGATTACTCTGACATCAAACTCGGATCCATCATCAGTGGTGACCTCAATGGGGACGGCTTCCCTGACATTGCTGTCGCTGAACGCGGGTCCGCCGCATCAGATGCACTCTATATATTCGTGAACGACGGTCTCGGTGGTTTCAGTCTTAAGGAGTCACATGCAATGGGTGACGAGCCCTACGCGCTTGATGCTGCTGACCTCAATAATGACTCATCAATCGATCTTGTGGTCGTGTGTGAAGCTGACGACAGTCTTTATGTGCTCCTCAACAATGGTGACGCAACCTTCACAATAGATAGTGTCTACGCCACAGGTGACTCACCCCGATCAGTCTCCGTCACCTATGTTGACGGCGACGGATTTCCCGACATTATTATTGCCAATTATGGCTCCGACAACATCACTGTAATGATCAATAACGGAGACGGAACCTTCCACCAGGGAGGAACATACGTGACAGGCAACGGGCCACATTGTGTTGTCTCAGGCGATGTTGACCTCGATGGTGATGCCGACGCCATAGTTGCAAACTATGGTGCGAGTACCCTTTCAGTACTCAAGAATCGTGGAGATGGAACCTTCGCACCGCAAGTCCAGTATGGGGCGCCCCCTTCCCCTGTTTCATTGGATGTCGCGGATCTGGATAGTGATGCTTACATCGACATAGCTGTCGTCAGTTACTCGAACGATGTACTAAGCGTGCTTGTGAACTCAGGGACAGGTTCGTATGGGGCCGGCTTCTCATGCCGTATAGGCAATTCGCCAAGATGGGTTGGCATAGGGCGCGTTGACAGTGATGCAGCCAATGATATAGTCATTGCCAATTATGGTGGTGACAACGTTTCTGTTCTTTACAATCTTGGTGATGGTACCTTTGCTAACCCTGACGAATACTCGGTTGGGTTGAATCCCGTTTGTATATGTGGTGGAGACCTTGATTTGGATGGATGCATGGATGCGATCGTTGCAAACAGTTCGACTGATAATCTGTCCATCTGGTTTGGAACATGTGATGGCAGCTTTGAAAAATATTCACAGTGTGCCATAGGGGATCAGCCTTCGTCAGTAATCTGCACCGACCTTGACACTGATGGATGTCCTGATGTAGCTGCGTGCACTGTCAGCGATGATAAGGTCTGGATTCTTCTGAACAATGGTGATGGCACACTCGCTACGCCGTCACAATACGCCACAGGCAATCTGCCTCAGGCAATCTGTCATGGAGATTTCAATGCCGATGGCTTTGAGGATATCGCGACGGTGAACAAGTGGGGTAGTAACGTTTCCGTATTCTTGAACAATGGCGATGGAACATTTGGTACGCCGTCTTCCTATGGGGTAGGCTCCTTGCCCGTATCAATCTTTGCTGCTCCTTTGGACTGGGACAGCTACGTCGATATCGCTGTCGTAAGTCAATTATATAACGACGTAGAGGTGCTACGAAACAATGGTGATGGTACTTTTAGTCCGTACACCAGTGCGGGTGTGGGTCAGGATCCGTGCTATATTACTGGTGCTGATATTGACAATGACGGTGATATAGATCTCGCAATCGCAGTTGGAAGCGAGGTCAAGGTAATGCAGAACAACGGGAATGGCTATTTTCCGTCGAACCTGGTTTCTACATACAATGTGGGTGGGACGCCGCGATGGGTTGCGACAGTAGACATCGATGGTGATTCAGATACTGATCTCGTGGTTTCAGATCCGACTGGGAATGTTGTGGCAGTCCTGGTGAACATAGGGTACGGAACTTTCACTATAGAGCAGTTCTATGGTTGCGGAGGTGCGCCCTATTCAATTGTTGTGACAGACATTGACGGAGACACGGATGTGGATCTGTTGGCTGCGAGCAATGAGTCATGCACTATGTCAGTCATCAAGAGTATGTTGAGCTGTGTGGGCATCAAACCTGATCGTGAAAAGGGTATCCAGGGTCATATCGCAATGCGAGTGAGGCCCAATCCGGTCAGAATCGGAACCCCTGTCCGGTTTGACCTGCTTCTGCCTTGGAAGACAACGGTGGATATCAAGATCTTTGATGTGGGTGGTAGACTTGTCGACACAGCTTGCCATGGGATTCTCCGAGCCGGAAGCCACTCTGTCACGTGGTTGGCAGAAGCGGGTGGAGAGGGCCGCATCGCACCTGGTATCTATTTTGCTGTTCTTCGGGTAAGTGACAGGACGGCCTCGGCGAAATTTGTGCTGAGAAGATAGTTGACCCTATCCCACGACCAGTTCATGTCTGTCCGTTGCTCGAAACTTCCTTGCCCGATCTTCCCTAAACGATCAGAGCGCTTACCGTCTTTCCTCAAAAATAGAGCTGCGTGAAATAGGTATAGGTTGAGGTATGCTCTGGAGCATCATCTTGCTACTCCTGTTCCTGTGTGCTTGAGCCTGTATGCACGGTCAAGTTGCTTCTGCAGGGTCTCAATCTGGGATAGGAGTTTGAGTAGGTCAATAGAGTCTCTTGTGGCGTGAAGAGCTTTCTTTGTTGTCTTGGTTATCATACTGGATGTCAGCATCCTATTCAATAAGGGTGAGTTCATCAAGTATCTTGCCCTTCAGTTTCCTTCCAGCCTTGCGATATCGCCTGCTGTTGGCAGAAATGATGGACATACGCTCGGTCATCTTGTATACTCCCTTTGGAAACGTTGCCACCATGGGTTGTTCTCCTTTCTGTTGGGATCGATGGATAGCCCATGGTGGTCCTCTATATCACATGCCCCAAGTTTGACCAACCTTATTTTGAGTAAACACCCCTCCTTCGAATAGATTATTTCTGAGGAAGATCGGGAGGTTGACTTTGGAGATAACCTGTTGTATAATCGCTTTACGACAGCAGAGGTTACTTTTCTGCGGGGCGATTCAGGTTGGAGCCTGCGATATATCATAGGGTACGGCACACTCCATGTTTTGCCTACAGTCCAGACAAACCTACAAGGAGGTGAGGGCTTATGGCAAAGCGGCTATTCGTGGGCCTCGTGTTGATTCTTTCGGCTGCTACGGGTGTGAGCGCCGGAGGTGCTGGAGTCTTCTTTGACGGATGCTCAGTGCTTGACTCAGGAACCCCCTGGCAGGACCATGTCATGTATACCTTCTTGGTTCAGGCTGGTCCAGATTCAATCAATGACGTACACATGTGCGTTGTTGATAGACAGGGACAGCCAGTTGAGATTGTTGCAATCAGCCATCCTGAGTGCTGGAACGGGCATTTTGAACCTGGTTCAAGTTGCGTCGATTACTGGACCGACGGACAGGCAATTGCACCTGGGGAGGCTCTATGCTGCTTTGACTTCATCGTTCCACCTGGATTCTGCTCGATAACAATTGAGTGGGTTCTCACCTTTGGCGGTGTTGGTGTGGCTGCAGGTTTTGAAGATTGGACATGCATCTATACCGACACACAGGAGAGCACCTGGAGTGCAATCAAAGCTCTTTATCACTAGCCGGGGCGTGAGCTTAGAACCCCAAAATGTTGTGCTTGCTTAAGAAGGGTAGGTGCATTTGCCTATCTTGCCCCTTTCTTGAAACTCTAAACTATTGCTAGTCCCTTCACCAAGCGTTTATACTCACACCATAAACTAAGCCTTCTTACAGCTAAAGGTGGTTTGAAGTGAAGGTAGGGCTCCTCTTCGTCTGTCTTGTGGCATTGATATATGCAGTGAGTTTTTCACATTCGAGCACCTATGATTCACTTTCATATTACAAAGACATCGAGATGGGAAACAGGTTTGATCTTCTTCACCCCCATCATCTTGCTTTCCTCCCTCTCCAGAGAGTGTGGTATCGACTCTGGCAGGAGTTGGGATATGATGGACGTTCAGCTTATGCTCTTAAGGTGCTGAGCCTCATGGTCTCATGCCTTGCTGTTTTTGCCTTCTCGGTGCTCGCAAGAAGGCTGATCAAAGCTACTTTCGCCTATGTGATCACGCTCGTATCCTTCGCATTTGCATATCTTGTCTGGAGCTTTTCGACACAAGGTGAGCCTGTTCCATTCTTTGTGCTTTTCACAGTGCTTTCTCTTCTCGTCTTGATTGATGTCATGGCGAAAGAGCCACGCCTTAAAGACGCGTGTCTTCTTGCTCTTGTAAGTGGTGTGGGTGTGCTCTTCCATCAAGAGCTTGCTCTCGTCGCACCTTTTGTGATTTTCGCATTGTGCCTTAAGCCTCGAAGATCTCAATTGATTGCGACCTATCTGGTTTTGTTCGGGGCACTTGTTGCCCTGCCCTATCTTCTTGCGGGGAAATACCTGATGCGTGCAGGAACGACTGGTGGATTGGTGAGATGGATGACTGATTATCTTCATCTGTTTCGCGGCACCCAATATGGCACTCTCAGTAATTTGAGGCTCAGTCTAATTGGGCGAGGCCTGGGTGGAGCCTTTTTGGGTGGAATGAATCTCAAGCCCTATCTTCTCTGGGGAAAGGCCAAGGATGCTGGCTTTTATCTTGCCGCCCTACCCTTTTTCTTGCTTGGTGCCTATCTCTTGCTGGGACTTGCTGGAGCTCTTAGGGGATGTGGCCTCAGGAGCTGGAAGTATGAAGATCGATTGCTTGCTGCCTTCATAGTTGTTTTTGGCGCAGTTGGGATATGGTGGGGAGCACATAATCGCACCTTCTGGACACCCGTAATCGTCTCACTGCTTGTTCTTGTTGGGAGGGGCTATGAGTGGATAGCGCAACGGGCTAAGATGAGAAGCCTGGGCACAATTGTTGGCGTCGCTCTTGTCCCTTGTCTCATCTTCGGGAACCTCTTTGGTGGCATTCTCGTGCGTCACCACAGCTATGATGATAGGGCTGTGGTATTGATGGAATTGTTTGCAAGAGCTCAGCCCCCTGATGTCGTCATCGTACACGACAGCAGGATCTACAGGCTGCTCGACTATTATGGTCACGGTCTCAGAGTCTATGCTGTCGTAAGAGGTGGGCGGGGTAAGCGGGAGCCCTTTCTGCGTATGAATCTCGAGGCAAGGCAAGCTGCAATTGAGGCTCTCAAAAGTGGTAACAGAGTATTCGTGTCTTCGGATGCGGTTGGCGGAGATGATTTTCGCAAGGCGCTTGGACTCCCCCCTGATATTGATTTTACCCTGGAGTCCGGCTTTGCCTACGACGATCCCTTCACAGGCCTAACCTACACCATGCACATCCTCCGGGGTCGGAGCTAAAAATCACCAAATCGCCCATTTTGGGGTCGGAGCTAAAAATCGCCAAATCGCCCATTTTGGGGTCGGAGCTAAAAATCGCCAAATCCGATCGTGCGCAAATGAGCCTCATTAGCCTTTGGCTGATGGCTGTCGAGAGAGCCTGCTGGCTCCCATCTGTAATGTCAATCTACGGTGTTGTTTCGAAGTGGCATTTGATTTTCGCCGGCTTTTGGATATACTTGTGATACTAGGTGATGGTTCTGCCAATCTCGAGAGATCAGTGAAGCTAGGCGGATCAGAGTATGGCTTGCGGGCGGCAGGCGAAAAAGGCGTGCACTTTGTAGATCGGATCGTATGAAAAAGATAGTCGTTTTTGAGAATGAGTTTGAAGCCAAACTCGTGGAGACGATTCTTAAGGAGCGGGGCATTCCACACTTGATCCGTAGCTACCATGATTCAGCCTACGATGGCATTTTCCAGGCGCAAAAAGGGTGGGGCCACGTTGAAGCGCCTGAGCGATACGCTGATGAAATAAAAGCGATCCAGCAAGAAATCCGCAAGGGCAGATCCATGCCTTGAAGCCACTTAGACTGAGTCAATTGGTAGCATGCGTGGCTTGGATTAGATGGCCCGCACCCATCTCCGCTTGCTCTACAGCCAGATACGGTGTCCAGTGGCTAGCGGGGCTTACCTTTGCCATCTTATGGCTCTTTAACAGTGATGCTCCGCACGAGGAATCAGTGGAGACAATCATTCTCGAATGAGGATTGGCAGCCCCATTGGATCATGACCTGCTAACTATCCGATGACGATTTCTATCTCCTTCCCGTTCTGCGGCAAGCACCGCTCACTGTATCTATTGTGTCTCCCTCTTTATCTACTGCATCTTCCCACCTAAGTTCTACAAGGTTGCCCCTGGAGGTAAGGAAGACTGGTGGTTAGGAGCTGGGGAAAGAGATCTCACAAAGGGTGACACTTCTACTTTGCAAGCAAGATGACATTCTTGAGTTGCAATGACAGCTCGAAAAAAGTTATTGACATCTGAGGCATAATCGCTTAAGTTAAGAATGCAGGTTGCGAGAGGTCCTTTTCGAATCAGTTCGCACACTGAACGACGGCTCTTCGAGATTCCTGTCTGGTTGCATCTCCTTGGTGCGACTCCTAGTTGCTCAACTTTTAGCCAGAGAGGGGTGTAGAAGATGCGCTTCGACGTCCTAGTTAAGCACTTTGAAGCGATAGGTGCCAGGGTAAAGTTCGTTGAATTCACGGATCTGATGGGACGCCCTGTGCATGACTCCGACGAGTACCGCATCGACATCAAGACTGACCGCCGAGGGGAGTATTTTGAGCTCGCCCTGGCGGACAAGGCTCCTGAGTTTGAAGTTCTGCAGACTGTTCCCAAGGAGCGCCATCTGCTTCTTTACGCAAGGGATGGTAGAAGGTTCCTTTGTGGACATGATGAGCGGCACTGGTTTGTTGCTGCCATTGGGGATCGTGTTAGCACAGTCAGGGCTGCCAAGGAATCGCTGCTTCCCTCTGCACTTGAGGAAAAGATTAGGAAGGCCCGACGTGACATCATCAACAAACGGCGTAATGAAGTATTCAAGCGACAGGGTGAGTGGTTCTTCGTGCCAACCGACAAGCAGTTCAATAAGACAGTCATCCTCAAGGATGAACCCTTGCAGCGCACACCCCGCAGCAAACCTCACATTTGTGAAGAGCTTGTGAGGCTCGGTGGCGAGCTTGTCTACGTTTTCCGCGATCGGACATATACGCCCGAAGAGTATGCACGGTTGAGCAAGGAAGACATCTTTCTCGCAAAATATGCCAGACGCATGGTGATGAATCCGGACGTATATGTTCGAGGCTATGTGCGTCATGCTGACCATGCCACAATTAGACTCGAAGGATGGCATCGTGCTTACATCAATGCTGAGGTGATGATACCAGAACAGACGCGAGTAGTATATCTTGACTAGGTCTTTAAGATTCTCCTTCAGGATGTTAAGGGATCGGCTCCCGTCATAGTCATTTCATTGTCAAGGTTGCAACATATCGACAGAGCGCAGGATAGTTGGAGCCAATTTTGGACGCAGATCCATCCCGATAATAATGAGCATGAATGAGATTCTTGAAGGAGAATAACAGGCCTCCAATGCACTGGAGACCAATTTCCTCTTTTATGAATTCGATCATGTGCTTTTGTATATCTTGGTCCAATTGGAGTCTACTTCACTAGGGACCACCGGTATCTACAATTGTGAAAACAACTGTCGTGGAATATGTCTCGGGCGGGATATCTATTGACATCCCTGTCACTTTGTACTGAACGTTAATGCCAGATCGGCTTAGATATCCATTGAAGAAGGAGGCATCTGTTGGTGTCACTTCCCTGTAAGTCTTGCCGAAGGAGATCGATCCCCCTCCTGTACCATCACTCGTACGCTTTATGTAAAGCGTAAGGCTGCTAGGCCAATTGATATCAGATCTATGGACATCAACTCTGTAGAACTCAGATGATGGGTTAACGTCGAGGACGGTTGCATCGGTGGCGCTCTCGTAGGTACTTTGCAAGTCGCTGCCAGCACCGGATGCAAGGTCGCTGCCATCTATGGCTTCAGTCCAACCGCCAGTGGCAACTATGTCACCTGCTATGATGGGGTTGGCTTCGGCAAGAAGCAAGATCAGGACGCATACGATGGCTTTCATTGATGATCACCACGAACCTGGGATACAAGGAACCTACTCTTGCTAGGTTTTCCCATCGCTCTAAGGCTCACTTGCCATACCCTCCTCGAATCCAGCCACGATTATCCCTTGACACATGCAGTTTCCGTGAAAATTCGTCCTGGCAGGGCTTCTGCAATATGCTTCAAGACCCGGATGGGTAGGATGCAGATTGTTTCTCTCTGAACATATTTGCGCGATGCAACTCTTGGAGATAGAGGGCAATGTTTGGCTATTGATGCACATAATGCACAATCCCCACAGTCCTTAACCCTATTTAATGTATCGCTGTGCATTTATGGAGACTTTAGCTTTTCTTTCTCTGCCTTTGTACTATAGAACAAACATTCTCAGCTATTATAAGAATTGTTTCCCGACGAATAGGTCTGTTTTGCTAAGAATTGCTTTGTGATTGCGAGTGATGAAGAGGTGCATTTGGGGTGTTTCCATCCGGATTTTGGCCTTTCTTGGCTCTGGATACCTGGAGAGAGCCATCACCACCCGCAAGCTTTCATACCATGTTTCTGTGGTTGAGAAGGCTCTTGCGGCAGGCCTTATGCCGTGGGCTCTGGCATACCTGTCTGCGTGCGACGCACAGGCAGGCCTGTCTGCGTGCATCGCACAGGCAGGCTTGACCATAGCCAATCTCAGATCAAACATCTTGTCTTTTGCTCTCATCATGGTATAATAACTTACGGGGCACATGTTGATCTCCTTTCTGGGGGAGAAACCCTATATTGTTTATTGTGCCCCTCATTTTATTGGATCACCCCTTAAGAAGTCTCCTCAAGATTGCCAGGGTCTGTCTTGATGGTTCATGCCAGATGGTATCTTCATCAGCCAGCAGGTCCCAGCCAGATTCCCTCGCATCGATGATGTTGATGTCTTCTGGTGACTGATAGTGGTTCCAGTCTTTCAGAGGGTCGATCTCAATGGTAACTTCCTCCTCGAGTTCCATAGCCACCACCTCGGCATCTGCAGCCACCGGTCTAGCACCTTGAGCTACCCCTTGAACCGCCTTCCAACTCACATCCCCAAGGCACCCAATTCTCACCACCCCAGGTGGGTCACCATGTCCCCATCCACCATGTCCCCACCCATTCCCCCCACTTTGGAGGGAGCTTGATTGTGGATCCCGGCTATGGTACTATGGGGTGAGTCTGCTGCACTCACCCTGTGCGCGAAGAGGCGGATGCGAGTGGAAGGTTGAAGCCGCTTGGTTCCGGTTTCCGTGACGACACCTTAGCAAGCCCATGGGTTGCAATAGCGGTGCCGGTGTTGAACTGTTTGATGAGGAGGTGACCGATGCGTCTCATTCTAATGGCTGGTTTTCTGATTCTTGCCATTTCAACTGCTGTCTTGGCTCAGTTCCCAATGCAACAATCCTTCGTACTTCATCAGAACGAACCAAATCCTTTTTGCGCCCAGGTGGATACGACCACATGCATTCTGTTTGAAATGTCACGGGCCGCGTATGTGACACTCGAAGTCTGGACTCCTGACACAACTGCGGTGTTGAGAAGTCTCGTCAAGGGGTACCTGGCAGCTGGGTTCCACATGGTTTGCTGGGACGGCAGAGACAATTCCGGACAGTTCGTTGCAGACGCGATCTATCCGTATGTGATGACAGTTGCAGATTCATTGGGAGGTCCCACTGTCTTTGCCGATACACTCGTTGCTACAGTTGAGTGTGGCACAGCCTGCGAAGGCAACACCTGGGGACGGCTCAAGGCACTCTATGACCGTTGAGTTGACTGGAGGGAGCCCACGGGTAGCCTGGCGAGTGCGAAAGGTACGTCAGACGCCTTCGGGTTGCTAATTGGCAAGGAATTGCTCAGCAGAGATGCCTTAGCAGTTAGGTCGAAACGCTAGAATACAGATGAAAAGAAATTACCTACGTCCCAAAGAGATCTTTGAGAAATACCTCAGAGGGCTGTCGGCCGTTGCCGTGCAAGGCGACGCTCGAGAGGAGAGTTTCTACCACGTGCTTAAGGAAATGTTGGAGAAGGTTGCCAAGGCTCTGGGAAGGACAGAGGTGCACATTACGGTACTTCCCAAACCGACAGATGCAGGGAATCCCGATTTTCGCATATGGAATGGCAGGGACCGCATCATCGGCTACATCGAGGCAAAGCCTCCAACGGCGAAGCTGGATAATGTAGAGCATTCCGACCAGGTGGAGCGATACCGCTCAACATTCCCCAATCTTGTCCTCACGAACTTCCTTGAATTCAGGTTGTACCGAAATAGTGAGCCAGTGCTAGAGGTAAAGGCGGGGATCCCTAAGATCCTAAACAAAGTGCGCGCAACTCCTCCTGTACAGAAGCCTGACGAACTATGGTCTCTTCTCGACCACTTTCTGGGCTTCTCACTCCCCAGCCCTCCTACTGCTGAATCGCTAGCAGTCGAACTCGCTAAACGCACACGCTTCCTGCGAGATGTCATCTTGCAGGAGCTTGAGAAGGAAAGGCTGAAGGCAGACGAGAGGCAAAAGGGGGCCCGCCTTTCGGGTTTCATGAAGGCTTTTCGAACCTATCTCATTGCCACGCTAGCAGAGCAAGACTTTGCCGATCTTTTTGCTCAGACTATTACCTATGGGCTTTTCGCTGCTCGCACGCGCACAGATGAGGGGTTCACCCGTAGGTCTGCATTTGATAACATCCCTCGCACTATAGGTGTATTGCGCGACCTTTTCCGTTTCATCTCACTCGAGGATCTCCCGAACGAGCTTGCCTGGTGTGTGGATGACATAACCGAAGTGCTGGCGATTGCTGACGTGAGGGGTATCCTTAGCCGATACTACCGTGAGGGTAGGGGCAGTGATCCGATTGTCCATTTCTATGAGACTTTCCTGGCACAATATGATCCGGAGGAGCGTGAGAGGCGTGGGGTTTACTACACTCCAGAGCCAGTTGTTAACTTCATCGTCCGATCACTGCATGACCTTCTTAAGGAGAAGTTCGAAAAGTGCGACGGGCTAGCTTCTCGAGGGGTCACACTCCTCGATCCTGCGGCTGGCACCATGACCTTTGTTGCTAAGGCTGCTCAGGAGGCAGTTGCTGAATTCGAGAAGAATTATGGAAGCGGAGGAAAGGGAGATTTCGTGAAGGACCACATTCTGAAGAACTTCTACGCCTTCGAGCTCATGATGGCTCCCTACGCTGTTGGGCATCTCAAGATGGGCTTTTTCCTTGAAGAACTTGGGCACCGCCTTGGCGAGGATGAACGCATGCCGTTCTATCTTACCAATGCTCTTGAAGTGGAGGAGTCCCCTCAGGCAGAAATGCCATTCTACCGTTCTCTGGCTGAGGAATCCCATCTGGCTGGTGAGGTGAAGAAGGAGATACCTATTCTCGTTATTCTTGGAAACCCTCCGTACTCTGGACATTCTAGCAACCCTAGTGAAAAGCCTGTCGAAATCAACGGGGGCACTCAGTACATCGTCGGCTGGAAACCGAAGCGGGGAGGTGGTGCTGAGCCAGTTACTCGTGTCGCCAGGCGTGACCTGGGCATGAGGAAGCAGCCGACATTCATAGGACGCCTCATCAGAGATTACTACTTTGTCGATGAACGTCCGCTTGGGGAAAAGAATCCTAAGTGGCTTCAGGATGATTATGTCAAGTTCTTACGGTTCGCCCAGTGGAAGATCGAGCAAGCCGGTCGAGGCGTTGTCGGCATGATTACGAATCATTCATATCTTGACAATCCTACGTTCCGAGGTATGAGGCAGAGCCTCATGCGCACATTCGATGAAATCTACATCCTCGATCTTCACGGGAACTCGCTGAAGAAGGAAACGTGCCCGGACGGCAGCCCTGACGAAAATGTATTCGATATCAGGCAGGGTGTGGCTATCGCTTTCTTTGTCAAGCGTGATGGCGGAACGCGGGATGAAGCTGTAGTGTACCATGCCGATCTCTGGGGTACACGTCACGCAAAGTACGCCTGGCTTGATCAGCACGATGTAGCGCAGACCGAATGGAGAGAGCTGAAGCCATCCTCACCGCTCTATCTTTTCGTGCCTTATGACGTGTCACTTGAGGCGCGATACAATAGTTATGTTCCAATACCTGAGGTCTTCCCGATCAACAGTGTCGGGATAGTCACAGCGCGCGACAAGCTGGCGATCGCCTGGACCGCAGATGAGATGTGGAACAGGGTTCGATCTTTCTGCAGAATGGATCCTGAACTGGCTCGCAAGGCATATGGCTTGGGGAAAGATGTCCGCGACTGGAGAGTCACCCTCGCTCAAAAGGATCTGCTTGCGTCCGGTCCGACTCGGGATCGGATTGTGCCTATTCTTTACCGCCCATTCGACATTCGCTACACCTACTATACGGGTCACTCGCGAGGCTTCATCTGTATGCCCCGACCAGAAGTTATGCAACACATGATTGCTGGTGAGAATTTGGCGCTTAGCGTTGGCCGCCAAGGGCAGGTTATTGGGCTTCAAGGGTGGAACCTAGCATTCTGTTCAGAGTTTATTATCGATTTCAACCTTTTCTATCGAGGCGGCAGCCTCAGTTGTCCCGCTTACACCTATCCAACGGGCGAACAGCCTCACATCTGCGCCGATCGCGCTCCGAACCTGAAGTCCTCGCTTGTTTCAGCACTCGGCAAGGTACTCGGCAAAGCGCCCAGCCCTGAGCAGATCCTGCACTACGTTTACGCAGTCTTGTATGCTCCAACGTACCGGACCAAGTACGCTGAATTCCTGAGGAGAGACTTTCCGCGTGTACCCTTCACCTCCGATGCTTCCATCTTTGAGCAGATGGCGGTGCTCGGCGGAAGGTTGGTTGCAATGCATCTTCTCAAGTCGCCGGAGCTCGATCCGCCATCTTGCCGCTTCGAAGGTGATGGCGATAGCAACATTGGCAAAGGCAGGAAAGGCTTGCGCTACGATCCGCGGGCGCAGCGTGTCTATATCAGCGCTACTCAATACTTCGCCCCGGTTCCCCAAGACGTATGGGAGTATCAGATTGGCGGCTATCAGGTCTGTGAAAAGTGGCTCAAGGATCGTAGGGACCGTAATGATCGTAGGCTTACCATCGAAGAGATTCGTACCTACTGTCGTATAGTAACAGCACTGAAGCTGACCCTTGAGATCGAGAAGGATATTGACGCTCTGTATCCGTCGGTGGAGGAGAATGTCATCAGGTTATCGCCAGAAACATCGCAGTAGAGCAAGGCGCGACAGCAAGGCTTTCTTCAGCACGATGTATGGTTTCGAAGGCAGGCGGGCTCACAGAGGATGGGTATAGCATCGGGATGGCGATATGACGACGGTACCGATGCCCCAGTGTTTACAATGCAAGCATCTCCACCTGGCAAATCGGGATATCCACATCTGCTTTTTCAATGAATGCCAGTCGCCAATCTTCCGGAGTGGGAATCCGTACCGTAGCCACATTAGCGAGGGATGGGAAACAGCGTGAGGAGAACACCCTTGATCGGTACGCTATCCATTGATCTCGTGAATGTAGCCTCCTCACTCCACCCAGTGGGCATGTGGAATGCTGGCACGATTCTTGCTCAGTCTGCAAGCGAGGTTAAGACCCTCTTGGGAACACAGTGGGAGGTGAAAGTGATGTGTCGGCTTAAGCTGTTAGTCTTTCTGTTAGTGATTGGCTTAGTCGCTCCCGTTGCTCGGACAGGCGACTACTCACCACTCTTTGCTGCCCAGCTTGAGGCAACTCTTACGAGCTGGGAGAAGACCTATGATGATGCCCGGGAAGAGGCTCCCCAGGGGGATGACCTGGCTCCGAGCGTGGTGCCGCCCTGGAGTATCTGTCTTGGAAGCGTTTGCATTGGGAGCGGTTGTTTTGGTAGCATCTGTCTTGGCTCGGGTTGCTCAGGGAGTACCTGTCTGGGGAGTGCGTGCTTGATGAGCGGCTGCGTCATCTCGGGATGTGTACCTAAGACGTTGTGTCTAAGAGAATGCGGAGACAACACTCCGCCGATGGTGGTTGATCCTACGTTGCCTGGAAGTGCCACAGTTTGCCCAGTATGTCCTGAATCATAGTACCTGTAGGGCCTTCAGGCCTTAGGGACATTGTTGGATGGATAGGTAGCTTTAGCTGGAGGGGTGTGTCATGGAGGAAATTCCAGTTGGAGCCTGGATGGCTAGTTTGACAGGGGCCGGTGCTGGCATAGCTGTAACGATTATTCACCTGGCTGCTTTACACTACGGCTGGACGAGAGAAAAACTTTTGCAGGCACTTCTTCTGCTTGTGTCTGTAACCACTGTACTTGTAACCATCTCGGTGGTGCTGGTCAATCGTGATCTAGGACCCTCTTGGCTTCGTTTGCTGGCTCCTGCCGGTCCGACCTGGGTGCTTATAGTGCTGCTGTGGGAGTGGCGGAAGCTGCTCAGGAAGCATGACCGAGGATAGCTATGGGGAACCAGGGTTCAGTGTTTCCGACTGTTCAAAGGCCATCAATTGTCGGGAATTCGTAGACGAATGTGGGTAGTCTAATTCGCAGAGCTGTGAGCCGGGTGAGTGTAGCAGTGCGTACCACGCCGGTGTAATCATTTTTGACACTCGTGTCAGGTAGGTTTACATTGGTTCCCGCTAGGGGACACCACAATCTCTTGTGGAGGTTTGCCTGGGGTGATAGCCCATCATCGCTCAAGCGGCTACCCGTGGTCACGTGCCTCCTCTATTTGGTCCAAATAGTTCTGTCCTTTGGGGTGGTTGCGCATTCTTTATGAAGCGAATAGAGGGTGCGCACTGCCCGGAACGTCGGAACCTGGGCATGCTTAGATATCCTCGGGGGTTCTACGGCTAATTGTCTCCGCAGTTTCTTACTCAGACCCACTATTGGAATTTTTCTTCGGTGAAGTTTTGGATTCGGGTGCGCATTATCTCGAGGTTGGGAACGATCAGGAGCTGCCTGTCATCGGTTTCCATTCGGATCTTTGTATTCCAGAGACCAATGTACTTGATGATGCCTATCTCCCCACGGGCGAGTTTGATTCTGTCACCGATTGTGAAGGGTCGATCAATCAGGATTATGAAGCCGGCAAAGGTGTTCTATAGTATCTCCTTGGAAGCCAGTGCAATGGCCAACGAGCTTACACCGAGAGCTGTGATTATTGCCCATATGTTCTGCCCAAGGTGAGCGAGTATCATGACAAGGGCAAGTGTTTACACACTTGTGTTGATGAGAAGTTGAAACAGGGGTAGAAACTCATCATCAATCCTTGTTTCAGTGCGCGAGGCAACATTGGACGAATACCAGAGCAAGAACACCTGGGATATCTTTGTCACGAGGTAGGCGGAGGCAAGCACAATTGCAACATACGCAACTGCGTCTTCACTTGGGCGATGTTCTCACTCACCTTGAGTCCTCTTGAGCCGATGAAGATCGAGATTGTGAAGACGAGAACACAGATCGGGTTGCTGACATTGCTCAGCGAAGCCCGCAGCCGGACAAGTATTGCTGTGAGTATCCTTGCTGCAACCCCGGACACAACCACTATGGCAGTCGATATCACAAGGTTGCGGCTTGTGATAATTCCTACCACAGACGGAATGTCTGGAAGCATACTATCATCTCCGAAGAATCTGGCAGATCATGTGACTCTCTAAGTAAGAATAGAAATACCCTTCGCATGCCTCATTCGAATACAATCCTTCTTTCACTCCAGATGGAGATTTGAGGGGACCCCGCTTAACCCATGTGAGTCATCATCTCCTCACCACCTCAGCGATTCGGCGCGCAAACGGGAATGCGTTCTTGCTTGACGGTGGTGTCTGATTCGGTATCGTGTAACTGAATTGATTGGAGGGGCTGCATGAGGAGCTGCCTGGCAGCAATTACAGCGTTCGGATTGCTCGTTGCCTTGGTTTGCCCAACAGCGATGGCAGATCAGGGTGGTGTTGTAAGAATCCACTTCAGCAACTCACTTCAGCCTGACCTTACAGAGATTGTGGATGCCTACCATGGGTCAGGTATCATACGTGCCCATGTTGTGATAGAGAGCATCCCTGGTTGTTTGGTGAGTGGTTATCAATTGGGCTATGAGTTGGTTTCAGAGGATAGTTTAGTTGTGATGGTTGGAGGTTTTCATCCCTCCCGTGGCTGGGAGTTGCTTGGTTCTGATGAGGAATTTCCTGAGATTTCTGGTCGAGCTGCTAAGGTGCCAGTGAGTGTAGGCTACTGGAACTTGTGGCTCAGGGAAGGTAGGGCATCACTGGGTTATATCAGGCTTAGACCAGTGGAGATCGACGGTGTGGAGAGGATTCTGCTTCTCGATAGGTCACACAAGCAGATTGACGCCATCAGAGCCTACGGTGGTGGCATAAACGGTGATCCACCCCCGGTAGCTGAGCCTCTTCGTCTGTTGCGACTGACGCGATATTCCGGCGAATGGAAGCGCCGTGGATTCATCTGTCCAACTTGGCCTCCGGATGGACGGTCTATTGCCATGATTCAAGGTAACGGGATGGGTATCTGGAAGATCTGCTCGGATGGAACAGGGCTTGAGCGGTTGACGTCCGATCGGACTCCCACCCACGGGTTCGCCTGGTCACCAGATAGTCGCTACATTGCCTACTTGGCGGAAAAGACGGTCGAGGGCGAGCGGTATTTCGCTATCAAGGTGATAGATACGGAAGATAAGGAGGTCCGGCAGATAACTGATTTTGAAGGGTTCCTAAGAGCCCCTCAGTGGATTTCTGAGGACGGGACCATTGCGTTTCAAGCGGATCGAAACGGTACCCTCGGACAGGCTCATGGCGCCGATCTGGCGGTCTCGCTGATCCGGAGGGAACCCGTTGCCATGGTCGCCAGCACTTCTACTGAATCTCCAGATCTTTGTCTCCCGACCTGACGGGGGCGACAGAATTGCCGTCTCTGGACCTGATGAGCGTTGCTTCAATCCCATTTTGTCTCCGGATAGCCACAGGGTCTGCCATGGCTGCTTGGAACATGGCGGTAGCATAGGTGTAGCCAGAGTTGATGGCACGCAGAGAGTCAACCTGGAATACGGAAGCAATCCCAGCTGGTCACCTGACGCGCATAGACTTGTTTACGAGGTTACAAGGGATGATGGAGTGACCATCGTGGCATCGGATCTCTACATTGTAGCTTATGACGGAACAGGCAGAGTCCGGCTTACAGATACACCTGATCTTATCGAGCGGTGGCCTGCATGGTCGCCTGATGGAACGCAGATCGCCTTCTCAGCTGAAGGAGACATATACACGCTGTTCATTCGGGAATCGGTGAGATCCAGGGAGTAGGATGGACCACACTGAATCGCTCAAGCATCCGCTTCAGCAAAATACGCATATCACTGTCTGCCTGCTGCTGCCACAGCCGATTAAAGTCTTACCAAACCTCATTGACGTCTCTATGACCTAAGTAAAGTTATTTCATGGGGTGTCTTCCTTCTCCCAAAGGGTTTTCTCTCGGGCGGACACCCCACTTCCCTCCCCTTCAAACCCAAATCTGCGAACATTGGCGTAAACTACCCAATGGTCAAACTTAACCAATCCTGTGCCACTTCAACAATTAAGATGCAATATCGTCTATTTGAGGGAAGAACAACTGCACTAAATGTGAGCCCGATTTACCTCTTTCAAGGCTCTGCATTGACAACACTATTCATTACAGTGTATAGATTCGAGAGGGAGATTCCATAAATAGGCATTCTTGCTGGGGGATTCCTCTTTGCCCGCTTTGGTCACTCGCTTGAAGGAAAGCCTTGGAAACCAGTGGCTACTCCTTCTGATATTGGCATTGATCGGGGTAATAACTAACTTCGGGACCGCCGTCCTGAGATTGGATCGTCTCGTTCCGAAGCCAAAACTGGTTGACTTTGCCTCTTATTACGTTGCAGCATGGGCGTACAGACTCGATAGCCTGCCTTACCCGTTTGAGCCAGATCTTATAGCTTCATTGACAACCAACGAAGGGCTCTACCTGGATGTTCCTACATATCATAGTACTCCCACCTGGGCGGCTCTTAACTATCCATTCACGAAGCTCCGGTTCCCGATAGCGGCAAAACTCTGGTTGATCCTGCTACTTGTGATGCTCATATACTCTGCATATATCCTCCTGAGGATATCGAACCCATCCTTTGCTTCAAAGCGACGGTCTAGGCAGATAACTGCCGTTGCTATCCTGAGCCCATGTGTCATCTCATTCGGTCCGTGCATGCTGTCGCTTACCCTTGGACAAAACTCAATCGTGTTGCTTCCAGCAGTGCTATTGATTGGTCGCACCCTCGCTTCGGACAAGCTTTTCTCCGCTGGAGGCGCACTCGGATATATGTTTGCCTCCGCAGCAAAAGTGTTCCCTCTTATGTGGATTGTTCCTTTGCTCATCTTGCGCCGACGGAAGTTTGTTGTGTTATCACTAGCCCTGGTAGCAGTTGCCTTCGGTGCTACAACTGTTCACAGGTATTCGATGTCGAAGGTGTACTGGACCAGATTTCTGCCGGCGAGAACCGAGAAACTAACTCAGAATGTCTATATTGATGATCAGGGACTCCGCAGCTTCATAGCCAGACTATCCCAGTCAAGAGAGTATTCGATACCAGCATTGGATCCGGAGAAGCGCGTGAGGGTAATCTGGAAGCCTGCCTGGGAGTTATCCAGCACCCAAGTGTCGATAATTAGTGGACTCATCGTCCTCTTCCTACTGGGTCTTTTCTTTGCATTGGTGTTCAGGAAGCCTGGTGCTGATCCAGAACCACTGCTGTACCTGTTTGCCATGCTTGTTCTGGTCTGCTTCCCTCACATGGAGAGGTACAACCACGTCCTTCTAATGCCAGCGATGGCATGGCTTTGGAAGCGAGGCATAAACTATCGGACCATAACCGTTGTTGCTTATTCGCTGGTCGGACTTTCACGCCTCAATCACCTCTGGGCAATGCTTCTCAAGTGGCCATTAGGACCGGTTGTTACCGGCGGGAGCCTATATGCTCTGTTCCTACTGTGTGGTGCGATGCTCTATACAATGTGGCGTGCGCCGTCGGACGTCCCCGCTGTAACTTAAGAATGTGCGGTCTTCCGGTAGCATCAAGGTTTGTTCGCAGATTCTTTTGGGGCTGATCTCCTACGTTGCATGTTCATCTTAGATATCACTCCGAAGATGATCCGGTCACAACTGTCAGGAGTAAATGTACTCATGGGTCTTGTCCTTCTCCGGACCTCCCTGAATGACCGCTCAATCAGGTTCACACTCCTTATATAGCGCCTGTGATGGGCAGGACACGGAAACAGGTTGAGCAACTCCTCAAGATGCCTCTCCACCTCCTCGCCCACCTAAGATAGGCTTCCAAAGCAGCCTTGCGGCTCCGGGCTTCATATATCGCCCTGAGTCCACGCTTAAGGCCTTCATGATCCACCTTACGAACCTTACCCAAAACATTCCACATCTTGTGCACCCAGCACAACTGATGTGCCACCCACGGATACACCATCTCAAGGGCGCGCATCAGCCCCTGTCTGCGTGCGACGCACAGGCAGGCAGGCGCATCATCACTCACTATCAACCTCAAGCCCTTGCCCCGTAAGCCCCTATCGCTCATGTCCCTCAAAAATGCTTCCCACCCAGAGACACTATCTCGCTTGAGCCTCCCTATAGGAGATTACCTCCTTGGTACCATCCGCTCTTATCCCTATCGCACACAACACCACTCGCCGCTTAACTCCAACTGGCCCTCGCTCACTCCATCCAACGGTAAATACTCATCTCTCAACTGCCGACTCTTATACTCCCATACCATCCAACCCTCTAACTATCCTGCAAACCGTAGATGCACTCATACTGCTGCCACCACAGCCGATAAAACTCTTGCCAAACCCCGTCCGTGTCTCTATGACCGTTGCACTAACAAGGTCATATTTCCCAGCAGGACCAACAAATGCTCTATGATGTCAGGATCCGTTAGGAAGATTTTTTCCAAGATGATCTTCTTGATGCTTGGAAATCATTGTTGACAACCCCATCGTATTCAGCAGCAATTTCCGATGCTGCATTGCAAATATGCCAAGTCGCCGGAGGCGATTTGGTGAAATCAAACAGAGCACACATTCCCAGTGTATTTGCTGTTGGGCCTGTTCGTTAGGACCGCAGTGAAGGAATGTGAGCCGAGGGTTCCGAGAGAGCGATCCTTATTTACCTCTTGGCATAAAGATAACCTATTTTCTCACCAGTTCTTCCGGTTTTTTTTACTGTAAATCCGTTATTCTCTAAGAATTTCTTCAATGAATTTCCATTTTTGTCTCTATCAATATCATGGTATTCCATAGATATCTTTTTGATCTTGGCTAATGTAGTTCTGGGACAATTGAATAGAATTTCGTATTCTGCCCCTTCACAATCCATCTTCAAAAAATCTAATTTTGGCAATTCATATCGTTTGAAGAAATCTTCTAATGAGATGGTCTGAACTGTAATTTTTCTGCCTTTTATTCGGCAAAAAGTATGACCTCCGGATCCAGGACGACCTACATAGAAATCTCTTTTTCCGGATCGAGCAGAAACTGCTTTGTTAATCAAGCGAATATTACTCATATTGTTACTTTCTGCATTTTCTCTTAACAATTCGAAACTTTCTGGCTCTGGTTCAAATGCGTAGACTGTGCCGTTCTTGGCGAAATAGGATGCAAAGACTGAAAAGACACCAATGTTTGCACCAATATCTACGACAATATCATTCTTCTCTATATCGAATTCTTTGGTGTAGACTTGATGTATCCAAATATCCGTTATCATATGTCTTTCCCGGGTTCTTGCTCTCGCTTTGTATTGAATCCCGGTTCTGAGTTTAAATATCACGTATGGACGATCAATTAGTCCAAAATAGTCGAGCGCAAATGTAAACCAATTTTCTATTATCCGCAAAGCTTTGAATCCAGTTCTTATCTTATGGACAACAATCATAGGCTAGCGTGAGAACAAGCAGATTGACAAGATTCTTGCTTTATCAGCGTGTGCCGAATTACGCCCAAGGTGCTCATATCCGCACCTAGCACAGATATACTTCCTCTGCAGGAACAAACAGAATGCTTTGATTTTAGAAACACTGTCGCCTAGCGCCTCCATTAGGAAGGCCTGTGGTATCGATTGGACTAACAGTGCCTTCCCGATTCTTTCTGCTGACATGGGCATGAATCTCGATCGTTTTGCTATGACCATGCCCTAACAATTCTTGGATATATGTTAGATCCTTACCAGATTCTAAAAGACCCATGTGCGTGCGGCTCGCCCGCACAGGCAGGCAAGTGGCAAAACCATGCCTCAATCTGCGGAATGAGACTCCCGTGTTGATTGCCGTCTTCTTACAAGCACTTGTGAATATCTTATCTGCTCTCCTTGTTGAAAGATGCATTCCTTTTTTCCTCTTCAAATAAGCATTTGTCTTTTCTATATGTTTATCTAGTAGTTTCTCAAAACATCGATCGCTGTGTTGGAAAGCACAGTATATCTTTCTTTTCTGCTCCTACTTCCTTTTACAACACTTGGTTTTCTATTTGCATCTATATCCTCTGGCTTTAATTTTACTACTTTACTGACTCTCAACCCTGCTCAATAAGCCAAGACAAGAGGCGCCTTCTGTCTTACATTATCCACAGATGGTAAGATCTTTGCAATCTCCTCCCCACTTAACACTACCGGCAGTTTCCTATCCTTTTGGGACGCTTGATGCCATCGATAGGATTTTTGGGGATCTTTCGATCCGAAAAAGTTTAAGGCATCAATAAATGTATTTAAAGTCGAAGTAGAGGTGGGGTCAAGGTTTGTTCGCAAATTCTTTGAGGGGTGATCTCCTCCATTGCATATTCAACTTAGATATCACTCCAAAGATGATACGGTCACAACTGTCAGGATTGGTAAATGTAGTTATGGGCCTTGTTCTTCTCCTGACCTCCCTGAATGACCGCTCAATCAGGTTCACACTCCTTATATAGCGCCTGTGATGGGCAGGGCACAGAAACAGGTTGAGCAACTCCTCAAGATGCCTCTCCACACTCCTTACAGCTCGGGGATACTTCGGTCTCCACCTCCTCGCCCACCTAAGATAGGCTTCCAAGGCAGCCTTGCGGCTCCGGGCTTCATATATCGCCCTGAGTCCCCGCTTAAGGCCTTCATGATCCACCTTACGAACCTTCCCCAAAACATTCCACATCTTGTGCACCCAACACAACTGATGTGCCACCCACGGATACACCATCTCAAGGGCGCGCATCAGCCCCTGTCTGCGTGCAACGCACAGGCAGGCAGGCGCATTATCACTCACTATCAACCTCAAGCCCTTGCCCCGTAAGCCCCTATCGCTCATATCCCTCAAAAATGCTTCCCACCCAGAGACACTATCTCGCTTGAGCCTCCCTATATGAGACTACCTCCTTGGTACCATCCGCTCTTATCCCTATCGCACACAACACCACTCGCCGCTTAACTCCAACCGAGGTCCGCACCCTCTGACTCACTCCATCCAACAGTAAATACACATACTCATCTCTCAACTCCCGACTCTTATACTCCCGCACCATACCGTCCAACTCTCTAACTATCCTGCTAACTGTACTTGCACTCATCCCACTGCCGGTAAGACGCCATACTATGGGTCCTATCTGCCTGGTGGAGACTCCACTTAAAAACATCTCCCTCACCAACTTCTCCACATCCTCCCGGTATTGCTCATACCTACGCAAAACACTTGGCACAAACCCTCCCTTGCGAACCTTCGGGATCTCTAACTCCACTGTCCCCCATCTGGTCACAACACGCCTCAGCCTCCTCCCACTCCTGTAACCTCGCCTCATGTCACTATGCTCATACCAGCCAGCCCCTACCTGTCTGCGTGCAATGCACAGGCAGGTCTGCCTAACTAACTCCTCATGACTGAAGTGCTCCAACATCTCCTTCAATAGCCTTGACATGTCCTGCTCTGTCTGCTGCCACCCCAGCTGATTAAACTCTTGCCAAACCTCATTGATATCTCTATCATCCAGATAGAGTTCTTTCATGGGGTGTCGCCTCCTTTCGTTTAGGGTTTTTCCCGGAGGTTACACCCCTCTTGTTTCTCCTTCAAAGCCAAATCTGCGAACTCTATCGTACACTACCACGAAGATCGCGTGGTTGACTTTGGGGTTGGGGATTGGTATACTCATAAAGGGTCGCGGAAGGGTCGCGGATGTGAGAATTGAATAGAAACAAAATCCCTGCCGTTGCACGCGATGTTGCCAGTGTATTCTGAGCCAACAGCGCAACATAAGGGAGCCTTAAATCCTCACGTGGATTGCGGGTCTGGCTTCGGGTCAGAAGACATGAAGCGTGAGTGCGGGCACCCACCTGGATGAATCCGGGTCAGGAATAACCTGAACACGCGGCACCCGGCGGGGATTTTGCTATTTGCTCGCGTGCTGGCGAAGACCCTGACGGGGAATTCCCAAACGCACGTCCTCAAGCGAAATACCGAGCAGAAATCGTTCAGCCGTGGATGGTCGGGGCGAAAACCCGAAACTCTGAATCGCTGAGTGAAAGTTTCTGGGTCGCAAGGCCGTAACAGAAATCTTCGATAGGAGCCTTAAGCCGAAAGCCACAAGCCGATATCCTCAATCCCCCAGATACGAAGACGGCAAAAACCCGAGATCCCGAAATGCCGAAATCCCGGAAGCCCTGAGTTCCCAGCCCCCAAATCAAGATCCCTTATTCAAGCTTATACGAGAAGGTGGGATCAAGGATTCTTAGCTCCTCAGCAAGAGCCAGCACCCGTTGCCTCGCCTCTTCCGTACCTAGGTTTTTCCAATCAAGGTAGGCATCGAGGAATTCATTTTGCTTTTGCTCGAGTTGCATCTTCCTGCCAGAGGCTTGAACTGAACGCATGAGATGATAGATCTCGCCGTCAGAGAGGCGTCGCACAATGTCGAAGTATTCCCCTCTCAGGTAAGAAAGAATTGTGACATACTTTTCGAAGCCCTTGCTGAGCTGCTCAAGGACATGCGGTATGGTATCACCCAGTCCCGGAAGGCGCTGACTGTAAGAGAAGGCAAAGTGGTAGTAGGTCTGCCCCTTTCCCATCTGTCCCTGATGACCGTGTCTGAACTCAGGCCCCAAGGGAAGGGCTTTCTCACCCTCAGCATCGAAGATGCCAATTGAGAAGAGCAAGAAATCAGCATTTGCCTTGTAGATCGTATATTTGAGCCTGGCATCATTGGATTTCTCAAGCCGCTTGAATACTTCAATGTCATGATCAGAAAGATAAGGTTTAAGATGCTCAATGTAGGATGGGTTTGCGAAAGCCGATAGAAGATTTGCCAAATACACATTGATTTCCTCTTCGAATCTGCCTCCATCTTCAACTTCATTCTGAGCGCGAGTCATGAGTACACAGTTGAGCATAAAGAAGAAAGTGGGTTCGGTGTGCTTATCTTTAAGATCGAAATAGAACTCTTTGCCTTCCATCTTTCCCTTCCAATTTGGATGAGGGCTGGGGGTTCGCTTGATGGTTGCGGGAGCACCTTGATGTGCGGGGCTTATTGCGAACCCCCGAGCCGCTCATCTTCTCCTTAAAAGGAGTGCGCGACCCACTGTGTTGCTGTAGCACAGACCGTGCCAGACGAAGATGCAATTATTGCCATTGAAAGATTTCGAGGAACTTGTTTATGCGTAAGGAGATATGCTACATTGGGTAGCGAGTTGGTTGTGGTGGGAGGACTTCTCAGACTAGTGAGTCTGGGTGAGATGAACCAGATGATGGGTCAAAAGCCCCAAGTCTAATTGATACACTCATCTCTGTGAGGAGAATGGGCTAAGATTCATGTGGAACTGAACGGGAGATAACCTGGGAGGGGAAAATGAGAATTGGTTTTCTGCAGTTTGCGCCTGCTTTCGGAGATAAGAAAGCTAACCTTGAGCGTGTTGAGCAATTTCTCGAAGGAGCCAAGGCAGATCTTGTAGTCTTGCCGGAGCTCTTTTCAACAGGATACATCTTCGAATCTAAAGACGAGCTCCTTGAGCTAGCAGAGGACGAGGCAGGTGAAACTTTCACCTTCCTTAAGCAACTCTCACTGAAGCTCAATATGGCAATCGTGGCTGGGATTGCGGAAAGGGCTGATGGGGAATGCTATAACTCCTGCTATCTTATCGAAGATGGAGACATAAGAGCCAAGTATCGCAAGCTTCATCTCTTTGATCGTGAAAAGGAACTTTTCACACCTGGCAACCTATCTCTTGATGTGGTTTCAGTGAGGGGTGCTAAAGTCGGGCTCATGATTTGCTTCGACTGGATATTCCCCGAGGTCACACGTATCCTTGCCCTCAAGGGGGCACAGATTATTTGCCATCCATCAAATCTTGTTCTCCCCTATTGTCCAAGAGCAATGATTACAAGGTGCATTGAGAATGGAGTCTTTGCGGTCACAGTCAATCGAGTAGGAACGGAGGCAAGGGCTGGGCTGGAACTTAGGTTCATCGGAATGAGCCAGATTGTTGGTCCGCGTGGTGAGGTGCTGGTGCGCGCTGATGATACCGAAGAGGGCTTGCGAGTCATTGAAATTGAACCGGACCTTGCCAACAACAAGATGATAACCCAGCGTAATCATGTTCTCAAGGACAGGCGACCTGAATTCTATGGGGAGCTGTTGGCTATACCCGCTGAAGAGACTTCTCCGGCGGAAGATGATCCAGCCTCACCTTTTTATCGTGGGGAAACACTTGTATAGCTCACTTCGATGCGTAGACCATTTTGGAGAGGGTGCGGGCGGGGGATCAAAGTCTTTGGGAAACTACACCGCGGAAAAGCGTTCTTGGAGAAATAGAGTCGAAATTCCAAACTAGAGGCGAAGCAAGCAAACCAAGAAGCAAGGAGGGAAGCTCCTTAGCGCTTCCCTCACGTGGACTCTGCAGATGTCAACTTACCTATTTAAGAAGCATAACCTTCATTGATCTTGTGAAGTCCTTAGCTTCCATTCTAACAAAGTAGATACCTGGTGCTACCCGTGTTCCGCTGGCATTGCTGCCATCCCAGGTTACTGAATACCAGCCTGGAGTCTTTGCTCCATCGAGGAGTTTTGCTGCAAGCCTGCCCTGGATGTCGTAGATCTTGATGACTATGCGGTCACTGGCTGAAGGCACGGCATAGGCGATTTTAACTGAACCCCGTGTGGGGTTGGGAATTGCTGGGCCCAGACCAAACTCAAGGGGAACACCGAGATCCTGATCGCAATTGTCATCGCAAGCAGGGAGGCCTGCCAGAGCATCCTGGCTCCAAATCATCACATCATCGATGTACCAGCCTTCACCCCCAACATAGCCATCCGAGCCAAACTTGAGTCTAAACTGGCAAGGTCCTTCATAGAATGAGAGATCGAAAATGGCTACCTGCCAATCGCTGTGTCCTGAATAGACAGGCTTGTTGGCAGTAAAAGGTGCACTTGATTGCTCGAGGATGCGATAGGGATAACCATCGACTGGATCGATCGGTGTTGCCTTTCCAGCGGAATCAATAAGACTTAGTGCGGCTCCATCCCAGGCAAGGCCCGATCCCTGAACAGGTTCATAGGTCTCGGCATCAATCCAATGCCAGAAGACAAGCTTTGCACCTGGGCCCAGAGTAATCACGGGCGACTCAAGGAAGGCCTTGAGGTTTGCGCCATATTCTCCTCCAGTTGAAGATCCACACTTCCAGCTTGTATTTCCACCGTCCGTATGATTGCGTTCGGTGCTCAAGTGCCACTCATCATTCCAGCCTGTGCCAGCACGATGTGTCCACCCCTCGTCACCTGACTCAAATGTGTAATAATAGGCATGAGCTATACCAAAATCGTGGTAACCTGTTGGAGGTTCATAGGTAACATGTGCCGCAGCAGAGGCGTCCATTGCAACAATTCGATAGGCGATCTGGTCTCCCACAGAGGCAGCCACAGCGAAGGTAGCCTCATACGTGTTCCCGCTCACATTGCTCATGGGAATAGATGTCTGAGGAACACCATTCTTGCTGTACTCAAGTACTACCGATGCAAGACCAAGGTTATCTGTGACCTCAGCCGAGACTGTTACGGGCCATGCCGCATCGGGCTGGTCTTCAAGCGGCATATGTACGATTGTCGGAGGCTCTGTGTCTGTCCCGATTGAGAAACTGTGAACATAGGTGGGAGCACTGTCAGGATCTGTCGCAATCAAGCCTATGTCGAACCCCTGAGCATAAATGTAATAGTTCACTGTTGTTCCATAGCTCTGAGCTGGAATTGTCGCAGAATACTCATCTGGATTGCCAGTTGGGTTCATCAGGAGTGTGCTATATCCAGCCCCGACAGAGTAGAAGACCATCAGGGAATCGGGATTGAGAGTCACATTTGAAGTTATTGTAGCAACAACAACAAAACTCTGGGTTGAATCCTCTGTATCCTTGACAGGTTCATGGGCTATCTTGATGTAAAGACCAGGTCCAATCCCGTGCTTGCCAAAGGCTTCAACAATCTCGTAATAATGTGGTGTACCATTCGTCAGATCACCATCATCGTCATCTGTCTCAAGGACGTCATAGTAATAATCAAAGAAATTGTCTGCCTTGCCATAGCGCGCATAATGGAAGAGGGAATCAGCAAGGTGAACATCGGGCAAAAGAGCTTGCCTCATATCCCAGAGTGATCCGGCAAGAATCCGTCCGTCGTCGTGAACTTCACCCGTAAGATCGTCAGGATACTTGAGGTTGTTATCGAGGTTGCGAAAGTAGCCAGAGCCGATAACGTATTCACCGATCAAAGGTTCATTGGTTATGGTGCACGCGAAGTAGTCTGAGAAAGCTTCATGCATTGCACCCGATGGTGCAAGTGGACGATAGATGAAATCCGTTATGCCATGTCCATATTCGTGATAGATAACATCACAGAACATAGCAAGATTCTGGCAACTTCCCGAACCAGCCCCAAGGGTAATTCCGTTGCCGTCCCAGTATGCATTACAGTAGTCGGGCTGATTTACTCTTATGGGTGTCTGACGATCCATCCCTGTGAAGGATGGGTCTATGGCCTTTATCCTGGCATGAGCCATGTTTGTATGGTAGTAAGCATTGCGTTCATCTGCTCGCGAGATTGAATCGTTCCAAACAATTGAGACTGTGTTGCCAGGGGAAATCGAATCTAGGAAAGATGCCTCTGGTCCATTGTTGTTTGTAACGATGGCCCATCTGCCTGAGAGTGCTGCCTTGAGTTCGCGTGTCCCACCGCTTCCAGCCTCAATTGCGTAGTATCCGGATGCGTCGGTTGTGTCAGTACCATACCCAGTTACGGTTACGAATTGGTCTATGAAAGCCTCCTCCGCATCGGGATCAGATATGTACATTGGCTTGATGTAACCACTGACACTACCGTCGATCATATCGTAGTGGATTTCGTTAACTTTCCTGAGGATCGATCCATCATGAGCATCAACATAGATGCGCCAAAGAGCCGGAGTCTGCTTCACAAAGAGCCTTAGCTCATAGGCAAGATGGAACGAGACGGTCTTCATCTCCACAACCGGTAGAATTACAAGTCTTGATGAACGCACTTCGTCGGTCTTCTCGTTGTAATTCACATCCTGCTTGGCAAGCCTCAGAGCCTGTTCACTGTCGAGTGTCGGGGAGGTTGAAATATCGATTCCATTGTAGAAGTCAGAACCGAAAACAGTTACCTTACCATCCTCACGCAGTCTTATATGGACTTTGCCGCCAATGACATCAAGCCCATGATAGGTCTGCTGATAGTCGGTGTACCATCTTGCCCCATGTTTCTCCTGACTCAGCAGCCGAAGATCTTGGGGATCGACTCCAAGAAGGTCGCTCTCGGAATTTAAGAAGCTATCTGTTAGATTCCTCACATTGGCAGGGGTTACAACCTGTGCAAGACGAATTCCTTTTCCTATTATGCGATGCGGTGTCGCTGTAAGTGGATTCCATAGTGCCTGCCACGCTTGCCCCTGCCTTGCTGTGAAACTGGCCCACGAGGCCTGAGCTTCTGGAGTCGGAGGTGCTTTCTCAAACACAGGAACCTTGTGCCACTCAGCCTGAGAACCTTGCTGAGGAGGAACAAAGGCGAAGCTAACAGCCGCCAGAACGAAAATCGTAGTAAGAATTAGTACCCAAACCAGGCGTAGCATCGGTTTCCCTCCTTTTTGCTCGAAATCTCTTCCGTTCGTTTAGGTGCCTGGATGCGGTTAATGTATCTTCAGCACCCGGATATTTTCATGGGCATTGAATCTTGTGCACAGGCTCGGGCTGTGAATTCACTAATATCTTACACCTGCGCACTCGTATCGGAAGCCCCCGAATATCCTTCGCCCAATACTACCAAAGGCTTTCAGTCCAGGCCATCCTCAATACTGACCAACGCCTGCCATCCTCACGATTCCGCCGCACCTTGCGTAATCTCACTGCCGGAGGCGTCTCAGAGTGATCCACATCGCTCAAATGGGGAGGGGCCTCGATCGAGCAAAGGAATATCCCGTGCGAGCAAGTTGTCTTCGGTCTTAGTAACATATGCCTCCAAATACAAAAATCCACCCAGCCCCCGCTGTCCCCGCTCGTGCATTATACCACAATTCGTCGAATTTGTCTCGGTTTTTTGTGAGCTTGAGGGTGAGGGTGTTCAGGGATCGTAGCAGCCGAAGATACCAAGGAAAACCCCTTGGGGATAGCGATGCACAAGATAACCCAAGAAGGGCGGGCTCGCTGTCTAAGAGTTATTGTTGCCCAACAAGGCTTAGGTGGGAGCTCAAGAAATACTATTTTGATAATTTCTCAATTCATCCGGAGTCAAGCGATCACTCACGAACCATCAGTTTTCATCTATGAGCTATTCGCTGAGGTATCTTGTTCCGAGCATGATAGCAATTGTTATCCCCAGGACAAAACCCGCGCCGAGCATTATCGCAAGAAGCAAAACCTGAGGCATGGTGAAGCGCCATAGCAAAACCATAGTTTGAACCGGTTCGAGATTCTGAAGTGCAATGATCGCACCAAGGACTCCAACGACTATACCGACTATCATCTTAGCCTTTGTAGTTTTCTCCATAAGCCTTCCTCCTTTTGGGAAGCTTTACTTAGCACCCCGAATCAACCTTTGTCAACGATTTCTGTCAAGTGCAAGCGTTGACGATTGCTACAAGAAATGTTAGCCTTGAGCGCAATATAGAGGAAAATACAAAAATGTAGAGGAACGAGAGGCAGTGCAGAGGAAGGTGGGAGCCTATGAAATCAAGACTTGTCGTAATAGGTGGAAGTGCAGCTGGCATGTCAGCAGCTTCTCAAGCGAAACGCCAGCGAGCTGACCTCGAAGTTATCGTTTTTGAAGCCGGAAGATACGTCTCCTATGCTGCCTGAGGTATCCCGTATTTCGTCGGCAGGTTTGTCGACACGATTGAAAAGCTCATCGTCAGAACCCCTGAGGAATTCAAAGAGAAACAGGGGATTGACGTTCGTACAGGTAGCCAGGTTGTCGAGATTGATCTCACGGGGCGGCAGATTGTGATTGAACGTCCAAACGGTGGGAAGAGGATTACCCAAGCCTGGGACTATCTTGTGATTGCAACTGGAGCAATTCCGATTCGACCAAATGTTCCAGGCATAGGTGCTGAAGGTATCTATGAAGTGACGACACTCGAAGATGCGATTGCCTTGAGAAAGGTGCTCGAGGAAAGAAAGGCAAAGAGAGCAGCCATCATCGGAGGAAGCTATATCGGAATCGAGATGGCGGAGGCCTTACTGCGATGGGATCTCGAAATTGTATTGATTGATATGCTTCCCCAAGTAATGGGGACGCTTGATCCGGATATGGCCAAGCTGCTTGCCGACGCAATTGCCAAAGAAGGTGTAAGTCTCTATCTCGGTGAGAAACTTACAGGTTTTGATACAACTGGTAAGCAGTTAAATGCAGTTGTAACCGATAAGCGAGAGATTCCAGCGGACATTGCCATACTCGGTATTGGAATACGCCCGAATACCGCTTTGGCGAAATCTGCGGGAATCCCGCTCGGCATCAAGGATGCCATTGTTGTCGATAGCCGCTGCAAGACACAGGTAGATGGCGTTTGGGCAGCTGGTGATTGTGCTCAATCTCATCATCTCGTAAGCGGCAAGCCAACCTGGATTGCACTCGGGACTGTTGCCAACAAGCAGGGCAGAGTTGCAGGACTAAATGTTGCAGGTAATGACGTAAACTTCCCAGGAGTTGTTGGAACTGCGATCTCGCGTTTCGTCGAAACTGAGTTTGCTCGTACAGGCCTTAGTGAACATGAGCTAGAGGGACTCGGTATCGACTTTGTATCAGCCAAGATAACAGGTCACACTTTGGCAAGATACTTTCCTGGAACGCAACCTATCACGGTGAAGCTCCTCGCTGAGAAAAAGACAGGAAGGCTCTTGGGAGGACAGATAGTTGGAGGCCTGGGCTCTGCCAAGCGCATTGATATCCTTGCCACAGCTCTGCAGGCAGGGCTGGCAGTTGAAGATCTTGTCAACCTTGATCTTGGCTATTCACCACCTTTTTCGCCAACGTGGGATCCCATTCATATCGCCGCTCGCCAACTTCTCAAGGTGGTGTGAGTAGCTTTGGGACTCATGTGGTCTCTTGGGTTCGCAGAATGCGGGAACCAATGAAGAGATGGCAGCTGACCCAGAGAGTGCCCCCAAAATTGCCCATGTGGCTGATAGAAAGATGAGGAGTGAGATCGATCTTCATAGCACAAGAGAGGGCTTGAGTCTCTCACCAACTCACGAATCGATCTTCGTCGGCTCAGATGGGGAACTCTTGCGAGATGGGCTAAGCCTTGCCTCAATGATCATTGCTCTTAGCGAGCTCGTCGGAGGCAAGATCTCGGAGCATAGCGAGAGGCAAGATTCAAAATTGTTTCAAGGCACCTCGGTCAAAGAGCGCCTTCGGAAGATTTATCATTCGAGTCTTCTTGTGAGCTTCTGCCTCGTCTGGCTTGCAAGGGAAGGTATGGGCGAGCACGCCCATGATACTCATCTTCGTATAAGGAGATTGCTCGAAGCTACAGATGCTTTCCCAGATGAGAAGTTCCTGGAAGGCCTTACGCCACCCTTTCTTATGAGTTTGCTTAGAGCCCTTAAGTGTAGCATCGAGCGAAAGAAGCTCAAAATGGAAAATCTGACCGCATCGGATCTCGGCTATGTCTTCGAAACTTTGATCACGCTTGAGCCAAAGATGGTTTCACAGGGAGTCGTAACGAGCGTGAGTCTGAGACGCAAACGTTTCCACATCACTCATTCAGATTCACTCGCAAGCCCTCAGCCACCCAAGGCACAACCAGTCGGCAAGCAAGTCGATCTTTTCCACGATGACTCTGGGAAGATTTTCATTCGCGAACCCCATAATTTCATTCTTGAGCCTTGTTCGTCAGAAAGTGTTCGGAGGCGTGGCATCTTTTTCACTCCCCCAGCCGTTGTAGACTATCTCGTTGATAGAGCTCTCACCGTGCATCTGTTCTCTGCCAATTCGAGGAGATCGAAGTTGTCATCGCGAAGAATACTCAAGATGAGGATTCTGGATCCTGCGATGGGTGCTGGGCATTTTCTTCTTGCTGCAATTGACTGGCTTTATGGAGCAACCTTTAGGAACACGGCTTGGGCTCTTAGTGCTTCGGACGATTCAAGTGAAAGTGAGGCTTTTAGAAAAGCAATAGGTACCCAGTGTATTTATGGAATTGATGTTGAAACAGATTTTGTTGAGATCGCGAGGCTACTTGTAGTTTTCCATGTTGGATGGAGTCGGGAACTTGTGGATGCCCTCAAACGGAATCTTGTGGCTCATAATGTGTTGTGTGATCTTGAAGCACAATCTTCCTCTTGTGGCAGTGAATACACCTTCAGCCAAGCAAGATTGCACGAAGGTTTCGATGTCGTTATTGGCAATCCTCCCTACCTTTCATATTCAGGCAGGCACCAGCAGTCTCACCGCACAGATTATGAAAAGCTAAGAGCAAGATATGGAATCAAGGGCTGGCCAGCAAGCCATTCCATCTTCATGCTGAGGGGCGTTGAGCTTGCCAAGGATGGTGGAATCATTGCAATGGTTGTGCCTGATCAGGTTGGCTATCTCGATGGCTATGCTGACATAAGGCAGCGAATGCTTAGGGCTGGCAATTTGGTTGAAGTGCGTTACTGGGGCGAGGGTGTCTTCCCAAAAGCTATAACGCCGAGTATGACGTTTTGCTTGCGCAAGGGGGAGAAGGCAGAAAGCGCTCTCTGTGTTTTTCACAAGAGTAGTTCGAGATTTTCTCCCCTAAATGGGGAAGCCTGGTACGCATCCCGTCTGCGGCGGCTCTACGAGATTGCCTCTACAAAGCATAAACCCATAGATGGCTACAAAGACATTGGGGTTCACACTGGTAACGTGGCTCACAAACTTGTGCATTCAGCGCCAAGACCAGGTTGGGTTGAGCTCCTTGAAGGCAAGCGTGTTAAGCTTTTCCGCTGCCAGCGACCCCTCAAATGGTTAAACGTGAGATATAAGCGGAGCAAAGGCGAATACTTTCGAATAGCTTCACCGGAGGCCTACAAAGAAGTTGATATCCTTTTGCGTCAGACAGCCTCTCGACCTATTGCTGCCAGGCACAGATTTAGGTGCTACTTCCGAAATAGCTTGCTGGGACTAAAGGTGCCAGATGGTTATTCGATAGAATATCTCCTGGGGATACTGAACTCAGATGTCTGCAGACTCCTCCTTGCGGCAATCTCACCCGAAATCAACCAGAGGGCATTCCCGCAGATAAAGATTTCCAAACTTAGGATGATACCAATTCCTGATCCACAAGAGTCCTCAAGATCAAAACTTGCAAGGCAGGTGGAAGAGCTTGTTAAACGGATAGAGGAATCCACATGCCCCATTTCACGTAATCTCCTTGATGAGCTTAACAGCCTTGCCTGGAAGATATACGATCTTGATTCTGGTCTTGTGAATGAATAATCCCCCTACCTCAGTAGCCCTCCTTTCTGTACAGCCCGACCCTTGAGCATGGCTAATCAAAAAAGCTATGCTCCCATCCTTAAAGTGCCGATAGAAATTGACTGACAGGGGATTGGGTCAATAGCACTTTCCGATGATTTCGGTAAGCCCTTGTTCCAGGATGAGGTGACTGTCCTTAGGGAGAGGCGTCGCTTGGATTGGTTCTAGAAGCAAGCGGGGCGCGTTATGAAACATCTGCGATGTCCATTGAGGCTTAAGTTCGGATTGCTGCTCATATGCTTCGTTGCAGGAATTGGCGTGACCATGGCCATGACCTATATGGCTTCCGAGCGTGTGAGTAGTTATCTCCAAGACATTGAATTCATGGCACTTGAGCGCCGCTCTCAGGCATTTCGACTGATTGAATCATTTCGCGAGGTTGCACGCAGTGTGGATCAAGCCATTCTTGTTGGTGATCCAGGTAAGATCGGAGAAATAGAACGTGAGAAGGTTCCTTTCCTGGCGCAATCGGAACGCCTCGTTCGATCCCTTCCTCAAAGTGCACCGCCTGAGGTCCAACATCTGCCTCTCGACTTTGACAACTACTATGCTCTTGCACTTGAATGGGCTTCGCTTGATTCAAATGAAGTTGGCAAGCGGAGCGATCTCGAGGCTCGCCGCAGAGAGATCGAAACCGAGCTATCTCAGGCGGAAAAGCGGATTCTTGCTGGTCTCAACGAGATAGCAATTCTTCAGTCAAGAATGCTTGCTGATGCTCTTTCAAAAGCTGGTGTCGTTGCTCGAGAGCGATGGCTAAAGGCTTTCATAATAAGTCTCGGAAGTCTAGTAGGTCTCGTTCTCCTTGTCGCATTCTTCTCAGAACGCATTGTCATACCCATAAGGGCTCTTTCCCGCGCAGCCTCAGAGATCGCCAGAGGTAAGCTTGACTATGATGTGAACATTCCAGTTCCAGGTCGGGATGAGATCGGTGATCTGGTTGCCTCGTTTAAGCGGATGACGCGCGGGCTCATCGAGACAACCGTATCAAAGGCATTTGTAGACAACATCATAAGATCGATGAATGATGCCCTCATCATAGTTGATGAGCATGGAACAATAAGAATGGTAAATGAGGCTGCTGTCGATCTCCTCGGGTATGCTGATGATGAGCTTGTTGGTAAAGCTTTCGAGAACATCATAGATGGAGCTGCGGAGAACTCCTCGCTGTCCGATGATCTTATCAATCGGGGAGTAGTCAGGAATGTTGAAAGGTTCTACAGGGCAAAGGATGGAAGCAAGATCCCTGTCCTTTTCTCGAGTTCGGTAATGCGGGATGAGCAGGGTAGGTTCCTGGCGCTGGTGTGCGTTGCCCGTGACATAACCGAACGCAAGAAGGTTGAGCAGGAGCTTAAGAGTGCGAAGGAGGCTGCAGAGCAAGCCAATCTGCGCTTGCGTGAGACAAACAAACACCTCGAGGAGGCAACCATCTTTGCAAGGGAGATGGCGGCGCAGGCACGTGCAGCCAATGCAGCTAAAAGTGAATTTCTCGCAATGATGAGTCATGAGATAAGAACTCCTCTCAATGGGATTTTAGGATTCTCGCAATTGCTTCTCGGTGATCCAACACTTCAGGGAGAGCAAAGGGATTTCGTTAGCACCATCTACAGCAGTGGCACAGCGCTTCTTGGGATAATCAACGATATTCTCGATTTCTCAAAGATAGAAGCTGGCAAGATGGAACTTGAATCGATTGATTTTGACCTTGTTAGCGTTGTTGAAAGCGTAGGGGATGTGCTTGGACAAAAGGCAGCGGAGAAGGGCCTTGAACTGATGTGCTATGTTGATCCAGAGGTACCAACTCGGCTCAGGGGTGATCCTGGAAGACTACGTCAAATGCTCCTCAATCTTGCCAGCAATGCTGTCAAGTTTACCGAGGAAGGGGAGGTCATTGTAAGAGCTCGGCTCGTAAAGGAGACACCTAACACTGCGACCATAAGATTTGAAGTCAAAGATACAGGTATAGGAATTCCCAAGGATCGTCTCTCCATCATTTTCGATCGCTTTACTCAGGTTGATGCCACCACAACACGGCGCTATGGTGGAACGGGTCTCGGACTTGCGATCGTGAAGCGCTTTGTTGAGATGATGGGTGGTGAAATTGGTGTTGAAAGTGAAGTGGGTAAGGGTAGCACCTTCCACTTCACAATAGAATTCCCGATCGAGCACGGGAAGTTAGATCCTCTGACTTTAACCGAGGTGAATGTTGAAGGTCTGCGTATACTCGTGGTTGATGACAATCCAACCACAAGAAGATTGCTGGTTGAGATGGCGAATAGCTGGAATATGGAGCCCGATTCTGTCAGCAGTGGCCATGAAGCGCTCGAAGCTCTTGCACGCGCAGCTCAAGAAGGCAACCCATACAAGCTTGCAATCATTGACTCGCGCATGCCTGGTATGGACGGTTTTGGGCTCGTTGAGCGCATGAGAAACATGTCTGAGATACCCATGCCTACAACCATTATGCTCACATCAGCTGGAAAATCCGGGGACGGAGCGAGATGTCGCGAGCTGGGCATATCAGGCTATCTCATGAAACCCATCAAGAAAGCCGATCTTTGGGAGGCAATAAAACTTGCGCTTGGAAGCAAGCCCAAGGATGGTAAGACAACTACACTGATAACTCAGCATTCACTCAGGGAGAGCCGCCGAAGGCTTAAGATTCTTGTTGCCGAAGATAGTCCTGTGAATATGAAGCTTGTTGTTCGTCTGCTTGAGAAGCGCGGTCACACTGTCATTCAAGCAACCAATGGCCATGAGGCTCTCACTGCCTACGAGCGTTATCCAATTGATGTGATCCTTATGGATGTTCAGATGCCAGATATGGATGGTTTCGAAGCAACGGAGGCGATTAGAACCAAGGAACGTGCGACAGGACGTCACATACCTATCATAGCCATGACTGCCCATGCCATGAAGGGTGATCGCGAACGTTGTCTTCAGGCAGGCATGGATGCCTACGTAGCCAAGCCCATAAGGGCTGGTGAGCTCTTCGAAACCATTGAATCAGTCGTCAAGATAGGACGCAAAAGTGCCTTAGAGGCAGCTGATTCGAGTGGCGGCGAGCCTACAATGGACTGGTCAGCTGCCATCAAGCATCTTGAAGGTGATGTCGAACTCCTCAAGGAGATGGCTGAGGTTTTCCTTGATCAGAGCGATACACTCATGGCTCGTATGAAGAAAGCCATGGCTGAAGGTGATGCCTATACCCTTGAACGAGCAGCTCACACCTTGAAGGGGTCAGTGAGCAACTTCGCTGCAAGAAGGGCTTATGAAGCTGCACAGAAACTTGAGCATATTGGTAGAAAGTTTGATTTAAGTCGTGCCGAGCAAGCATATGAGGAGCTTGAGCAGGAATTGGAACGTCTCAAGCCTGCACTTGTTGCTCTCGGGAGGGAATCCAAATGAAGGTTCTAATTGCAGAGGATGATCGCGTAGCGAGAAAGCTACTCGAGAGGAAGCTGACATCGTGGGGCTACGAAGTCGTTAGTTGTAGCAACGGAGCCGAGGCATGGCAGGTGCTTCACAGTGATGATTCGCCCAGCCTCGCGATACTCAATTGGATGATGCCCGGGATGGATGGTGTTGAGGTTTGCAGAGAGCTTCGTAAACAATCGCGATCAAACTACGTTTACATAATATTGCTTACAGCCCGTGATCACAAGAAAGACATTGTCGAGGGAATCGAAGCCGGAGCTGATGACTACGTTACTAAGCCCTTTAATCCTCATGAGCTAAAGGTTCGTATTAGGGCGGGCAGGCGCATCCTCGAGATGCAAGCCGAACTCCTCCAGCGCGAGAAACTGCGTGGGGTGCTCGAGATGGCTGGTGCTACGTGTCATGAATTCAATCAGCCCATGCAGGTAATCTCGGGCTATTGTGAACTGATTCTGAGAGAGGTTGCACCTGGGAGTCTAATCCATAAGCAGGTTTCACGAATACTCGATGCCGTAAGGAGTATGATAAGGGTTACGCGAAAGCTCCAGTCTATAACGAGGTATGAAACACGTGAGTACATTCAAGGCTCAACCATAATTGATATTGACAAGGCAAGTGGAATGGTAGCAAGCGCTCTTGAGGAGATTGGAATCGGACAGGGCAAATAGAGCGATTATCAAGATTTCTTAGTCCTTGCTCCCCCCGCTTTTTTGGCCTGAGCGGCCAAATTTCTCACAAGATAGGCTACGCAGGCAACTGTAATTGCAAGAGAAATCCAGAGAATACTCTTGTATGTGACATCTGCCTTGCTGAATAAAGCAGGAATTCTCAAATCAACAACTCGCTTTGCATATATTCGTTCAAGCCGAGCCACTGACCACAGATAAGAATGATCCACGAAGGAAAGCCCCATCAGGGCCACAAGTCCAGCAGCTATTACCTTGAACCTGAGGCTAGATTTCAAGTGTTCAAGCAACTTGTCCATACGAATAGCTGCAAGCGCTGTGACCACAAGAAAAGGTATTATGATGAAGCGAGTTGCAACCCTTTCCGACTTGAGAACCGGGAAGGGAATCCTCGTGATGAAGGCATGGATATAGCTGATTGAAAGGACAGCCATGGCGAAGCTCGGCAGATCGAGCTCAGGGTAGCGATAGCGTTCGATCTCTTTCCTCTTCGAGAAGCGCATCAGAATTCCAAAGGTGACGATAAGGGCGAGCCCTATCAAGCCAACATAGACGTCATATTCCCACCAGCCAGTTGTCCCCCAGGGTTTAAGCCTCTCAGGGGTTTGCTCCCTTATCGTTACCAAGGAGTCAAGTAGATCCCTGACTGTAGGATATGACCATATGAACTTCTCCTTCTTACCTATCAGAGCGAAGCCAGCAGGGACGAGTCGGAAAGCCCCAGCAACGAGGCTTAAGCCAATTGCCTTGATAAGGGGCCGAAAGAGATTCCAATTGAAAATCAAAAGGAGAATGAGGAACGTTAGGCACCATATGAAAATATGAAATGCCCCCTGAAGCAAAATCACAAGCATGATGAGAGCAAGCTTCAGGGGTGAGGACTTAGAAGAGGGTCGGTCTAAGAGTTCAAGGAGGAAAACCAGATAGAAGGGTAACAGGAAATAGCCCACCCACATGGAGTGCCCAACACCTATGTGAGCTATGAGATGGCCATTGAAATTGAAAATCAGAAAAAGAAAGGTAAAGCCTGTTGCCTTAAGGCCATAGCGTTGCTTCAAAAGGAGGCAGCCAAGGAATCCAAGTGAGTAAAGAATGAGGGTGTTCACTAAGATAAACTTTCCGACATCTAGGAAAGCCAGGAGCAGTATCTGAGGGGAGAGATTGATCTCTGGTATCGCCAGGAATCTATGGGTACCATGAAAGGCGAGGTTAACGTGATACGGGATCTTACCGGTAAGGGTCCATTGCTTGAGAAGTGAGAGGTAAATGAATTCCTTAGCCCAATCGTGAGCCCTGAAGGTGAGATTTCCGAACTTGAAAAAGAGTAGCCAATGAAGGAAGCCTGCTCCATAGAGGATGGACATAAGCCAGGCAGGTTCCCAAAATCCCTGTCTTCTGCCTGGATCCACCTCAGTGCCATTGGTGGGTTTTGGCATCATTTTCCCTGAGGCCTGGTGCTCAAGTATTCGAACGCAGCAAGTGCAGCTTTCGCACCCTCGCCACAAGCCACAACTATCTGTTTTGCATAGACATCTGTTACATCACCAGCAGCAAAGATGCCGGGGATGTTGGTTGCACATCGGCAGTCAACGACGATTTCACCCGTTTCATTCTTGGTGACGCCTCTGACGAATTCGGATGCAGGGCTTGAGCCGATTTCTATGAGGATACCCCCAACATCAAAGTGCTTATCTTCCCCGTTGATTTCTACATCGATGCCTGATACGAGCCTATCGCCGACTATCCGAACAACTTTGCTCTTGGTGAACATCGACACATTTTCACTCTTCTCGGCTTTTTCCATCATCACCGGATCAGCTCGAAATCTATCAGTGGCCTCAAAAACATAAACATGTGTAGCTATTTTCATCATCTGCAGCACTGCTTCGAAAGCTGAATTTCCGCCACCGATTATGGCAACGTCCTTACCAGCAAAAACGGGACCGTCACAGGTTGCGCAATAGGTCACACCCCTATTCCTGAATTCCTCCTCGCCAGGAACGTTGAGTTTGCGTGGAATGCGACCTGATGCGATGATTGCAGTTCTTGCCTCATACCTGTTTGCATTCGTTTCGATCTCAATCCTATCATCAACACGCTCCACCCTTGTTGCCACCTCACCCTCTTTGACATTGATCTCAAACTGTTCAAGATGTTCCCGAAACTTCTGGCTCAGCTCAATCCCAGTTATGAATTGATAACCTGTGTAGTTCTCAATATCTGAGCTCAGGATTGTCTGCCCCCCGACATTCTCGGAGACGACGACAAGATCCATCTTCTTTCTTGCAGCATAGATGCTGGCTGTAATCCCCGCTGGTCCGGCCCCAATGATCACTAGGTCATGCATTGCTCTATCCTTCTGCGTGCAACTTCTCCGCGGCCAGTGTATAGTGATTCACCCTGAGGACTACTTCTTCTTTGCACCAACGAGCTTCAGGTAATGACGCCTTTCCTCGTTGATTATCTCATCAATCTTGTCTTTCTGATTGCCTGGAACAAGATTCTTTGCCTCGATGTAATAAAGAATGGACTCGATCTCTCTTTGAATTGCAAAGTCGATTGCATCTTCCACTGTCTTTACCTCTGCTAACTCACTTTGGAGTTTCTCAGGTGTGAATATCAGTCCCTCAGCGTAGGCTCGAAGATAGGCAAAATACTCACCTGGATAGCTTTCGGATGGTTGATAATCTTCCACCCCAGAGAGCATCGCTTCAAACGTCTTCTTGTGTTTGACTTCCTCACCAGCAAGGAAGGTGAACATCTCTTTGGAATTTCTTTCCTCAGCCAGATCCGCTGCATATCGATAGAATTTTTCTCCATTTTCCTCAATCTTGATAGCGATCTCGAAAACTTCATTCGCTCTGAAGGTATCCATCCCATTCCTCCTTTAGAGTATCTTTGCCTCTCTGTGCTTGGAGAGGATCTCATCTGCCAGCTCCTCAATGGCTTTGAGATCATCTTCCTTTGGATATCCTTTTACTATAACAGGTGATAGGATTTCAACTTTTAGATTTGTGATCATCCCTTTGAGCACATCGAGCATCCTCGAACCCCATCCGAATGAACCTATGATTCCAAGGTAGCGCGTCTTGGGACGCAAGGCATTAGCAAGATAAGTTGCGTAAATGGCAAGAGGATGAGGTCCAACAAGAACAGTTGGAGCACCAATGACTAAGGTGGCAGCATCTACTAGTGACATTGCAAGCTTGCCGACATCGGTTACTACCAGATCAAAGGGCTTTACTTCTATGCCTCGCTCGATAAGTTTCTCAGTCAGGAATTCAACCATCTTCTGGGTGCTACCATGCATTGAAACAAATGGCAGCACAACCTGATTCTTGACAGCATCAGATGCCCATTGCTGGTAGGCATCCATTATGAGCTTAGGATTGAGATGAATGGGACCGTGACTTGGGGCAATGACAGCTATTTCGTAGCTCTTTAGTCTTTCGAGATGTGATAGCACACTTGACCTGAATGGCATCATTATCTCTGCATAATAGCGCTTGGCACCTTCGTAGAACTCCGAGATATCATTGACAAGCAGCTTGCTCGGTGCAAGGTGGGAACCTAAGAAGTCACATGTAAAAAGGATTTTCCTCTCTTCAAGGTAGGTAAACATTGTTTCAGGCCAATGTACCCATGGAGCCAGGATGAACTTTAGAGTCTTATCTCCAAGGGTGAGGCTTTCACCGTCCGCAACAGTTATTGTGCGCTCCGGATCGACGCCGAGATGTTCTTCCAGTAGAACCTTGCATTTAGCATTGGTCACGACCTTGGCATGCGGATACCTTGCCAAGAGCTGCGGTATGGAGCCGGAGTGATCCTGCTCGGCATGGTTGGAGATGATGTAATCAATTTTTTTCACACCAATTGAGTCAAGATTACCCAGAAGCTCTTCATATTTCGATGGATCGACGCTATCGATTAGAGCGGTTTTCTCGCTTCCCTTGATGAGATAGGAATTATAGCTTGTGCCCTCAGGAAGGGGGATAAGTGAATCAAAAAGCCTTCGATGCCAATCAATCGCCCCAACGAAGAACGTATTGTCGCCTATTTTTGCTACTGCCATGCTCGTGACTCTCCTTTCTTAGCCCTCACTTCTTGAGCTACGCTTCCCGCAGGTGTTACCCTAAGTAGTTGGCTCGAACTTATCCTTTCCGACCCCGCAGACAGGGCAGACCCAATCGTCAGGTAAGTCTTCAAATGGCGTTCCCGGGGCTATACCGTTTTCAGGGTCGCCCTTAGCTGGATCGTAAATATAGCCACACACTGTGCATGTGTATCTTTTCTGTCCAGTTTCCATCGTCCTCTCCTCTTGGTTGTTCGTCTGAGATTGCTCAACATATGTCGCTGCCCTCCTTGGCGTCTTACCCTTCTTGACTTCATGATAAAAGGCATAGGTCATGGGTTCGCCTTCAGCCATCACATCACAATCCACGACTTTCCCAATGAAAAGAGTGTGAGTACCCACATCAGCAGTTTTGATCACTTGTGCCTCAATGTAACCGACACAATAGTCGAGCACGATTGGTGCACCTGTTTTACCAATTCTAAAGTTTGTTTCTTTGAGCTTGTCAATTTCCCTGCCGGACTTGAATCCCCATTTGCCTATGAATGTCATCGGAGCCTCTGTTGATAAGATGCTTGCTACGAAAACATTGCTCGCTGTTATGAACTCATGGGTGTAATTTTCTTTGTTTATGCTGACGGCGACTGTTGGCGGATCAGATGTCAATTGAAATACAGTATTTACAATTTGCCCGTTGAAGGCTTCACCTTTCTTAGATGTGACGATATAAAGCCCATAGGTGCACTTGTGCAGCACTTTAAGATTCATTTTGCCCTCCCCCTTTAGGGTTTCTTCTATTTTGATGCGAGTTCGTTGTGTAGTGCTTCATGGTTTTGTGGTGGCAAGGAAATGGGTGAGCTCGGATTCACATTGATCAGTCTCCAATTCCATTGCCAGGAAGCTACCAGCGGAAGCGTTCCTATTGCTCAAAAAGCCTATCGCCTTGGAAGGATGATGTCAACTGCAATAGCATAAGAAGCGAGGGGAGCAACAGGTGTTGCCCCCCAAAACCGCTCGTGTGGGTTTACATATCGAGTGGGCTCTTTATTTTGACATTTCCGTCGCTTACCAGCTTCTTATAGATTGAAGTCGTCTCAGTGCGAGCATGACCCAGAAGGCGTCGCACGTGCTTTATGTCGATTCCGTGCTGAAGTAAATGGACAGCGAATGAATGACGCAACGAATTACAACTTGCTCGCTTAGCTATACCAGCCTTCTTAAGAGCTTGTTTGAAAGCTTTCTGGACAGCTCTCGGAGTCATGTGTCCACCGTCTATGCCTGGGAAGACAAAATCATCGGGATCCCTATCAACGATAAAAGCATGGAGCATCGGGGCGACCTTCTCAGAAAGAATTGTCTCCCTCTTGCGCTTGGCTTTGCGGCCACCTGTAGAGTTACCCCTCACTACAAGTCTTTTGCCCTCGATATCAACATCTTTCACTCTCAGACCGAGAAGTTCATCGAGCTTGAGTCCGGATGAATACATGAGCTGGAATATCAGCCTGTGACTAACGTTGCGAGTAACACTCACTATCTTCTGAATCTCTTCCTTGCTGAGGATTGTCGGAATCGGTCTTGCCCTTCGTTTAAGCTCGACTGAGAGCTTAAGAGGTTTACCAAGCATGTGCTTGAAATAGAGTTTCATGGCACTCGCTGCTATGCCGACTGAAGATTGGGAGGCTTGGGCATCCGGGGAACCCTCCAGTACTTTCCCTATGTAGGCGTCGGCATCCTCTGCAGTAGGTGAGGTTGGATTCGGTACTGTCCTGAGGAACGATGCAACTGCAGTTGCATAGACCTCTGCCGTCCTTGAGCTGTAATCACGTTTGATGAGATCCTCCTTGAACCTCCTTATGTGCTCGGCAATCTCAGAGTTCGCTTTTTCTGCTGGCATGTCGCTGCTCCTTTCGTCTTCTACGTGCAACCTTGACATGCGTCCCGAAAAACGTTTTAAGTTAACGTTTGAATGGTGAGATGTCAACTATAATACGCTCGGCACCTCTGACGGTCACTCCAGCCGTGAAAGCATCTTTCTTGCCTGATCGTTTGCTGGATCAATCTTAAGAATGGACTCTAGTTGTTCTGAAGCTAGTTCCTTCTTATTTTGTTCGATATAAAGTTGAGCAAGATGAAATCTTGGAGCGAGGTAAGATGGATCGGACTCGATGGCTTTCTTGTAACTTCTTTCAGCTTCATCTTTCCTACCTAGTTTGTATTCGACAACACCTATGTTTGTATAGACCATATGCAAATCAGATGGATACGAGGTCCCTCGCTTTAGCGTCTCGAGAGCACCCTCAAGATCACCTTCCTTCGCCTTAAGTACGGAAATACTTATCCTTGCAGCATTGAATCCGGGATTCTGTCTCAGGCATTCTTCGAAGCGCTCTCTTGCAGCCGAGACATCACCAAGTCCGAGCTCAGCCTTCCCCAAAAGATAAAGGGCTTGTGCACTTGCTGGGTTGAGCTCTACGGCAACCTCAAGCTGTTTCTTCGCCTTGAGGTAGCTACCACGCCGGAGATACTCGTTGGCGAGGTTGATTCGTGACTCATCATAGTCAGGGCGCAGCTCGACCGAGCGTTTGAACGACCCAAGAGCAAGATCGTATCTTCCCAGCTTGTCATATAGGACGCCCAGATTGAAGTGCGCCTCGGCATTCCTGGGATCCCTAGCAAGCACCCCTTCGCTAACTTTTGCAGCGTCATCGAGCCGATTGAGGTTTATGTAGGCGATAGCAAGCATGTTGTGGGCATCAAGAAAGTCAGGTTTCGTTGAAATTGCCTTCTTAAGCAATGGGATAGCCTCATCAGCCTCACCCTTGTGAATGAGCGCGTTTGCAATTGCTGTCATGATTTCAACATTCTCGGGCTCTTCCTTGAGCACTTCTTTCCACACTTCAATCGCCTTATCGAATTCACCTCTCGCAAAATGCCCGCTGGCTATGCGCTTAAGACCTGTTGAGCCTCTTCCGACATAGCCAAGTGCCTTGAGCCTATCAAGTATGGCTTCTTCTTCCTCTTTGCGACGGGTCGCTTTGCCATGTGAGCCTCGAGTTCCATAGGATTTGACTGTACCAATCTCGGAAGACTCCTTGAGCCACTCCTGATCCATTGCTTCTTCGAGCACTCTGCCAGGCATGTCCTCAGCTGGTGGTAAGCCTAAAAGTCTAAGGACAGTTGGACAGACGTCAAAAACCGATGCATCTGTTAGCTTTACACCAGGCTTTATGTGATAACCATAGAGTGCAATAGAGCCAGCGAGCCTGTGCCATTTGACAGGCTGTCCTGCACCAATTGCTGATGGACCTTTGGGTCTTATGGCACCGCTTTTGAAACCATGGTCTGATATGAGAATAAGTGTGGTTGAGTCATCCATGATCTTGAGCCATTCCCCAATCACGCTATCGGTGTGGGCATAGGCAGCAGCCACAGCGTCACCAAACTTGCGAGCCTCTTCCTCCGAGACATCTGGTGTATGGGGTGGCATATGCTTTATGAAAAGATGGCACATGGTATCAACCATGTCCAGGTAGACACCCATCACTCGAGGATGAAACTTCTCATAAGCTGCCACGGCAATCCTTTCATAAGTTGTATTAGCAGCTATTACCAGCTTCAGGTTTCTAATCGGATCAAGGCGATCGAAAGTTTTGCCCTCAGTTATTGCCTCGGATGGAGCTATGTGGACATAGGCTGCCAATTCCTCGTACAGGATATCCTCGGGTCCTCTAACTAAAGACTTGAGATCATTGAGCAGTTCCGGGGGATAGACAAGTCCCTCGGCGTTCTGAGTCTCATCTGTCACTTCACCTTTCTGCCAGCGGGGATCGAAGACATGATAAACTATTCTGTCTGAGACCACGAAGCCCGTCACGGGTTCAGCTGGATAGGATCCGAGCCACCCTACAAAACCTGAGGAAAGTCCAAATCTTGTGGCTATGTTCCACAGAGCAGGCACACGGCGCATATCACTTGTTATCGGGATATCCTCGCCAGTGGCTCTATCATGAACTACGAAATCGACGATTCCGTGGACCTGGGGCTCAACTCCGGTCGCCATTGTTGTCCAGATCATTGGTGATATGAGAGGTTCTACTGAGAGGAGTGTTCCCGAGGCTCCTTCCCTGATCATCTTCTCAATATTCGGAAGCTTGCGCTTGGAAGAGACCTGTCTAAATATCTCCCAGTCAAAGGCATCGCTCCCGATAATGATGACCTTGCCACCGTACTTTCTTGCCCGTGCTGCTATGGCAGCATCCTCAGCACCTGTTTGCCTCTTCACAGATTCTATTCTTGCACCGAAGAGATTGACTCCATAGACAGCAAGCGAGGGTGCAAGCTGCTTCGCCATTGAACCGGCAAGCTCTTCGGTTGCCTCCCCTGCCCACTTTCTTCTCAGGAAATCCTCAACGAGAGGAGCTATGAGGAGATCAACGTAGTTACCGGCATATGCATTGTGCAATCTCAAAATATGATCAGGGTCAACGGAGACGGTGACTGCCACCCGAAAGTCTATATCTCCCTGTGGCGTCACCACGTGGGCCTTGAGCGCTATTTCTGATTCCTCGACTGGATATATGTCAAATGCCTTAAAAGGTTTGTGGAGGCATACGCGTCTGGAGATCACTTGCCCACTTTCATCAACACCGACATAGCCAGTTGGTATGAACTGGATGAATGCGAAGATAAAGAAAATCCCAATTGCAATCGGAATGGTGATCTTTAGGTATCTTGAAGGCTTCATCTTTGTGCTCCTCTCTTGCCGACAAGCGTAGCTTGTATTAGTGTAAATTATGGTGCTCGGTTGATGCAATTACTTCATTGTGGATGGGAGGGTGATGCAGAGAATTGATGGCATGCTTCTAAAGGTAGTGCCACGAAACGCCGAAAAACAAAGGGGAGGCAGTTGGTGCGAAGAGGTATGTTGAGATTATGAGCTGTCCCTTGATGAAGGTTTGTCCAGCCTATGCTTCCATTTCCGATGAGGCTGACAAATCCCATCTTGCCTGGGCGTTCTGTCGAACCATTTACCATGATTGTGGGATTTACAAGAGACTTGTGGCGGGGGAGGCTGTGCCTGCTGACACGCTTCCTACGGGAGAGCCTGTAACTGCCAAAGTACGCAAGCGCACAGAACGCACATAACGATTTCTTGGCTTCGGTTATTTCATACCTCCCTACTGGTAAGCTTTGCAATTGCTGATCTTATTGCTTGGATGCATCTAGCGATTACAAGCGTCTCGTCTGAAAGGTGCAAGTCCGCATTAAGTGCTGACTCAAAAGCAACAATCAGGGCGGGAGGAAGACTCAGATACTTGCTAGCATAGAAAAGGTGATCACTCTGTCGAAGATTGTTGAAGCGAACCTCTCTTGGAGAACCAAAGAAAGCGAGCTCGTTGAAGTCAAGAACCTTCACACTACCCTGGGGCTCCCCCATCTCGGCTCCATCGACTATGACTATCCCATCAAAATCGCTCAAGGATTCAAGCGTATGAAGGGGATCCGTGCCGGCATCCACGATTTCGACTTCGTCACCTAGGCGCTTGTTACCAATGGTCTCGAAGATGCGACTTCCAAGGCTATGATTGTCATCTCGAGTGAAGACCACAACTGCTACTCGCATCACCCACCGCCTCTGGTTTGCATCGAAACCTAACTATAGCGAGACTCAAGAGATGATTCAATTATTGTCCTTGACCTTGCCAAAATCAAGGTGAGATACTTTCTCCTCGATATGTTTTCAATGTAGGGGGACATACCAGGCGGTGGAGGCAATCTCTGAGACAAGAATGCAAACAGAGATAATACTTCCCGACGAGAGATACCAGCGCAAGCTTTTCATAGTCGCGGCTCTGGCATATGGAATACCTGCACTCGCTATCCTTATCCCTTTCGTTGCTACTATGGTTGCCAGGGGAATAAGTTTGACGTCAGCCACAGCTAAGACCTTCTATCTCGTCTTCGGAATCACAACTCTTGCCTTCTGGGTTATTGTGGTTGCCTTGATTCCTTCCTACTTTCGATCGATATCCTATGAACTTACCCGAGATGGTGTAATCGTGCGTAAGGGGGTATTTACGAAGGTTGTCAAAACAATTCCCTATCGCAACATAACCAACATGGTTGAAAGCCGGGATCTCATAGACAGACACCTTGTGAATCTGGGAAGTATAAAAATCCAGACAGCTGGCAAGAGCGGCGAGACAGGCTATGAGGCGTGTCTCAATGGACTGGCTGAGTGGGAAAGAGTTCACGCCAAGGTAGCGATGATGCTTAAATCTGTGTCCTCATCTTTAGAGGGAGAATCAGTGAAAGTTCGTGATGGATCTGAGACCGAAAAACTTGACGCGATTCTTGGTGAGCTTCGATCGATAAGGCAGCTACTTGAGCGCAAAAGCAAGCAATCTTAGGATCCCGAAAAAAATTTTTAGTTTGCACGATTTTTTTCGCTTGACAAAGAGAGGCACTTGAATATAATGTCTCGGTCTTAGTGGTGTGCCGGGTTTACTTCTGAACATTTTCAGGCGAAAATGGTAGCCAGGAAGGGGGAGGATGGAAACCCACTACGTAAGTGAAGCCGACTTCATAAAACTTCTTTCATGGCTTGAGAACCGCGGTGATCTCTACGTTGCCAGTCGTGAGGATGACCAGGTTAGTATAAAACCATTTGGCGAAGTTGGTGAGTTCACTTACCCAGGCGTTCGAGCATATCAGCCACTTAAACCCCTTTTCTTCTCCCTGCTTGAAGAAGTTGCAGAGTATCCAACCGAAGAAGAAGCCCTTAGAGAGATAAAGCCTTTTAGCATACTCGGTGCTGCAAGCTGTGATATAAGAGCAATAGAAGCTCTTGATCACGTCTTTCTTGAAGGTCAGTTCAAGGATCCCTTCTATGAGGAACGCCGTCGCAAGAGTCTCATCATCGGCTTTGATTGCACCGAGCCACTTGAGACATGCTTCTGTGTAATCATGGGCAACAATCCTTACCCCGAGAAGAATTTCGATCTCAATCTGAGTAAGATTGAAGGTGGCTATGTTGTTGAGGTTGGCAGTGAGAAGGGTAAGGAGGTAGTGGAAGCCAACAAGGAGATCTTCAAGCCTGCAACTGAGAATCATCTCTCCCAAAGGGATGCGATTCGTTCTTCTGTCAAAGCCACAGTAGAGAAGCAAAGTAAGGAGTTTAAACCATCGGGCGCTTGGCGCGAAATCTTGGCGAAGGCTTTTGATGATTCTGCCTGGGCACGTAATGTTGAGACCTGTGTTGAATGTGCAGCCTGCCTTTTCATTTGCCCAACCTGCCAATGTTTCTTGCTCTATGATGAAAGAGCGGGTGATAGATATAAGCGCTTAAGAATGTGGGATGCATGCGCTTACAAGAACTTTGCTAAGGTTGCTGGTGGTGCTAATCCACGCCCGCATCTTGTGGAGCGTTTCAGGCATCGTTATTACCACAAACTTGATTATTTCCCTAAGAATTATGGTTTTGAAGCCTGCACTGGTTGCGGGAGATGCATAGTCGCCTGTCCCGGCAAAATTGACATGAGAAAGGTTCTGAAGGAAGTATGCAAGTCGTGAAGAACATTTATAAGCCCGTAACTGCTGATATATTAGAGGTCATAGACGAGACCCCGACGATAAAGACATTTGTTGTTCGTCCGAGGCAGCCCATCGGCTTTCAAGCTGGTGAGTTCATGGAAGTTACAGTGCCAGGTGTGGGCGAGGCTCCCTTTACGCCTTCTTCGTCTCCAAATGTGAAGGAAACTATCGACTTCACTATAATGAAGGTCGGCAGGGTCACCGAAGCAATTCACAGGATGCGCAAAGGTGACACTGTGGGTGTGCGGGGTCCCCTTGGCAAAGGCTATCCTCTCGATGCCTGGAAAGGCAAGGAGATTTGTATAGTTGGCGGTGGAGTAGGCGGCGCGCCGCTAAGAGCTCTTTTCCTTGCTCTTACCGAAAGGCTCGATGATTTCAAGAAGATCCTTTACTGCTATGGTGCTCGTACTCCAAAGGATATAGTCTATAAGAAGCAGATAATGGAAGAGTGGCCCAAGATAGATCCCAAGAAGGTGGAGATAAGGCTCACCGTCGATGAGGGTGACGAAACCTGGAAGGGCAATGTTGGCGTTGTTACAACTGTGGTGAGAGATCTTGGATTGGATCTGGCGAGTAGTGTTGCTGTTGTTTGTGGGCCACCTATAATGATGAAGTTTGCAACCTTCAAGCTGCTTGAGCTTGGCTATCCTGAGAGCTCAATATACCTTTCGATGGAAAAGAATATGAGTTGTGGTGTAGGCAAGTGTGGACACTGCATGCTCGGTGAATATATGGTTTGCCAGGATGGTCCAGTTCTGACATATGACCTGATCAAGGATAAACCCGGAATATGGGATTGATGGTGAGAGGGAATTTGAATTGAAGAAGGTATTTATCGATTTGGATAAGCTAGATGAACTCGAGCATAGGGGCGAGCTCGAAATTCAATGCAGCTATCCTTATCACGATTACACTCCCTTCGATCGCAGGTTCAGGCGTGAGGGTGATGCAGATCTTCCTAAGGACAGTCGGAGCAATGATGGGATTGCATCGCTGCGTGAAGTTGCAATCTATGCTATCGTGTGTCGCAGATGTGAGAATTCCAATTGCGTCAATGCATGTCCCAAAGAGGCACTTGAGAAAGACGAGGAAGGGATCTTGCGGCGCTATAATCTGAGGTGCATAAGTTGCCGCTCATGTGTCGTAGCCTGTCCCTTTGGTACCATCTATCCCGAGCTTGTGCCTTACCTGGGTTCAAGGTGTGACTTTTGTCTAGAGCGTCTTAAGCCGGGTGAGGAGCCACTTTGTGTCAAGACAAGTCCTGAAGGGGCGATTGAGTACAAAGAGATTGAGGAGGACGAGGAGAGGGGGATTTATAAAGTTGCTGACCATCTTGTTGTCAAATCAAGTGTCTGGAAAAGGTAGCGGATTGATATGAGCATAGTGCAGGGCATAGGATATCTTGTAATTGGTTTTCTTGCTGCAGCAATAATCGGGATGTTCGCCCACTGGTTTGACAGGAAGATAACGGCAAGGGTTCAGTGGCGTGTTGGCCCTCCATTCTTCCAGCCAGTCTATGATCTCGTCAAGCTCCTTGCTAAAGAAGTCATAGTTCCAGAGGGGGCTTCAAGATTTCTTTTCCTTTCGGCTCCGCTTTTCGGACTTGCTGCAGTGTCTGTTGTTTCAGCCTTATTGATAAGAACAGTGATATTCCCCCAGCAGACTTTTCTCGGAGACCTTATCGTTGTCATCTACCTTCTCACCATTCCTTCTCAGGCTGTTATTCTGGGTGCATTTGCCTCTGCTAACCCATTGGCGTCTCTTGGTGGATCACGAGAAATGAAGCTCATCCTCTCTTACGAGCTTCCTTTTGTGCTTGCCATACTCGTGCCGGTAATTAAGGCTGGTGAGACAATCAAGTTAGGAGTTATTCTTCAGCATCAGGCGACCGAGGGTGCCGTCATTGCTTCGATCTCGGGAGTGATCGCCTTCGTAATCAGTCTTATCTGTATGCAGGCTAAACTTGCCAAGGTGCCATTCGATGTGCCAGAAGCTGAGACCGAGATAATGGGCGGTGCTTACATTGAATACTCCGGTGCAGCACTTGGTCTTTTCAAGCTTACCCAGTGGATGATGATGTTTGTTGTGCCATTTTTCCTCATGATGCTCTTCATTGGAGCTGTAAACTGGCGCCAGTCATGGCTAAATATAGTTTGGGCGGCACTCATTTACATAGGCATATTGCTTTTCATAACGCTGGTCAGAAACACAAATCCAAGGTTGAGGATAGATCAGATTATGAAATTCTTCTGGGCTAAGATAACGCCAATTGCTATAGTTGCTGTTATCCTGGCATTTCTGGGTCTATGAGGGTGAGGTATGAGTCTTAAGATCAAAGCACTTACAAAGTCAATCTGGGTATTTCATCTTGCAGCAAGCCCCTGTAACAATTGTGACATCGAAATCCTTGATCTGCTTACACCAAGATATGATGTAGAGCGGTTCGGTATACAACTCGTCGGCAGTGTGCGGCATGCAGATGCAATTCTGGTGACAGGTTCGATGAATAGAAAAGCGAGGCAGAGGCTTAAGCGTGTTATCGCTCAGGCGGCCAAACCCTGCTTTGTGATAGCCATTGGCAATTGCTCTTGCTCTATGGAGATGTTCGCAAACTCATACAATCAGATGGAATGCCTTGATAATGTTTCAGAGGTGCATGCTTACATTGCCGGATGTCCTCCGAAACCAGAGGCTATGATTCAGGGCGTTGTCGCCTTGATACAGGCACAGCTTGCAGCACTCAAGAAATGAGGAGGATTGGCTGAGAGATGGCGGATGAGGTTGTTGAAGGGATAAAGGCGAAGTTTGGGGATGCCATAAAGGATGTATATGAGAAAAGTAGCAGGCGCACCTTCATCACAGTTGATCCAGCTCGATTGCCCGATATAGCCGAATACTGCTATAAGGATCTTGCCTGTCGGTTTCAGATCTGTTCAGGCATGCACATGGAATACGGATTTGAAATTCTTTATCACTTCGCCATGGATCGTGCTAACAGAATCATCAACCTCAGAGTGATTCTCGATCCTGAGAAGCCTTCGATAGAATCGATTGCGAAGCGGGTGCCTGCAGCTGAGTGGATAGAGCGAGAGATGTGGGAGCTCCTGGGTATAGAGTTCAGGAATCATCCTGATATGAGACACCTGCTCTTAAGCGATGACTGGCTTGAGGGCAATTACCCGTTACGGCGAGATTGGAAAGAATGGAGGGGTGGGGAGCATGACACCGAATAGGACCCAGATCATTCCCATAGGCCCGTATCACCCGCTGCAGGAGGAGCCTGAGTTTTTCAAGCTCCATGTCGAAGGTGAGAAGGTCGTAAAGCTCGACATAGAAATAGGCTATAACCACAGGGGGATAGAGAAGCTCGCCGAAGGCTTGACATATGATCAGGTACCTTTTCTTGTTGAGAGGGTTTGTGGAATCTGCTCCACATCTCATCCTTTTGCATGTGTCAATGCGATTGAAGACGTAGGGGGATTCGATATTCCCGAGAGAGCCAAGTATATCCGAACTTTCGTCGGAGAGCTTGAGCGCATTCATTCGCATCTGCTCTGGCTTGGACTCGCAGGGCACTTCCTCGGTTATAACACCGTGTGGATGTGGGCGTGGAAATATCGTGAGCCAGTGCTCGATTGTTTCGAACTTCTTACTGGTAACCGCAACCATTATGCCATGTTCAAGCCAGGTGGTGTGAGGCGAGACTTTGAGGATGAAGACCTACCAACTGCTATGCGCATACTCGATGGGCTTGAGAGACCGCTTCTTATGTTTGCCAAGATTGCCATGGCTGATCCAGTGCTGCAGGCAAGGCTGAAGAATGTTGGTGTACTGACATATGAGGATTGTGTTGAGCTTGGAGCACTTGGACCAACCTCGAGAGCATCGGGTGTGCCATGGGATGTGAGAAGAGATCATCCCTATGCGGCATATGATTTGGTTGAATGGGATGTTGTGACTACCGAGAATGGTGATGTCTTTGACAAAGTTGTCGTTCGTGTGCTTGAGATGCTGGAGTCGGTCAAGATATGCAAACAGTGCCTTGAGAAACTGAGAGAAGTAAGAGACGGTATTGATGCCAATTACAAAGAAATTCCACCTGGTGAGGGAATCGGTCATCATGAGGCTCCACGTGGTGAGGTTTTCCACTATGTGCGTTCTGATGGTTCTAACCGCCCCATCCGATACAAGATCAGGGCACCCAGCTTTATGAATGTGCCAACAAACAATCGTGCAGTTGTTGGCTATACAGTATCAGATGCAACCATCACTTTGGCAGCCATCGATCCGTGCTATTGCTGTACTGAAAGAACGATTGTGGTTGATGCAGACAGCGGTAAGCAACTCATGGGTTGGAAAGAGCTTCTAAGGCTTTCGCAGGAGAAAACTCGCAAACTCATGGAGAAATACAAGTCGAGGATGGATAGGGTATGGATCTAGTTGGATACTTGATTGTCGTTCCACTTGTAGCAGGCGCAATTGTCAGAATAATTCCTGATGCCTTCAAGGGGCTCAAAGAAGGCATAGCTCTTATTGTTTCAGCAGTTACCTTCTACATTTCCATCTTGCTCTTCCGTCAGGGTTGGCTCGAGAGCGAATACTTCGGGAGAGTGATTTTTAAGGTTGATACCTTATCGTCCTTTGTCATTCTGTGGGTTGGCTTCTTCGGGCTTATAATGGTTCTTTACTCTCTGGGCTACATGCGAGGCAAACTTTACCTCAAGCAATACTACGCCTATATGCTATTTACTCTTGGTGGTGCCTTTGGTGCAGTCCTTGCCAATGATCTCGTTGTTCTGCTCTCCTTCTGGGGTTTCTTAGGGCTCACACTTTTCATGCTGATTGAGACAGGGGGACCTCAAGCTTCTGGTGCTGCCAAAAAGACAATGGTTATTGTTGGCGGGACCGATGCACTGCTTGTCCTTGCAGTAACCCTTGTTTGGGTGCTTACGGGCTCAACCAGTCTTAGCCAGCCCTCGATTCCAACAATAACCGGGCTTTCAGTTTTTGCCTTTATCCTCTTCGCCTGTGCCGCATTTGCTAAAGCTGGTGCTATGCCATTTCATAGCTGGATACCCGATACGGCAGAACATGCTCCCACTTCAGTTGTTGCTTTCCTGCCCGCTTCAGTTGATAAGCTTCTGGGAATCTACCTCCTTGCACGGGTTTCACTTTATCTTTTCAATCTGAGCGGCGGTATGATGCTCCTGCTGCTGATTGTCGGTGCATTTACCATAATAGCTGCTGTAATGATGGCGCTTGTCCAGCATGATCTGAAGCGTCTGCTAAGCTATCATGCTGTCTCCCAGGTTGGCTACATGGTACTGGGAGTCGGCACCTTGAACCCGATCGGAGTTGCAGGTGGCCTCTTCCACATGGTAAACCACGCCATATACAAGGGCTGTCTCTTCCTGTGTGGTGGTTCTGTTGAGAAACGTGAGGGGACTACCAATCTTGATGAGCTTGGCGGTCTAGCTCGCTATATGCCACTTACGTTCTTCAGCTGCGTAATAGCTGCCCTTGCAATTTCTGGAGTTCCACCTCTTAATGGATTTGTTTCCAAATGGATGGTCTATCAGGGTGTTATTGAACTAGGCAAGCGTGGTGGGCACGCCTGGGTCATATGGCTCGTTGCTGCCATGTTCGGATCCGCTCTAACCCTTGCTAGCTTTATGAAGGTTCTTCACACAGTCTTTCTCGGGGTGAGATCCAAGAAGGGCGAGAGCCCGAAGGAAGTTGGTCCAACAATGGCGATACCCATGCTTGTGCTCGCCATCCTGTGCCTCGGCTTTGGCATCTTTGCCTATTCTATACCACTCAGGGGATTCATACTTCCAGCTGTTCAGAGAGTTCTCGGTATGCCTGAGGTAAGTGCCTGGCTAGGTTGGTGGAGTCCAGGACTTGCGACCCTGTTCATTGTAGTCGGGATTGTGATTGGATTGATAATCTATCTGGCAGGTAGGCTCAAAGCCACACGAACAGATTCTATGTATGTTGGCGGCGAGATCATCCCAGCCGAAGTGCGAGTAACAGGAACGGATTTCTATAACACAGTGAGTGATATGGGATTCTTCCGTCAGATATACAGGGCAGCCCAGAAGCATGCCTTTGACACATATGACATAGGACAAAAATTCTCCTTCTATTTTGTTAGAGGATTCCGTGCAATTCACACTGGCATATTGCCACATTACCTGAGCTGGATGCTTGCAGGGATAATGGTTCTAATCATCATATTGCTGAGGTGATGTATGCTTGAATTCATTGGTCTATTGCTGCTCTTTATGGTGATAGCTGCAATAGTTGCCATCGAGACACGTGACCTACTGGCCGCTGTTATATCGGTAACGGCGGTTGGTTTTGGTGTTATCATAGCCTTCTTTTACATGCGGGCACCTGATGTTGCAATAGTGCCAATAGTGGTTGAGGTTCTCATCTTGATAATCTTGATAAGGGCTACCCTCAGGGTAGGCTTGCGAACCTTCATTGGGAACCGTGACTTCTTCGGCATGATGGTTACAATGGCTATGCTGGCTGTTATCTTCCTGGCCGGAATCAGGGTTTTCGACGATTTTCCTCCGTTTGGTCATCCAGTGATGCAGCGAATCGCTGATGCACCAACAAGACTCTACATTGCCAATGGCTTAAAGGAGACCGGTGCAGCAAATATCGTTACAGCCGTTTTGCTCGACTACAGAGCATACGATACACTTGGTGAGGCGACTGTTCTCTTCACAGCGATTATGGGTGCAATTGCAGTCATTCGTAAGAAAGCGCGTAAGAAACCCACTGAGCCTGAAGTTGGAGAATGGGAGGAGTAATGGCTGAGAAGGGAATGACTCCAATTGTCAAGACGATAACAGGTTGGATTAAGGGTCTTATAATGATTTTCGGAATCTACATTGTCCTTTATGGGCACCTCACACCTGGTGGCGGCTTCGCTGGTGGCGTGATCCTGGCAATGGTTTTTGTCCTTCTTACGCTTGCCTACGGTAAGGAGGAATCGCTCAGGCGCTTCCGCATAGGTGTGGCATCGGAGCTCGACAGCGTTGGTGCTCTTATGTTTCTAGTGATAGCAGTTCTCGGAATCGCGGGCACCCTTGGCGGCAGGTTCTTTATCAACTACATTGCCAAGGCAAATCCTGGTACGCCCTTTACCCTTTTCAGTTCAGGCATAATACCGCTCTGCAATATTGCCATAGCACTCAAGGTTGCAAGTTCACTGTTTATGGTATTCATACTTCTTGTTCTCATGAGGGTCATACATGGTCCTGGTGAGAGGGCATAGAAGGAGATAGGTATGCTTTACGCCTTGTGCTTCCTGCTGTTCATGGTTGGACTCTATGGGGTTCTGGTAAAACGTAATCTCATAAAGATAATAATCAGCCTCATCATAATGGAAAGTGCCGTAAATGTTTTCATTGTGATGATCGGCTATCGCAAGAATGGGATTGCACCTATTCTCAACAAGACGATGGAGCATCAGGAATTTATCAGGCGCACCGTGGATCCACTCCCGCAGGCACTCGTGCTTACGGCAATTGTTATCGGTCTGGGAGTAACGGCGATGACAATTGCAATAGCCATGCGTTTGTATGAGAGATATGGGACCTACGATATTCAGGAGATAAAGAGGCTGAAAGGTTAGGGGCGAGAAGCGATGCAGATGATTCCACTGTTTGTGGCAATTCCGCTTGGGGCAGCTTTCTTCATTCCTATGGTTGCACGCAAGAGGCCCCGTGTAGCGGATACGCTTGCCAACTTGACCACCTTAGCCCTGCTTCTTATGGCAATATCTGTGATAGGTAAGAATGGCGTTTACTGGATGGGTGGCTGGGGACCTCTCAAGCATATCCCGCTGGGAATCGATCTTGTTCTTGACGGGGTCTCGGTCTTCATGCTTATCACAATAACCCTGATATCCTTCCTTGTGACGATATACTCCATCCAGTACATGGACAAATTCACTGCCAAGGCGAGATTCTATGCTCTCTTCCTGCTTATGGTTGCCGGCATGAATGGTGTTGCCCTGACAGGTGACCTTTTCAATCTGTATGTTTTTCTTGAAATAGCTTCCATTGCATCCTATGCGCTTGTTGCTTTTGGATGTGAGCATGAGGAGCTCGAGGCGTCATTTAAGTATCTTGTCCTTGGGAGCGTTGGATCGACACTCATCCTCTTCGGTGTAGCTATGACATATGCAGTGACCGGGAGCCTTAACATGGCTCAGGTTTCGGCTATGATTGGTGGGGATCTCAAGCCCATTCATCTCTTTATTGTTGCCCTCTTCATCTCTGGCTTTGGGCTTAAGGCTGCTCTGGTTCCCTTCCATGCCTGGTTGCCTGACGCCCATCCATCAGCACCTGCACCCATATCTGCTATGCTCTCTGGTGTTCTCATCAAGACTATTGGTGTTTATGCGATGGCGAGGGTGATGTTCAATGTGGTAGGCATGACACCTCTGATCTCCTATGTGCTCATGGTTCTGGGGACAATCTCAATGATTGTTGGAGTCCTGCTTGCAATGGGGCAGGATGATATAAAACGTTTCCTTGCTTATTCGAGCATCAGTCAAGTTGGATATGTTGTCCTGGCAATGGGTATCGGAACGAGGTTTGCTATAGCTGCCGGACTCTTCCATCTTATAAACCACGCTGTCTTCAAATCGCTCCTGTTCCTCAATTCAGGTGCGATCGAATATGCAACAGGTACGCGTGATCTCAACAAGATGGGGGGTCTCAGGGAGAAGATGCCCGTTACAGGGACAACATCTTTCATTGGCTCTATGGCAATTGCTGGGATTCCGCCTTTCAGCGGTTTCTGGAGCAAGCTTTTCATAATACTGGCTGCTATTCAAGCTCAGCGCTATGGCTTTGCCACGTGGGCAGCTGCCGTTAGCGTGCTTACTTTGGCTGCCTTCATGAGGTTGCAACGAAGAGCCTTCTTTGGGGAGCCTCGTGAGGCATCGCAGACAGCCAAGGAAGTGCCGGGGACAATGCAAGCTTCGATGATAGGGCTTGCAGTTCTGTGTATTGTAATGGGATTCCTCTGGCTACCTCAGGCTAGGGACACTTTCCTGATGCCAGCTGCACGCGTGCTTCAGGAAGGTTTGAACTATGCTTCAAACATATTAGGAATGTAAGGGGGAGTTGGTTTGAGAAAGGTAACCCTCATCATACTCGGGTTCATCATATGGTTCTTGCTTGTCTGGCCATTTGATCCAGTCACCAAAGCTCTTGATCTTGAGAGCACCATAATAGGTTTGGTGGTGGCTATCTTTGTGGGATTGTTGCTTGGTGATAGAATCCCAGCCAAACTGAGCCCGGGTACCGTTATCAAGCGGATATTCTGGCTCATCGTATATGTGCCCATGTTTCTCTGGTATGTACTTCTTGCAAATCTTGACGTAGTTTACCGGGTCATACATCCGGATATGCCAATCCATCCGGGCATTGTGAAGGTTAAAACTTCTTTGAAGAGTACACCTGGAAGGGTTATGCTCGCCAACTCCATAACTCTTACCCCCGGAACTCTAACTGTTGACATAACTGACGACGGTTATCTTTACATTCACTGGATAAATGTCAAGAGTGATGACATTGAACAGGCAACGCACCACATAGTTTCAAGATTCGAGCCAGTTCTGAGGAGGATTTTTGAATGACGTTCATATATTTCATAGCCAGTGTACTCGCTGCTGCCTGTTTCATGTGTCTATATCGCATCGGTCACGGACCGACTGCACCCGATAGGAGTGTCGCAATCGACATTCTTGGAACAGTTGTTGTTGGTTTCGTTGCTCTTTCAGCTGTCGTAATGCATAAGGATTTCTACATGAATCTTGCAATTGCTTGGGCACTGGTCAGTTTCATCGGTACCCTTGCCCTCTCAAAACATCTCGAGGGGAGAAGATTCGATGAGTAGCCATGAAATTGTAGGTTATATCTTGATATGCATTGGTGCCGTTTTCGATTTCTTTGGCTGTATGGGATTGGTCAGATTGCCAGATGTTTATAATAGACTCCAGGCGGCGACCAAGTGTGTAACACTTGGAACAATCTTTATACTTGTTGGTGCTGCTGTGGCAACAGCGACTCCGGCTATTGCTATAAAGGCAATTCTGTGTGCGCTATTTATCTTGATCACATCTCCAACTGGAGCACATGCGCTGGCTCGGGGATCCTATCTTTCAGGTGTGAAGCTTTGGGACAAGAGTGTAACCAACAAGTTTGAGCAGAGGGCGGAGGAAATCAAGAAATCTTATAGTGGGGAGGCAAAATGAAGTTACCAGGGATTCTTCAGGCAACGCTACTTAAGGAGGCACTAACTGCCCTTTTCAAAGGACCGTATACTCATCCCTTTCCCAAAGAGCCTTTGGAACCCCAGAAGCGATTTAGAGGTAAGCCTAAGTTCGATGATGACGAATGTGTGGGCTGTGGAGCCTGTGCAATGGTTTGCCCCGCGAATGATATCAAGGTTGTTGACAATCTTGACGAGCGCAAACGCGTTATTACCCTCTACTATGATAAATGTATCCAGTGTGGGCAGTGTGAGGCAAATTGCATAACTGGTAAGGGAGTTAAGCTGACACGTGAATACGACATGATCTATTTTGATAGAAGTCAGGCCAGAACAAGTGTCGAGAAGGAATTGGTTCTTTGTGAAGTTTGTGGTGATGTGATCTCGACCAAAGATCATATTCGCTGGGTCACCAAGCGACTTGGTCCACTTGCCTTCTCAAATCCCACCCTGATACTTACCGCATTGCAAGATACCAAGGTTCTTGATCAACTACCTCCTCGAGAAAAGGAGCTTGAACCTGGCAGGCACGATGTGGTTAGGATGCTTTGCGCCAAGTGTCGCCGCAAGATTCAGCTGGGGGCATAGGGCAAGGCGCATCTCAACATGGATCGAACAGCCCTCGCCAGCATTCTTTCAGGGAAGGTTGTAATTGCCTGCATCGGTAATGAGATGCGTGGAGATGATGCAGTGGGACCTCTGCTTGCTCGGCTTATTGAGGAAACAGATAGGGTGAAGGTCATAAATTGTGGGGAGACGCCTGAGAATTTCCTGGGCAAGATAGCAAATCTCAAACCTGAGAAGGTAGTGATAATCGATGCTGCCTACTTTGGGGGCAAACCTGGTGAAATCAGGCTTGTTCGTAAGGAGCAAATAACTGGTGGTGGAGCATCGACCCACGATGCAATTCTTACCATTTTTTCTGACTACATTGAGTGTCAGTCGGGAGCTACAGTTTTCTTTCTCGCCATACAGCCCGAGACAACGAGAGTGGGTGAGGCGATGAGTGAAGCCGTGGAGAATGCAGCGCACGAGCTCGCTGCTATCATAAATGAGATAATTGCTGCCTAGAATTTGTTGCTCTTGGTGCTGATATTAGCTAACCTCGTCTAAAGGGGGTAAGGATTGATACGACGTCTTGGATTGATTTTTGTTGGGGTGCTTCTCATCAGTCTGGCTTGTGCGCCAGCACGCTTTCGTACATATGAGCACAGCGAGCCAGCAGAACAATCGAGACTGCCGCAGAGTCACAGTTTGGTTCTCTTCATAGGGGACGGAATGGGTGTGGGCATCCTAAGCATAGCAAAGATCTACTCGGAGATCTCGCTTGGTACTGAGCTTAACCTCATCGATCTTGCTAACTCTGGCACTTCTGGCTATGTAACCACGCATTCTGCTACAGGTCCTGTCACAGATTCGGCTGCTTCAGGTACTGCTCTTGCAACTGGTCACAAGACTGCTAACGGTATGGTTGGCATGAGCCGGGATAGTACTGTTCTTGAGAATCTTTTCGAGGTGGCTGCCAGGGGGGGGATGTCAGTGGGGGTTGTTACCACCACATCTGTAACGGATGCAACTCCTGCATCGTTCTTAGCCCATGTACCCGCACGTGAAATGCACCCTGAAATTGCTGAACAGATCATTGGCGGACCTGCGAGTGTTGTTCTCGGTGGCGGCTACTGGTACTTTCTACCTCCAGACAGTGGTATGCGGGATGATGGAAGGGATCTTCTCGAAGTCGCAAGGAAGAATGGTTTCGAAGTCGTGCTTGATCGTAAGGGGCTTCTCGATTTTGACGGAGAGAGAATCCTCGGACTATTCAGTCGCGAGAATCTTCCCTTCGAGCGATCAAGACTTGAAACAGAGGTGCCTTCACTTGGTGAGATGACACAAGTTGCACTCGATGTTCTGTCTCAGGACCCTGATGGGTTTCTCCTCGTTGTCGAGGGTGGAAGGATCGACCATGCTGAGCATGATAATTCCATAAGTGATGCAATTGGAGAGTTTCTGGCATTTGATGACGCAATCGGAAGGGCTATGCATTTCCAGGAGGAGGATTCTCTCTTTACCATAGTTGTGACAGCTGACCATGACTGTGGTGGACCTGGAATCACCGGTGACGAATATGGGTATCCATCCTATGATGACCTCGAGAGTCTTGTAGGTGAGCAGTGTCCCATAGTGCAGTGGACATCTGGATACCACACTGGCAACATGGTCCCGGTTTTTGCAAGTGGCCCTGGAAATAAGATGTTTGGTGGCATACACGATAATACTGACCTTAACGCCATCATAAGATCAATTCTGGGATTCCAACCATCCAAGTGAGGTGGAAAGGATGGCACGGAGGGCCAATGCTATCAAGCGCGCGATAGATGCTATCAAGCGGTCGCATGCTGGATATGTAAATCTGAGATTTGCTGATCTTATTGGTAGATGGCATCAGGTTACAGTACCCATCTCGAATTTTGGCCCTCACACTTTTGACAGAGGTGTGGCATTCGACGGCTCAAGTGTAGCTGGCTTTACCCGCCTTGAAAGTGGTGATCTCAGACTGATACCAGATCCCGAAACCTATTTCATTGAGGAGGGCGATTCAACGCGGTCGGCAAGTTTCATTTGTAATTGTGTCGAGGTGGATACTGGCAAGCCTTTCTCAAGAGACCCAAGACTTGTTGTTGAAAAAGCTGAACGCTTCCTGGTGACAACAGGAATTGCTGATAAGGCTTTCTTCATGCCGGAGCTTGAGTTCAACCTTCTTGATGACGTTGAGGTGTTGGGTTTACCACACGCCACAGGCTATGCAATCACATCAGGTGAAGCGGGTCTTGTGCCGTCGTCCTACAGCAGGCACTTCCCATGGCTGATTGATAAGGCGGGTTATCATGCTATGCCTCCCGGTGACAAGTTCTGGGCATTACGGTGCTCAATGGTCTCTGCTATGGAGCAAGCAGGTATCCCGGTAAAGTACTCACATCACGAGGTGGGTTCAGCCGGTCAGTGCGAAATTGAAATTCGGCCCAATACTCCCAGGCTTACGGGTGACCACATCCTTATTGCCAAGTACCTTATAAAGATAGCGGCAGCTCGGGAAGGCGTTGTAGCAACCTTCATTCCCAAACCCCTCCATGGTCAGCCAGGCAATGGGATGCACTTTCATCAGCATCTCATCAAGCGAGGCAGGAACATTTTCTTCAGGAAGGGTGGATATGGCAATCTGAGCAAGATCGCTCTCAACTATATTGGCGGCTTACTTAGGCATGGTAGATCTCTACTCGCCTTCACATGTGCCAGCACCAACTCATATCGCAGGCTTGTTCCAGGATTTGAGGCTCCAACCTGTTTTGTTTACGGTGTTGGCAATAGGAGCGCAGCGGTGAGAATCCCGAAGGGTCTGGCACTTGCGCGGGAGGCAAGAGTTGAATTCCGCCCATCTGACGCTAGCGGCAATCCCTACCTTAGCATGGCTGCAATGCTTCTGGCAGGAATTGACGGCATAATCCAGGGTATCGATCCAGAGGAAGAGGGTTTTGGACCTTATGATCTCAACGTTTTCGGGCTCAACGATATGGAGTCGAGAGGTATTCAGCCTGTTCCCTTCAGTCTCCAAGAGGCACTTGAGGCCTTGCGTGAAGATCATGAATTCTTGCTCAGAAGAGATGTCTTTACACGTGATCTCATTGAGACCTGGATAGATATAAAAACCAAAGAGGTGCGTGAAATCTCGCGCCATCCCCATCCTATCGAGATCCAGCTTTACCTCGATTGCTGATGTCTTGCCATTACAACAGGTCTGAAAGCTGCTGAAAGCTCGAAATCCTCGTCAGCCTTGAGCACCTGGTTTATGGCTTGCTCTGGATTGGTTACCATTGCACCTACAAGCTGATCACAGCCGTAGTTGAAAACAAGTGGTGAAAGCGGTGTCGGAGCACCAAATATGATTGTATAGGCACTGCCTGTAAGCTCGAGTAGATTCTCAATTTCGTCTAGGGGCACATGATTGGCTGAGATGAGGACCATGTCTCGTCTGGCAGCTTCAAGATCTTGCGAGTTTCGAATCTCCTCTGGAGATACACTTCGCACCTCAGCTGCTGTTTCGCGAAGGTTGTCCATAAAACTTACCTGACCTACTATCATTACGCGCTTTCCGCTTGCTCTCGGCAGATAGCTAATACGAAAACTTTCAAACTCCGCCTTCGCTATGAGAAGACTGTTTAGACTAGCCAGCCCCACTGCCGCTTCACATGATTCGTCGGACAACGCCATCTTGAGGAGATCTGCCATAGGCTTTCCAGCGAGGGTTTGATCGATACGTGGGGTCTCGGGGTTTCCGAAGTTGCGAGCAAGTCCGCACCTTGTACCCTCAACGAGTATCCAGCGGGGCCCGTAGACGATACGTTTCACGCGATCGTTGCTCGAGTGCACACTTGCAATAAGGTCTTCAAGAAGAGACATGGTGCTCGACTAGAAAGGGAAAGCAAGCCCAGCAGTTACTGCTGGGAAAGCCAATCCCTCATCCGGAACCGTGTATTCAAATGGTTCAATATTTTCACCTGCGCCTTGAGCCCACGAATGGGTGGCAGTTATCACGATAGCGGTATTCCCGAAGATGTGGATCTGCCTATGGAATCTTAACCAGATGCCCATGCCAAGGCGGAAATCCCGAGCTGATACAGAATAGCCATCAGTGATATAGTACTTGGTTGCTCTCAGGAAATGGACCTGAGGACCAATTCCGCCAAGGATCCGGCTGCTGCTATCGAAGATACTGGGTCGAAAAGTTGCTAGAATGGTAATGTAAAAGTCGGAGAACTTCTCCTCATAACGGTAAATCTTTTGTGCCTCACCCGACATAACTTCTGCATCATAGAAGATCGAGTTTGAGAAGGCTGACGTCACAATTGCAAAGCCAATTCTCCCTTCACCCTCTATGATGCTTATTCCATAAACTAAGCCGTTACCGTAGTTTGAGCTACTTGTTGTGACATATCCCGCATCAACAGAGAAAAAGCGTGATGGAGGGGGTGGGGATGCATTGGCAACTTGCCCAAAAAGGGGCAGAAGGAGAAGCAGTGTAAAAGATCTTCGGAAGAAAGGGATGGACTTGCCGGTCAGCAACTTGATTCAATCCTCTCGCATTATGCCTTTTTCATATTCCTTCTCGAGTTTGGTTTTGTGTCTCAGTTCCTCCCCCTTGAGAAGTGTGAAGACCTTACGTGTAGCATCGTCTGAGGCTCTCAGTTCAAGTTCTGTGTAAAAGTCGTAAGCCATCTTCTCGCGTTTCATGGCTATCATGAGAAGTTCGCGATAGGTCATATCTTTTCTAACGGAGACATCGTCCACATAGTCACCAATCTTCATATCACTCTCAAAAGGTTGATGTGCCATAGATATTTGCTTCGGGGAGATGTTCTTGAGGAGCTTCTCATGTTTGCGTTCCTCATCAGCCATCTTGAGAATCTCATCCCTCACAAGAGGATCATCAACCTTTTGCACCAACAGCTCATAGAAACTTATGGCATCCCTTTCCTTATCGATTGCAAACTTGAGAATCTCATCAACACTTGAGTTTGACATTCCATCCTCCTTTCACTTGCTATATTACCCGGGAAAGAGGAAGTGTCAATGCTTTGGTTTTTCCCATCCTTTCCTCCTCCTTTACATTAGATGGTGAAATGGCTACCATGTTGCGTGGAGGCAAGCATGAAGGAAGCAATGCTCTGGAAGAAGAAAAATGGCGATGTGCTTTGTTTTCTCTGTGCCCATCGCTGTGTGATAGCCGATGGCAAGCGGGGAATCTGTGGAGTCAGACTTAACTCCAACGGCACGCTCTATTCGCTCGTCTACGGTAAGCTCATCACGCGAGCGATAGATCCCGTTGAGAAAAAGCCTCTCTATCATTTCTTGCCAGGCACGATGACGTATTCAATTGCAACTGTTGGGTGCAATTTCTTCTGTGATTTCTGCCAGAACTGGGAGATATCCCAGGTTTCCCATGACGGCGGCAGGATTTATGGTGAAGAGTTTCAACCTGAGGAGATCGCTGGTGACGCCCGCCAGAGGGGTTGCCAGAGCATAGCGTATACCTATACTGAGCCGACGGTATTTTTCGAATTTGCAATCGATACCGGAAGGATTGCGCACGATCTTGGTCTCAAGAACATCTTTGTAACCAATGGCTATGAGTCACGAGATGCAATTGATAAGATGGCAGGAGTTATCGATGCAGCCAATGTTGATCTCAAAGCCTTCAGTGATCGATTCTATCGAGAGAGATGTGGCGCACGCCTACGCCCTGTGCTTGAGGCGATCAAGGCAATGCACGAAGCTGGCATCTTCCTTGAGGTGACAACCCTCTTGATTCCGGGGGAGAATGACTCACCTGATGAAATAACTGAGATCGCGGACTTCATAGTATCGGTTTCACCGGAGATTCCGTGGCATGTTTCGCGTTTCTATCCTCACTATAAACAGAGAAGCAAGCCCTGGACGCAGCCCGAAAGTATCTTCAAAGCGCTTGAAATCGGAAAAGCCAGGGGGCTTAAGTATGTCTATGCTGGAAATCTGCCGGGTGGCAGATATGAGCATACATGGTGTCCGAAGTGTGGGAACCTCGTCATAGAGCGCTATGGATTTACATCCCGCAAAGTTGGCCTCAAAGATACATCTTGCAGTGAGTGCGGCGAGAAGCTCAACATAGTTGTCTCATGATGGAGATTTTTCTCAGGCAATATCATATCGGCTTTGACGAGATCTCCTAGAGGAGCTGTTTGACCTCAGCAATCTCGTCCTCAAGATCAACGGTCAAGCTTGCGAGCTCAATATCGTCAAGGCTTAACTGCTCAACAGCAGGAACCTCAAGGAGATCAAGGTCTGGCCTCGGCTCAGGATGTTCCCCTATCTTGCGAGCTATCGCATCAGCGACCTGCACGCGGATTATGAGTGAGTCACCGAGATCAAGGTTCTTATCGTGATGCCGCAGAGCGACCTCACAAATCTCCTGAGGTAGATGCCAGGCCACAAGTGTGCGGTGACCAAGTTCGGTATGGAGTATATCCATGAGCTCATCCAGCACCGTGGGCGTGACCACCGCCAGCTTGCGTTTGTTTTCGATATAGTCAACTGCCTTAAGAACGAGGAGTTTTCCTGTATCGTGCAAAAGTCCAGCCATAAAGGCTTCTTCGGGATCACCAGCCGTAAGGTTTGCAACCGCTCTTGCTCCGAGTGCAGTTGCAACTGCATGGCCCCAGAGGGTTTCGAGCCAGCGCTTCATTGCGGGATCATCAGAATGGAAGTGGCTGCTATGTGCCAGAGCTGTCACAACAGATGAAACCTGCTTGAAGCCCAGTCGGGCTATAGCGTGGGTGAGATTGGAGATGGGATGAAGCCCACCGAATGCAGCTGAATTGGCCATTCGCAGCAGACTTGCTGCTATTGCAGGCTCATTGCGTATGAGGTTTGCGACTTCCTTCGAACTTGCTCGCTCACTATCAGCAAGAAGTTCCTCGAGCTGGTTAACGATTCTTGGTAGTGGCGGAAGAGAGAGTTTTCCAGCCTCAACCGCCTTCCTTATCTGATCAGTAAGGGGCTCAACAGCAATTGTCTCAGTGTCCATCACTTAAGCCTCCTCATAGCGGCGACCTCGCGGATCATCGCAACGGGACGTGCGTCTGGATCGCGCGGTGCGTTGTCAGCTATCTCAGAAAGTGTTGTTATGCCCGAAACAACCTTGAGCATGCCGTCTTCCTGAAGTGTAAGGAAGCCCTTTATTTTGCGAGCTGCAATCCTCAGTTCCTTTGAGGGGGCTTTGCGTAGAATAGCATCACGGAAGTCATCATCGAGCAGAAGGACTTCATGAATCCCTGTGCGCCCCTTATAGCCTGATCCTCCGCACTTTGCACAGCCTGCTCCTTCCATTATGGGAATACCACTCAGATCCTCACTTGTAAGTCCCAAGTAGCGTAAATCTCTTCTTGTGTACCTGCCTGGTTGTATGCAGTTGCGGCAGATCTTGCGTACAAGTCTTTGGGCAACTACGCAGCGTAGGGTCGAAGATACGAGAAAAGGTTCAAGCCCCATGTCAAGCAAGCGAATAACGGCAGAGACAGAATCCTCAGTATGAAATGTTGCGAGGACCATATGACCTGTCAGGGCTGCCTCGGCGGCCATAGATGCTGTTGTTTGATCGCGAATCTCACCTACAACAATCACATCCGGATCCTGTCTTACGATTGCCTTGAGAGAGTCTGCAAATGTTGGTCCTGTCTTTTCGTTGACCGAGCACTGGGTTGTGCCCTCGAGAACATACTCCACTGGATTCTCACATGTGATGACCTTGATGGTTTCGTCGTTTATATAATCAACAAACGAATACATGGTTGTCGTCTTGCCGCTACCGGTGGGACCTGTAACTAGGATAAGTCCAGATGAAGCCCTTAGGACAATCTCACGCAAGGTCGTAAGAACCCTGGGTTCAAAACCAAGTGAGTCAATCGGAATAAGCCCACGCCGGCGATCAAGAAGGCGTAGCACAAGGGTCTCACCTGATATGGAAGCATAGGATGAAACCCTTATGTCAATGTCTCTACCATCGGTACGAACGAAAAAGCGCCCGTCCTGATGAAGGCGGCGCTCCGCTATGTCCATGGAAGCGAGAATCTTCACACGTGAAATAACCCTGGGCGTGAAATCGACGGGGAGATCGGTGAGATGGCGGAGCACGCCATCAACCCTTACCCTTACCCTTATCTTGCTCCTCATGGGTTCTATGTGGAGATCACTTGCTCCCAACTTGATAGCTTCGTAGAGGAGGTGATCGACTATTCTTATTGCCCCTTCGCTGGAGTCGTCACTGGCAGGTGTTTCATGGATCTCATGGTATTCAAGGGTTGTTGTTACGTCTTCGCCAGAGTCGCGCAATCTTTCAAGCGTCTTGATGGCATCGACAATCTTGTTTGATGGCGCAGTACATGCCCTTACGGGCATGTGATATGTTCGCTCAAGCTCCTGAATAAGCTCTGCATTGAGAGGATCTGCCATTATGACGTTGAGATGTCCGTCGCTAACTCTGAAGGGAAGGGCTTGGTTGCGAATGAGGTAAGTGATGGATACCTTGTCGAGAAGCTTCGTATCAACTAGGCTAACGTCGGGTTCGACGTAAGGGATATCATGCTTGACTGAAAGAGCCTTAAGGAATTGTTCCTCAGTTACGAGATCGCTCCCGACCAGGAGTTCACGCTCGCTGTAATGAGGATTGTCAGCCTTGAGCTTTTCATAGCGAGCCACCTTTTTCGCATCGAGTGCACCTTCTTCCTCGAGGATTTTGACAATACTGAGTTGGGAACGGTAAAGGCGGAGGATACGCTCATGCTCTGAGCGCGCTAGTTGACCCATTTGCACGAGCACTTCCCCGACTGGTCGGGGATGCTGCATTCGTGCAATAATGCGGTGGGCGCGCTTGAGCTGCTCCTCGGTTACCAGCCCTTCCTTGAGCAGGAGGTCCTCAAATGGGTCACGAGCAACTGTTGTCTCTGAGGACAAGATTCTCCTCCGAGTGTAGACACCTCCACATGTCTTATCGACACTCGAAGGGGTAAACTTGAGCAACATTCCTGGGGCCAGGCAGACTGATTGGCTTGAGATCGGATTACCGACTGGCTAAGATTTGGGCGCTAGTGAGTGTGATGGGGTAGGCGAGGGGTGCCGATGCTGCGGTTGTTGCCATTTTGACAGAGGTCGATAGCAAGACAAAAATGGTCACGCAACGGCAGCAACTATTTTTCAGATTTCCCCATCACCAATCAGGGTAAGAGTCTCAGCTCAGGGTAAGCAACGTCCTGCCATTGTAGTGCAGAATAACACGACGGCTGCAATGTTATTCGCTTACCGTATTATGACGATGCGCCTTGTAGTTTGATACTCACCCGCCTTGAAACGACAGAAGTAAATACCGCTTGCTAAACTCTGTCTTTCTTGATTCTCTATTCTCCAGATGAGCGAATGAAGCCCAGGTTCGTACTTTGCAGAAGTGATCTCTGCAAGGCGCTGCCCACAAACATTGTAAATTGCTATATCCACCTGCTCAGCCTTTGCAAGGGAAAAAGTGAAGCTGGCGCAGCTTGATAACGGCAAGGGGCTTATACCTATAAGACGGGTAACGTAAATTTCTGTGCCTTGACTTAGCCCTGCACTTGTCCAAGGGAAGCTTAGATGAAGTCCCCAGGTATGGAGCGTTCCAGTATCTGCACCAGCTTGATCGCTTACCCAGAGCTCCCATTGGCCTGCTGCAATCTCACCTGTAAAGTCAGACATTGTTCCAGGACCATCAGGCTCAGTATCCGTATCGTACCAGGTTACTATGTCATTACTTGATCCACCTGTTCGATTGTGAAGCCTGACAGTCGATCCTTCCGGCGATGTGAGCTCAACTATGAGATCACCAACATAAGTGTGGGAGATGTTGACATAACAATCGACGGAAGCAATTGGCTGGTCGGCATCGACATTGATGTAAGCCCTTATGCCAGCTGGATCATTATCGGGTATGGCGATCTCTGGACTGTCCATGTACTCTATTACTGGGTAAAGAGTGAAATTGACATCGCCGACGTGTGATCCACCCGAAATCACAACTGTTCGGCTCGAATCAGCAAAACCTTGCTTTGTTGCGGTAACCTTGTATGCACCATCAAAGAGACCTGAGATGTAATAGTTACCAGCTGCATCCGTAGTGTCGGCAAGTCCCATAGGGCTAAGCCTGACGATCGTGCCCTCATAGTTTGTCTCGCCATAGAGTTCAACGATGCCACTGATTGAACCCTCAGCGCCGGGCTCGGGTCTCAGAAGATAGGAAACGGCGTTTTCAAGTAGATTGACTCGAGAAGTTGAATCAGCCGCATTTGAGTAGTCGAAGGAGAAGAAGATTATCTGGCAGCTTGTGGTATCAGGGTTATTGTCATATGCGAACACACCAGCGAGTCCAGGATAGGAACTCCATTCAAAGATGGCCTGGGTTTGTGCATCACCCGTCAAAGCATCCTCATCACCGTATCCAACATAGCTCATCGTTATGGTAGAAGGTAGAATGTTCGGAGTTGTAGCGACTGGATGATTTGGCATGGCGAGTGAAAGATCTCCGGATGAATCATGCTGCCACTCCACAATATGGAGGGTGGTATCGGCGAGATTTGGATAACCAGGGCTTGAAGCAGCATCATAGCCAATCTCACCGCCCTCGATGAGAAGTTTGCCCCCCGATGCAACATAGGAGTTGAGATTGCTACGGTAAGATGAAACAGAAACAGGGGAAGTATCATCACCTGAGCTCCAGATGATAAGGTCGTAGTCTTGCCAGGTAGCTGGATCGGTTGCCGCTGAACTCTGAGTTGTCACATCATAGCCAAGCGAGGCGAGATCCTCAGCGATGAGACTAGCCGAGGATTTAGCCTCGTAGTCAAGTGCCCTTGTGAGGCTTGATAAGGTTTCACCTTTCTCACCCACCTTCACCTCGGCAAGCAAATCCCCTGTGTCATCATCGATTACAAGCAGATTGCCCTCAGTGGGTGTAAGCTCAAAGTTGACTGTTTGGGTGCTTTCAGCAACAGTCACATTGATGCTCTTTGTTATGTAGTGCGTTGCTTTTACTGTGAACACATACGTGAAGTAAGGGAGGGGCTCAGTTGTGTAACTTCCACCCGAAAGCGAATCCGAGGTTGCCTCGGAGTAAAGCGACATGTCATCACTCCGATATATCTCAAGTGTAGCACTCAGGGGTTTACCTGTGCCTTCCTCAGTCACTGTACCGGTGACAATCCCAGCAGGGGCTGGAATCATGAGGATGTCATAGGTGTTTGCACCCACCCGGATCATGGTTGAGCCAGCAGAAGCAAGATAGCCGAACTTGGTTGAATAGACTTGATATGCGCCGACGCGAAGACTATCGCTCGAGGCATATGATCCATCAGCCTGACTTAACGTTTCAAAGGATGATGGAGTACTCGAGGTATCTGAGCCAGATGGATAAGCCCTCAGCAAGGCACCTTCGATGGGTTGAGCTGTGGTTGAGTCCAGTACTGTGCCTGCAAGTGTTCCGTAGGCAATGATCACGCTGATCTCATCTTCATAGACCTCATAGCCTGGAGAAGCTAAAGCAACCTTGACTTGACCGACACAATCTGGCGTGGCAGCGACTATGACTGAGTCTGAGGATGAAGAAGCTGAAGTGTCAATGCCACAGCCTCTGGCAAAGATGTCGAGGCCTGCGTGGTCGCTTCTACCCACGATCGTTCCCTCAAAATCGGGTGTGAGAGCGCCGACAAGACCAACGGCATCAACACGAGCTTCAATCGCAGGGTTGGGTAGGGCAATTGCTCCGACAACATATAGCGAATCATTGAAGAGATCATAGGATTGATTGAGTTTGCTTCCCTTGACCGAGAGAGCCTCGCCGTATGGGGCGCTAATGCTGAAGTAGGCCTGGCCTGAAGCATCTGTAGTATCATGCAGAGGCGGTTCAATTCCCCAACCATCAATTGTCACTTCGACGCTTTCCACTGGAGCAGAAAGCGTATCAAGCACAGCCACACTAACTGCTGTTGTGACCCCAACTTCAATCGTATCCGGATCTATCACGACAGTAGCAGGGACAACAACTTGAAGCGTATCACTAAAAGGAGTGAAGTTGTGGTGTGTCAGGGTGAGAATCATCTCACCTGGCTCATTCGGGCTTGGATTGAGGTCGAGCATTGCATCACCGCTCGAATTCGTATAGCCACTGCCGAAGAGTGTACCTGGCCAGAAAAGCGAAGCCATTGCATCTGGAAGAGGGGTTGAATTCTCGCTCGCATGGACTTCGTAACTCGTCGCACCAACCGGGATGGCTGTTGCATAGGCAACATCCATAGTGTGGGGCTCATCTGTCCAAATATCAACTGATGGATCCCCAAGGAGATTATACATCTCATAATAGCGCCTGGTTGAGCCAGCACCTCCATAATATTCATAAAGATGCCACTTGCCCTGGTCTATCATCCCGCCAATCCAGGTAAGGCTATCTTCGAAGAGTGCCTTGAAAACACCCTTCTCAAGTACGTCATCCTCATCCCAGTAGGAGGTCACCGATGATGCCCAGAAGCCAACTGCAGCTTTGTCAGCCTGCCTGATCCATGTTTCGGCGAAGCATTCGGCTTCGGTATATCTCCCTGTGAGGCAAGCATAGCTCTGAACGAAGGGATACATATCGAGATTAGTTAGGGCAGCAACGTTACTTTGCATGAATTGAGGTCCATCCGCCCAGTAGGTCGTTGCACCATGACCTGAGTAGATTCCAAGGCCTGTTCCCTCATTGAAAGCATCGCTGACATCCTGGGTTGTAGCATTGTAGGTGTGGCAATATAGCTTCAGAGATGTGAAACCTGCAGGATCCATATAGGTGGATATGACATAGTTGTGGGTGCCCTCTGTTATGTCCCAGTTGTCTTCAGAGGCCATGAAGACCGCTTTTTTAAGCCATGAGGTGTGGCTAAAAAGGCGCTTCTCATAGTTGAGGATCTTTCCGACCGCAGCCTGTGCTTCGGTAGCACTTGATACTGAGATACGTCCAATTGCAATGTCGGGGATGTAGTCGGGTTCAGTCATGGTGGTGTAATACAGATCGGTTGGAGGATTGTCAATCTCGGTTCCTGTCCAGTTGGGAATGGCATCGACATCTCCAACCAGGAGCACGAAGGTTGGCGGGACATCCCAATTCTCATAGGCATCTTGAATGTAGGACTTGATCGCTGTCGTAGTTGCGCCGCCTGGTATGTCTGGTGTTTGAGTGACAGTGGTGTAATAGCCTCGCTGGCTCTTCCACTCAGCAAGTGGGAGAATTTCTGTGTAGTAGTCTGGTGAAGTGATGACAAGAAAGCCGACAGGCGCTTGAGGGATGGCCTTAATTGTCGGATGCTTGTAGTTAAGAAGTGCTTTTGAGGCAATGGCTTCAAAATAGGGTGAAGCGTAACGATCAATTGTTGCTCGTGTGGCTGCTTCATCCGCTCCTTTAACGGTGACTCTCAAACCTATGTTTGTCACAATCTCCAAAGTACCTGAGGCTGGGATGTAAATAGCTGCAGGGATCTCGAGAACAGCAAATCTGTGCCCACGCATCTGCCCAATCTCAACAATGCATGCCTTGTAGGAAGGATAGGGCTTGGAGGAGGCATAAAAAGATTCGGACATCTTAAACGGAGCTCTTTGCCTGGCTCCTGGAATCTTCTCAATCGGGGGTTGAACTGGGTAGATCCTTGGCGGAAGGTTGAGATCGGCGAGTGCGTATGTGGTGGTAGTGTATTCTATGACCTCGACATTAGGAGCTGCTCCCTGAGGTATCTCAATGGCACGCCTTAGAACTGGAAGTCTGGCTTTGCCAATCGCATTGGTCTGGCCACAGCCGGGTATCTCAATCGATGCAAACCAACCGACTTTTGACTCAACGCGGTCTGCAATGAAGCCTGCCATGTTGACCTGGATGACAATTTCTTCAGAGAATTGAGTGCTGACTTCAACTTGGGGTTGTGCCTGATAGGGCTTACCTCCTAACCCTACCCACTTTGGGGAAGGGGGACCTGCTACTGAAGTGACTGCAAAGAGGCTGAGTAACAAAAAGATCGGGGATGACTTACGCATAGCTATCCTCCCAGCTCGGTGGTCTATGCGGGGCGAGGATACGAATCAGATCTGACCTCGCTATCTATTTTTGCCATTTTACCATAAATGCGCCTGCATTTCAATGCAACCCGCTTTGACTTTCGCTACTTGACAAGGATGTGATAATTTGATTAAAGGAGGGTAGTAGAAGTCGGAATGAAGCTCGGTGCGGGACATGGTGAAAAAAGATGACATCACCATGGCTTTGAGCCAATGGGATCCACTTACATTCTACCAGGGAAGGGAGAATGCGTGTCATGGAGAGCAATGCCCCATTTTCCGAGGTCTCGAATCCCCTGAGAAAAGCCTTAACAGCCATCCCTGCCCACCTTTGTAACAAGGGGCCTAAACAGGCAAGGCCAGACCAGGATCATGGCACCCCACCTGACCTATCTTTTGTTAAAGCTGGGGGAAACGTAAGCGGGTGGGCCTTTGTACTTTCCATAGCAGCTGCTTTAGGTATTACCATGCTTCTCGCGGTACCCCTTTATTCGGACACTCAAGCAGCAGCTCCCGTTGAGCCGACGGGTTGCACAGAGCCCACATCACAGGTCAAAATTAAAGCTTCTACCAATTGGGGTGTAGTTCCCTTCGCTGTTGATTTTGAAGTGATCCTTGATCCTGAGGGCGAAAGCGAGATCCTATGGGATTTTGAAAATGATGGTATCGTTGATGCGACGGGCATTAAGGTCACCCACACCTTCACTCAACCCATTGACTATGCTGTCCGTGTGACTATTCACCTGGGCGATGGCAGGACACTAACGCGAAGAGTGGCGGTTTCAGGATACACTGGGGTGCTCACCCTCACCTTCGATGATGGCTCAAGCAGCCTCTATGAATACGCTCTGCCGCTTCTTGAAAGCAAGAATGTGACAGCAACTGCCTATGTTGTCCCAACGTGGCTTGAAAAGCCCGGATATTTGACTTGGAATGAACTGCATGCACTCCAGGCAGCCGGGTGGGATATCGGCAGTCACAGTATGACGCATCCAAGACTCACTGAGATAAGCGGTGACAGTTTGATGAAGGAGCTCACGCTATCCAAGGAAATACTGGAGAAGATGGGATTTCCTGTTAAGCACTTTGCCGTTCCCTATTCTGCATACAACGATACAGTTATTGATAGTGTACGCCACTATTACGAGTCATGCAGGCTTGGGGATGATGCATTAAATCGCTTTCCGATCCTAATGAATCGATGTTTCCTCAAGTCTTATTGCAGCCAGGATTACTGGCTTCTCAATCATTATCGGCAATATATCGATGCTGCCGCCGACGATGGCTTGTGGTATATCCTCAACAATCATGTTGTTGCCGATACCTGCTACGGATTGTGGTGTATCGAGACAAGCATGCTATCTGACATTATCGACTACGCTGTAGGGAAGAGGCTCAAGGTAGCTAATATTGATGAGGTGCTTACCAATCCTGCTTGCCGTTCAAGGATTAGGCCACGCGATCTGGCTGGCGAAAGTCTCGCTTCTCGGCAAGATAACGGCTTGGAAGTCCACGGCTGGAAGGCATCATCCGATTACCTACCGCGTACACTTTCTTGTAAGCGCCTGAGTGACAGAGGTATGGTTCTCGAGCTCCCTGAAACTTTGTCCGCGCAATCCGTGAGGTCTGCAAGGCTCTATGATATCATGGGTAGATTCATATGCTCACTTAGACCCATTCAGGATGGGATGAGCAATGCTCTCCTGCTTGATCTAAGCACTTTAGAGGGTGGAAGTTCTCGCATTAGCTCGGGAATCTACTTCTGCCAGATAAAGACACGCCAGAGAAGTTTGGTGGTTAAGATCGGTGTTGTCAAGTAGCTTCTCGCAATAGGCTCAATCATCAGCCAACGAACAGGACGGGCGCCTCCGATATCCCCTTTTCTTGCTCGATACAATTCCAACCCCAACCTGGGGTAATGCGCACCTATGCGTCTATGCAAAAGTGCCTGGTTGTGGTATAATTGAACTGTTGCAGTTTGATGTGTGAGAATTATCTGGCTAAGCCATTTGTGCAACGCTCGCAGTTTCTAAACAGGAAGGAGTATGCCATGGGACATCAAACTCACTTGGTCTTCAAGCTTTGCTTTCTTGTTGCCTTCGTGATTTCTTTCTCTGTGCTTGGGCTTGCACAACCCCAGCCAAGGTGGATACAACCAGAGCGCCCTGGTGACATAGCCTGCCAGGTTGCGGAGGCAAAGGCACGTTTCTTTGCCCGCATGGAGGCTCTTGCAACGGAGCCTACGCCAAATCAGAATTGCTACGATGCCAAGTACTATCATCTTGATCTCAACATAGATCCAGCAACTCAAACGGTTTCAGGCGGGGTCGAGATGAGGGCTGAGGTTACTACTGGACCGCTTTCTCAAGTCGATGTTGACCTCTATTCCAACATGACTGTGGACAGTATCACATCTGCGAGCGGTAATCTCACCTTCAGCCATGCCAACGACATCCTCACTGTCAATCTTGACCGCTCCTATTCAACAGGTGAGGCCTTTTCCTTTACAGTCTATTATCATGGCACTCCATCGTCTTCGGCTGGTGCCTTTGCTTTCGAGTCCTTCGATGGCGAGGATATGATATGGAGCCTGAGTGAGCCATTTGGGGCAAGAACGTGGTGGCCTTGCAAGGATTATCCCAACGATAAGCCAGACTCGGTTGATATCTGGATCACAGTGCCTAGCAATCTTATTGATGCTTCAAACGGGGTTCTCAGAGCAACCATCGACAATGGAAGCACAAAGACCTACAAGTGGCACGAAGGCTATCCCATAGCTACTTATCTTGTCTCTGTAGCAATTCATCCCTACATCGTCTATTCCGATTACTATCACTATTCACCTACTGATTCGATGGAAATTCGCCACTATGTTTTCGCTAGCCACTATCCTGATTGTGTAACCAACTATGCCAAGATAACCGATATGATTGGTCTTTTTGCCAATCTGTATGGTGAGTACCCCTTCATCGAGGAAAAATACGGTCAGGCGGAGTTTACATGGGGTGGTGGCATGGAGCACCAGACGATTACCAGCCTCTGGGGCTGGGGCGAGTATCTTGTGCTTCATGAGCTTTCGCATCAGTGGTGGGGAGATATGATAACCTGCAATACCTTCAATCACATCTGGCTCAATGAAGGCTTTGCAACATACAGTGAAGCGCTCTGGGCAGAACATGAATACGGGTGGGACGAATATAAGAATCAAATGGAATATGCTAAGTATTACGGACCAGGCACAATCTACGTGCCCGACCTTTCTGATTGGGATCGTATCTTCGATCCGGATCTGTCATACAACAAAGCATCCTGGGTACTCCATATGTTGAGGGGAATTGTGGGGGATTCAACTTTCTTCGATATTCTCCATGCTTATTATAACAGCCAATATCAGTATGGTTCAGCAACCACGGAGCAATTCAGAGATATCTGCGAGCAGGTTGCTGGAAGAGATTTCGATGCCTTCTTCCAGGAGTGGATATATGGGGAGGGTTTCCCGCATTACATGTTTTCTTGGGATTATCAGCCAGTTGTAGATGGCTATGAAATATCGTTGACGATTGACCGGCTACAAGAGAATCAGATCTTTAATATGCCTATCCAGATAAGTGTTACAACAGCATCAGGGGAGACCACACTCGTTGTCGAAGATAGCCTTGCGAGTCAGCAATTTACGCTTCTTGTAAGTGATGAACCACAGGATGTTCAACTTGACAAGGATGAATGGATTCTGCGCATGGTCTCTGAGGAGCTTAAGGATGCAACCTTCGATCGTGGTATCCTTGTTGTCAATGGGGTTGATTGGAACACTTATGGCACTGAGATAACTTCGGCTTATGAAGATAGTATCTTCTGGGGGTCACTTGACATATCCTTCTGGGATATCTTTGCTGAGCCTGCTGGTGGCTATCCTTCACCGCTCCCACAACCTCTTGGACATGGTGACATTCCCGCCGATACACTCAAGCAATTCTCATCGGTTGTCTGGGTAGGCAACAACTACAATGGTGATCTAACTGCCTGGTACAATGCTCCAATAGTTTCATATCTTAAGGCGGGCGGCAACGTCTTGCTTCTTACGCGCATGGGTCAGGACTTTATTTACGAAGCCTTAAGAGCCTATCTTGACATCCAGTGGGCGGAGGATAAGGAGAACACAACACGCCGAGCAACGAGCGTTTATCCTGGACTCGTTGATATGCCGCGCTCGGGCGGTTCCCAGACCTATAATGCTGTTTTTGATTCAGCATCTGTTGGCGATGAAAGCACTGTATTGTTCATGCAATATAATATGTTTCCAATCCCACGTGGGCTTGGTGTCTGGCGCAATCCTTCCTCTGGCGGAACTCAGCGAGCGGACGGCGGACAGTTCGTTTTCATCGCTGGGCGTCCTTATCGCTATGACCATGATGCAATGCGTAGCAATTGTGAGTTCATCCTTCGCAACTTCTTTGGTGAGCCCTATAATCCGAGTGGCATAGCTGATGAAATCAAACCCCGTATCTGGCTTGGGCAAAATACTCCAAACCCATTCGTGAGCGCGACCCGCATTAAGTATAGTCTCTCGAATAGGGCTCGTGTTCTCCTCAGCATCTACGATGTGAGAGGGAGAGAAGTGACAAGACTCGTGGATGAAGTCATGGATGCGGGGAACCATACTGTTAGCTGGAATGGGCGCGACAGGTGGGGGGAGAATGTTGCATCAGGTGTCTACTGGTACCTGCTCAAGGTTGATGACCGTGCCCTAAGGCGCAAGCTCGTGCTGATCAAGTAAGGTTTGGCCTAGGATAAGGCATCTTGCCGAAGGAAGGCTCCTTGACGGAGCCTTCGAAGAGGGTTAGCAGTTCTTCATGCAGGGCTAGGATCTTTCCCTTGGTAAGTATATCCGCATGTTGGCATCCTACCCTTGGGCCCAGCGATATTGCGATTGCCAAAAATCCGATTGACCTTTACGAGGTTTTGGTTTGAGCTATAAGGAGAAAGTTGACAGGATTGTTACGGATTCAAGATTAGCCAAAGGTGTCATTTCGAGAATAGGTCGCTCTTAAACGAGGAGGTGGCTATGGCAGAGCTTAAGGATGGATGTGTCCAGCCTGCAAGGGGTCCGCTGCTCCCTGAGGAAGAAGCGGGAGAGGCATACGGGGGAAGAAAGCTTTCAGGAGGAGTCGGGATGATTGCAAGAGTTGGCAAACCAGCTCCTGATTTTGAAGCTACCGCATTTGTAAGAGACTATGGATTCAAGCCAGTAAAACTATCCGACTACAAGGGTCAATGGATTGTGCTTTGCTTCTATCCTGGTGACTTCACATTTGTCTGACCGACAGAATTGGCAGCGGTCGCTGCCCGCTATCAGGAGCTTAAGGCAATGGGAGTTGAAGTGCTCTCAATGAGTACCGATAGCCGTTTCGTTCATAAGATCTGGCAGGAGCAGGAGCTTTCAAAGATGGTTGAGGGTGGTGTTCCCTTCCCCATGCTTTCGGATGCCGGCGGCAGGATTGGAGCAATCTATGGTGTTTATGATGAAGCGGCTGGTGTTGATATCAGAGGGCGTTTCATAATCGATCCCGATTTTGTGATTCGTGCAATGGAAGTCCTGACACCGGAGGTGGGCCGTAATCCTGATGAGCTCATTCGTCAGATAAAGGCATTTCAGCATGTGCGGAACACAGGCGAGGTGACACCATCGGGGTGGCAGGTCGGGCAGGTTACTCTGAAGCCTGGACCAGGGCTTGTTGGCAAAGTCTGGGAGGTGTGGAAACCTTAGGCTACACACTCATCAGGAGTTTCTCAGATCTCCCGGCGGTATTGTGGAGCTAAATAGCAGTATGAGAAACATATTGCCCACATTGGGTGCCGCGCTAATCGTTTCTGCAAAGGAGGGCGAAGATGGTGACTGCAGGCAGCATACTCTTGTCGATGATTCTGATAGCGCTTATTGTGGTCTTACCATTCTGGCGTATCTTCAGCAAGGCTGGATTCCCTGGAGCGCTTTCACTTCTCATGGTCCTACCAATTGTTAATCTTGTCATGATCTTTTACCTCGCATTCGCTGAATGGCCAGCATTGCAGGGGAAAAGCACGGGAACAGAGTGATACGCAAGGCTGGCGTTTCTTATTTTGTGAGGAGAAGATTGCGTATGAACTCAGATCCAAAGGCGAAACTTATGATTCCAGCGCCAATCACCATCATAAGAATGGCCTTGATGATATCCTGCGCCTTTATGCTACCGAGGAGCACTGGTTCACGTGAAAGGTAAGCGCTTGCTGCATAGAGTTCCTCACCGATCAAAGTGTAATCGCACGTTGTAACGAAGAAGGGAAGCTGGGCAAGATCGGCTGTGCCGGCAATCTGGATAGCGCCAGTACTGTAGCCAGTTTCAGCAAGAATCAGGGATTCAGCATAGAAGGAACCTATGAAGAAGTGAGCAGCAGGCCTCTCTCTTACCATCTTACCGGTAACCGCAGCTGCATAAGCAAACTGATCATAGGTAATGTATGTGACCATATCATCCCTGAACTTATCAGGCTTACCTGCTTCCATATAGGATTGCTTCACTGTCTCACGGGCAGCCGAATATGTGAGGGGATCGATGTTGGGGACTTCCATGTTAGCACCATAGGTAGCAGTGAGTTTGGCCACGTATCCCAAGATGGAAAGGCTTGCAATTGTCTGAATCTCACTGATACTTAGGATACCAGGAATATAGAGAATCTTCTTTCCCATCTCAGTTGCTCTGCCTATTGCCTCCTCAAGCGCACTCAGTCCTGCTATGCGCCTTATGTAAAGGTTCTTACCCTTCTTCGCTGCCTCAATGAAGTAGACAAGAAGTGCGAACATTAGGATTGTGAGGATCAGAGCATTGAGGCGATGCTTACGAAACCAGTTACTTTTGGATATGGCAGGCCCTGCTGCGGTGGTATAAGTCGTATCGTGATCAGTGACAATTCCAATGCGGTAGTAATAGGGTTTCCCATCCTCTACGCCATTGTCAGTGTAATGACCATCAGATGCCAGTCCTTTACCGATCACTTCGAAGGGGCCTTCAGGCTTAGGCGCCCGCGTTATGATTATGGGGCTCTCCCCCGTCGCCTCCCACTCAAGCATAATGCTCTCACCAGCATCGTCTGGGGTATCAATTGCCGTGACGGAGGTTATTGAGGCTGCGCCAAAACATATCCCGGAAGTGATGATAACACAAAACCCAATTGCAATATGGTGGAAGAATAGTTTCATGAGCTCTTCTCCAGATGAGCGCCATATTCTTCACAAAGAACTCGGTGAGTTTATCACTCGCTCATGGCTGTGTCAATTCTTGCCTGTCGTGTGTTTCAAGCTCACAAGCAGGATGGCGAATCCAGGGTAACATTTGCCCGCAATGGGAATTTTATGAGTTTTGACTATCGCCTGCTTCAATGTTATCATCACAAGGATATCTGGATGTATGCTAACGCCATTGAACATAGGCAGTTACTCGATGGCTGATTGATATGGGAAGGCAGCCATAGCGATGGATCGAATAGAGAGACATCCTATCCTTGAGGTTGAGGACAAGCCTAAGGTACGTTTCTATTTCAAGGGGAAGGAGCTCCTTGCCAGGCAGGGTGAGGTCATCACATCGGCTCTTTTTGCCAATGGCATAAAGATATTTGGTCATCATGTCAAGGATGGCAGCCCTCAGGGACTTTTCTGTGCAAATGGTCAATGTGCTCAATGTATGGTCATTGCTGATGGGATTCCTGTGAAGGGTTGCATGACACAGGTGAAGCCAGGTATGCATATCGTTCCCTGTGATGAGTTGCCGGAGCTCCCCCCCGATGACAGACCCCCTGAGCACTTCGAGGAGATCGAAACACTTGGGACAGATGTGCTCATAATAGGCGGTGGACCCTCGGGAATAACTGCTTCCTTAGAGCTGGCAGCTTACGGGATTGATGTAATCATAGTTGATGACAAGCACATTCTCGGAGGCAAGCTTGTTCTCCAAACCCATTCCTTCTTTGGTACAGTTGCTGATTGTTATGCAGGAACTCGCGGGATCGATATTGCAAAGAAACTAAGTGATGAGGTGAGCAAATTCCCCAACATCAGAGTTATGCTTAACTCGACTGCTGTTGGCTGCTTTGAGGATCGCAAAATAGGAATTGTAAGTGGCGAGAAGTATCTTCTCATAAAACCTAAACGTCTCCTGGTGGCTGCTGGTGCTCGTGAGCGTGCACTTGCCTTCCCGGGATGTGATCTCCCAGGCGTCTATGGTGCTGGTGCCTTCCAGACTCTTGTCAACCGAGATCTCGTCAAAGCAGCTCATAGGCTGTTTGTAGTTGGTGGGGGCAACGTAGGTCTCATAGCTGCCTACCATGCAATTCAGGCTGGCATAAATGTCGTTGGACTGGTTGAAGCCATGCCGCAAGTTGGAGGCTACAAGGTGCATCAGGACAAGATAAAGCGCCTTGGAGTGCCCGTCTGGACTTCACATACGATCAAGAGGGTGGACGGCACTGACAGGGTTGAATCGGTGACAATCGCTAAGGTGGATAAACGCTTCCGACCCATCGATGGCACGGAGCGAACCTTTGAGGCTGATACAGTGCTGGTTGCTGTCGGGCTCAATCCGATTAGTGAGCTCTATGAGCAGGCAAGATCATTTGGTATGAAAGCCTACTGTGCAGGTGATGCTCTTGAGATTGCTGAAGCATCAGCTGCAATCTTCTCAGGCAGAATTGCTGGAAGAGAGATTGCGAGGAGTCTCGGTAAGGCTTGCGATATACCCGGTGATTGGCAAGTACGGCTCAATATTCTTAAAAGCAAGCCTGGAAAGACAACTAGCCTCGATGTCACTATTCCGCCATCGAAGCTCTTTCCCATCATAAGGTGTATCCAGGAGATTCCGTGCGATCCCTGTATCCACGTTTGTCCCAAGAACATGATCGAGATGAAGGGAGATCCAGTACTTGGTATCCCCCAGGTTGTAAAAGATGAATGCACGGGCTGCACACTTTGTGTTGCAGCCTGCCCAGGGCTTGCCATCACACTGGTTGACCTTCGCAATGATGACCAAGCCTATGTCACCGTCCCCCTTGAGGTGAATGATGAGCGGGTCAAGGTGGGTGGAACAGTCGAGGCAGTTGATATCGATGGCAACTTTGTCTGCAAGGCAAGCATTGAGGACATCCTGGAAAGGAAGGTTTATGACCGCACAAAGCTTGTGAAGCTGAGAGTCCGACCTGATGAGGCTATTCGCATTGCGGGATTGCGGCTCCAGGAGTCTTTTGATGCAAGGCGATCAGAGAAGACCCTGGGAGATGATGATTACATCGTTTGCAGGTGCGAGCGTGTGACGGCTGGCGAGATACGTCAATTGATAAGATCTGGCGTGAGGGATCTCAACCAGCTTAAGGTGCTGAGGTGTGGCATGGGGGCATGTGGTGGGAAAACATGTGAGCCGCTCATACTCCAGCTATTCCAGGAGGAGGGAATTAATACGGAAGAGGTTGTACGCTTCACCAAGCGTCCACTTGTTGCGGAGGTCACGCTTCGTGTGCTTGCAGGTGAAGTCTCCGAGCAACGAGGAGCGGATAAGGAAGGAAATAAGTAAACGAGATGGCATCTTACGATGTAGTGGTTATTGGAGCTGGTAGCGTGGGTCTGCCAACCGCCTTTTTTCTTGGTAAGGAGGGACTCCGAGTCCTTGTCGTAGATGAACTTGTTTCGCCTGGCCAGGGCCAGAATAAGAGCGCAATTGGTGGGGTAAGGGCAACTCATTCGGACCCTGCCAAGATCCAGGTTTGCCAGCTCAGTCTCGAAATCTTCAGCACCTGGAAGGAGACCTATGGCGATGATATCCATTTCCAGAGGGGTGGCTATTGCTTTCCTGTCTATGACGAGGACGATGAGAACAGTCTCAAGGAACTTCTAAAGGTCCAGAAGCGCTACGGGTTGAACATCGACTGGCTGGATTGCCATGAAATCCTCAAACTTCTGCCAGGACTTGATGGAAATGGTCTACGCGGTGGTACCTATTCACCCGAGGATGGAAATGTCTCACCCTTACTTGCCAACCGAGCATTCTATCGCCAGGCGTTGAAGATTGGCGTCGAGTTTGCATTTGGTGAGAAGGTTGTAGGAATAAAGGATAGGGGTAAGTCAGTTGATGTTGTCACCACCAAGGGTTCATATTCAACCGGGAAGGTTCTTAATGCTGCTGGCGCTAATGCATACCGGGTTGGCAAACTCATGGGCGTTGATCTTCCCGTCGAACCTGACTGCCACGAGGGTGGTGTCACCGAACCTGTGCAAACTTTCTTCAAGCCTCTCGTTGTTGATATGAGAAGATTCCCGGGCTCAAAGAATTTCTATTTCTATCAGGAGCAAGGCGGGCACATTGTTTTTTGCCTCACACCAGATCCCATCATACCCGGCTTCAGTCGCAATGCAACTTCTGGGTTTCTACCTCAGGCAGCAAGGCGCCTGATTCGCCTCTTCCCAAGATTGAGAAATATCAGGGTAAGACGCACATGGCGTGGTCTTTACCCGATGACACCAGATGGCGTGCCTATAGTTGATCGCCTTGAGGGGAGTGAAACCCTCTTTGTTGCGGTTGGCTTCTGTGGACAGGGGCTCATGTTGGGACCTGGCATCGCCAGGAATATTGTTAGCCTCATGACAACCGGCAAGCCAATCATAGCGCAGGATATCTTCTCAAGCTTTAGCCTCTACAGGGACTTTACACGTCCTGCGGAGATGCTTAAGTAGGAAGTCCCAGGAATGTGCTTGTGCACTAAGGCTTTCAAAATCTGGTGAACTTCTTAGCTATGATCCTACAAAGCAAGAGCCAGCCTCATAAGCCTTCTTGAGGAGATCCTCGCGAATCAGAACATCGCCTCTTCGGTCGAGGCCAGTTGCTATGAGCTCCCCAGCGTAGGTGAAACCTATTATGTTGAGAAAGGCTTTCAAAATGCTCCTCGTAGGACGAATCATATTTGGCTTTTCAGATGCAGCTGCAATGATGACAAAGGCTTTGTGTTTCGAGCGCCAGAGCTCATCATCTGGATCAAAGGTCTTTAGAATCGCTGTACGTGCCCAGACAGCCTGGAAGCGGTCGATAAAGGATTTAAGTGATCCAGGTGGACCCATGAAGTAAACAGGTGTCGCAATTACGAGATGCGACGCCTCTAGGATTTCCTCATAGATCTCATTCATTCCATCACGAATGATGCATAGCCCATCACGGAAGCACTGATTGGAGCCGTCACACCAACTTATATCGAGCTCGGTCGGGATTATCACTCTTGAGTGATAGCCCTTGCTTTCCACACCCTTCAGGAATTCGCTTGCAAGTCTGTCAGTGTTGCCCTCTCGCCTCGGGCTTCCAAGGATGCAGATTACTCCTGATTCTGTTTTAGACATTCCTCTGAATCCCCATTTGCTTAAGTTCTAAGGCGAACGATCTTACAGGCTGCTACCCTATCTCCCATCTCAACAACAAGCCAATAGATGCCCGGCTTAAGATTACCTTGAGGTGTCCAGACGATCCTGTGATATCCCGCAGTGTAGGTTCTCTCAACAACTCGAGAAACCCTTCTTCCTCTAACATCAAGGAGTGATATATCAACTTGTCCATCACTTGGTATTCCAAAGTCGATGACGAGTGTCTGATCAAAGGGATTAGGCGCGCTCGCCCTTATGATAACCCCAGAAGGGATCTCGGAACCTGGCGCGGAAGAATCATAGATCTCAAAGTCACTCAAGCTCATATCACTCGAAGCATTTCCGCTTTCATCGGAGGCGATTATCATCACCCTTGCATGTCGGGTCGGCTCGCCACAAACCTTCCAGTCATAAGTGCCATCGTTGGTCTCATTGGTTACCAACGTTTCGGGAAAACTCAGAGCGCCATCTCGCGAAAGAAGGATCGTAATTGCTGTCACATCTACGTCATCGCTTGCGGACCAGGTTATGGTATATATGGAATCAATTGCCCAGATCTCACCACCCTGGGGCTCATAAAGCGTAACTGCGGGAGGTGTAATATCAAGTATTGAAAAGTTATTGTCGCTAATGTCCTCTCCTGTTTTCCCTTCTACATCATGAGCGACGATCTTTATGCGTGCTTGCGATGTGGAAAGTGGAGAAACGGTCCAGAGAAAGGAGCCACTGTCAGGTTGCCCAGATGCGATCGTATCAGCAAATGAAAGCCCACCATCGCCTGAGAGTAGGATGTCAAGCGACTCAATCCCTTGATCATCCTCAGCATTCCACACGATCTCATGCCTTGAGCCGACACTCCACTGCTCGCCACCGTTTGGCTGAACCACAGTCACACTTGGTGGAGTTGACGGAACTACATCGAGCCTTGCAATCACTTTCTGTTCGGAGGTTGGATGGATGTCAACATTAACATACCAGGTGGCATATTCACCATTTGTTTCTATTTGGAAGAGATCGCCCCCCTCGACAGTCTTGATACCGCCTTCATTAGGCATAGAAAATCGCAGCATCGCATTCTCAAAACGTTGATTGAATCTATTGCTTATAAGGGCGGTGACAACATAGTTGCTCCCGTCATTGGATGGCTCGTATCTCACATCAAGATTGCGGCCATCAGTGCCGGCTGAGATGGTACGCGCTGGTTGGAGCTCGCCATCTGAAACCCTTATCAAGCGATAGGATCTTTCACCATCGCAGACATTGTTGGTGGCAATGTCATATGGAGGAGTGAAATCATCCACATCACGATGGATGTGACCAGATAGGGCCATGTCAGCTCCAAGACGACTCAGATTTATCTGGTGGGAAAAGTCGCGGTGATAGAAGAGAACCTTGGTTGGGGCAGAAGATTGGGAAAGATCAGCAACCAGCCATTGCATCTGTCCTGTTGTGAAGCTTTGGCTTCCGTATATCTGGCTCCGCCAGCCATCATAGTTGATATAAGCTTCGAGTCCGACATAGTGAACCTTGCCATAGTTGAATGTATAATCCTGAGTGTAATAAGGTGCGCCTTGGGGAGGATTGTTAAGCCGCTTCCAGCCGAAGAATTTCCACCAGTTCTTGCGAGCTGTACCATCAGGGGGTGGGGTGGCGCCCCAACCCCCAATATCATGGTTGCCAGATGTGAGGTATATGGGTAATTGGAATTCCTGAAGGAGATGCTGAGCACGACTGAAATACCTCCTCGAAAGATAATCTTCTAGCTCACCCTCATTGACTAGATCACCAGTTATGAGCACAAATTCGGGATTGATGATATTGATATCCTTGATGACCTCTCTAAGGTCTGCTATCTCCGAAGTATCTGTTGCTGCACCGTTCTCGAAGTAATAAAGGTGGGTGGGCAGATGGGTATCGGTGATGTGGATGAAATAGTAGTCAGTCTTGAACTCAGGTATAATCTTGACAGCATGGCGAGCAGTATCTACCAGAGAGGTAGACCTCACAATGAGATCGTAAAGTTCATATGTGCGAACATCTGGTACAAGGGCATCTATTTCCCACCACAGAGTTGAAGCATCGTAAGAGGATTCAATAATTGGCAGGGGAATAGTCACGCTGCCTCTAGCCAGGGCTGCCGCCCATCCACCTGCACCACCTGCAGCCTCACATTCAATCTTCAAGGTATCACCTGGTCTTACAATGGCAGGGATATTGAGGATTGGTCTCTGGATGACTGTTAGGGTATCACCAAGAGGGGCACTTAGCGATATGTTCGAAAAACTCAGAAAGAAAAATAGCCCAATGAGCGCGCAACGAAATCCGGTTTTCACCTCATACTCCTTCGCATATTCTTAATATAGCAAAAAGTATTTGCGATGCGAAAGACCTGATCTGCTTTGGCATCTGGGGTCAAGATACTAACAGGCAAGAATTTCCCCCTTTGACTGCAACCACCACAGCGGAAAAATGTGCCTATTTGAGCTCTTTCTTTCAGGCTCCTGCCAAAAAAGCTAAACTTCAGGCAACAATATGTCGATTTCCAAAAGCGTAATGCGTGCACGAAATCGCCTACGGTTAGCTAAGCAAGAGGAAAGCCCACAACATATGACAAGCGATGAGTTGATGCGGCAAGAATTGCCGCCTCTAAGGAAGCCAAGCTCGGGTGGGCAAAAAATTCCAGATTTTACAAAAGGATTCCCAACTCCTGGGGAGACTATCGTAAGAAGGCTAAGTCGCATACATAGGGATACGAGAACAGCTGTGAGATAGGGAAAGTGACTTCAGTTGAGGATATAAAACTCATGATCGAGACTGCACATGACATTGTAAGTGAACTGCATGGTCTAACGCGCCATCTTGATGGGAGACTCAATGAGGGTGCAGCTATAGATGAGGTTGTATCGATTCTCGAAGCCAAGAAGGAGCGCGTTGATAGCTTGAGGCAGCTCTCAAGCACGATCACGTCCGAACTCCGCATTGATCAAGCGGGTCGGCCGAGCATAAGCATTCCCGAAGATCTCAAGATGAGCTTTGGCGAGCTCATGATGGAACTTCGCCAGCTCATAGAGGCTGAAACAAAACTTGAGTGCCTGCTTTGTTCGAAGGGCATTCCCATATCAGGGAGGATGGTCTAAATCATGACATCTTCAACGACAAAGGTGAAAGAGCAAGTTTCTGAGGCCGCATCAGTTGCCATTCCCGTAGGAAATCTCAAAGAGGCAATAGACGAGCTGCGTGGGGCATGCAGCAAGCTTCAGGCTTCAGTACAGGGTATAAACAGCGATCTTGAGGTGACAAACAAGCGGCTTGCCGCTGCACTCCGCCGTTATGCCGAAACGTCTGTCTTCTTGGAAAATGTTCTAACTGCCATACCTTCCGGTGTTGTTGCAGTCGATACCCGAGGTCGCATTGCCGTCATCAACAAAGCTACTGAGATACTTACGGGTTACTCTTGTGAAAGCATACTTGGGGAGCACTACTGCCAAACAATCGGTAGGGACGTTCCAGTAAGGCAAACCCCACTTTACACGCTGGCTTCTGGCTATCCGATTGATCAGGAGGAGAAGACAATTCTTACTCGGGATGGGGAAAGTGTCCCTGTCAGTTTCAGTACTTCCCTAATTGTTGATGCTGACGGAACTCTAGCTGGTGCGATTGAAATCTTAAACGATCTTCGGAGGATGAAGCTTCTTGAGGAGGAGCTTGAAAGGATGCGAAAGCTGGCTGCCATGGGGGAGGTGGCAGCTACGATAGCTCACGAAATCCGCAATCCACTTGGCGGAATAAAGGGTTTTGCCAATCTCCTAGAAAGAGATCTCGTTGACAATCCTGGGGCAACCAGGCTCGTAAAGCGTCTCAGCGAGGGAATCGCTACCCTGGAGGGAATAGTAAGAGATCTCCTTGATGCGGGATGCGATATCTCACTCAAGCTTGAGCACATCGATCTGCTTGATGAGGTAAGGCGGATAGTTGAGATGTTTGAGATGGCAGCTCGGGGTGAGGACAGAAATGTAAGTTTTGAGGTTCTTGCTTCTGACACCAGCCTGTTGTGCAGGGTCGATAGGGCACGCATGAGGCAAGCTCTCGTGAACCTTCTGAGAAACTCTCTTGAAGCCGTCGGCAATGAGGGCAAGATCTCGGTTAAGGTAGGCACTTCAAGCTACAGAAGCAGATCAAATCGCGGCGATAGCGAAAAATCTTTGCGTGATTATGTTTGCATAGAGGTTTGCGATACGGGTCCTGGCATTCCTGATGAGATCATCAAGGATGTCTTTACTCCCTTCTTCACGACCAAGTCCAGTGGAATGGGGCTTGGACTTTCAGCTGTTCAGCGAGCTGTCACCCTTCACGGTGGCGAGGTTCGCTATGAAAGACAGGACAAGGGTGGTAGCAAGTTCATTCTACTTATTCCAAGGAGATGAGATTAGAGAGCCTAAAGTGGAGGGGCTGATATGAAGGAGCGATGCGAAGCCAAAAGGATGCTCATAGCGGACGACGAAAAGCTGATTAACGACTTTCTCAAAGAGATATTTGTGCGCAAGGGCTACCATGTTGACCAGGTATTTGACGGAAAAACCGCTACGCAGATGATTCACAAGCATCGCTATGATGTTGTTCTTGTGGACCGCAGACTACCTGATTGTGATGGCATCGAAGTACTTAAGGCTCTCATGAGTGAGCATCCGAGGACTCCACTTATCATGATGACTGCCTATGGCACAATTGATGGCGCTGTGGAGGCTATGAAGCTTGGGGCTTTCGACTACATCATAAAGCCATTTGATGCCAGCCAGATAGAATCTCTCGTTGAGAAAGCCCTTGATGAGAGACTTGAGAAGGGTCCGCGAAGTGATGCCTCTATCCAAATTGTCGGCTCGAGCCCGAAGATGCTAGAGGTTCTCGAGATGATCCAGATAGTAGCTCCTACATCGTCGACTGTACTAATCACAGGGGAGACAGGAACAGGTAAAGAGCTTGTTGCCAGGGAGATTCAGCGGCTCAGCAAGCGTGCTGACAAACCCTTCATCAGGCTGAATTGTGCAGCCCTGCCGGATGGTTTGATCGAAAGTGAGCTCTTCGGACACGAAAGGGGTGCCTTCACTGGCGCCTTGCGCACTCGCAGGGGTAAATTTGAACTCGCCGATGGGGGAACGATTCTTCTCGATGAGATCGGCGAGATAGGTGTCCAGACGCAGGCAAAAGTGCTGAGGGTGCTTCAGGAGAAGGAATTTGAAAGAATTGGAGCTCATGAAACTCGCAAAGTGGATGTGCGAGTGATTGCAACTACCAACAAATGTCTGGCTGAGGAGATGAAGGCTGGACGCTTCAGGGAGGATCTCTTCTATCGACTCAACGTTTTTCCAATAGATCTTCCTCCTCTCAGGGAGAGGCGTGAGGACATTCCTGAGCTCGTCGAACACTTCATACGGCGCTATCGTCCACTGTGCAATGGTCGTGTAAAGGGGATAGCTCAAGATGCTCTTGAGCTCCTTATGGAGCACAACTGGCCCGGGAATGTGCGCGAGCTTGAGAATTGTATTGAAAGAGCGATGATTGTCACGCGCGGCGATGTGATCACTCGAGGTGACATAATTCCGCCAATTACTCACATAAGGAAAGATGCTCTCAATCTTGATCCAGGAACGAGTCTGCGTGAGATGGAAAAGATGATGGTTCTCAAGACGCTGGAGGCAGTCGGTTGGAATCGCACTAAGGCAGCCAGGAAGCTGGGCATATCCACGCGAACACTTCGCAACAAGCTCAAAGCCTATCGAGAGGAAGACATTTCTCAGGGTGCGGAAGAAATGTCCCACCCGCTTCCGCACCAGAAGCGAACCGTGACGGTTCCTTAGAAAGGTAACTTCTTTGTTTCCAAGAAATTATGTGTATGAAGATCAAGGGTGTCTCTCTGGCGCAGAACTTGCTCATAGGCTAAAAGCGCTGGAATGTGAATATGTTGAGGAGGAGTCGTGAGCGGAATTGGCATAAACAACGAGAACACGGTTGACCTGCTTAGGCATTTGCTGGATGTACAGGCAGCAAGGCAGAAAGTTGCTGCCCGCAACCTGGCGAATGCAGGGAGTGACGAATATATACCTCGCAGAGTTGAGTTCACAGGCGAGCTCAACAGGGCACTAGGCAAGGTCGAGCTCAAGCAAACCAATCCTCGCCACCTTGGATCTCTCAAGACTTCGCGAAGCGAGGGGCAGATCAGAGAAGTTATCGATTATGAGGCTGGAGGGGATGAGACATATCAGCTTGAAAGAAGTGCTGCTGAACTCGCTGATGCACAGCTTGCCTACGAGACCGTTGCCAAGCTCATGTCACGAAGACTCGCAACTTTAAGAACAGCCATAACCGGAAAGCCTTGATGAGGAGGATTAGCTGATGTCGGACCTCTTGTTTGGAATCATGAGGACGATAGGCAGTGGACTTGCAGCACAACGCAAAAAGATGGAAGCAATTGCTTCAAATATTGCAAATGCTGAGACAACTCGAGCCAAGGATGGGCTTCCGTACCGCAAGAAGACAATACGGGTTCGTGAAAAGACGCAAACGAGGACTCATAGGGTGAAAGCGAGTTCTCCACGGCTTGCTCTCAGGATCACATCTCCTCAGCACATAAGGCACATGAGCAGGGATGTCTCAAGAGCTGTTGAGAGCGAGGAACCGACAATTGAGGCTGAGGTTGTCGAAGCTCCACCTGACCGTGTCAAGTACGTCTATGATCCAAGTCATCCTGATGCCAATAGCGATGGGTATGTGGCTTACCCGGATATCAATCCCGTTGAGGAGATGGTTGACATGATGGCAGCAACTCGAGCCTACGAAGCCAACATTGCTGCCATGGATGCCTTTAAGTCTATGGTGGAGAAGGCACTCGAGATATAGGAGGGTAAGGATGTCGGATATACGCATCGACCGCATCATTCAGCATCCTGACATTTTCAAGCCCAAACCTGAGGTGCCACAGGCTGAACCAGGTAAGGCTCAATCTTTTACAAAGATAATCAAAGGGGTGCTCGAAGAGGCTGTTCAGGCTGAAGGAGATGCTAACAGGGCAATAGAGGACTTTGCATCGGGCAACATAAATGATGTCCATGACGTCATCATGGCTGTGAACAAGGCAAATCTGGCGATCGAATTGCTTGTCCAGATAAGGAATGGGATTCTCGAAACCTATCATGAGCTTTCAAGAATCACGGTTTAGTTAACGGAAATTGATCTCAAGTGACGGGGGATAGCATGGCAGAACAAGGTCAAACTCCTCGGGTCTTTTCGGTTTGGAAAAACTTAACACCTGGCCAAAGGATCATGGTCGGAGGCACGATTGCAGCCGTAATCATTGCTGTGGTGGTTGGGGCATGGGTGATCTCTCGTGCTGGCTATTCTGTTCTCTATTCTGGCCTAGCACCTGAGGAGGCAGGCCAGATCGTTGAGAAGCTTGAGCAACGTAACATACCCTATCGCCTCGCGGGCGGAGGGGGAACAATCCTTGTTCCCAGCAGTAAGGTCTATGACGCACGTATAGAGCTAGCGAGCGAAGGCTATCCCAGGAGTGGAACGGTAGGTTTTGAGATCTTCGATAAGACTGTCTTCGGAATGACGGAGTTTCTTCAAAAGGTAAACTACAGGCGTGCTCTCGAAGGTGAGCTTGCTAAGACGATAATGCAGATGGATGAGGTCGAAGGCGTAAGGGTGCACATCGTGGTACCTGAGAAATCCCTCTTCAAGGAGGATCAGCAGGCAGCCACAGCCTCGGTTGTGCTCAAAACAAATCCCGCAAGCAGTCTCTCACGCAAGCACGTCGAGGGAATAGCCTATCTGGTAGCAAGCGCTGTTGAGGGACTTGATCCAGAGCGTGTGACGATCCTCGATTCTAAAGGTACCTTGCTCTCGAAGGGTTTCTTCAATGGCCAGGGTCAGCCGGGCGATGCACTCGAGCTCAAACAGCAAGTCGAAGCATATCTTGAGGGCAAAGCCCAAACCCTTCTTGATGGTGTGCTCGGACCCGGAAAGAGCATCGTCCGTGTTGCAGCTGAGCTCAATCTCGAAAGGATTGAGAGAACAATTCAGCGCAATGACCCCGAAAGCGGGGTTGTGATAAGTGAGGAACGCACTGAAAGCAGTGATGGTGGTGCCGGAGGAACAAGTGAATCATCTGTCACCAATTATGAATTCGACAAGACAATCGAAAACATCGCTGGTGAGGTTGGCAACATCGAGCGGCTTTCAGTTGCTGTCATGGTTGATGGGAAGTATGAGACCGAAGGTGAAGGTGAGAATGCAACCAAGCGCTTTGTGCCGCGCTCCGATGAGGAGCTTGCCAAGATCGCAAGCATCGTAAAGAGCGCTGTTGGCTTTGATGATATGCGTAATGACTATTTTGAAATAGCGAGCATCGCCTTTGACAGGAGCTATCTGGCAGATGAAGAGCAAGGGATGGAGAAGATGCTCAGGATGCAATTCTATCTGTCAATTGCCCGCAAAGGTGCTTATCTTGCTGGGCTTGTCTTCGCGCTCATCATGATTCTCAAGATGATCAAAAAGGTTGCTGGCATCATCGGTGCCGCCTCGTACTCCTCAGTCAATCTAACTGTAGGCGGTGAAAGTCGCAAAGGCGTGAGTGAAGCCGGTGATGTCGAAGCAACTCGAATTGCCGCCCAGATCGCCAGACTCGCTGAACGCAATCCCGATCAAGCGGCAGGTGTCATCAGCTCAATGGTAGAAGGAGGTAAGTGATCTTGGCACAGGTGGCGACCAGGGAGGAACTCTCGGGTGCGAAAAAGGCAGCGGTAGTGCTGCTTACACTCGGCAAGGAAGCTGCGGCTAAGATCATCAAGAATCTCAAGGAAAGTGACATTGAGAAGATCGCTATGGAAATGGCAAATCTTGGACCTGTTTCAAAGGAGCTTCAGGAGCAGATTCTTGCCGAATTCACCGGTGCGATGGCTTCAGGAGCACGGGTGGCTGGTGGCGGTGAGGAGAAGGTTGCTGAAATTCTTGAAGCAGCTCTTGGGAAAGCCAAAGCCTCCGAAATCGTTGGCAGGATAAAGCGCCAGAAGACTACCGGAGCTATAAGCAAGCTCGAAGAGATGAGTCCGCCAACAGTTGCTGAGTTTCTCAAGAATGAACATCCTCAAACAATTGCACTCATAGTTGCTCAGTTTGAGCCAGACTTCGCTGCCAGAGTTCTTGCAGCCTTGCCTGAGGGCTTAAAGGGTGAGGTTGCTCTACGGATCGCTACTATGGATGCCATATCACCTGACGCTACCCACGAAATAAACCGTATCCTTGCGAGTCAGCTCGAGGGCGTAGGTGGTGGTCAGAAGACTGTAGCGGGTGGCGTCAAGACGCTTGCTGACATTCTCAATCAAGGAGAGAGGACACTTGAGGATGAGATCCTGAGCGCGATTGAGGAGAAGGATGGTGAGGTTGCTGGCCAGGTCAGGAAACTCATGTTTGTCTTCGATGACATTCTCCTGCTTGACGATCGCTCGATGCAGCGTGTGCTCCGTGAAGTTGACAGCAAGAACCTTGCAGTTGCTCTGAAGGGAGCAGACGAGAAGATAAAGGAAAAGATATTCAAGAACATCTCTGAACGCGCAGCAGCGATGATTCAGGAAGAGATCGACTACATGGGACCCAAGCGTGTAAGCGAAGTCGAAGCTGCTCAGCAAGCAATCATAGAGGTCATAAGAAATCTTGAGGATTCAGGTGAAATAGTTATTGCAGGACGTGGAGGAGCCTCAGATGACCTTATCGTTTAGGCTCATAAGACGTGTGCCGACACCTAAGGAGTCTTATCCCGTCAAGGCTGAAGAAGCAATTGCTCATGAGGAGCAACTCGGCGAGACCGATGATGAGCAAACCGAATCCGCCATGTCGCAGATTTACCGCAAGGGCTATGAAGATGGCTATGCTGCCTGCGCAAAGGCTACTGAGGGCGAGATTAAAGAGCAAATAGAGGCATTCAAGTCGATGGTTGACGATCTCGTTTCTCAAAGGAAACGACTCTTGAAGGAATCCGAAGAAGCAGTACTTAAGCTTTCCTGTCAGATTGCGAGAAGGATTGTTGGCAAGGTTGCTGAGGTTGAGGAAAGCCTCATAGGTGAGGTAGTCAAGAACGCCGTAAACCATCTGGCTGAGAGGCAGCGCATGGTGATAAGGGTGAGTGACCTCGATTTCGAAATTCTGCGAAAGCATGAAAACGGCTGGCTCACAAGCAATGAGGGTGTTGAGATCAAACCTGACAAGCGTATAAAGCGAGGCGGCTGTCTTGTTGAGGGTGAGACAGGAAGTGTTGATGCGCAGATAGATAGTCAGATTGATGTAATCGAGAAGGCTCTGTTGGGAGCAGCAAAATGAAGATAGATCCTGAAAAGTATATGGCGATTGTCGATACCCTTGATCCCATCACACTCTGTGGAAGGGTGTGCCAGGTGATTGGACTCGTTATCGAAGCTGACGGTCCGCCGGTCTCCATCGGTGAAAATTGCATTATTGAAAATCAGAGTGGAGACAGGGCTGTTCCCTGTGAAGTAGTGGGCTTCAGAGATGACAAGGTTCTGCTCATGCCTCTTGGCGATGTTGCCGGGATAGCCCCTGGAAGTCGAGTAACCGCAACCCGAGAGCCTTTTGTAATAAATGTTGGACATGAGCTACTGGGGCGTGTTGTCGATGGACTTGGAAGACCAATTGATGGTAAAGGGCCCATAAATGCACCAGCCAAGCGCAGCGTATCTCATTCCGCACCAGATCCACTACGCCGCAAGCGCATCACTCAGCCTCTTGCCACCGGCATAAGAGCTGTTGATGGGATGCTAACCTGCGGTAAAGGGCAGCGTGTTGGCATCTTCTCTGGCAGTGGTGTTGGCAAAAGCGTTCTTCTTGGAATGATCGCAAGGAATAGCGAGGCTGATGTCAATGTCATTGCTCTTGTTGGTGAACGAGGTCGAGAGGTGCGTGATTTTCTTGACAAGGATCTTAAGGAAGGGATTGCGAGATCGGTAGTAGTTGCGGTCACCTCAGATGAGGCTTCCCTCATAAGGGTGAAGGGTGCGATGACGGCAACAGCTATCGCTGAATACTTCCGAGATCTTGGGCTCGATGTGATGCTCATGATGGATTCGGTAACGCGTGTGGCTATGGCACAAAGAGAAATAGGACTTGCGATTGGTGAGCCCCCAACATCGAAGGGTTATACCCCCAGTGTTTTCGCTATGCTCCCAAGATTGCTCGAACGCTCAGGCACATCAGAGCTTGGAAGCATAACGGGTCTCTATACCGTCCTTGTTGAAGGTGACGATATGACTGAGCCCATTGCGGATGCCGTCCGCTCTATTCTCGATGGGCACATCGTGCTGTCACGCAAACTCGCAAATCAGAACCACTATCCTGCAATAGATGTTCTCGATAGTGTGAGTCGTCTCATGATCGATGTCGTCTCGGAGGAACATCGCAATGCAGCCAACCGCATAAGGGAAATCCTTGCAACCTATCGCGATTCAGAAGATCTCATCAACATTGGTGCTTATACAAAGGGAAGCAATCCCAAAATAGATCTGGCGATTGAGAAGATTGGAGCAATCAACAATTTCCTGCGTCAGGGGATAAATGAATCAACGAGCTATGAGACAACGGTTAGGCGCTTGATAGAGCTAGCATCCTAGGAGGTAGTATGGCTGCTTTTAAGTTCAGACTTGAGCCGGTGGTGAGTTTGAAAAAGCAGCAGGAGGATATACGAAAGACAGCGCTGGCTCGAGCCAAGGAGGATCTCAAGCGCAAGGAGGCACGACTTGTCAATCTCTGTGAACACAAGGATGATTGCCAGCGCATGCTCACTACTGAAATGGAAGCAGGTGCTCTCGATATATCGCGCAAACTTATCTTCTATGCCTATCTTGAGCGTTTGGCTGATGAGATTGCCAATCACAGGGAGGAGGTTTCGCGATCGGTTGAGGATGTAGTGGTTAAGCGTGAGCTTCTGCTTGAGAGCTCAAGAGAGAAGAAAACTCTCGAGAAGCTCAAGCAGCGGATGAGGGAGCGCTATATCAAGCAGCTCAAGAAGATGGAGCAGGCAGCTCTCGATGAAACAGCTGCTCAAGTGCATAGGCGCAATAATCATGGACCTATCCGGAAGAAGGAGAAGTAATCATGGCTGATGAAGTCAAACCTGAAGATGCCGAAAAGGCAGAGGGAAAGAAGCAAGGCTTGGCATCGAAGATTCCGCTTGATGCTGTTCTGCTTGTCGCAGTTCCCTTTGTTGTCTTTGTCATTCTCTTCATGCATGTGATGGGATTTCTGCCGCCTCAGCCTTTAAGGATAAAGGTTATAACTCCACCAGCACAGGCTGAACAGACCCATGGTAACTTGTCTCAAGCTCCTGTGGAAGAGACACAACAGAGGCAGGCTACCGAGCGGCAATCCCAGGTTGAGGCTCCTGCACTTGAGGATACCACCGCTGGACAGCCAGCAGAGACCGCCGAACCTGAGGCAGGGAACTCGAAAGCAGAAACCACACAGCCTCAACCCGAGGTTGCCAAGTCTCAAGAGAGCAAAGCCAAGGAGCAGGTAGCTGGTTCCGAAACGGAAGAGGTCGAGGAGAAGGCAAGCGAGGAGATAGATCGCACAAACAAGTTTAAGCAACTGGCGAAGGTTTATGAGCAGATGAAGGCATCAAGCGTGGCTGCAATTGTGACCAAGATGTCTGATGAGGAAGCCATCCAAGTGCTTGTCAATATGAAGCCACGCAATGCTGCAAAAGTTCTTGCCGCACTCGAGCCTGAAAGAGCAGCCAAACTGAGTCGGCTTTTGACTGACTAGGAGGAAGAGGTTGAATTCGCAGGGTACACAAAGCCTTATCGGTTGTCTGCTGAATTGCAAACTCGGTGGACAGCGCAAAGCACCCTCTCCTCTTGGAGGAAGTGCCGCTGGATTGGGCTTCCTTGAGATCCTTTTGGGTGCTCTAGGCTCTCAAACTGCTTTGGTGGCATTAAATCAGGGGTACCCGCAGACGATCGCATCAGATCTGGCTGCAAAGGCAAAGCTGGGGGTTGGGAGCGGGCAGAGGTGGAGTTTCTTGGCGACAGACGAGAGCAGCGAGACTGTAAAAGAGAAAGGTAGCGTTGCTGGTAGGAATATGGCCGCCCGTCTGCCATTGGTGCTTCCCATTCTTTCTCAGCAAACCCTTAAGAGCAAGGCCGGCCTCTCAGGACCACCCCAAGATGGTGATGTTCTGGTTAACACGCAGTCAGTTAAGGCATATCCACCTGGAAAGCAAAATGGGGAGAAGGTCTTGGAGGAAAGCCCATTTAGCTTTGAGCGGCCCGAAAGGGGCTCAATTATCGAACTCGTGCCTGAGGTTGAGGGCCACATCTTCAAGCCTAGGGAGGAGCCTGCTGAGAGTGCCGTGGCCAACGCAGGTGGCGTAAGGCAAGTTTCAGACAACTGTAAGGCTCCGAATGGAAGTTCAGGCGAAATCGTCCAAGTAGAATCCCCTTCCCGAGGCGGTGCTAATTTGATTGATTCCCCAACACCTTCGGAGTTGAGTATCTCAAGTCAATCTCTGCAAGACTCAAGTGAACACAGGGCTCCTAAGTTTATGATGCGAATCCAAATCTCTAGCGGCCAGCAAGCACTAGCCGATCTGGGGCAGCATGAAGAATCAAGTAATTTGAGCTCAGATGCCGAGCTCCTTGACTTGAGCACAGCCCGAGTCGATGCCGCACCACGAGCAGTGAGAAAACACGTTATGGGCTTTGTCACCAACGAGGAGACAGAAGCGGGAAGCTACGGCAATGGAGGATTTGGCGATTCCCAGTTGAGCGTGAGCCCCTTTACGGATGAGACTTCCAACGGATCTCGGAATGGGGTTTCGGCCAATCTTGTTTCTCGGAGTGCAAAACATACTCTTGGAGTCAAGGTCGCCGATATCGTCGAGACACCGTCTGAGATTGAGACGCAAGATCACTCCGTTTCAACCAAGTTCAATCCAGGGCGGATAGCTGAGATCATCACGCAACGCAAGACTCGGATCTCGCCTCAGAAAAACATGGATGGGCTCCGGCTTTCGCGATCGCAAACAGGAGAGGCTGTTAGGAATAAGCCGCGCTCGAGCACCCCTGCTGACGCACTTGGCACCTCACGGACGAAGATGCGTAATTGGGATGCCTTTGAATGGTTTGAGCCTTCTCAGAGGCAATCTTCTCTCGAACTTGTTTCAATGCGCATGGTAAGTCGGGGAATACACCGCCTGGATAAGGTGCCTCACGAGGTGGGGCAGGTGCTCGGTCAATCTAACCGTGCAGCAGGATCGGCCGAAGCAACTACAGATCAAGCAAGACAGATAAATCCATCCCAGAGTGCAGTCCAACATGGAAGGGATGCAACCCAAACTTCCCAGGCGTCTTTCGATCAAGGTATCGATAATGAAAAGGCGGCAGTAGATTATCTCATAAGGTTGAGCTACGGTAAGCAATCAGTACCTTCAATTTTCGACCGTGGGCAGGGAGGCCAGGTGCGAGGTGAGATTAGTCATGCGATCGGTGCATATAAGGATCTAGCGAGGGATGGGCAAGACTCAAGCGATTTTGGGCATGATAACATGCCCAGGCCAAGGCCTCCAAAGGTGGCACCCAGGTCGGCGACTGCTTCAGAAAGAGAGATCGCTCAGATTGCGCGGCAAACAGCGCCGGTGAAGAGTACACTTCGGCAGCCATCCAAGGTGAGGTTTCAACCCAATCATGCCATGCAAGCCTCATCCATGCATCAAGTGGAGATGGTCAGCACCGATGAGCTTCGGCCACCACAGATGATTCATCAAAGACTAATCAATGCAATTGTTGAGCATCTCGAAAAAGGCAAGCCAAGACATGATATTGGTTTCGAGCTCAGGACTGATAGTGGAGATGTTGTACGGGTTCGCATGAGTGTAGTTTCAAACGTCGTGAGAGCGAGGATTGCAGTCACCAGCACTCAGCTTCGTGAAGCTCTCGTAAATCACAGCTGGGAGCTCAACCAGCGTCTTGAGCTGCAGGGATTCATTCCTGATGACTTTGAATTCTTGCTCCTTGGCGATCGAGACGATTCGCAACGCAGGGATCGCAGAGGACATGTCCACATCATGGGTGGTGATCTTGTGCTTAACGAAGAAGAGGAAATCGAAAGAGTCGAGGCTTTGGCATCAACTTTTGATAAATGGGCATAGGAAGGGGGTGAAGGTTTTGGACGTAAATGGAGTGAATCAGCTCTACCAGAGTTCTCACCAGGCTTCAAGAGATCCGTTGCGCACGCTGGGCAAGGATGATTTTCTGAGATTGCTCACTGTGCAGCTTGAGAATCAGGATCCTCTCTCGCCACTCAACAATGAGGACATGATTGCGCAGCTTGCTCAGTTCAGTTCGCTTGAGCAACTGGAAAACATCAACGCCAATCTTGAGCGCAACAATGATCTTGATCTGTTACTGACTCAAGTTCTCAACAACACAACTGCCGCCGGGCTCATAGGCAAGGAGGTCGTGGCGGTGGGTGAGACAATCCATCTCGATTCCTCGGGAAGTGCCGAGATCCACTTCAAACTCAATGAGCCTGCACACCGGGTTGTTGTCACCATTATGGATGAGAATGGAACCGAGATTAGGAAATTTGAACGCCAGGATTTGGTCTCAGGTGAGAACACGGTTATCTGGGATGGAAAGGATGATGAAGGGCATGACCGGGCAGAAGGCAATTACACTGTGAGGGTTGAGGCTTTTGATCGTGACGGAGAGGCGATCGATGTCATGACACTTCTCACAGGAACGGTCTCATCAGTGAAGTTCGTTGATGGCGAAGCGGTCTTCGTCGTCAATGGGGTTGAAGTCAAGATTTCGGACATTATTGAGCTACGTAACCCTTCAATGGGATGAGGAGGTGATAGCGTGAATCGAATTCATGGTCCGCTTCCTAAGCAAGGCGGCATAGGCGATCTTAAGGCAAAGCCGCGTCTGCTGGGTGAGGACTTCAGCAAGGTTCTCAATGGCATTGCCAGTTCAAGCGGGCTCAAGTTTTCCAAGCACGCCTTGAACAGGTTGGCAGCTCGAGGTCTCACTCTCGATAGAGCGGATCTCGAGAAGCTTGGCGCAGCTGTTGACGCTGCCCGAAGCAAAGGAGCCAATGAGTCCCTGGTCCTCATGGATGAGCTGGCATTGATCGTAAGCGTCAAGAATCGCACAGTGATCACTGCCATGTCAGCCGGGGAGACCAAGGGCGGTGTCTTCACCTCAATCGACAGCACGGTCATTGCTTGAGGTTTACAAAGGGCTGGACCTCTTATGAGGAGGCCCTCCGGCTGTGGAATGACAGAAGCAGCCAGAGAGGAGGTAAGTGAAGATGTTAGGTTCACTTTACACAAGCGTTTCAGGACTCAAGGGTCATCTGACAGCGCTTAACGTTTCGGGTAACAACATATCCAACATAAATTCCATAGGCTTCAAGGGAGGAAGAGTAACCTTCCGTGAGACTCTGGTGCAAACGCTTCGTGGTGCATCGCGTCCGCAGAACGGCCTCGGTGGGATAAGTCCACTCCAGCTTGGTCTGGGTATGGGCGTTGGCACCATCGACAATATTTTCTCGCAGGGCGTTCTCCAGAATACCGGTGTACCAACAGATCTTGGCATAAATGGTGAAGGTTTCTTTATCCTCTCAGATGGCAACCAGGAATACTATACGAGGGTTGGATCATTTGGTTACGATGCAGATGGTAACCTTATCGACCCGTCCACAGGGCTCATTCTCCAGGGACGTCTTGCTGACAGCAATGGGGTGATAAGCCCAGGGGCTGCAATCGAGAACATAACACTTCCTTTTGGAAGGAAGGTACCTGCGAAATCGACAACCAGGATAACCTTTGGCTGTAACCTCGATGCTTCGGCGACAACTGCGACAGCCTCCCTGGTCTCTGCCGGAACCACAGGCATAACCTCAGTCTATGGAACGGCAATAAATGGGGCCGGCGGACGCCATGAGATCACCATAACAGGTGAGAATGCTGTGGCAAGCAGTCTGGCTGGAAGCAACCTTGTCAAGCCTGGAGCTCTTGATGGATCGGAAACTCTCGGCAGTCTTGGCGTAACAGAATTCAACGACTTCACAATTGGCGTTGATGGCGGGGATCCAATTGCGATTACGGGTCTCAATGAGAGCTCGACCATCACGGATCTCATCAATATCATCAACTCCACCGTGACGGGGGTTACTGCAAGTCTCGAAGGAGGCGAGGTTGTCCTCACAAGAGACTATGCAGGAGATGGTGCCACCTACAACATAACAACTTCAGTAGCTGCTGATGGCAATATAACGCGCCAAATATTTGGTGCGGCAGTTGGCAATTCCTTTGTTGTGGATAACGGTACAGCCAGCACACTCGTTGCAACTGACGTCTTCACACCAGAAGGAAAAGCACCCATGGGCGCTGTTAGCCTCTCCCTGGTTATCAATGAGACCACAGGTCTTGTTACAGGTATTGAGGGACTTGGTGGTGGAGGTGTGGTGATTGATGCCAACAATGGGCTCAAGGCTGGTACCGCGGTCGTTGATACTGCTCCTACTGAGCACTATACCTCGATCGGCATCTACGATTCACTCGGTGTGGAGCATAACCTCACCGTGAGATTCAGCAGGTCTCCAGTTGCTGGCATGTGGTACTGGGATGCTTCATTGGATGGAATTGAACAGATAAAGGGTGGTCAATCGGGTACGGTGAGCTTCAATGAGGACGGCTCACTTGCCTCATTCGTCTACGACGGTGGTAGCCTTGCGTTTACCTTCAGTCCGGCAAATGGAGCTGATGAGATGTCAGTAGTGTTTGATGCGGGTACCCCAGGCAGCTTTGATGGCATCACCCAGTTCTCATCCCCCTTCAGCACAACAGCTAAGGGCCAAGATGGCTACGGTATGGGTGCTCTGACGTCTATCTCGATCGACTCCGGTGGTATAATTACGGGTTTCTTCTCCAACGGAGTCTCGAAGCCAATAGCTCAGATCATCCTTGCGAAGTTCAATAATCCGGCAGGACTTGAGAAGGTTGGTGACGGACTCTATGTGACCTCCAGCAACTCGGGTCTGCCTATGAGGGGTGAACCTGGCAAGATCGTGAGTGCGAGCATCTCGGGCGGAGCTCTCGAGATGTCAAATGTCGATCTTGCTGAGGAATTCGTGAATATGGTGGTTGCTCAGCGTGGTTTCCAGGCAAATGCCAGGGTGCTGAGCGCGAGCGATCAGATGCTCACTGAGCTCGTGAACATGACAAGGTAGTCGTAGTGAAAGGTGGTGGTCAGAATGGCCGAGGAGCAGGCAAGGGAAGAAGGGTCAAAGGAGAATCTAAAGTTCTTCAAGAAGGCCAAAGCAAGCGCGCAGGGAGCAGTCCAGGTGGAGGAAGCACCGGAGGAGACTCCGGAGGCAAAGGAAGCAACCACCGAACCTGCTGAGGAAAACGTGCCAGAAGCTGCAGCAGTGGTTGAGAAGCCTGAGCAGCCAAGCGTTCCACTTCGCGTGTTGCTTGCACCAACTCTCGCTCTTGCCATTCGTACTCTGGTCATTCTGGCCATCATCGTTGCCGATGCCTTTGCTGCTTACTACCTGGTGGCCAGAGCTCTTGCACCGCGCTTGCTTGAGACGCGTGTTGTCAATGCAATGCGGCAAGCAGAGGAGCCGCCCGAGGCAGCTGCCGCGGAAACTCCTGAGGCTACTCAACCTCCTACCGTTGGAACCATTACACCCATCAAGGATGTGGTCGTGAATCCTTCAGCTACGAGCGGAACGCGCTACCTTTGTACAACGGTCGCCCTGGAAACGGCCGATCCGGCAGTTGCCGAAGAGATCCAGAGCAGAGAGCCCCAGATCAGGGATCTTCTTATAGAGATATTGGGTCGAAGGACTGTAGATGAATTGAGCGATCTCAAGACACGCGAGACGATAAGGAGTGAAATAGAGACTTCAGTCAACGATCTCCTCAAAACTGGAGATGTGACTGGGGTCTATTTCGCTAACTTCGTATTGCAGTAATTGAGATCAAAGTAAGCAGTGGGGGTCGGCATGAGTGATAAAGCCGTAGACCCAGGTGCCCCTGGGCAAGATACCAGAGTTGACGTTTGGGATTTTGGCTCAGCGAAGCGCCTGGCTGAACATCAGATCAGACTGATTGAGCGTTCCCATGGAGACTTTGCCCGCAAACTAAGTGTCGTCCTTGCAGGACTCCTACGGGAATACGTGGAAGTTACAATATCTGAGATTGGTGAATCATCCTGGGAAGCAGTACTAAGCGAAATCCCATCTCCTTGTGTCGTCTACACATTTACAGCATCACCCCTTGAAGGATTTGGCATTCTCAATATCGACATAGGATTTGCCTTTGCAATTGTTGACAGGCTTCTGGGGGGAAAAGGCAAACCCATTGATGAGGCAAGAGAGCTCACATCAATTGAACAGCGACTCCTTGCGAGATTTGTTGATCAGGTGGTGAAAAGTGCTGGGGAGGCGTGGAAGAGCTATAAAAATCTCGATTTCATACCTGGTGACTATGTTTCAACACCAGAGTTCATACCATCTTTAGGGCTGAATGATACAGCCATAAGCGTTTCACTTAGCATGAGGCTTACCGAGCTCAGTGGTTCTCTCAAGATCGTCTATCCCTATTTGATGTTCGAACCAGTGATCAAGGCCCTTGCAAAGACGCAGCCAACGAGGAAGCGCGGTGGCAACCGTGCAAGGATGGAGGCTTTTCTAAAGGATGTACCTCTGACTGTTAGCGCTCGTTTGTCTCCATCGCTTATTGGTCTAAAACACCTTCTGAGCCTCGAACCAGGTGACGTACTCCTCTTGGATAACCATGTCAATGACGAAGTCGAAATTGCAATTGGTGGCACCTGCCTCTACCTTGGCAGGCCAGGCAATCTTGGTGGAAGAATTGCGGTAAAAATCACACGACCTGTAGAAGGAGGAATGGGGAATGTCGGCTGAGAATCAAAATGCACAGGCGACCGCAGAACCAACTGAGAATGTGGAGACCAGCCTCACACAGGAAAGTACCTCCCAGGATGGAGGAAAGGCAACCCTTGATGAATCGAGTGAAGTCAAAAAAGCTGAATTTCAACCTGTAACTGAAGACAAGACAAGAGCGGTTTCGGGAAGCATGGGCTTGCTCATGGATGTGAGTTTGCCTGTCACGGTTGAGCTCGGACGCACAACGATGCTGATCAAGGAAGTAATCAACCTTGGCGAAGGTGCCGTGATCCAGCTCGAGCGATCGACGAATGAACCCGTGGACATAATCGTAGGTGGCAGGCTTCTTGGTAAAGGTGAGGTTGTCGTTGTCAATGGAAGGTTTGGTGTAAGGATCACCGATCTCATCAATCCCATCGAAGGTGGCAAGCAATGAAGAAGGTCTTCTCCGGAGTCATGAAACACAAGAGATTGCTACTGCTTGCCTTTGTTGTAGTGCTTGTGCTTGTGGCAGGCCAATTCGGAGGTAAGGCTTTGAGAGCCGACCCAGGTTCAGAAATGCAAGGTCTCGCAACCCCGGGCACAGCTACAGGAGGAATGATTGCCAAGGTGATTCTTTCGCTTGCTTTCCTGGTAGCACTCCTCTACGGCGGTGTCTATGCGTTGAAGCGCCTTTCTGGCAAGACCGGGGCAGGCAGGCTGGTGGATGGGGCAATAAGTGTGCTTCATAAGCAGCACATAGCGCCCAAGAAGGCGATTTACATCCTTAAGGTCGCAAACAGAACCATGGTTGTCGGGGTTACTGATTCACAAATAAGCCACCTTGCAGATCTCTCGGAACAGGATCTCGAGGGAATAAGGAAGGCACAGAGGGATGAAAGATCCTTCAAGAGGAGTCTTCTTGGAGCTCTGGGATTTGCTGATAGGGGCTAAACGATGAGGACGGCGAAGATCTTAAGAGGAAATTTCCCAGCGACAGTGCTGGTTGCCATAGGACTCTTGCTAGTGATCTCATCTGCTTCAGCCTCTGCCGCAACCCCGACCATTAGTGTCGATCTTGGTGACAGCGCTAGCAAGATATCTCTGCCAATAAGAATCATATTCTTCCTCACAATCCTGTCGCTCGCGCCCGCGATTATGGTGATGGTCACCTCATTTACAAGGATAGTTGTGGTGCTTTCTTTCCTCAAACATGCTCTTGGTACACATCAGATGCCACCAAGCCAGCTTCTCGTTGGGCTTGCTCTCTTTCTTACATATTTCGTTATGATGCCAGTCTGGACGGATATCAATACCAATGCCATCCAGCCCCTGACCCATGGTGAGATAACTGAGCAGGAAGCTCTTGCAAGATCCATCCAGCCTATCCGCGAATTCATGTTCAAGCACGTTCGTGAGAAGGATCTTGCTTTGTTTGTTCAGATGGCGAATCTTCCCCAACCTGAGAATAGGTCCGGCATCCCGACTTATGTTCTTATCCCCGCCTTCATAACCAGTGAGCTCAAGACAGCTTTTCAGATCGGTTTCTTCCTCTTTCTTCCATTCATGGTAATAGACATGGCTGTGGCTAGTGTACTCATGTCAATGGGTATGATGATGGTTCCGCCCGTAATGATTTCACTTCCTCTAAAGATATTGCTTTTCGTCCTCGTTGATGGTTGGCGTCTCGTTGTTCAGTCAACTGTTACAGGATTCGCTTAGGAGGTCAGCAATGACGCAAGAGCTTTGTCAGGAAATAGCCAAGCAGGCTGTGTTTACCTGTCTTTCAGTTGCAGGGCCTATGCTGCTCTTTGGCCTCTTGACTGGACTTATCATCGGGCTCATACAGGCGGTTACCCAGATTCACGAAATGACTCTGACATTCATTCCCAAGATCGTTGCAGTTGCGGTAGCTCTTGTACTCTTTATGCCATGGATAATCTCAAGGCTGACAGGATTTTCACTTCTAGCATTTGAGAAGATGATAACCGCAGGAAGATAAGCGATGGAGCTAGCAACCATAAAGCCTGAACTGCTCTTACTCTGTTTTCTCAGAGTAAGTGGATTCGTCTTTGTTGCACCTGTCTTTGGCTCGCAATTTCTGCCAAAGATTGTGAAGGTTTGGGTTTCGCTTATATTTGCATTTGCTCTGATGCCACTTCTAAGTTCAAATGCCAGACTTCCACAATTTCCAAGTTTCACCTACATGCTTCTAGGAATCAGAGAGGTTCTCATCGGGTTGATGATAGGCTTTGTCTGCAACTTCTTTCTCCACGGAGTCCAATTCGCAGGCCACGTTGTGGGGCTCCAGATGGGATTTGCTTCTTCGACGCTGTTCGATCCCATTTCGAGAACAGATGTCTCAGTCATTGGAAGATTTCAAGGCTTACTTGCGATTGTGCTCTTCCTTGCTATGAACGGACACCACATAATGCTCAGTAGTTTCAGAGCCAGCTATAGTCTGGTTCCCCCCTCGGTAACAGCGCTGAGTGGTGAGGGAGCAAAACAGCTTATACTCGCAACAGCAGGGATATTCACGCTAGCTGTAAGGGTTGCGATGCCAGTACTTAGTGCGATTTTCATGGTTGAGGTTGGACTTGCCTTGCTTGCCAAGACAGTTCCTCAGATGAACATCTTTGTTGTTGGTTTTCCTCTGAAGATAAGCATGGGGCTGGCAATGCTTGCAATCTCAATCCCCTACTTTGCATATGTGCTTGCCAAGGGAATCCTTGGGACAAACGCAGATCTTAAGAACATACTGACTGCCATAGGAGGCGGCTAAATAAATGGAGGAATCGCAGGAACAAAGAACTGAGCAACCAACTCATCGCAAACGCGAAAAAGCGCGAGAGAAAGGAAAGGTTGCAAGAAGTACAGAGCTCACATCGGCTGCAGTCGTTATTGGTGGGATAGTAGCTCTCAAGCTGCTTCTCCCCTGGATAACACGTGCGGCTTCGGAATTTACAATCAAGAGCTTTTCAAGCATTCCTCTTATTGAAAGCGCTGATGATGTGCGATTGATTGCCATTGAAACCATAGTGGGTGGCATAAGGATTCTCGCTCCGTTTATGCTGGTGATCGTTTCAATAGCGCTTGCGGCTAATTTCATGCAGGTTGGTTTCCTTGTCTCAACCGAGCCCATAACACCATCGCTCGAAAAAATAAATCCTATCTCCGGCTTCAAGCGCCTTTTCTCCATGAGATCCCTTGTTATGGTTGCAATAAACTCAGCCAAAGCCCTTCTCGTTGGATTGGTTTTCTACCATTCCATAAAGAATGGGATAAATGGGTATCTCTCCCTCGGTGACTGTGGCATCGGAGATACAATTGGCTTTCTTGCCAAGCAGGCATTCGTTGCTAGCCTTAAAGCCGGTTTGATCTTGGCTATTCTTGGCATGGCGGATTACGCCTATCAGCGCCGCCAGCACACTAAAAGTCTCATGATGACCAAACACGAGCTTAAGGAAGAATACAAGGAACTCGAAGGAAGTCCCCTCATAAAGAGCCGAATAAGGGCGGCACAGAAAGAGCTTGCAAGGCGGAGGATGATGAATGCAGTGCCTACGGCTGACGTCGTTGTCACCAATCCGGTTCACATTGCTGTAGCTCTCAAATACGATGGCGAAACCATGAATGCGCCAATGGTCGTTGCGAAGGGCAAGCGCCTGATTGCCGAAAAGATAAAGGAAATTGCAATTAAGCATGGTATCCCAATCTATGAGAACAGAGCTCTTGCCCATAGTCTCTATGAGCTTGTTGAGGTTGGTGCTGAGATACCCGAAAGTCTCTATCGAGCAGTAGCTGAAGTGCTGAGCTATGTTTACAGACTCAAGAACAAAGTTGATTCGGTAATCGGAACCCAAACAAAGGGAGAAGGTTAAGTGGCGACACCAATGACTTTGGGACCACAAAATGGATTGCTGAGGCATGGTGATGTTGTTTTTGCCATCTGCGTAATCTCAATCATTGGCATCATGATAGTGCCTCTTCCAACTTTCCTGCTTGACGTCCTTCTATCCTTCAATATTGCATTCTCGCTTGTCTTACTTCTCACTGCCATCTATGTGACGGCTCCCCTTGAGCTTTCTGTCTTCCCGAGCCTCATGCTCGTTGTAACCCTTTTCAGACTCTCACTCAATGTGGCATCAACCAGGCTCATTCTTGGACAGGCAAATGCTGGTGAAGTTATCTCGGCTTTTGGCTCCTTTGTTGTAAAGGGTAACTATGTGGTTGGATTTGTCATCTTCGTAATCATTGTAGTTATTCAGTATGTGGTTGTTGTGCGCGGTACTCAGCGTAATGCCGAGGTGAGCGCAAGATTTACGCTCGATGCAATGCCGGGTAAGCAAATGAGTATTGATGCAGATCTCAATGCTGGTCTCATCGACGATAAGGAGGCGATGAGGAGACGGGCTGAGATAACCCGAGAGGCAGATTTCTATGGAGCGATGGACGGAGCTAGCAAGTTCGTAAGAGGTGATGCAATTGCTGGCATCATCATCAATATCGTAAACATAATTGGCGGACTGGCAATCGGAGTTCTCCAGCAGGGTATGCCTCTTGGCGAGGCTGTTCGCACATACACGCGACTGACCATAGGTGATGGGCTTGTCACCCAGGTTCCGGCTCTCATCGTATCGACATCCGCTGGAATAGTTGTGAGCAGAGCAGCTGCCCAGTCGAACCTTGGCGTGGACATTGGTACTCAGCTGTTCTCAGGATATAAGCCGCTGGCGATAGTGGGAGCAACCCTTGTAGTACTTGCATTTGTACCTGGTCTTCCAACTGTGCCATTTCTCCTGCTCGGCTCTGTTGCTGCCAGCGCTGGCTACGCCAGATACAAGACGAGGAAAACAGCAGTTGAGCCTAAGGAAGAAGCTCCTAAGCCGAAGGAAAAGAAGCAGGAAGCACTTGAGGATCTCGTCAAGGTTGATCGCCTCGAGGTGACGATTGGCTATGGACTCATCTCCATGGTTGATCCGGCAGAAGGTGGTGACTTCCTTGAAAGAATAAAGGGATTGAGACGACAGATAGCAGTCGATATGGGGCTCGTTGTTCCCCCGATACGAATAAGGGATGATGTCAAGCTCAGGCCGTATGAATATGAGATAAGGCTCAAAGGAGCAAGGGTTGCAAAAGGAGAAGTTTACCCAGGCAAGTACCTCGTCATTGGCACAAAGGATATGCTTGATGAGATAGAAGGAGAGGAAACGCGTGATCCTGCCTTTGGCCTTATGGCAAAGTGGATACACCCCCGTGAGAAAGACAAGGCTGAAGGTATGGGGCTCACAGTCGTCGAAGCACCTGTTGCTCTCGGCACCCATCTTTCAGAGGTGATAAAAGCTCATGCAAGCGAAATCCTAAGCAGACAGGATGTTCAGAATATCATCGATTCCCTCAAGAAGGATTATCCAGCAGCAATCGAAGAAGCGATCCCACAGGCTGTGAACCTAGGCACTGTCCACAGGGTGATGCAAAACCTTCTCAGAGAACAGATTCCGATCAAGGACGCCCTAACGATTATAGAAACATTGGCTGACTATGCTCCTCATACCAAGGACATAGATGTGCTTTCAGAATATGTGCGCTCCTCGCTTCAGCGAACAATTTGTAACATGTGTGAGAGCAGCGACGGTGTCATTTATGCGGCCACCGTTGATCCTAAAATAGAGCAGATCGTTGCTGATTCGATTCAAGTAACGCGGAGTGGTATAGCTGCCGTACTTGAACCCCAGACTGCTCAGCAAGTTATCAAAGCTGTCGAGAAAGTCTCGAGGAGCATGCTTGCAAGCAATCACAGACCGATCATCATCTGCTCTCCCAATGTCAGACTAGCGCTTAAGCGTCTTATAGAAAGTAGCCTGCCGAAGGTAACAGTAATCTCGTTTGGTGAAATAACAACTGACTGTGAAGTGCATTCAGTAGGGATGGTGAGATTCGATGAAGATCAAGAAGTTCTCAGCCCAAACTATTCCGGAGGCTCTGACTCAGATCAAGCGTGAGATGGGTCCTGAGGCTATAGTTCTCGGGACAGCGAGGCGCCGCGTCAAGGGTCGCGCTGATTTGGTCGAAGTCGTTGCGGCAGTGGGCGAGGAGGTGGAACAAATGGCAAAGGTTTCTGCGAAGCCAAGTAATAGTCGAACTAACCTGACTGAGATGAGGAAACTTGATCGCGACATCCTTTCAGAGCTCAGGCAGATAGAGATGCGTCTCCAGGACATAGTTGAATCGGTAATAGCTGATGCCTATCTGTGCCCTGATAGCTCAAACTCATTTGTGAGGGGTCTTCTTACGGCTGGCTTCGATCCTATGCTCTTAAGGGACAGCATCAAACTTGAAGACCTCGCAAGAGCTCAATCCCAACAAGGCTTTGTGAGGAGTATCCTTGAGGGCATACCTATTGTCAATCCAACAGAACGTGTCTCCATATTTGTTGGACCTTCAGGCTCAGGGAAGACAACTTCACTTCTAAAGGTTGCGAGACGCTGTGCAACCAGAGGAAAGGCGAGACCCATAGTTGCCTTCCTCGGCCCGAAGTCATCGCGAGACATTATATGGCTTAAGCGTGAGGCAAGGAATCTCAAGGCAAAGTTTCATCATATCGACTCATGCTCTCATCTTGAGAGATTGATCGAAAAGCATCCCAAAACAACAATCCTGGTTGATACGCCAGGCATTTCGAAGATTGAGGATACCCTTCTGCGTTCACTTGTTGATCTCAGTAAGGCCCTTGACTCAGTGCGGTTAAATCTGGTCATCGAGGCAACAATGGATCCCCAGAACATGTTCGCCCTTGTCTCATGTATCCCTGGTTCGCCCAACATGGGGCTTGTGCTTACAAAGATGGATGAGGCAACGCGTATTGGCGGAGCTCTTTCGGTTGCCCTATCGAGTGCCGTACCCCTGACCTATGTGACTGGAGGGGCACGATCTACCGATGGCATCTTTGTTGCTGACTATGAAGTAATTGCCGAAAAGATATTTGAGGGTTTGAATGAAGTTGCCTGAGGATTCGGGATGAAAAATCATGAGCACATAAGAACTCCAGTGAAGGAAAACACAGCTCTTGCCGATCGGGACGAGATTGTAAAGCAGTATCTGTGGCTTGTTAGATGCATCGCCCAGGATATCGCAGAACTTCTTCCCAGAAGTGTAGATATATCTGACCTCATAAGTGCTGGCACCGTTGGGCTCATAAAGGCAATTGATGATTATGAGCCTGCGAAGGGAGCAAAGCTTGAAACCTATGCACGCTACAGGATAAGAGGAGCAATCTTTGATGAGTTGAGAAAGCAGGATTTTCTTCCCTATTCGATAAGGGCCAAGGTCAAGCAAGTCGGCAGAGCTATCAGCGAGCTTGAGCGCGAGCTGGGCAGATATCCGGAGGACCATGAGATCGCTGAGCGATCGGGTCTGGACGTAAACGAGATTTCCCATCTGCTTGCAACGTCGAGTAGCCTTGATCTTTACTCACTTGAGGAGCTTCTCGAGAATGGCAATCTGTCAATCGACATAACCCAGGAAGACGCTGCTAGTGCTTGGCCAGATCCTTTAAGCAAGCTCGAAAGAGAGGAATTGGTAGAGGTTCTGGCTGATGCCATTAAGGAGCTTCCTGAGACTGAAAGGAGCATATTGGGCCTTTACTACTACGAAGGTCTTCGCATGAAGGAGATAGGTGAAGTTCTCGGAATAAGTGAGTCGAGGGTTTCACAGATACATTCAAAAGCCATCCTTTTTCTGCGAGGAAGACTGAGAACACACCTATCGAAGTAGGTGATCCTTATGGAACCGAGGATTGAGTACGATAATCCTTTCATGATAGGAAGACCCGAAGGTATAGCAAAGGTCGAGAAGCCGAGGCAGGAAGACCGCAGAAGACGCAACACCAATCATGGTGCGAAGAGGGCTCCAGCGGAAGAGGGGAAGCCTGAAGAAAGCGAGACGCAGGAGAAAGACCTAGGAAAGCGAATTGACTTAGAGGCGTAATGCTATGACAGATAAAATCATTCCAGATAGGCGTGAATTCTTGAGGATAAGGCTTTCCCTGCCGGTTGAATTCATACACATATCTCGTGATGGTTCAGTTCCTGAAGGAGAGTGGACAAGGAGCAGCATGGTGGAGATTGGCGGAGGAGGGGCAAGGTTGGAGGCTCATAGCTTGATTGAAGAAGGCGATGTCCTTTGCTTGAGATTTGCCATACCTGACACCCTCGAGGAGATAAGAGCATATGCAAGGGTTGTCTCAAGGTGTGAAGGGGGTAAGGAGGTGTGCATAAAGTTCGTTGAGCTCTCTGAAGTCCAGCGGGGCAAGATACTTCGCTATGCATTCCGAGAACAGATTAGAAGACGCAAGGGCTCAGAAGAAACAAGTAATCCCATCAAGCAGGAGCTCGAAGATGAGGATGGGGCTCATAACTGAAGACATAAGAAGGACGCCGGTTCCCTTAACCTATGATGGCAACATCGAGGTGCTCGGAAGCGTCAGATCGGGGGCTGCCCTCGAGGTTGCAGGTGATGTTACGATCTATGGCAATGTCGAGGATGCTACAATTGAGGCTAAGGGAGATGTGATCATAGATGGTGGCTTCCTGGGAGGTGGCAATGGCAGAATCATCTGCGATGGAAGTCTTAAGTGTCGCTTCATTCAAAAGGAGCGAGTAATAGCTAAAGGCAACGTTGTAGTTGAGCGTTCAATACTTTCCGGGATGATCTTCTCCTCGGGCGATGTCCTTGTCAAGGGAAGCATAGTCGGAGGTGAAATCCACGCTCTTGGCAGGGTAGATGCCGTGACGGTTGGAAGCAAACGCCCCGTTATGACAAGAATAGAGACTGGAGTTGATCCAGTCATCGCGTTGAGAATTGAGGAGCTTGAACATGAGGCAATGGAGCTCACCAGGAGGAGATTGGATCTCCTTAAGAATCTTAAGTCGCTTTCAACCGGATCGCCCGATTCCCATAGACTCGAAAGAGTGAAGGATCTTGAAGCAGCAGCTAATGCCATTCATGGCGATGTTATCACAATAGGGGAGCAGATAATCAAACTCAGGGAGCATGCAACACTCAATTACGATGGCAAAGTAATCATCCGTGAGACTTGCCATCCGCCCGTTGAGATCTCTATATGCTTTGCTCAGATCGTGAATGAGGTTGAGACAGGTGGAGTTGAGTTCAGTCTTCGCGGTGAGGAGATTGTTCGTAGACCCTGGTTGAGGAGCAAAAGTGATGAAGCCCAGCGAGGATGAGAGACAGGTTGATCTTACTAAGTTTACTTCAAACATTCCTCCTTTCCCGAAATGTGTTCAAAAGGTTCTTATGATGTTGAGAGATCCCAGGATTCAGCTGACAAAGGTTGCCGAGGTTGTCTCACTTGATCAGGGTTTTGCCGGTAAGGTACTTCGCATGGCCAACTCGGCTTACTTTGGATTGCCCCGGCGTGTCTATAATGTTACTGAAGCCCTGGTCTTGCTGGGATATTCAAATGTCCGTAACGTGCTCATCTCAGCATCAGCTTCAAATATTCTTTCAAAGGCAGTTGAGGCCTACGGTCTGGACGCCGGTCGCCTGTGGGAGCATTCAGTGGGAACTGCCTATGCTTCTCAAATGATAAGTCGAAAGGCGAGTATGCAAATCTATAGTATGGCTTTCAGCTGTGGCTTGCTCCATGATGTGGGGAAGGTCGCGATCGATTTAGCCCTTAGAGATGAAGATAAGGAAAGGATGCTAGCCCTTATAAGATCCGTTGGAGTGATGAGAGCAGAAGGCGAAATCATTGGGGTCACACATGCCGCGGTTGGAATGGAGATCTGTCGCAGGTGGAATCTCCCCGAAGAGATAATAGATGCGGTTGGATATCACCACAAGCCACTCGAAGCTGGCACCAACAGCCTTGCAGCAGGAATCGTCTCAACAGCCGACAGGTGCTCCCGACTTCTCCTCGAAGGAGCTACCACATTGCACATTCATGAATTCCAAGGTCTGCCTGAAGGCAGTTACATTCCCGATGTGAAGATGCTCAGGCAGCTTTCAGATGAGCTTCCAGCAATGATCACATCATCCAAGGAGCTCCTCCAAGCCGCTGCCGAAGAAGTAGCCAAGCCCCTTGAGTGAGAAACAATGACCTCCGTAGGCGGAAAAAACTTCCCACCCGGGTGAGCATCCTTAAACCTTTACCCTCGCCTGGTACTGCCTATAGAGACGTAATTCCTTGGTATAACATGAGATAATCTGGACTCAGATTATTTCCCACTTTGTCTCTCCTCTGGCAAGCGTCTTGCTCTAACTACGGGCGGACTCTAATCGGAGGTTGGTATGCTTCGTGGTATCGAGCGACTCGCAAATGATATGAAAGCAAGAATTCTCGGGCAGGAATTGATAGCCAACAATCTTGCCAATGTGAATACTGCAGGATTCAAATCTCAGCGTGCCTTCAAGGCTATCCTGAATGAAAGCGTCAGTGCTTCCAACACAACTTTAAGACTCTATACATCTTTCGAGCAGGGTCCCATTGAGCAAACTGACCGCCCGCTTGATGTTGCTATCAACGGCGAAGGGTTTTTCGTCATACAGACTCCTTATGGTGAGCGCTACACCAGATGTGGAGCATTCACACTTTCTCAATCGGGTATTCTCACAACACTCTCAGGTGAACCCGTTCTCGGAAATGGCGGTCCCATCCCCATAGATGGTCAGCAGGTGACTATAGGCAAAGATGGCACGATCTATGTTGATGGTGATGAGGTTGGAACTCTAAGGATAGTTCGCTTTGAAGATCCCCAAGGACTTCTAAGGGAAGGCAATCGCTTTGCCGCAGGAAAGCAACCCCCCATTCCTATCAACCCTGAAGAGACGGAGATAATCCAGGGTGCACTTGAACGCTCAAATGTAAATCCCATCGATGAGATGGTTGAGATGATAAATCTGCATCGCAACTTTGAAACAGCCCAGCGAAGCATAAAACTACAGGATCAAAGCGCTCGTCAACTCATTGAGCAGGCAGGTCGCATTGGGCAGAGGTAGGAGGTGTAATGGATGATCAGGGCACTCAAGACAGCAGCAACAGGAATGCTGGCTCAGCAACTCAATGTCGATAACATTGCAAACAACCTTGCTAATATAAATACAACGGGCTTCAAGCGAAGCAAGGTAGAATTTCAGGATCTGTTCTACCAGACCAATCGTGCTCCTGCATCTGTGCCGCGCCAGGGCACAGAGACACCCACTTCACTTGAAATTGGCTATGGCACGATGCCAGTTGCCAGTCCGAGGATCTTCTCGCAGGGTGAGCTTCTGCCAACTGGCAACCCTCTCGATCTGGCAATAAATGGGGACGGATTCTTCCGTGTACTTCTTGCCGATGGTACGTATGCCTACACGCGTGATGGAGCCTTCAAGCTTTCAGGTGATGGAAGACTTGTCACAACCGACGGTGAGCTTATTGATCCCGAGATAAGCGTTCCCGAAGGTACTACCAGCATAATGATCGGTCGTGATGGGACAGTGGCTGTAACAATTGGCAACGAGACCGAACCTCAGGAGGTCGGTCGCATCGAGATTGTAAGATTCATGAATCCAGCAGGGCTCAAGGCTATAGGAAGAAATCTCTATGTTGAAACACCCGCAGCCGGTGACCCAATTCCAGGGACAGCCGGTAGTGAGGGCAACGGTGAGATCTATCAGGGCTATCTTGAAACATCCAATGTCGAGATTGTTGAGGAGATGGTCAACATGATAGTGGCTCAAAGAGCTTACGAGATAAATTCCAAGGCCATAAAGACCGCTGATGACATGTTGGCGATTGTTAACAATCTGGCGAGGTAAGTGATGGAAGCGAAATTTGAATCCGCTTTGATTTTGCTTCATGTTTGCCTGGTGATAGTCTGGACATTCTCACCAGCTCAGTGCGATCAGGTTAAGGAAATTGAGGCAGCAGCCCGATCTTTTATTGCCCAGATGGTAAGCGTACCGTGTGACTCGCTGGGTATAACTATTGACCTTCCCGAGATAAGCGATGTCAACATAACATCTTACACATTCGATCTCTATAGCAATCGGCCTGTTGTCGGAACAGTTCCATTCAAGGTAATCGCGAATGTTGGTGGCAAACAGCAAGCATTCACTGCAACTGCTAGAGTCCGTATCTTCAAGAAAGTTGCAGTTGCTGCCAGGCGCCTTGGGAGGCATGAAATCATCGATCGAGATGATGTGAGACTTGAGAAGCGTGACATAACGTTTCTCACAGACGGCTATTTTGAGGATAGAGATTCAGCGGCAGGTAAACGTACACGCCGCGTAATAAATGCTGGGTCAATCCTTGCCTCTTCAGATGTAGAGGACCTTCCCATCGTTGAACGCGGAGCTGATGTCATGGTTTCAGTCATCATAGGTTCGGTCACGGTCACCGCCAAGGCGCGAGCTCTTGAAGATGGGGCTATTGGTGACCGCATTGTTGTTAGAGATCTTACAACAGGCAAGCGCCTGACTGTGACAGTTGTTGGCAAGGGTCTGGCTGTTCTTGAAAAGACAATGCTCTAAGGGCGGGAGTTTTGAACTATGAAAAGGAAAAGCAAAGCAAGCGCGATCCTTCTTGTCTGCGGAATTCTTGTTTCAGCATCAGGCGTTCTTGCCTTCGATTCGCTCTATTCAGACATAAAGGCAACTAAGAAGGGTGACATCGTGACCGTCATCATAACTGAGAAGACCCTGGCTTCCAATAGCTCAAAGATATCCACAGGAAAGGAAACCAAATTTTCCACTCAGGGGGAGGAAGGTACAGGTGGACTCGATTTCATACCAGGTTTCTCCGTAAGTGCCAACGTTGGCAGAGAACACGAGGGAAGCGGTTCAACTGAGCGCAGAGGAAGCATAATTGGACGTATGGCTGCTGTTGTTGAGGAGGTCCTTGATAATGGCAACCTGGTTATCAGAGGTGAGAAGGAGATCCTCATAAACGACGAGAAGGAAATACTCATTCTCACTGGGGTGGTAAGGCCAGAGGACGTATCCACAAACAATACCATCTATTCAACGGACATAGCTAACACTCATATCACATATAAAGGGAAAGGCCTTGTAACATCTGGAACAAAACCCAGCATTTTTGCACGCATCATAGGATGGTTTTTCTAAGGAGATCGCAAATATGGCGAAGCCATTGAAGATCTTAGTGGTGGTCCTGCTGATTGTCTCATCTCAGATTGCTTTAGCCAGCCCTCGCATAAAGGATATCAGCACAGTTGGGGTGAAGGGCACGATCAATCTTCTTGGCTACGGGCTTGTTATCGGCCTTGATGGGACAGGTGACAGCAAGGGCACCGAGTTTACGGTCCAGTCCGTCGTTAACATGCTTACGAGGATGGGAATCACTGTACCTGCTAATAAGGTGCGTACGAAGAATGTGGCTGCCGTCATAGTTTCGGCGGCATTGCCGATCACAGCCAAAAGGGGAACGAAAATAGATGTTACTGTCTCTTCATTGGGGGATGCTAATAGCCTCGAAGGAGGCACCCTTCTTCTAACTCCGCTCGCTGCAACAGATGGAAAAGTTTACGCCTACGCACAGGGACCAATCTCGGTAGGTGGTTTCAAAGCTTCGGGCGGCGGTGGCGATATGGTTGCCCAGAACCACACTCTCGTTGGGCGCATACCCGGTGGCGCAATTGTGAAGGCTGAGCCCGGCCAAGAAGAGACTGAACTTGATCACATCGATATAGCTCTGTTCAATCCAGACTATACGACAGCGGCGCGAATTGCCCATGCCATAGAGGCTTCCTTCGGCGAGATAAAGGCTAAGCCAGTAGATGCAGGACTTGTCAGAGTTGAGGTACCCGATGACATAAGGGCAAATGGTGATCTCGTAAGTTTTGTGGCAAGAATTGAGACCACCCATGTTGAGCCTGACGTGCCTGCGATTGTCGTCATAAATGAGAAGACGGGCACAATAGTAGCTGGTGAAAATGTCACGATTGGTGCAGTCGCTATCGCCCACGGAAATCTCAGTATAGAGATAAAGTCAAGACCTTATATCTCTCAGCCCGCTCCGTTTTCCAAGGGTGAAACTACCGTAGTGACTGATGAGAATGTCCAGGTTGATGTCTCCAAGAATCGTCTTGTTGCTCTTAAAGAGACTGCAAGTGTTGCCGATGTGGCACGAGCTCTCAATGCTCTAGGAGTAAGCCCTAGAGATATAATTGCAATCTTCCAGGCTCTCAAGGAGGCAGGTGCTCTTCGAGCGGAGATAAAGATCATCTAGGACGGATAGGAAACCATGGCTCTCAAAGTGGATTTTGTAAGAACTCAGGAGATAAACACTGCTGCGTCAGGTGATGTTCCTTCAAAAAGCAAAGCTGATAATGAGAAGGCTCGCAGAGCCTGTCAGGAATTCGAATCCATTCTCATCTATCACATGCTTTCCACAATGAGGCGTGCCTTCAAGACAGATGATGAGGAAGGTGAGAACGGATTCGGGAATGATATCTTCAAATCAATGATGGATGAACAACTTAGCATTGCTCTTGCCAAATCAGGAGGGATCGGGATTGCTAAACTCCTGGCGAGAGGGCTCGGGATTGATGATGCAGCCAAACCCGACGTCTCCAGAATCGAAAGGCGCTCACAGGCAATTCGCCATGTACGCCTTCAAACCAAGCCTCCTCTTAGCGTGCCGGAGAGTCGGCGTAATCACCAAACACTCCATAAAGTGCTCAAGCCATATGAATCTACCATAAAGGCAGCGGCCAGAATCTTCAATCTAAGTGCTGACCTCATAAAGGCAGTCATAGTGCAGGAGTCGGGTGGGGATAGGTACGCTGTTTCTCACAAAGGGGCGAAGGGGTTGATGCAGCTCACCGATGCGACGGCACATGAGCTTGGAGTAACCAATCCTTTTGATCCGGTGCAAAACATCTTTGGTGGGGCAAGGCTTCTTAAGCGGCTGCTTGATCGCTTCGAGGGCGATCTCCGACTTGCCCTTGCCTCATACAATGCTGGTGTTGGAGCAGTTGAAAGGTATGGGGGTATACCTCCATATAAGGAAACAACCGAATATGTCGAGAAGGTTCTGGACCATCTGGGGAGACTTCAGGGTTCAACATCGACGGCAGTCGCCGACAGAGCTGGTTAAGTCCTATGGAGGCTATTTGATGGAAATTGCTCGACTTAATGATCTCGTCACGATCCTAAATGAGGAAGTTGATCTTCTGGCAAGGCTCCACTCAACGCTCCTTGCTCAACAGCAAGCACTCGTAGATGGAGATGTTGAGCAGGTAACAGCTACCGTCGAGGAGCAGATTGAAATCCTCAGAGCCATTGGAGCAATCGAAGAAAAGCGCACTGCGATCCTCGCCAGTGAGAATCATGAGGGCGATGTGACGAAGCTCAAGCTTGATCACCTTATTGATGCAGCTCCTGATTATTTGGCTTCCGAGCTATCTCGCACAAAGCAAGCACTCAAGAATGTCTTAGATGCAATTGGCAGAGTAAATACTCAAAACGGCATGCTCATAAATCAATCGCTTGCCTATATCGACAACACAATAAAGTTGGTAGCCGGCGAAGATCGCACTTCGGCTGTCTATACACCTCAGGGTGATGTCAAGCGCACAACCGGTCATATAGTCATCAATAGAACCATATAGCCTGTGAGGAGATCGAGATGATTGGTTTGACTGCCGGATTGGAAATCGCACGTAAGGCACTTTCGGCTTATCAGCTCGCCATAAGCGTCTATGGCAACAATATCGCCAATGTTGATACTCCAGGTTTTTCAAGAAGAAGGCCAGGCTTGACCGAGAGTGAGGCATTTGAGCTGAGCTTTGGAAGAATAGGTCTCGGCGTGACGACTGCGACCATTCTGAGAATGAGGGATGTTTTCCTTGATAGTTCCTATCGCAACGCAACTGCCTCCTATGCTCGCTACCAGAGCCTGGAGCAGACACTTTCAGAAGTGGAGATGGCTATTGGTGAGCCCTCGGATGTAAGTTTGGGCTCGTTTCTCCAGGAGTTCTGGGATGCATGGCAGGAACTTGCAAACGAACCCGAGAGTGCGACCTCAAGAGAGATGGTGATAGGCAAAGCCAATTCACTTTGTGAAGCTTTTCACAGGCTTGCTGGAAGTCTCAATGAGATTCGCCAAAACCTTGACAGTGAGATCGAAGGTCAGGTTGATCGCATAAACTCACTTGCATCGCGCATAGCGTATCTCAACAAGCAGATAGTGCGTGCCGAGTGCGGTGGGAGAGAAGCATCGGATCTTAGAGATAAACGTGACCAGCTTCTTGATGAGCTTTCCGAAATTGTAGATATCAAGACATTTGAGTCACACGACGGTGCAGTGGCAGTCAAGATAGGAAGTGAAGCTCTGGTTGAGAGAGGAAACTCATTTCGTGTGAATGTCACAGAGCGTGTCAGTCGCGATCTTGTAGTCCACGATCTTGTAATTGGCAATGCTGATCATAGACTCAAGATAAATGGTGGTAAGCTTGCTGGGCTCATCGAGAGCCGTGATGAGGTAATACCGGGCTACCTTGAGAAGCTTAACTATATGGCAAAGACCCTCGTTGAGAAGGTCAATGAGGTGCATGAGGCTGGCTACGGACTTGATGGTACGAGCGGTATCGATTTCTTCGAGCCCGATAACATAACAGCTGCCACGATATCGATATCTGAAGACGTACTAAATGATCCACGTCTTATCGCCGCTTCAAATGACGGCACTCCTGGCAATGCCGACAATGCTCTGGCGATAGCCGGACTTAGACTTGAGGGTATCTTCGGATCAGAGGGAGCAACTGCTGAGGAATACTATAGCTCTATTGTGGGCGACATCGGGATTGCTTCTTCTCGTGCCTCAAATCAGCGTGAAGCTCAGGGCTTACTTGTGAGTGAGATAGATAACCGCCGGGAGAGTGTTAAAGGTGTGAGCCTTGATGAGGAGATGACCAATCTGGTTGCTTCACAACACGCATATCAGGCAGCAGTCAAACTTGTGGGCGTTATCGATAATCTCATGGGAATTGTTATGGAAATGCTGTGATAAGGGGGAAGATCATGCGGATAACAGGCAGGATGCTAAGATCCAAGATCCTTAATAACATTACTTCGGCTCTTAACAGACTCCAAACCTCCCAAACTCAGATGGCGACAGGCAAGTGTATCCTCAAGCCATCGGACGACGCCATAGGCATATCAAGATCTTTGAGAGTAAGGTCGCTTCTGGCTGACAAGCAGCAATTTCAGAGGAATATCGAAGACGCCTTTGGCTGGATAGACAGTTCGCAGACGGCTATCGACAACATGGTAAGCATTGTTATTGAGCTTAAGGAGATTGCTATCGAGGGAGCTAATGATACCAAGACAGCTTCAGAACGCCAGACACTTGCTGATCAAGTTGAAGATCTCATTGAACGTTTGCTCAATCTGATCAACAAGACCTATGGTGAACGTTATCTCTTCTCAGGAACAAACACCAAGACACCACCGTATTCACCAATCTATTCAGTTGAGAATGAGACCTTGAATCTCGATGGTGATTCCTGGACAGATCTCGCCAATGCCAAGATAAAAGAGGGCAGTGTGGTGATCACGGGCTCTGGTGGCGAGACATATGTCGAGGGTGTCGATTATGAGGTTGACTATGCAAGTGGGAGAATTCGAAGACTTGCGGGAGGATCGATGGATCCTTCAGATACATTTAGTGTTTCCTATGAGACCGAAACTGTTGCGGATGTTACACCGAATGTTGCCGACACTTCGGGCAAGATAAATCGTGAAGTCGCAAGAGGTGTCTATCTGCAAATCAATATCGGTGCTCAGGAGATAGTTAAATCAGAGGTCAACGTCTTCAGCATCATGATAACCGTTAAGACAGCTCTTTACAGGAATGATGGCGCAAAGGTAAATGCTGAGATCGACAGGATACAGCAAGCACTTGATCAGGTCTCGGGTAAGCTTGCCAAGGTAGGTGCTCTCCGCAATTCCTTTGAACTTGCCAACAATCGCCTCGCCACGGAGATGGTCAATCTTCAGGCAATCATTTCAAAGATCGAGGATGCCGATATGGCAGAGGTTATGGTTCGCTTCCAGGCTGAACAGACTGCCTATCAATCGGCTCTTGCTGCTGCGTCTCAGATAATGAATACGAGCCTTGTCAATTTCATAAGATAGCGAAAGGAGAAGAGGGCGATGAAGATAGCGACTTCGCGTTTCGGTGAGATTGAAATCAATGAGGATTCGATCGTCTCAATGCCTGATGGGATGCTTGGATTTGGTGATATCAAAGAGTATGTTCTGATTCAACATAACGAGGGATCACCCTTTCTCTGGTATCAGGCTGTTCACGAGCCCAATCTGGCCTTTGTTATTGTCGATCCTTTTACCTTCTTCCCTGATTACGAGGTTCAACTGACAAAGGCTGATCTCGATGCGCTCAAATGTGAGAAGCTGACTGATCTCGCTGTGTTTGCAGTTGTCGTCATCCCAGAAAATCCAGAGAACATGACAGCCAATCTTAGGGGTCCTATTGTCATAAATACCGAAAACCACATCGGCCGTCAGGTTGTTCTTACAAATGGTCGGTACTTGCCCAATCAGCCGATAATTCCTGCACTCAAACAACACAAAATACAGGAATAGTTTTCTTGCAAAAGGAGATCGGCATGTTAGTCCTTAAGCGCAAGCAGGGACAGGCAATAGATGTGGGTAGAGACATAAGGATAATTCTAAAGGAGATCAAAGGCAGCCATGTCAAAGTTGTCATTTCCGCCCCCAGTGATGTGAGGATAAAGAGGGCAGAGGTTGAGAAGGAGATCGGGGTGGAAAATTTGAGAGCTGCAAGGTGCGATCCCAGAGATATCACGATCGATTTGTCTGAAAAACTCGAGGTGGGGGACCCACTTGAAGATCAAACTTGATTGCAGACATTTCCCTGGAGATAGACCCTGCGTCTATCATAAGACCGAAGGCACGAGCTGCCCTACATGTAGCCACTATGAGGAACGTGGCACCAGCATACTTATCATCAAGTTCGAAGCTTTAGGTGATGTCCTTAGGACAACGTCATTGCTTCCATCTCTGAAGCGTGAGTATGGAACAATCTATGTGACCTGGATAACAACTCAAGAGGCTCTTCCTCTCTTTGTTGGTAATCCCTATGTTGATGAAATCCTCAGTGAGCCTCAATTGTATATGGCGACACTTCTCGCCAGGGAATTTGATATTGTGGTAAATCCTGACACCTGCAGCAGATCCTGCCATCTTGCCTCAATTGCAAGTGCGGAAACAAAGTTTGGTTTTGTTGCAAGCCCCAGAGGAGCCCCCGTCCCGCTTGGAGATGCAGCTCTTCGGTGGTTGGAGATGGGTGGGAACGATGAGATCAAGCGAGCCAACACAAGAACTTATCAAGAAATCATACACGAGATGTGTAATCTCGATCCGAGCCATCAGAATATCGTCATCGGATTGACAGATGCGGAAAGAGCTCAGCAAAGTGAAATAGCTCACAAGCTAAACCTTGAGCCTTCGCTTCCCGTAGTTGGCATAAATACGGGTGCAGGTAGACGATGGGAACTCAAGAAATGGACAGTTGAGGGTTTTGTAAATCTTATAGATATGATGCAGAAGCAATTGTCAGCGCAGGTGCTGCTATTCGGTGGGCCTGATGATTACCAAAGAAATTTTCTCATAGCGCATACAACTAAGAGGCAGCCACTTCTCTGGCAGGCATCATGCTTAAGAGAGCTTTTCCAGGTAATTGACTTGTGTGATGTCGTTGTGAGTGGCGATACCCTTGTAGCTCATGCTTCGGTTGGACTTGGCAAGCGGACTGTTGTTCTTTTCGGGCCGACGTCCCCTGCTGAGTTTGATCTCTACGGATTGGGAGAGAAGATAGTTGCGCCTCTTGATTGCATCTCCTGCTACAGCCAGAAATGCGAACGTAAACCTAATTGTATGGAATCGATAGAGTCGCAGATGGTTCTTGATGCTGTCAGACGCCAACTTCGTGAAGTTGCCAGAATCCAGGAGACGATATTGGTTGGCGAGCCAGGTAGCTGATGGAGGCCCATGGTCGAACATAGCTGGCCCTGTCGCTTTGGTCTCGCCAGCCAACTTAAGGTCTTTCTTATAGATGTCAGGAGGAGAACTTGGAATTCACAGGTGAACGCTATGTGCCTGGGTCTACACCTCCGGGCGAGCTCTATGTCGAGCATATGAGCCGCTATCTCTATGCTTCAGGGCTTGCCAAAGACAGGTGTGTGCTTGATGTGGGCTGTGGTTGTGGCTACGGAAGTCACTGGCTTGCACTCATGGGTGCACGAATGGTTATTGGGGTAGACATATCGGAGGATGCCATAGAGTTTGCAAGCAAGAACTATCACCATCCTTCGCTCCACTTTGCCATCATGGATGCCTACCATCTTGCTTTTGGTAGGATCTTTGAACTGGTTACATGTTTTGAGGTCTTTGAGCATGTCAAGAACCCTGTGAATCTTCTGAGTGAGATTAAACGTGTTACTGAGGACCACGGGATCGTCATGATCTCCACACCCAATAGGCTGACCTACAGGGCTGGCGGACCAGAGGGGAAAAATCCCTTCCATTTCAAGGAATATGATGAGAGCGAGTTCAAAACCATCCTTATGGAATTCTTCACTCACGTTGTTATGATGGGACAATTCTGGGTTGAAGGGACTCTAATCGGTGATCTCAAAGCCGATAATGGTCAAGTCTTGAAAGCAAGCATCCTGCCTGAAGAAAGTTTCTCGAAAGTGACTGCTTCCGATGACGGCACCTCATATCTTTTTGCTATCTGCAGTCAAAGCCCCATTGAGCCCAGACTTCTTCAAGAGCTCAATGCACTTTTCATAGATAGGCATAATTGGCGTCACAGGGATCTAAAATCTATGCTCCAAGAGCTATCGCAAGAGCTTGATCAAAGGGCGAGGTGGGCGAAGCGGTTAGATAACGAGGTTAGACAGAGGGACGAGACAATCAGCCGCCTGAGAGAAGAACTTCAGGATCTAAGAAGACAATTCGATGAGCGAGGTCAATGGGCACTTTCACTTGATAGGAGGGTAAAGGAGCTTGAAGCAGAGATCGCAAGAATCAGTTACCGTCTCAGCAATTCTGGTCTCGATTTCCTACGGAGCAAGGAGGAGTAGATGGGAAAACCGACTGTAATTGCGATTCTTAGTCTCAACAATGTCGATCTTCTAAAGCAGTGTCTTGAAAGTGTCTTTGAAAATACAACCGTACCTTATCGTGTTTGTGTGGTTAATCAGGCTTCAAGCGATGGAACAAAGGAGTATCTCGATTCCCTTGGCAAGAAGGTCGATGCTGTTCATTTGTCCAGAAATCTCGGTTTCGTTGGTGGCAACAATCTCGTCATGGAACGCTACCCTGAGAATGATATCGTGCTTCTTAACAACGACACGCTTGTCAAGAAGGGCTGGCTTAAGGCACTGCATGATTGTGCTTACAGCGATCCTAGGATAGGTATAGTAGGTGCAAAACTCCTCTATCCAGATGGTAGACTCCAGGAGGCTGGGGGTGAGATCTTTCAGGATGGTTCGGGAAGAAATATAGGCAAGTTCGATGATCCCAACCGCTACATCTATAACATTCGACGAGATGTGGATTACTGTTCAGGCGCCTGCCTCTTCATCAAACGCAAGGTTCTTGATGAGATAGGTTATCTTGATGAGATTTTCAGCCCAGCCTATTGGGAGGATACTGATATCTGCTTCAGGGCACGCAAGCAGGGCTGGCGGGTTGTCTATGAACCTACTGCGGAGGTCATCCATATTGAGGGAGCTACGAGCGGCCTTCCATCCTACAATACACTTTCGCGCAAGCTCCAGGAGCGCAATAAGCCTAAATTCATGGCAAGATGGGGTGAGGAGCTCAAGCGTCATCGCAAGAATGTTTTCGAAATAAGATCCTCGACGGGCAGGGACAAGATACTCATAATTCTGCCTTTCCTGCCAATGTATGATCGTGCAGCTGGTGAGAAACGCTGGTTCAATACCCTTAAGATTCTCAACAAATACTTCGACATAGTCTTCCTCGCTCGCAATGGGGCAGGGCAACTCAAGTATATAAATGAACTGGAAAAAATGGGTATAACCGTCTTTCACACGGATCAGACACGCCTGAGGAACATGGGATGTGAGATTCAGGGACCGATCTGGATAGATTTTCCCCTGTTGCTTAAGTCAAATGATTTCAAAGCGATAATCGTTGGTTTCCACCATGTTGCCCATCAATACTGGCGAGACATTCGTACATACTCCTCTAGGAGCGTGTTCATAATCGATTCTTATGACCTTGCATTCATAAGGGAAAGGCGAAGGGCAAGGATAAGTGGTGATCCTGCTCTTCTCTGGAAGGCAATTGAGACCAAACGGCTTGAACTGGAGATGTACAAGCGAGCCGATATGGTGCTAACTGTTACAGAGGAAGATCGCCGCCTTCTTCTCGAGGAAGTCCCCTGGCTCAGAGTGGGAATCTCAACCGACATCCATCCATTGCCTGAGGCAAGGAGGAAAGACAGGGGAGATGGTATCGTCTTCGTTGGCAACTACAATCATGACCCCAATGAGGACGCAGTCATCTACTTCGTGCAAGAGATACTCCCTCACGTCAAACGTGATCTGCCACATGTGAAGTTCTACATTGTTGGGAACAATCCCACTGAAAAGGTGAAACGACTGGCAGCTGAGGATATCATAGTTACAGGTTTTGTCCCAGAGGTGACCCCGTATCTCATGAGCTCGAGGGTTTTTGTTGTACCTCTCCGATATGGTTCAGGATTGAAAGGCAAAATTGGTGAGGCTCTGGCAGCAGGAATACCTATTGTAACCACCTCCATCGGTGCTGAGGGCATGAATCTCACACATGGAAGGAATGCCCTCATAGCCGACGATCCAGAAGATTTTGCCAGAGAGGTTATCAATGTGTACAAGGATGATGAGCTCTGGGACAGACTATCAAATGAGGGCAGAATCCATGCTCAGCGTCATTACAGCTTTGAAGCTGCCGAGAGGTACTGGCTTGAGATAATTGATTTCATCAAGAAGGGGAGACGAGGGGAGGCTGCTCAAGAATTCGCTTTCTCAAAAGAGGACTTTGAATCAAGTGGCTTTAAGGTTCTCCCCGCGGTTCCCGAGATAGAGCCCAATGTGAGTATAGTTGTGCCTGTGCATAATAATCTAGCAGACACCCGCACTTGCTGGACGAGCATAAAGAAAAATACGACACTACCTTTTCGGCTTATCATTGTTGACAATGGTTCTGATGAAGACATTGCCTATGAGGCTGACCAGAATAATATTGAAGTCATAAGAAATGAGACAAACACGGGATTTGCCAATGCATGCAACCAGGGTATAAGACATACACATGGAGACTACATAGTCATTCTCAACAATGACACCATCGTCACACCGGGCTGGCTCGAACGCCTCCTGTGGCATATGCAGCGTGACCCAAAGGTAGGCATTGTGGCTCCATCCACCAATTTCGCCGCAAGTGTGCAGCAAATACCAACCTCCTACAAGACGGAAAAGGATCTGTACAATTTCAGTGAAAATCTCTATGCGAGGAATCGTCATCAGGCCGTCGATGTGGAAAAGGTGGTGGGAGTATGCATGCTTTTAAGGCGAAGTATGCTTGAGGAGATAGGACTCTTCGACACGAGATTCGGACCCGGGAATTACGAAGACGACGATCTTTGTTTGCGTGCTCGCCTTGCTGGTTACAAGATACTATGGGCAAAGGATGTCTTTGTGCATCATGCTGGAAGTAAGACCTTCAGAGCCATTGGGATTAACTATGAAAAGCTCATGGAGGAGAATCGGAGGAAGTTTTTCGAAAAGTGGAGAGGTTTACTTGACAACAAAATTCGAGACGCCAGAGATCCAAATGTTAAGCGAGACCTAAAACCACTTCTCTTCATTCTCCCATCAGGTGAAGAGCTCGTCTCGCATGTGGCAAATCTCGATGAGTTTGCATCAGATATGAACGTTGTGAAGATAGATGGGAAGGATGGTCTGGCAGATCAGATCCTCGAGAAGATAACTGAGGAAGCTCCTGAGACCATTTTCTTCGTGATGGGAGGTGCCCATCTTACCCCTGATTGGGAGAAGGGCTTAATCTCAGCGCTCCAAGGCGATGGTGTGGGATGCGCGCTGGCGGCAAGTAATGCGGGTTGGGGCAAACAATTCACCAAGCCCAAGTATAAACTCCCAGGCAAACCCCTCTTTCGATTTGCGCGTAAGAACTCGCTTGAGTGGCAGGGACGGGTGATTGATGTTGACATTGGCTATCCGGTGGCTTTTGCGATAGGCAAAGAGGTTCTGCTCGGTTGCAAACCCTCCAGGAGCTTCTCATCTGCAGCTGTGCTCCTGGAGCTTGAGCAACGCATCAAGGATAGGGGATTGAGAATAGTGTGCGCCAGGCAGAGCTATATCCACATGTCTAAGGTTAGACCTCATCCTGAGGAACTTGCGGTTATGAGTCTCTTTGAGGGCAGACGCGCCCTTAGCACCAATGACATTGACTCAGCTCTTGTACACTTTGATCAGGCACTCAAGCATATGCCCATGTTTATTGAAGCTCTTTATGAGAAAGGTGTCGTGCTTGCGCTCAATGGACGAAGCGGTGAGGCTGTCAGTGTCTTTAAGCATCTTCTTGAGATAGCACCAGAGGATTCACGTGCTTGGAACAACCTTGGCTGCCTTCTATTCGAAGGCGGAAGGATCGGGGAGGCTGAGCAAGCCTTCGAAACAGCAATAAATCTCGACGGAGGCAACTGGGAAGCAATGAAGAATCTTGGTGATCTTTATCTTAGAACAGGCAAGGCTGAGACGGCGGGTAACATTTTTTCATCACTCATCGCCCAGCATGGCCACAACTCAGACGTCTATAGTGCTGTCGCCGAGACCTTTGCCTCACTTGGTGATCTTGAAACAGCAGGTAAACTCTGTGAGATGGCACTCACAATCTCACAGGATGACAAGAGGGCAAAGAGCATTCTTGAAGCCTTGAGAACGAGTTCAAAGAAATCATAGGGGCTATGTCATGGCAAACAATGCTACCTTGACGGTTTGTATGATTGTTAAGAACGAGGCCCAAAATCTTGAGAGAGCAATTGCCAGTGTAAAGTCTGTGGCTGATGAGATTGTAGTCGTCGACACAGGTTCGACCGATGGAACACCTGATGTTGCCAGATCTTCCGGAGCCGTCGTCGTAGAGCATGTTTGGGAGGACGATTTCTCCAAAGCAAGGAATAAAGCGATAGAGACAGCAACCTCTGATTGGATCTTCTTCCTCGACGCTGATGAATACCTTCCTGAGGAATCAATTGCTGAGATCGAATCTGCACTTGCTAAAGGCGCTGATGCTTACTTTGTGCGAATTGAAAGCCCATTGAGGTCAGGTGCTGGAAAAGTCTTTGTAAACTCTTTTCCCAGGCTCTTTAGGCGCCTTCCGGGAGTAAGATTTGAGGGAAGAGTTCATGAGCAGATTCTACCCTCCCTCCTGAGGCTTGGTGCCAAAGTGATTCCCTCGGCAATAGTGATCAGGCACTTGGGCTATGATCTTTCCAGAGAGAAGATGGATGAGAAGCTCAGGCGTAATCTCAGGATGCTTGAGATGCAGTTAGATGAAATTCCTCAAGATAGTCTTACCCTTTTTCATCTTGGGGAAACTCACAATCTTCTCGGTGAATACGGAAGAGCTGTTGAGTACTATCAAGATGCGCTTGGCAAGCGGGGTCTTCCCAAGCAGATAAGAGCTGTGTGTCTTCAGAATCTCGCCTCAGCTCTCATAAAGCTTAGGCGCTATGAGGAAGCCCTCAAAATGCTTGAAGGGGCTAAGCGTCTCAATCCCAATTTGTTAAGTACACATCTTGTCAAAAGTTCGGCTCTCTTTGGTCTAAAGCTTTACGAGGAGGCAGAAACTGAGATCGTTAAGTATCTCAAGAAGGTAAGAGGCAGGGGATTGAGTACATCCTATCGCCTTGACTTTGACCCAGATGTACCTTCTGCGCTAGTCCTCGTAGCCAAATGTAGACTTGCCCGAGGCGAGATTGAAACCGCACGCAAGGCTCTTAAGGACGCGCTCAAGATGGGAGAGAACTATGATGCCCGCATTCTGCTTGCGAGGCTTGCCTTTGAGGAGATGAAATTCAGTGAAGCGGTCATCCATTTTGAAGAGGCTTTGAAGATATGTGATGAGGATGAAAGACTTCACTTCGAGCTCTCAAAGTCATACTTAGCCTGTGGAGAGATTGCCAAAGCCATCGAAGTGTTGACCAATGCAGTTGAGCGTGGCATGGGTGGAAGTCAATTCCTTAAATGTCTTGGAATTCTCAAGATAAAGGCAAAGGACTTTGGGGGTGCAGCAGCTGCCTATGAAGCTGCCATCTCTATGGATCCTCAGGATAGCGATGCTCGAAAGAAGCTTGCCGGGCTTTATCACCACCTTGGTAAGGAAGACCTTGCAGTAGCGGTTCTCACTGATGGCAAACAGATGTAAGAAACTGCAAAGCTAGCCGATCCGGGCTTGATTTTCTTTTACTCAACCCTAAAGTATTTGGCCCACCTAGCGATAGGTCTTGTGGGAGTCAGAATGTCGACCATGGGCGCAAAGCGAATAAATGAGATGCTCTTATGAAGGGAGGTGTTGGTTCTTCTTGCCTGCACTTTCGAGTGCTTATGGCTTGCTGGTTTTGAGGAAACTTTTCGGGGTAGTTGCCATGAAGGCAAGTACCGAAGCAGGCAAGGAAGCCCCAGTGAGGTCAAGATGATCGGAAGGGGGTTTTAGGTCATGGCGAATGCAGACCTCAGTCGTATTAATACCAATATCGCAGCCTTGAATGCCCTCAACGCGCTGCGTGAGGTTAATTCCAAGCTGAGTCTTCATCAGCTCCGCTTGGCAACGGGCCGGAGGATCAACAGTGCAGCTGATGATCCTGCAGGTATGACTTTTGCCAAGAAGCTTGATTCGAGGGCAAGGGGTCTGGCTGTTGCCCGTGATAACATCGGTGACGTCCAGAACCTGCTTGCTGTTGCTGAGGGTGGTATTCAGCAGATAAGTGAGATCCTTATCACCATGAAGGAGAAGATCCTTCAGGCTGCAAATGATACCCTCGGCAGCTCCGAGCGTGCTGCAGTGGAAAGCCAGCTAGACGATCTGGCGGCTGAAATCGACCAGATTGTTGAGCAGACAACCTGGGGTGGGGTGACATTGCTCGATGGTACCTACACGAGCAAGCAGTTCCAGGTTGGCGAGCAGGCTACGGATACCTTGAGCTTCGGAATTTCGCAAGATCACAGATCTTCTGCTCTCAGTGTTGCTGACTCCGATCTCGATGTATCGACAAGCTCAGCTGCTTCCACTTCGCTTGCGAATGTGAACGCAGCGATCAACACCATCAACACCAGCCTGCAATCCATTGGTTCAACATCTTCAAGAATGAGCATCAAGGAAGCCAATGTCTCGGTTGCAATAACCAACGTGATGGCTTCCTATAGCCGTATCTACAATGCTGACATGGCTATGGAGCAACTCGAGGCTACTAAGTATCTTGTGCTCCAGCAAACGGCTACGGCAATGCTAGCACAGGCGAACCTGGCTCCTCAGAGTATTCTTACTCTGATCAGAGGTGGTTGAGGAAAAGCAAGCACGGAAGGCGCCCCTAAGGTTGGTGCCCCTTAGCCAAGGGGCACCAACCAGGAATAAAGGGAATCTTCTCGCAACATGAGCGTTCCTTTGGGAGGAGCAGGCAAGATGGACTATGACGGAATCAATGCCTACAAGGAAAATCAGGTTGTTGGGGCATCACCCGGCAAACTGATTCTTGTGCTTTATGACCACGTGATTAAGTGCCTCAAGAACTCTGATATGAAGGGAGCCAGCAAGGGCCTTGTGGAGCTCATGAGCTCACTTGACCTTGATTATCAAGAAATATCCGGGCGTCTCTTTAGTCTCTATGAGTATTGTCTTGATTTGGTGAAGAAGAACGATTACGAGCAGGCGCTCAAGATAATAAGTGAAATGAGACATATGTGGGCGACTGCGATAGAGAGGATGGCAACTGAGAGTGCCGAGAGTGTAGTGGAGGAAGGCGAGAATGTCATCCAATGAGATAGGTTCCATTAGCCTCGACGATTTTCTCAATCAGTACCTCTATTACCTGAGGGATAGGGTAACCTCCCTTGAAGCAGAGAAATCAACACTCGAGGTCAAAAGCGCTGTCTTTGCCGATCTTGACTCGAAGCTAGAGGCACTCCAGGATGCCGCTGAACGTCTCTCCCAGACTGGCACATCATCAATCTTTCGGTCTAAGACAGTGTCATCCTCTGATGAGACAATCCTTACTGCGATAGCATCCGGGAGTGCAACCGAGGGATCGCATACCGTTTTTGTCACCCAGCTTGCTAGAGCTCATAGCGTGGTTTCTAACAGATACGACCAGGATGCCACTACATTGAGTTCAAGTAATTCCGGTACCAAGACATTTTCAATCACGGTGGGTGACGATACCTATGATGTAAGTGTAACAATCTCTTCTGGGGACACCAATGAAACTGTGCTAACCAAGATTGCTACTGCGATAAACGATGCCACCGATGGTGCTGTTGTGGCATCCTGCGTGCTTGATACCCCAACTACATGCAAGCTCTCCATTACAAGTGGTTCGACAGGAACTGCTGGCAAGATGACTTTCACAGATACCGATGGGCTCTTGGGAATCCTCGGTGTGACCAATGCCTCACAGGCGACTGATACAGTTGGTGGTTACATCTATGCAGATCTTGGCAACAACGAACTCGATGCCAAGCTTACGGTCGATGGCATCAATGTTGTAAGCAGTAGCAATGTTGTTGAAAATGTCATCGAGGGCATGACGCTAACGCTTCTTGCTGAGCAAGAGACAGGTGATAGTCCCATCACACTTACCACTTCAATTGATGTGGAAGGGATAAAATCAGAGATTGAGGATTTCCTGTCAGCTTACAATGATGCCTTCAACTACCTCGTTGCCAAGACAAGCGTTGATGGTACTACCTATGAAAGAGGGATTCTTTCAGGAGATTATCCGTACATAACTCTGCGTACAAATATGCGGCAGGTTATGAACGCTTTTGTCTCTTCCTCAAGCTATAGCGCCCTGAGTCAGATCGGCATCAGTTCTACCAGGAGTGGGAGCTTCTCCGTTTCCGATTCCGACACTCTTGAGGAGGCGATAAGTCAGGACCCTGAAGCCCTCGAAGAGCTCTTTGCAGGGACAGACGGTATTGCTACATCACTTGTTTCTTTGCTCGATGGGTACACGAGCCCTGGCGGCACTATCTCATCGAGTAGGAACGCAGTAAGTTCGAAAATCGATCTCCTTGAAGACAGCATAGATAGGGAGCAGGAGTATATAAGAGTACGAGAGAAAACGCTGCGCGATCAGTTTGCTGCACTTCAGGAGGCGCTCTACGCATTGCAGATGTCGCAGGCTGTTGCCAATAGTTACTCAAGCTTGCTCGGGATGTAGTGTAACAAGGAGGTGGTGAGGTTGGTTATAGGAGGAAATGGCAACTTAATTCCTCCAATTGGGGGCTCTGAACCATCAAAGCCTGAAAGGTGCTGTCAATCCAACGTCAAGAAGCGGGACATCGTAGATATTTCAGGCGATGGAAGAAACGAGATAGGGAAAAGTGGGAACGCTGTGGGTGGAGACCTCAAACGCCTCGAATCTGGCGTGACGAAGATAAGAGCTGAGATAGGCGAAAGGGTAAGAAGCGGCTTCTACGGAACTGAAGAAGTTATCAATCATGTTGCTAAGAAGCTTCTGGAGCTTTTCGGTCTTTGATCGACTCCAGTAAATATACCCGGGGAAGGTCGATACAATTGATAGAGCTCACTTTACTTAACGGCAACCAGATCTTCGTCAATCCTAACCTGATCGAACTGCTTGAAGCGACCCCTGATACTCTGATCACATTGACAACGGGTAAGAAACTCATGGTTTGTGAGGCGCCTGAGGATGTTGCCGAGCGCTTCACCCAATTTGCTGCCAAAGTGAATAGGCTTGCAAGATCGAGCGAGGAAACTGTATGGACATAACAACTGTTATTGGTATATTGGCTGGCAGTGGCCTTCTCTTTATGGCAATCTTCCAGGGTGGTGGGGTTGCCATCTTCATCAACATCCCCTCGCTGATGATCACTGCGGGCGGAACAGTTGCTGCAACCCTCATGAACTATCCCTTGGGTGACATCCTTAGAGTTGTCGGTGTTGTGAAGAATGCTTTTCTCCACAAGACAGCTTCTCCTCAGGAGACGATACGCAAGCTCGTAACTTTTGCTGAGAAAGCGAGGCGTGAAGGTCTGCTTGCTCTCGAAAAGGATCTTGCCACAGTCGATGATCCCTTCATGAAGGGTGGTCTTGAGCTTGCTATCGATGGTCTTGATCCAGATCTCGTAACGTCCATGCTTCGTATGGAACTCAACTTCCTCATGGAACGCCACAAGCGCGGGCAGGGAATGTTTAAGGCAATGGGAAAGTATGCCCCAGCCTTCGGTATGTTAGGTACACTTATAGGCTTAATTCAGATGCTGCGATCGATTGAGGATCCATCTTCAATTGGTCCTGGAATGGCAGTTGCCTTGATAACAACTTTCTACGGAACTTTGATTGCCAACCTCATCTGCTTACCTCTTGCTGGCAAGCTTGAAACCATCTCTGAGCATGAGGTTATGGTCAAAGAACTGATCATCGAGGGAATAAGGTCAATCCAATCAGGCGACAGTCCCCGGGTCGTTGAAAGGAAACTTAAGGCTTTCCTCGCTCCCAAGATGAGAGAGAATCTCATTCCTGCTAAAGCTGGTACGCGGTGATGCCTGGAAAACAGAAGACGGAGGGCGAAGGGGGCCAGGGATGGCTCACCACTTTCGGTGACATGGTCACATTGCTTTTCACTTTCTTTGTGCTTGTCTACTCTTTCTGTTCTTATCAGCCTGGCAAATGGGAGAGCGCGGTTCATTCAATTAAGGGTGCGCTTGCAGTTATCCCAGGCACAAAAGGAAATCGTGTGATACCGGGTGGCGGAACAGGCCCCTTCCCGGGACATGCAGGTGTGATACCCCTTTTCGCTGACGTTGGGCAGCTTGAAGAAACCACGCGCCGTCCAATCCGCGAACGCGCGGAGGAGATAAAGAAAGCAATTGAGGAACAGGAAGGAGTCGAGGTTCAGACGACCGAAACTGGTGTGCTTTTCAGAATTCAAACCCCCATCCTTTTTGATCTTGGAAAGGCAGCAGTGAAACCGAGTGCCAGGGATCTCCTAAGGACGATAGCAAAGATCGCAACCAGGGAGCAGGCGATAGTTATCATCTCAGGTCATACATGTGATCTGCCGATATCAACACTAGAGTTTCCATCAAACTGGGAGCTCTCAGCTCGTAGAGCAACCAACGTTTTGAGAATACTTAGATCACTAACGGGTGAGGGTGTCAAATTTGCAGCTCTCGCGAGAGCCCAATATGATCCGCTCGTTCCGAATGTGAATGAGGAGGCAAGAAGGCGCAATCGCAGAGTTGAGATAGAGTTCGACCTAAGAGGGGGGCTGCCTTTTGCCGAATGACTATCGTCCAGTTCGGAAGAAGGCTGATGCAGAGGAAGACAGCTTTATGGTCACCTATGTCTCGCTGATGATACTTTTGCTGACATTCATGATTCTCATGGTCACACTTGCACAAATAAAGGAGCCGCGCTTCAGAAAAGCTATTGGTTCGGTCAAGGGCGCTTTTTCATTCATGCCGTTTGCAGGCGGCAGAGACCAGCTCCACAGTGGCTCTGTGGGATTTCTCCCACAGGAGGTCTTGGTTAAGAGTGGTGAAGGGGCCGAGGGAAAGAGTGAATATGAAAAAGCTGTCGAAGCTATCAAGAAGCGTTCGGATCTTGGCGAAAACGAAGAACTCGTTGTTGAGGAGACCTCGAAGGGAATAAAGCTCCGTATCTCAGATGCATTGCTTTTCGAGCGGGGAAGTGCTGATATCAAACCCCAAGCTCAGCCTGTCCTTGAACTTGCAGCCGAGGCCATCAGAGCAAGACCCGGTCGTGTTCTTGTTGTTGGCCACACCTGTGATCTGCCGATTTCGACACCTCAATTCCCATCAAATTGGGAACTTTCCATTTCACGTGCAGTAAATGTGGTTCACTATCTTGAGGCACATGCTGTTCCGCCAGAGTCACTCTACGCGCTGGGACTCGCAGATCAGGCTCCGCTTGTTCCTAATGATTCCGAAAAAAATCGCCGTAAGAACCGAAGGGTGGAGATATCTCTTATCTACAATGTGAAGGAAGGAGATGGCCATGAATAACCTTGACAAGGACATCACTCTATTTGATGCCTTGGCTTCCCAGGCAGGAAGGGAGCGCTTCCGAGAGCTTGCTGAAAGAAAATTCCCTGTCAGCGCTGAGAATCGGTCCAGGTCTTCAGCCAAGGGTGTTGTGGATGATGATGATGTTGGAAGTATCACCGCCGTTCTTAGCCAGATAGCAGAGACTACGAGGAAGAGCATCAACTGTAACGAAGTTGCGATATTCATTTATGACGCAAGCGAACCTGATGCTCAGCTCTTTGGAGCCTCTCAAGGGGTAGACAAGAGGACATGGAACGAAAGGCTCAAAAGCATTAGTGAAATGATTGAGACACAAGCATTCCCCGAAAGTGACGAAGCAATCCATATCGATGAGATTTCAAATAAGAAACCAAGCGCGGAAGATACCATTGCTGTCCCCGTCAAGGTGGAGTCGGCAATTGCAGGAGTTGTGATTGCTATCAAGATGGGAGATTCCTTCATACCTGAGGAGGAACTCAGGCTGGTTATCGGAGCGGCCAACCTCAGTAGCATCTGTGAGCAGATAATAAGCGAAGCGAGGAGCGAGCAAAAACTTCAATCCTTTGCTCATGCTCTATCCGCAGCTCTTGATGCTCGCGATCCTAACACTCATGGCCATTCACATCGTGTTGCCATGTATGCCATGGCAATCTTGAATGAGCTTGCTCATGATAAGGTCCAGAAGTCTTCATGGGGGATGCGAAATCAAGTAAGAATTGCAGCCTTACTCCACGACATAGGAAAGGTTGGCATACCTGACAACATACTTCTCAAAGAGGATAGTTTGAGTGATGAGGAATACGAAAGGATAAAACGGCATCCCATAATAGGCACGGAAATCCTTAATGCTTGCACGGGATTCAAAGATATCATCCCAGGTGTTCTCTACCATCATGAGCATTTTGATGGTTCGGGGTATCCCTTCGGACTTTCTGGTGATAGTATTCCCTTCATAGCACGTGTGATAGCGCTTGCTGATGCCTTCGATGCGATAACTTCGGATCGACCTTTTAGGCAGGCATCAACCCATGAAGAAGCGATCGAAATACTTCAAGGCAAAGTCAAGAAGAACTTTGATCCCGTTCTGCTTGGAGCTCTCAGGCGAGCGCATGAACGTGGATCACTTCGCTATGTTCGTTTGCCTTCAACTTCAAGACAGATTGATGAGCGATCTTACGATGACATTGAACGCATCTATGGTAAGCATCTGAAAGCTATTCCTTCCCTCCCCCAGGTTCTTTCCAAGGTGCGGCGTCTGCTCGATGATCCAAATGCATCCCTCGGTGAAGTCGCAAAGGTACTCTCAACAGATGAAGGACTTGCAAGTCGCGTTCTGAGGCTTGTCAATTCAGCCTATTATGGGCTTCCCCACATGGTTGCAACAATTCCGCTGGCAACCACCATCCTCGGCGTTGAAGCCATTCGTAATCACGTAGTCAACATAGCCTATGCTGACCTCTTAAGCAGCCTTGGCCAGGGGTTTGAGGAGTACGATCTCCTTTGGAAGCATGCTCTTAAGACTGCAGCATGGGCAAGAGCACTTGCCGGGAAGTGGGGCAGCGTTGACTGCGAAGAAGCCTTCACAGCTGGCCTTATTCATGATGTCGGCAAGGCATTGTGTCTGAGGTTTAAGGCCGGTGCTTATGCGAAGGTCATAGTTGAGGCTTACAAAAGTGGCAAACCTCTTGTTGGCGTTGAGGAAGAGATTGTCGGTTTTGATCATACGCGGATCGGAGCATGGGCAGCCGTGCGCTGGAAACTTCCACAGTTGCTTGTAAACGCGATTGCCTATCATCACAGTCCAACGCTGGTTACAGAGGATGCCAATGGTGCCCACCTTGTTCGGATAATCCATATGGCTGATATCGCAGCTCGAGCAATGGACAGCTCAAGCCTCGGTTTCATCCCGTTTGTGATGCTCGAACTTAATCCTGTAATTCTTCGCGAACTGGGTAGCCAGTACTTGCTTGAGCTCGAAAGCATGAAAGACGAAATAGAGGAGCAGGAGGGCAAACTCGAGGCAACCTTTAATGAGGTAACAGCGGGAGTAGCGTCATGAACAGCGTTAGCCATGTGATCAGATTCAATGTTAGGCCTTCTATCCCCGACGAACTCGCTGGACTTGAACAACTTGCGTACAACTTACTCTGGTGCTGGGATCACGAGGCAATTGATCTTTTTAGAAGGCTTGATGAGGATCTCTGGGAGGAGAGCTTTCACAACCCAATTGTAATGCTCAATAGGCTTTCCCAGGAACGCTTTCGGACATTGCTTTCAGATGAAGCCTTCCTCGAGCATTTCGCTAGAGTCAGGGCATCATATGAAAAATACTTAAGCGAAACAAGTACGTGGTTCAGTAAGTTCCGAAGAACTACCTCTCCCCTTATTGCTTACTTCTCTGCCGAGTGGGGGCTAACCGAGTGTTTACGCATCTACTCTGGTGGTCTGGGAATCCTTGCTGGTGACTTCCTCAAATCCTCAAGCGACCTAGGCGTGCCAGTTGTGGGAATAGGACTCCTATATCAGCAAGGCTATTTTCGTCAGTATCTCAATATGGACGGGTGGCAGCAGGAGAAAGAGGCTGCCAACGACTTTTTCAACCTTCCCGTCAGACCCATCCTCGATGAAGAAGGCAATGCAAGGACAGTTGAAGTTGACGTCGGCAATGAGAAGGTGAAGGTGAGATGTTGGAAGGTTGAAGTCGGGAGAAACTGGCTCCTACTTCTCGATACGAACATACCTGAGAACAGCGAACCTCAGCGCCTCATTACTTGCCAGCTTTACAGCGGGGACCTCGATATGAGGATAAGGCAGGAGATAGTTCTCGGGATTGGTGGCGTAAGGATGCTTAGAGCCCTAGGTATTAGCCCCGTTGTCTATCATATGAATGAGGGGCATTCAGCATTCCTGGCAATCGAGCGCATAAGGCAACTCATGAATGAGCAAGGCTTGAGCTTTGAGGAGGCTCAGGAGCTTGCTCGCAGATCAAACATCTTCACAACCCATACGCCTGTGCCTGCCGGGATCGATGAATTTCCGAGGAACCTTGTTGAAGCCCATCTTGGAAACTATATCAGCCAGATGGGCATTTCGATGGAAGATTTTCTCAGGATGGGCAGACTAAGTCCACATGCTGGCAATGAAGGCTTCAACATGGCGCGTCTGGCTATAAGACAATCAGCCATAGTGAACGGCGTAAGTCTTCTCCACCGTGACGTATCGAGGCGTATGTGGGAAAATATGTGGCCAGATGTTCCCTTTGATGAATTGCCGATAGATCATGTCACAAATGGCATTCACATCGGCTCCTGGGTATCACGTGATATGGCCTCACTTTTTAACCGCTATCTCGGCTCGAGCTGGATTGACAGACCGACTGATGAGACCATCTGGGAAGGCGTTTGGCGCATACCTGATGCTGAACTCTGGCGTACACACGAGCGAAGGAGAGAGCGTCTTGTTGCCTTTGTTCGAAGGTGCCTGGCGAGACAGCTTGCAAATCAGGGAGCTTCGCGCGAAGCCATCGCCAAGGCTGAAGAGGTGCTTGATCCTTCAGCACTTACAATTGGCTTTGCAAGAAGATTCGCAACCTATAAGCGAGCCGACTTGCTTCTCAAGGATCCCGATCGCCTCAAGCGCATTCTGACAAATCCCGAGAAACCTGTCCAGATAATCTTCTCAGGAAAAGCCCACCCCCGTGACAATCAAGGAAAGGAATTGATTCGCAAGATAATCCATTTCGCTCGTCAGGAGGACCTTTCCAATCACATCGTCTTTGTCGAGGATTACAATATGATTGTCTCACGCTACCTTGTTGAGGGGGTTGACGTATGGCTCAACACACCACTTAGGCCCATGGAGGCAAGTGGCACGAGCGGAATGAAGGTTGTTCCCAATGGTGGACTAAACGTCAGCACAATTGACGGATGGTGGAATGAGGCCTACACGCCTGAGATAGGATGGGCAATTGGTAAGGGTGAGGAGTACGCCAATCTTGATTACCAGAATCATGTGGAGGCTAACGCCCTTTATGATTTGCTTGAAAGGGAGATCATCCCGCTTTTCTATCAGCGCGGTCGTGATGGACTTCCCAGGCAGTGGATATCAATGATGAAGCGATCGATGCGCAATCTCTGCCACTTCTTCAACACCGATCGTATGGTCAAGGAATATGCAAGGAAGTTCTATCTGCCTGCAATCGATGAATTCGAAAGCCTCAAGAAGGAAGGTTTTGGCGAGGTAAAAGACTGTGTAAGGTGGATAGCAAAGCTGCGGCAACTCTGGGGCAGTGTGAGGATTGAGGAGGTTACGGCGGAGATAACAGGTGAGGAACGTGTTGGGAGTCGCATACCGGTTATTGCCAGGGTCAATCTTGGTGGACTCGATCCTGCCGATGTTACCGTAGAAGTCTACTTTGGTGAGCTCGATCCCTTCGAGAAGATAGCCAAGCCTGAAATCATAGAAATGCTACCCGAGAGCCAAGTTGATGGTATCCATATTTACCGTGCTCTGATTCCGTGCAGGGAAGGTGGAAACCAGGGGCTTACAGCGAGAGTCATCCCATCAAGGAAACGTTTCAAGCACGCTTTACAGCTCGGTCTCATCAGATGGGCTGATGGCTAAGAGGTGAAAGACATGAAGACGATAAAACGGATCGGCATCTTGACCTGTGGCGGTGACTGCCCTGGACTAAACTCGGTCATAAGGGCGGTTACGAAGTGTGCAATCGTGGAATACGGACTTGAGGTTTTTGGAATCTACGACTCTTTTGATGGCCTCCTTGGCATACCCAAGGCTCGACGGCTCAAGATGGACGATGTAAAGGGATTGCTTTTCAGAGGTGGCACAGTGTTGGGTTCAACCAATAAGGGAGACCCCTTTGAATATAGACGTATCGTGTGTGGGAAGCTAGTCGTTGAAGATCTCTCTGATGAGGTTGTTCAGAATATAGAACATCTTGGACTCGATGGGCTTGTGGTTATCGGCGGCGACGGAACGATGGCAATTGCCAACAAGTTCGTTGAGCGCAAGGGAATCCCTATTGTTGGTGTCCCAAAGACGATTGACAATGACATTCCTGAGACCGACCGCACTTTTGGCTTCGATACAGCAGTGGCGATAGCCACTGAGGCCATAGATCGACTTCAGACAACTGCTAGTAGCCATCATCGTATTCTCGTTGTTGAGACTATGGGAAGAAATGCTGGTTGGATTGCCCTTGAGGCAGGACTGGCAGGAGGAGCGGATATCATTCTCATCCCTGAGATCCCATTCAGAGTTGAAGCCATCGTGGAGGCAATTGATGAGAGAGAACGCTATGGCAGGCGTTCCACGATCATCTGTGCTGCCGAAGGAGCGCGCCCTGTCGGTGGCAAACAATTTGTTGAAAGAATTGTGAAAGACAGCGCTGAGCCTGTAAGACTTGGGGGCATTGCGCGATGGCTCTGCAATGAGCTCGAAGGAAAGGTAAGGGCTGAGTGTAGAGCGATCGTTCTTGGCCATATCCAGCGTGGTGGCACCCCTACAGCAAGCGATCGTGTGCTTTGCACGAGGCTGGGTGTTGAAGCTGTCAATGCGCTGGTGCGGGGCGAGACGGGTACCATGGTTGTCGTTCGGAACAACGAGATAGGTACGGTTCCAATTGCAAAGATAGCCGGTAAGCAGAGACTTGTTGATCCCGAGAGTGACATCATAAGAGCAACTCGGGCTACAGCAGTATCCTTCGGCGACGGCTTCGAGACATGCCAAGCTGATGGCCGCAAGGAGACATTCGCTGGCACGCCTGCATAGAGGTTACAAATGGACTCATGCTCTACGATATCACCCACATCGACGAGTTTGGAGCACAAGGGATTCGATACGAAGGGAGCTGAACAGCGACCTGTAATCCCATGCAGGCTCAGACCTTTCGCCCTCTTTCCGCTGGCCAGAAAATCGTCGTGGCAGGAGCTTATTGCTAGGAGAATGACTATTGCTGCACCGGCAAGGTGCCCCGTCTGCGGAAGCCTGACCGTGATTGTTAGGATAAGAGGCAACATCAGGGAAAGATGCAGGTGCATAAGGTGTGGTTCAACCAACAGGCAGCGCCAGTTGGCGGTTGTGATCTGCAGCGCCGTGGCTTCCGCAACAGGTGTGAAAGTTCGTTCCCTCAGGGATCTTCACCGTCTTGACGGCTATGTGATCTATAACACCGAGGCAGGTGGTGCGATCCACAGACAACTGGTTGGAATGGAGAATTATATTTCGAGCGAATACTTCGGAGAAGATTACGAACCGGGAGAGATGGTAAGAGGTATCATGCATCAGGATCTCATGCGGCTTGGACTTGGTGATGAGACAGTGGACCTTGTGATATCATCGGATGTTTTCGAGCATATTCCTGATCCCTATCGTGCGCATCGTGAGGTATTCAGAGTTCTCAAACCCGGAGGCAGGCATATCTTCACCGTTCCTTTTCATCCAGATCGGGTTCTCGATGAGATACGCACCATCATTGATCTGAGAGGCAGAGTGATATTGACTAAAGACCCCATCTTTCACCGTGATCCCATCCGCAAGAAGGGAGCTCTCGTTCACAGAATCTTTGCCCTTGAGATGCTTGTTAATCTTGCGCGAATGGGTTTTGTCATCCGGATGTATCACCTTCACAAGCCGTGGTACGGCATATTCGGAGCCTATGCTCTTGTCTTTGAAGCGATGAAGCCAGCCTCTTAGGCATAGACAACCGTTGTGCTGCCACTTCGAGAAGGCTTCTCCTAAACCCACCTTGAGGACCTGCCGATAATTGAACAAGGAGGAAATGTATGCCTAAGCGCCATCGCTACGCAATCGTTGTCCTCTGTTTAGTCATCGGACTCGTCCTTACAGATTTGCTTCTTGATGTATTCGGTGGGCATCTATCACCTGGCTTCTTCCGTCTCAAACAGGCAGTTAAGCTGGGCGCTGCCACTGCTGGCACACTTCTTATCTTCTTGATCGTGACAAACTACCTTCGAAAGCCAATGCTGCTCATCGATGATGAAATCCTTGAGATGTACTTTCGGGATGCAAGGGTAGCTGCTGTTTTTCTCAAACCCGATTTAAGGATCTATTATGCCAATCCTATGCTTTGCAGAATCATTGGTCTTGAGATGGAGGACTTGGTTGGAGAGATCTGGCTCGATCTTTTCTCCGATGATACCAGAGATGCAGCCAGGCGCTTTCTTGAGGGTTTCGTTCGAGGCGACTCACGGGGTGACGACCCTTTTGAGGGTTCCTTGGTCGGCAAGGATCGCAAGCTCTATACCCTCTCGTGGCGCAACACTGCCGTAAGGGATACTAAAGGAAAACTCCTTGGCATCCTTAGCCTCGGTCAGGACATTACCCAGAGAAAAGAGCAGCAGGAGTGCCTAGAGTATCTTTCGGCTGCCTTTGCCGCTTCTAGTGAGGCTATGGTGGTTGCTAACCTTGCCGGCAAGATAACTCACATCAATGAGGCAGGCGTAAGGCTCGGAAGGTTCAGGGATGCAGGTGAGGTCATTGGTAAGGATGTGCTGCAGCTGCTTGCTCCGGAGGATAGGGACCGGGCCAGAGCTGACATGCAATATCTGATGGAGCACGGGACCACAATTGATTACCGATACAAGATAGTGATCAAGGATGGGCAAAAGATCCCGGTCGAGGTGAGCAGCGCAGTAATGCGGGATGAAGAGGGCAACATCCTGGGTCTGGTTGGAGTAGTAAAAGACGTAAGCGAGCGACTTGCAATTGAGGAGAGATTGAGGATTGCGGCCGAGCTGGGTAGTGACATCGTTTATACATGGGAAGTGGCAAGTGATGAGCTCACATGGTATGGAGATATAGCCGGTCTTTTAGGTTATGCACCTGGTGATATACCAAGAACCATAGAGGGCTGGCTAGCGCTCATCCATCCTGAGGATCGTCGTTGGCTTGAAGAAGCTGTCGAATTTCACCGCACATCGTGCCACCCGATAAGATATGAATATCGTGTGAAGCATAAGGATGGCCATTGGCTTCATTGGCTTAGCAAAGGCCAACCCGTTCTTGGTGAGACTGGGAAGATTACCCGCTGGATTGGAGTATGCATAGATGTCACAGCCGAACGCAAGGCACAGGAAGCACTACGCCGCAGTGAGGAAAGATACAGGCTTCTTAGCGAGAATATCCCTGTGGTCGTCTATTCAAGTGGCAGCAATCCCTTCGCGAGTTGTCTATTTGTCTCGGGAAAAGTCAAAGACTTAACAGGTTACTCACCTCACGAGTTTCTTGAGGATGCTGAGCTCTGGAAAAGCATAATGCATCCTGGCGATCGTGAGCGAGTGGAAGCCAATATCAAACGCAGTCTTGCCAACAAGACCTCCATAAACGAGGAGTATCGCATTGTCACGAAAAGTGGGAAAACAAAGTGGGTTCGTTACAGGGCTAATCCTATCCTCAATTCCAAGGGTGAAATTACGCGAATCGATGGCTTCATTGAGGATATCTCTGAACGCAAGCGGGCTGAGCTAGGTCTGCAACGCTCTGAGAGAGAGCTTCGCATATGTCATGAAATAGCATCCACCTTCGTAACCACCCATGGTGAGGAAGTCTGGAGTGAGACTCTCAAGATAATCACATCAGCCCTCAGGGCTGGATATGGATGTCTTGGAGTCTTCATCGGTAACGATGAAATTACTTTCCATAGTTTATCATTAAGTGACGGGGCTTCAGCATCGAGTGGGGAAAAGGTGGACAGGCATTCGCTTGAAGATACTTGGAAGCAAGCGCTTGCTGTCAGGCGAACACTCACGGCTGAAGGAGAAATTCCAACTTATGATGATAAGCACAAACTCAGGAATGTCGCTATTACTCCGCTTATGCTTGAAAGCCAGCTCGTTGGCATACTTGGTATCGGTGATTGTCCGAGCCAGCTGGCTCCAGAAGACGTACAGATGCTAGAGCGCATCACACGAAATATCGCCCCTATAATACATGAGCGTCTCCGGAGTGAGGCTAAGGAACGTGAGCGAGCCCGTATTGAGAAGGAAAAACAAGTTGTACAGCTTCAGCTACAGCAAGCTCAAAAGATGGAAGCCCTCGGGGCTCTTGCTGGTGGCATTGCCCATGAGTTCAACAACCTGCTTGCAACGATTCGTGGTTACGCTGAACTCGTGCTTACAAAGGTCAACAAGGGAAGTAAGATGGCTTGTGATCTCAGGCAAATAAAGAAGGCTAGTGACCGTGCTGCTGATCTCACTCGGCAGCTGCTGCTCTTCGGCAGAAGTCACCCAATGGAGACAACACTTGTAGATATCAATGCAATAGTCAACGGTATGACCACGATGCTTTCCCGGCTGATTGGAGAGAGCATAACCATTGAGACGAAGCTCGATCCTCAAGCCTGGCGAGTGAAGGGAGACAGACGCAATATTGAACAGGTGATAATGAACCTTGTGCTCAATGCGAAGGAAGCCATGCCTGATGGTGGCAAGATCACAATAGCCACCCACAATTCGAGGCTTAAGGCTCACATCAAGCAAGATAGTCCAGAGGAGCAGGAGTTTGTTTGTATCACCGTTGACGATACAGGCGTAGGCATGGACAAGGAAACCCTCAAGCACATATTTGAACCATTCTTTACGACCAAGCGGTCAAAACATGGAGGTGGATTGGGGCTCGCAGTTGTTCATGGCATAGTTGAACAGCACGGCGGCAGAATCGAAGTCGAAAGTCGAAAAGATGTTGGGACAACCTTCAGGGTCTATCTACCAGCGGTTCTTGAGGCACCGCTCAGTGAGCCAAAACCGCCTGCCTCAGCCGATCTCAAAGGCAAAGGATCGAGAATCCTCGTTGTCGAAGACGAGGAATCCGTGATGACACTCTTTGTTAGAATCCTTTCTGAGAACGGTTATGAAGTTACCAAGGCTCAAACCTGCAATGAAGCCCGCAAGTTTCTTGAAGAGTATACCTTCGATCTGGTCCTTACAGATGTTGTTTTGCCGGACGGCTCAGGTGTCGAACTTGCAAATGAGGTGAAGGCACGAAACGACAAAGTTGCAATTGTGCTTACAAGTGGCTACACAGATGGCGAAACATCGTGGCGCGAGCTTGCTGAGGACGGCTTTGGATTCATTGCCAAGCCATTTTCTGTTGTGGAGCTTCTAAGAACAATTGGCCGCGCCCTTGCTGCAAGGAAGGTCATAACTCAAGAAGAAGAAAATCAGATTCGGGAAGCATCAGTGTCAAAATGAGGAGGGATGAGCGTGCGAGCGCGAGATGTTCAAGCTGTTTCGGCTGAGAGATGGTCAGGAGGTGAGCTCCAAAGGGTTCTCATAGCACTTGTTGATGCTCTTAGAACAAGTCAGGGTGAAGCGGATCTCCTGAACCATTCACTGAAAATTATCTGTGAGGCTACTTCAAGCAACATAGGTTGGTTGGGTAGCCTCGATGCTGATGATTGCTTCAGGGGAATTTGCCTCACCCTCAATCCGCCCAACCGAATGGCCCTGAATGAGAAACCTGATGGCATATGGTTGAGTGCTCTTAAGTGTGGGGAGCCGACTGTCATTGAGGTCAAATCACAATGCCCGCCTCCCTTGGGAGTCGAAGCTGAGGTTGGTCATCTTGACAATCTCATCATCGTTCCTTTCAGTTATGACTTTCCAGGTGAAGGATTCTTGGCTCTTGCCAATTCTCCAGAAGGTTACAGTGATGAAGTAACAAGCTTCGTGAGGCAGGTAGTCCGAGTTCTTGAAACGACGGTCTCCCACAAGCAGTCTGAGGAGCGTCTCAAGGAGCAGGAATCCAAGTTTAGGCTTATTGCTGATACCGCAAGGGACGCCATAATAATGATTGACAGTGCTGGGGAGGTCACTTACTGGAACAATGCAGCAGAGGAGCTATTTGGCTATACGGCAGATGAAATGATGGGCCAGGAGCTCCATGTGGTTGTTGCACCTAAGCACTTGCACAGTGCCTACATCGAAGGCTTCCAGCGCTTTCAGGAAACAGGCACAGGGCCTGCAATTGGTAAGACACTTGAGCTGCCAGCAATTCGCAAAGATGGTTCGGAAGTTACAATCGAGCTTTCCTTGGCCGCAGCGCAATCCCATGATGGCTGGCACGCAATAGGGGTTGTTAGGGACATCAGCGAGCGCAAGAAGGCTGAAGCGAGTCTTCAGGAATCTGAGCAGCGCTTTAGAGCCATTTTTGAAGACTCTGCCGATGGAATTGTGATTGGTGACCTTGAGACACTCAAGTTCACGATGGTAAATAAAAAGATTCTGCGAATGCTGGGCTACGAGAGTTCACAGATCCAGCACCTATGTTTCGAGGATATCTGGGCTGAAAGTTGGAAGGATAAGATGAAGAAGTTATTTGAAAGCCTGCCGTCGGAAGGGGCACACACCATTAGCGACTGCGAAGTCAGAAGAAAGGATGGTAGGAGTTTTCATGCTGATCTCGTTGTTTCCCTACTAAGCCTGAGTGGAAGACCCCACTTCATGGCAATCATTCGTGATATCACTGAACGCAAGGCTCTCGAGTACCAGATGGCCCAAATGCAGAAACTCCAGTCGATTGGGCAACTGGCAGCCGGCATCGCTCATGAGATAAATACCCCGATGCAGTACATTGGCGATAATACACTCTTCTTGAAAGATGCCTTCGGTGACATCTCCAGAGCTCTCAATGCCCTCCGCAGTGGAAAGACAAGCAGTGGGCAAGATGTGCAAAGGGCAAGCTCACCTTGTGATGCGTTTGAAAACATGGATGTTGATTTCATTTCCGAGGAGATACCCAAAGCAATTGATCAGATTCTTGAAGGGGTTGAACGTGTCACCCAAATCGTTAAAGCAATGAAGGATTTCTCGCACCCTGATGACAAAGTTGCATCTCCATTTGACGTCAACAAGGCGATACAAAGCACTGTCACAATCGCAAGAAATGAGTGGAAATATGTCGCTGATTGTGAACTCGACCTCGACCCGAACATTCCTCCTGTCCACGGCTTTCAGGGTGAGTTCAATCAGGCAATTCTCAACATGGTTGTAAATGCAGCTCACGCCATAGCGCAAGTTGTTGGAGATGGCTCAAATGGGAAGGGCAAGATCATGATAACAACCAGGCGTGATGGTAATTGGGTTGAAGTGAGGATAAAGGACACAGGGTGCGGGATACCCAAGGACATTCGCAACAGAATTTTTGATCCCTTCTTCACAACCAAGGAAATCGGAAAGGGTACAGGGCAGGGGCTTACCATCGCTCATTCGGTTATTGTAGAGAAACATAAGGGGACTCTTACATTTGAGACCGAGGAGGGCAAGGGTACAACTTTTGTGATCCGCCTTCCCATCAAGAGGGATGCTTAAGAGGATGTGGCTATGAAGATGCGCATACTCTTTGTCGATGATGAACTCCGTGTGCTTGAAGGACTGAGGCGCATGCTCTATGGAATGCGCAGTGAATGGGAGATGTGCTTCGCTGAGAGTGCTGAGAAGGCACTCGAGATGCTCTCACAGCAGAAGTTTGATGTGATAGTGACGGATATGCGCATGCCAGGCATGAATGGTGCGGAACTGTTGGCTGAGGTGACAGAGAAATATCCTGATACTATCAGATTCATTCTTTCAGGACATTCGGATCAGCATCTTGTGCTTAAGTCAGTCGGCTGCGCTCATCAATACTTGAGCAAGCCATGTGATGCTGATACCTTGAAGAATGCTGTCAAGCGTGCCAGTGACCTCAGAAAGCTCCTCGCAGACGATGCCGTAGGCAGACTTGCCAAGCAAATCCGCACGCTTCCGAGTTTCCCGCAGGTCTATTTAGATCTAATGGAGGAACTGCGTTCCCCTGAAACCTCAATTCAAAGGATAGGCGAGATAATTTCACGTGATATTGGAATGACAGCCAAGGTGCTTCAACTCGTGAATTCGGCTTTCTTTGGACTTCCGAGACGTATTACCGATCCGGCTCAGGCTGTGAGTCTTCTAGGATTGGAGGTAATAAAGGGCTTAGTATTCACTGTTCATATTTTCTCCCAACTCAAGGTCGATCTCGCGAATGCAATAAATTCTGACAAGCTCTGGCGTCACAGTATGAATGTCGGGCGCCTGGCGAAGCGCATCATGATGACTGGTGATGGTGAGCGAGACGGGGATGCTTTCGTTGCTGGTATGCTTCATGATGCTGGCAAACTCATGCTTGCTGCGAACCTACCGCAGGATTACATCGAGGTTGGTAAGATGGCAGAATCCGAGGGCGTAGCCTTCTTTGAAGCTGAAAAACGAATTTTCGGCATAAGTCATGCGGAAATCGGAGGCTATCTCATGGGTCTATGGGCGTTCCCGGATAATATTGTTGAAGCTCTAGCGTATCATCACAATCCAGGGCTCTCGGCTGCTAAAGACCTGAGTTTGGTTCTTGCCGTGCATGTTGCTGATGCTCTTGACCATGAGTTCGGAAATCGTGATAGCGGTAGTATTCCTCAGATGGATTTAATGTATCTTGAGAGTATAGGTTTTTCATCGAAACTACCGATTTGGCGCGAGGTTTGTCTGCAGGAGCTCCAAAAGGAAGGGATAGAAGATGAGCAAGAAAGTTCTGTTTGTTGATGATGAGCCCAATGTTTTAGCCGCTTTTAAGCGCCAGCTCTACCGAAACTTTGAGGTATATACTGCTGTTGGTGGAGAGCAGGGGCTGGAGATTCTAGAGACCAAAGGTCCCTTCCCTGTTGTTGTTGCTGACATGAATATGCCGGGAATGAATGGAATCCGATTTCTGATACGGGTGAAGGAAATCAACCCAGAAACAGTTCGTATAATGCTCACAGGAAACTCCACACTCGAAACTGCAATAGCTGCAGTAAACGAGGGCAACATCTTCAGATTTCTCACCAAGCCCTGCCCGCCAGAGCAACTTAGTCGCACGCTTGAGGCAGGCATACGCCAGTATGAGCTCGTGACTGCTGAGAAGGAGCTCCTCGAGAAGACCCTGAGGCAGAGTATACATGTCCTGACTGAAGTACTTTCCATGGTCAATCCAACGGCCTTTGGCCGAGCCTCCCGAGTGAGTCGTGTCGTCCGTGACATATGCCGATTGCTCGATGTTGAAGATTCATGGCAGGCAGAAATAGCAGCTATGCTTTCTCAGATCGGATGTGTGGTCGTTCCTGAAGAGACTCTTCTTAAGGCGTATAAGGGTGGCCCTCTCTCGCATGAAGAATCTGAGATGTTCTATAACCACGTTAAGGTTGGCACAGATCTCATAAGCAATATCCCAAGGCTGGAGGCGATTGCCGAAATTGTTGCCTATCAGGAGAAGCTCTTCGACGGAACTGGCCTTCCAGAAGATGCAAAACGCGGCAGAGCAATCCCTCTAGGTGCACGAATCCTCAAAGTGGCCCTCGACTTTGATACGCTTGTTGCGTCGGGCCATAGCCCAGAAGAGGCGTGTCTCATAATGGAGACGAGGCACGGCTGGTATGACCCAGACGTGCTTTCGGCGCTCAAGCATCTTGCTGATCTCAGGCGTGTAGAGGAAATAAAGTTCCTGAAGGTTGAAGAGCTCATACCTGGGATGATCCTTGCTGACGATGTGAAGACAACCTCGGGTGTGCTTGTAATAAAGAAGGGGCAAGAGGTTATTCCCTCAATGAAGGTGCGCCTCTTGAATTACAAGCGAGCAATGGGTATTGCTGAGCCCCTCAAGGTTGTTGTGCGTGATGCTTTAAAAAGAGATGAGGTTGGTGTCGCCAGCTCAGGCGATGAGCAAGCATCAATTGAATCCTAGACCTTCGGCCTGGATTGCTTCCGAAGGGCATGCTACAAGTTTTCTCCATGGGTGATTCACACTCTCAAAGAAGATCAACCAGGTAGCGCCTCAAGGCGTGCTTGGCAATTGAAAGCAAGCACACCCATGCAAGCACATAAAGGAGCGTTCGAAAATCCCAAGGTTGGAGAATCAGAGCAAGCGAAAAACCTGCTGCAGGTGGATGTTCAGTATTCGTTGAAACCATAAGAAGGCTGGTAATTCCAACCGTTATTGCTCCAACTATGAATGTAGCCAGTATCTGTCCCTGAGGTTCAGGCAGTTTAAATGCAAAATTAACGAGGATGCCAGTTATGGCAGCCATCACATAGCCACCTATCACATAACGTGGTCGTGTTGAGACACGATGGGGCATGGTAAAGATCATGAAAGTCGTGGCTCCAAGTGCAGCCACTATTCCGTGATAAGTTACAAGACGGAGAAAACTCAGGAACATCATTGTCATGAATCCCGCAACGGCACTCTGAATCAAGTAGTGTCCTGGTTTGCGCCTGAGCTTGGAATCAAATTTGAATTCAAGTTTCAAGTCCACCCTCCATGCTAAGTTCAGATGATGGCTTTGGACATCCTGCCAATTGTAGTTAAAGGATAGCGGAATGAAGATAGGAGGGGCAAGCACATCTTGAATTACTCCATGATATGTTTAGAATAGAAATTCTCAGGAAGGAGGTAAGAGATGAAGAGAATCCAATATTGCCTGTTACTTGCACTTGTGCTGATGCAAACTCAAAGCCACCTCTTGGCTTCGGTGGCTCACAGCCCCAAGAGTCCCTCGATTGAAACCTTTATGCAAATTGGTTCAGCAACATCGCCCCAGATAAGCTCCGATGGCGAGGAGGCATTCTTCCGCTCATGGATGTCTGGTGTTGATCAGGTCTATCATTTCGAGGACATGTGTTGGCCTTATCAGTTAACCGCTTTCGTTGACGGTATCGATTTCTACCGCATATCACCTGATGGCAAGCTCGTCATTGTAGGAGCGAGCAGTGGAGGCAGTGAGCAGTCAGATCTTTACGTCTTTGACACGCTTGCAGGTACAGGCGAGGCTCTGCTAGTCAATTCTAAGGTAAGATACGGCTCTCCTGTCTGGGATAAGAATGGTGAGCGAATCTACTACGCCAGCAATGAAGAGAATGGAAGGGATTTCTTCATATATGGGGTCAATGTATATCAAGTCGGTCTCAAGGATCCAGAGCCACACAAGGTCTGGGACAAGCCAGGATGGAATGCGCCTGCAGACATATCTAGAGATGGGTCAAAGCTTCTGGTCGAGCATTATGAGAGTAATGTCAACAGCGATCTTTATCTTGTAGATGTCGGCAGTGGCGAGGCAAGGCTTCTAACCCCACATAAGGAAGACTATATCTTCTGGAATGGTAGACTTTCTCCTGATGGCTCAACTGTTTATTTCATCACAAATATGAATCCCGATGGGCTTGCAAAAGTGGCAAAGATGTCGCTTGGGGATCTCAAGATAGAATTCATAAATGGCGATTCGAAGTGGGAAAGCGAGGAGCTCGAGATATCGCCTGATGGAAGGTATCTTGCCTGGGTTGAAAATGTCAATGGCTACGGCGTTCTTTATTTTGAGGATCTCACGAGCCATATTCGCCGTAGTCTTGAAAGGCTCACAGGGATTGTTTCCGATCTTACAATCGCTATGGGTGGCAAGATGCTTTTCACTTTCACCTCGGCATCCCAGCCACCGGATGTCTGGGAATATGACATCGATGAAGATAGCCTCAAGCAACTCACATTCTCAACCTACGCCGGGATTGACAAGTCCTTGTTTGTCGAACCCAAGCTCATCAGATACAAGAGCTTCGATGGACTTGAGGTTCCCGCCTTTCTTTATCTTCCACGGGACTGGGATGGTAAGCCAATCCCTTTTGTCATCCATGCCCATGGAGGGCCTGAGGGCCAATTTCGACCATCCTTCATAAGACACTTTCAGTATCTTATTCTCAATGGTTACGGAGTGCTTGCTCCAAATATCCGAGGAAGTGCAGGCTACGGAAGAGCCTATATCAAGCTAGATGATTATAAGAAGCGCAAGGATTCGATTCGCGATATTGGGGCTGCCGCTGAGTGGTTGATTGCAAATGGCTATACTGAGCCTAAGAAAGTTGCCATAAAGGGGGCTAGCTACGGTGGCTATGTGACTCTTGCATCCCTCGTTGAATATCCGGATATCTTCGGTGCAGGCATCGATCAGGTAGGGATAGCCAATTTTGTCACCTTCTTGAGGAATACAGCTGAATACCGCCGTGCACTACGTGAAGCCGAATATGGGCCACTTACGGATGAGGAGTTCCTAAAGGAGATTTCACCCATAACCCATGCTGAAAGGATCAAAGCTCCCCTGCTGGTTGTCCATGGTGAGAACGATCCGAGGGTACCTGTTGAAGAAGCCCGTCAGATTGCTGAGACCATAAAAGCTAGAGGCGGCAAAGTCGAATTGCTCATTTTTCCTGATGAGGGTCACGGTATTTCCAAGCTATCCAATCGCCTAACATTCTACAGGAGGATGGTCGAATTCCTCGATGAGCACTTGAAGCGATAAGTGCTACCACCCCATTCTGCGAAGGTCTCTGTCGCTTAGGGAAAAGTGGTGGCCTATCTCATGAAGAAGTGTCTTGCGGATGCGTGCATATATCTCTTCGCGGCTTGAGGACACCATCTCTATGTTGCGCTTAAAGAGAGTTATCTTGTCGGGCAAGACAAGGCCATAACCTGTGGTGCGTCTCTTATGAGGTACACCCTGATAGAGACCTAGAATGAGGCGATTGGGTGGGAAGCGTCTCCTTATCTCTGCCGAAGGGTAGTCCTCAACCACTACATCGACATTGTCAAGTTTGGATTTGAACTCCTCCGGCAAATCTTCAATAGCCTTGGATACGACTTCTTCGAATTCTTCTTCACTTAGGGTGAACATTGGTGAGAGCTATTTTATCACATGCATCCAGTCTACGAAGAGAAAATGCAATCTGCCGAAGAGCAAAGAGATACGAGCCATCACGGTATAGCCGAAGGATGCTCCGAATGCAATCATGAGGAAATAGATCCCGATACGCGCACCGACTCCAAGGATGCCTTTGTGTTCCTTTGAGAAGAAGAAATAGATAAGCGTGGTGAGCACGCCAACGAGCAGGGCTATGTAACCAACTGATGTCCAGAAATCGTAGGTGCCGAAAAGGGCTCCTGGTGTGAAGGGCGAGAATGTGCCTCTGAGCTGCGGAACCATATCACCTTCAACTGCAGCGACTATCTGTAGCCCCAGACTCACACCAAGTACAAAGGTTAAGGGAAATCTCACAAGCCATGCGGTGCGCCTGAAGAGTTGGGTAAACATCATCAAGCCCAGGACAACCGGGATAATGTTCATGTATTTACCCTTGCCCAAAGGCTCGAAAAGATTCGGATAGGCATAATTCCACCACAGGAATATTGCCCAGTAACCCGCAGATATGCCCACAAAGATGTATTCAGCAACCTTGTAGAAGGGATTGTCCTTGTAGAGGAAACTATAGATTGCAAGCGTGAGCAAAGCTGCTACCCAGACCCATGGACCACTTGTCATTAACATCTATTTCTTCCTCTTCTCCATCCAGAAGATGAAATTACCAAGAACAACAAGCCCAATTATCAACATATGAGCTGCCGATTGGGAGTCCATTCCAATTGATGCAAAGCCTCTTGTTTTGACGAGTCTCTCGTACTCTGCTGCCCCCTTCATCCCTCCAATAAGGCCAACAAGCTGGCCTGTCTGAAGATAGGGATAGTAGCGCGGAGCCCCAATAGCTGTCTGAGCTGTGGCAAGCTTTCCGCGATAGCGGGCTTGATAGTAGAATATCCACTGGTCACTGCCAGGGACTCCCATTGACATTGTTACAACGAGAGCAATGTCCTTCGCTGAGTGGACATCCCGCATCATTGGCAGTTCATCAACAGGGGTACCATAGACATCTGTTCTACAAACATCGTGGACATCACGCCCAAGGTTGACAAGAAAGATGGCACCGCCTGGTCTGTAACCAAAGTTTACGTAATCGACACCATACTTCTTGTTAAACTCTTTGACTGCAACCTCATCAAGTGCCTTCATTCCCAGAGGGACTCCAGGTGCCCACATGCCAAGCACCAAAACCCTCAGGTTGCGCTTGAAACAATGGCGAAGGATGGCAAGTGTAGCCGGCTGAAGCTCTGGAGCACCCGATGGATCATAATCAATTGATATCAGGACTACCGATCTTTCGGGGAGTTCTTCGATAACATCGTAAAGCTGCTTCACCGGAGCGGTTACCTCAACTGGCAAACCGAGTGGGAAAAACATGGGGAGCGAAACAGCGATGGCTACGGCCAAGAAAACATATCGCCTATCGAGCTTGCTCAGTTTCTCAATGACGCTCAACTTAAGCTCCTATTGCATGTAAGACCTTTCGATTCCAAGAATCATCCTGAGAGCCATTGATATGAGCCCCAGATCTATACCAAGACTTATTCCGCGCTTGGCGGCTGCGTTTGGATAATTCATTATCCATTCGGTCACTGATGGAAAGCCTTTCCAGATAGCTGTTCCCACCGGTACCCTGCCGAGCATTATGATAACGGCAGCCAGCAAGAGGCAAAGAGCCTCCTTATTCCGTGCCCTGAAGGCTCTGAAGGAGGCTGAAGTGACAAAGAAAGCAAGCAAAGAGTACATTGTGGCACCAAGCGGGAATTGAACATTGAAGTAAAGATACATAAACGGCTGACCCTCTTCTGTGCTTGCTCTCCCCTTATAAAAGCCAAGGAAGAGCATGAGAGCCAGGCAACCGAGGAGGATGAAAGAATAGCCCCAATCCCTACGCCGTCTCTTTATCTTGTTGATATTTACTCTTGCAAGGTTAAATGTGCCGAGGAATATGAAGAAGGTGATAATTCCAATATACCAGTTACGAAGCAATTGATTGACATCGGCGATGGGTTTGGCAGGAATAAACGCTGTAACAAGTGTGAAGATACCCATTACCAGGATGATCGCAAGAGGTATCTGGAGCCTCATTTACTCCTCCCTGAGGATCAGTCCAACCTCAGCAAAGTTTCAAGCCAATTTATCCCTGCGAGTTTGAGTACAACACCAGCAATTATGTAAAAGAAAAAGATTGCCTTAGCAATATCTTGACCGCGGATGCTCCCTATCTGGATGGGATCGCCTGAAAGGGATGCACCAGCAGCATAAAGTTCCTCACCAATAAGCGTATAGTCACAAGCAACAACGAAGAATGGCAGCTGGTCCACCATAGCGGTTCCAGCAATCTGAATGGCTCCAGTTGTATAGCCTGTTTCTGCAAAAATCAGGGACTCGGCATAGAAAGCGCCAAGATAGAAGTTCGCTGCAGGCCGATCTCGCATCATCACACCATCAACGCCAGCCACATAGCCAAACTGATCACTTGTCAGGTAATAGATATCATCTTCTTTGTAAGCATCTGGCTTCCCCGCACGCAGGAAGCTCTCCTTAACCGTTTCCCGAGCCATGCTCATAGCCATCGGCCAAACACATGGTACATCGAGCTTTGTTCCGTAGGCAGCCGTCTTCTCAGCCACCCTGGCGAGGATACTCATGCTTGCCACCGTCTGGGGGTCATCGACGTCGCTTTGCCCCATAATATAAAGCACCTTCTTACCCATTTCAGTCGCACGCCCAATGGCTTCATCGATGGCATCAAAGACAGGAAGGTGCCTGAGGAACATTTTACCCTTCTTTGCTTTAGCAACCTCAATGAAGACAGCGATGAGTGTGCAAATGAGGATAACAAAAACCAGAACACCCTTGCGCCGGCGGTCAAACCACTGCATCACGCTTTTGCCAGGACCCGCTATTTCTGAAGCAGCCTGCTGGCTGTCACCAACTGCAACCACTTTATACCAGTAGGGCTTTCCAGGCTCTGTTCCTCCATCTGAAAACTTCGAAACACCAGCGGGTACGGCTCCAACTCGCTCAAAAGTACTTTCGGGTGAAGAGGCTCTAAAGATTTGGTATTCGATTATCGCGCCAGGGAAGAGGGACTCTGAAGGTGAAAGTTCCCAGAGGATATCAATGCTTGTTCCGGCATCATTCGGTGTGTCCTTTAGAGCGGTTATTTTGGGAGGAAATATTTTGACGGAATCTGGCTCGGCAGGTGTATGGGTGTCAGCCTGGATGAGTCCAACATCAAACAGAACTAGGCTAACTATAGCAACATAGATCGCTACCAGCAGCTTCAACAGCCGTGAACCCCTATTGCGTTAGACCCTACGAGTGGTCTCTGCACCCTTCCTTGCGAAGTCATGGAGCTCTTTTGCCTTAGCGGCAATATGCTCTGCACTCACTTCAAATTCCCTAACAAGCTCCCAGGGTGCACCGCTTTCTCCGAAACGATCCTTCACACCTATCATGGCCATTATGATCGGCTTGCCATAAAGCTCCTTTGATTGAACGACAACCCCGGCAACTCTGTTGCCAAAACCTCCGACCTGATGCTCCTCTGCTGTGAGGACTATCCCTGTCTCAAGGGCAGCTCTTACAATCGCCCGGCTGTCAAGGGGCTTGACGGTGTGCATGTTGATCACACGGGTCTCAATATCAAATTCCTCCTTCAAGATGTAAGCGGCTCGCATTGCCTCCGGTACGCTCGGACCGCAAGCTATGATACTCAGATCCTCATTCTCACTCTCATACTCTGAGGCCAGTTTGTGTTCAAAGGCATCGATGAACCTGTCCTGTTCACCACGATAGCGGATAACGTTGGCTTCTCCAAACTTCCAGGGTGTCTCGAGCGTCGTCACAATCGGTGTTGCTTCGCGTGCAAATCGTATGTATTTCGGACCCTTGACCTGGAAGAGGAGATATTCGGCTGCCCGCCGTGTCTCAACATAGTCGCAAGGAACCTCAACTGTCATGTTGGGCAGACCGCAGGTCTGGAAAAGCTCTTCAAGTGCCTGATGAGTCGCCCCATCCGGACCTACAGAGACGCCTCCGTGAGCGCCTGCTACGAAAACATTGAATTCACCATAGCAGACGGTGGTACGCAGCTGATCAAGATTACGTCCCGAAGCGAAAACGCCATACGTTCCGAAGACCGGCAGCTTGCCCTCCTTAGCCAGTCCCGCCGCAACCCCAGTGCAGCTCTGTTCAGCTATTCCCATGCTCAACCATCGACGCTCACGTCCGGGGCAGCCTTTATAGAATTCGCTGATTGTTATCGAATCGGAAATATCGGCGCCAAGGCAAACCACCCTCTCGTCATCGCCAGTCTCAGACAGACACTTGCCGAAGCCCTTTCGGGTCGGTAGCATGTCAACCTTCATTCGTTCGCCTTTGTTCCAAAAATAGTCACGGCTGAACTTTGGTTGCTTAGCTTCGAGTTTGGCAGTTGCTTCCTTCTGATAGTCAGCTGCGATCTGGAACATCTTCTTAACGGGCATTTCATCCCACAGACCCAATTCCTTAAGCCCCTGCTCCATCTGCTCAACAGAAGGTGCCTTGCCATGCCAGCCAGCAACGTCTTCCATAAAGCTTACACCCTTGCCCTTGGTTGTATGCGCAACAATGAGGGTTGGCTTGCCCTTGTAAGCTTTGGCTTCTTCAAGTGCCTCGACGATCTCCTTCATGTTGTGTCCGTCGACCTCGATGACGTTCCAGCTGAAAGCCTTGTACTTATCGACTATGGGGTCGATGTTCATGACCTCTTCGACCCAGCCATCTATCTGGAGCCGATTCTTATCAAGGATGCCCGTAAGGTTGTCAAGCTTGTAATGCCCTGCCTCCATGACCGCTTCCCAGATCTGACCCTCTTGCTGCTCGCCATCACCCATGATGCAGAAAACGTGATAATCTTTGTTATCCAGTCTTGCAGCAAGTGCAATACCGTTTGCAATTGACAGACCCTGTCCGAGTGAGCCCGTTGAAGCCTCAACACCAGCTAATTTTTTCCAGTGGGGATGGCCCTGGTAGGGGGCGTAGAGCTTACGTAGTCTTGCCACATCCTCAACCGGGAAGTAGCCTGCCATACCTAGCGCTATGTAGAGGGCGGGAGCTTTGTGCCCAGTTGACCAAACTATGCGGTCACGATCCTCCCAGTAAGGATTCTCAGGGTCATGACGAGCAACCTTCAGATACAGAGCTGCTGCGATATCCATGATCGAAAGCGTCCCACCGGAATGCCCAGAACCCGCACAGGCCAGCGCAATCAAATTGTAACCTCTCATTCGCCGCGCCGTTTCAGTCAGTTCCTCAATCGTATAGTCCTTCCGGATCTTTCCAGTCTTAGAATCAACTATTGGCATACCTCAACCCCCTCTAACCTGATTTGGCTTTATCGTAACACCAGGGATTCAACTCAGATGCAACTCCATCACCATATCAAAACCTGGCTTCTTCGTCAACCCTTCTGAGGTCGGAGCTAAGAAGGTGCATAACGGAATGGGGTCGGCGAGCGAGCTTATCTCAGCCGATGAAGGCGGGTTCGTGCAACTCGACTTCTGCCGGGTCACCATCCCAGCCGAGGCTCTTGCCCAGGATGCAGTCATATCGATCACACAAGATGATCCTTACTATGCGGTTTTCGTGGGTCCTGACGGCATGCAGTTTGCAGAGCCTGTCATGATCGCTTTCAATCTCGAAGTCTATGAGGACTACCTGAAGGAGCACGGCATAGATCCGGATGATCTGGTGGTTGCTCTCAGGGATGAGGTCACGGGCCAGTGGTTACCACTTGAAACCATAATCGTCGATGATGAAGACAATGATGAAGGCAATACCTGGGCAGTAACCTATACCACACACTTCTCCCGTTACGCGCTCGCAGACTAGATCACCCCCATCCCCAGGCGGGAGCTCGCCGGCTCCCGCCCCCTACGGGATCAAAGCCCCAATCACTCCAATTGTGAGTCTCAAGGATTCTATTGCGCATCTCCTGCACCCATTGCAACTCTTCGTACTTTGACAGGCTGTGCTATTGGCTGTATCTAAGTATCTGACTGAATATTTGAATTGACTTGAGAGTGAAGATGTGAAAGAGAGAAGGCATCGCTGGCAAGATTTAATCGCTTGAGGCAATGTGCCACTCGAGGAAAACCAATGACTCCTTAAGCTGGCATGCTTCGCTCGGAATATGTCAGCCTACTGGACGTGTTAGAACCCCGATTGCCAGGCTTTCAAATCGCATTCTACCAGGCGAGGCGGCCAGCTGCATTTTCCTCTGGCGAAAACCTCAGCAGCCAGAGGGCCGCACGTTTAGCTCCGTTTTTCCTATCTCATGACCACAACTTTGCCCTGAGTCCTTGATCCAGCACCTCTTGCAACATACCAATAGATGCCGGCAGCAACCTCAAAGCCTTTGGCATTCTTCATATCCCAGGTAAGCAGATGCGTGCCTGCTTTTGCCCCACAGCCTTCGAGCCTCTTAACAAGCCTTCCCTCCACGTCATAGATAGTAACTTCCACTGCCGATGGCTGAGTAACGCTGACAGCGAAGGTTACACGGTCACTTGCCGGGTTAGGAAGAACAGTTGCAACGATGGGGGATGTCTCGAGCGTTGATGGAGGCGTTAGACCGGCAAAGATGGAATCCTCAAGACTTGTTGCCCCGAGGTAGTAAACAAAAGAGAGAGGCTGCTTGCCACCAAACATTGGTATCTCAGTCCAGGCAAGATCATAGAGCCCGTTGAAAGTGACCCCCTTCTGATATCCAAGGTTGGGATAGCGAGAGATGTCCCAATGGGACTGCGAGAGGTTAAGATAGAAGTTCCAGGAATTGCCAAAGTCAGTTGAGTAGGCAGAATAGATCTCGCTTCGGCCAATCTCGGGCACATTCCATTCTTCCCAGACACACCAGAGGGTGTCGTTAACAACGTTGGGATCAAAGGGACCCACTTGGATAGCTAGCGACGGGAACCATGAAGGTGTAACCTCAGGTATCGATACCCAGACAGGTCTTGGCGTTCCCCAGACTCCCGAGGTTCGCTCATTGAACCAGATGCCGCAAGGGGTTGAAGGAGGATTCTCATCGTAGAATGGCCACTGCCAGACAACTGCTGCACCCCTGCCAACCTCAAAGCCTGAGGGATAGGCAACGATGCTGGCAAATGCTCCTCCCGTCCCCTGGGTTGCATCCTCAGGGAGTGAGTCAAGCGGAGGTATCCAACCGTAGAAGGGGTCATAAGAGCGATAAGCAATCCATGGTGTAACTCCCGAGCCATAGTCGGTGAATTCGGTCCACGCTATATGGACTCGATCGTCGGGCACGAGGGGGGGCATCGTCCCGTAGAAGTAGGTGTAGTTACTTGCGATTGCAGGAAGCCACGAGGCGAATGTGAGTCCAGCGCTGATGTTTACAGGCTCAGTCCAGTCATCGACACCGTTATTCACATAGAAGATGTCGGTGCTCAAGCCGACAGTTTCCTGCCAAACCACATGAACAACACCTGTACCATCGACTGCGATCGATGGGTATTCGGAAGCGAGGTCAGGGGATTGGCTGAGATTCGTCGGGATGCTCCAGGTGAAGCCACCATCCTCACTGTAGGCATAGTAGATCTCACCAGGCTGAGTCTCGTCAGGTATATGCTCAGACCAGACGAGATGGAGCCTCGAATAGGGCACACCCCCACCTGCGACGTCAACATATTCAATTGCAAGCGCTGGGTGGGAGGAATGGTGCGCCATATCAACAGGCCAGATCTCAATCGGATCAGTCCACCGACCATGCACGGGATCGGATGTCATTGTTATCCAGACCCCCATCTCGTCGGTATAGACAACCTTGTAATAGGGTGGGCACTCGTCTCTCACGATCTTGCGGGAGTTGTTATAGGCTGTTGGATCGGGTCTTGACGAGGTCGCAATGTTTGTGCCGTTGGCTAGCCATGGATAGTAGAGCACATAGTCACTAACAGCATCCCCGAGTCCAGGGCCAGCACCACTCGGTCCTGTCGGATGCCCCCAGCAGCAAAAGCGCGCGTCAATCTCAGGATCAGGCGCATCATTGTAAACACCAAAGCTCTGGTTGTCACTGAACTGACACCAAGTTGCGCGGACTGGCTGGGCTCCCGAACCTCGGGCAAGTCCATAGTTGTTATGTGTTACTGAACAATACCGGATAATGAGTGTATCAGTCTGGGAGACGTTGGCAGTTGAGTATCCAGAAATGAAGAATCCGCAATAAATGTTCGAGCTTACTGTATCGCCGTAAACTGCGGCGCGAACTTGCCCTCAGGTAAATACCCCTGCGTAATTGTTGTGGATATTGTTATTGGAAATCGATCCACCAACATCACAAACCGAGATGCCAGCGGCAAGTAAATCAATGGTGCCAGTTATTGAGTTATTCTCAATGACTGCCGTCCCGTGTTCAACGTGAATTGCTCCTGGCATGTATGCCTGCTTGGTCCCTTTTGCAGTAAGGCAAGAATTATTCACTATGTTATTGTGTCTGACTGTCACAGTTCCACCGTGAGAATATATGGCTGGTCCATCCGGAGCCGAATTGCCCTCAATGGTGTTCGAATCTATGTAGGCAGTTGTACCTACCGCAACTTCAATTGCTCCACCGGCATTCTGCGCTATGTAACTGGACTCTATTTCCAGCGTTCCATTGCAGAAGACCGCTCGACCCGAATTCAGGGTGATTGTGCAACCCCTGACCACACCTGCACCACTCATGTGTAGGGCTGAACCCATTGACGTAGCTGTGCACTCTTCTATCACGGTTTCAATCACATGGCCATTGTTACTGCAATAGATCCCACCGCCATCCTGAGCAATGCACACCCTGATTTTATCCTTGAGAATTTGTGGAATTGAGCTATCAACGGCTGCAATGGCGCCACCATACACAGCGGAATCGCCTTCGAATTTGCTGCACTGGATGATTGGTTGGGAGGATTCGCAAAATATCGCCCCACCATATTGATCGGCATGATTGTTCTCGAAAAGATTGCCGCAAACTGCGTCTCCAATTGTTGGGGAAGCATTGCGGAGATAGATTCCACCACCGTCTATGGCATACCCATTTCTTATGATGAAGCCTCTTATGATCGTTGTTGAATCAATGGGGCTTGGTAGAATAGGCGGTGCAATTGTGATGACTGGTGAAGGCACAAGCATTGGCTCAATGACTGTGGATTCTGGAGGTGCGGCCTCATTTGCAAAGAGTTTTATGCTCGGCGTGTCTGGCCAGAGGATGTTTTCTTGGTACGTGCCATGCTCAACGAGGACAGTGTCACCTGGGTTAGCTGCATTCAGCCCATCCTGAATCGTGGGGTATTGGTCGGGCACGTGGATGATTCCGGCATCTGATGGGTGGTTGAGCAGGCAGACCAGTGCCATCAAAACTGCCAGGTAAGCAATTCCTTTTGGCATCTTCCTCACTCCTTTCGATATGGCAGGAACTCTAAAGTGTATTCAGGAGCGTGGTGTGGCAAATACCTTCTAAGCAACTTTCCTGCATATCGGATTCATCAATGAGGTCGGGCTCGAGAATAGAAGTCCTGAGAATAGAAGTTTGGAAAGTAGGATCTGGGTTGCTTTGAGCAGAGAAAGCACCACCATGCGGCGAACGCTCGACCGGGCGTCTCACACTCATCACGCTCCCACAACTCTTCTTGGGACGTATTATATCACCACTATTACACCAATTGCAAGCACAATTTTATGGCGGCACGGGAATGGGTGGGGAGATGGTGACCCCCCTAGGGTGGTGAGAATTGGGTGCCTTGGAGATGTGAGTTGGAAGGTACTTCAGGGGGTAGCTGGAGGCATTAGATGGGTGGCTCCAGATGCCCAGGTGGTGACGACAGGCAGGAGTACATCAGAGGAGCTCACACCAATTTCGTAACAACTCCACAAGGGTTGGAGAGTGGAAGTAATGGGCTTTGAAGAGAAGTTCACGCTTTTAGAGATGGGTGAATCTTAGGGGTTGATCATGTCTTAATATCATGCAATAGTCTGGCTAATGAAGTTGCGGGTTGCAAATGAGGCAGTCATTATTGTGAGTAGATGGGGTGCCACCCGCAAGCAGTAACTGAGATTCACTTTGCGGTAGGCATAAACCTCGCACAGGCAGGTGTGATACTCGCGGTCTCACGCGAGATGTTCGCACACGTCATCGAGATCGAAGTGTCGTCAGGCGAGATGCTTAGACTGCTACACGAGATAATCAGGTGTCAGGTCTCACAGCAGCCCCGCTTCACTCGAGCCGAGGCAAATCCCTCACTCGAGACCGTCGAATTATCCTCAAAATGCTCAACGAACTTTATTTCGCAGCAGCTTCTTCATATCTGCCGCCCAAGTATTTTGACAGGAATTTCTCCGCAGCTGCGTAGAACTTGAGGCGATTCTCAGGTTTGGCAAAGCCATGTCCCTCATCTGGGAACACAAGATATTCATATTCGATGCCCTTGGCTTTGAGAGCCTCGACAATCTGCTCAGACTCAGCCTTGGGAACTCTTGGATCATTTGCTCCTTGAGCAATCAGCATGGGGATCCTTATCTTATCGACCTTGAAGAGTGGTGAACGAGATTTAAGGAATTCTTCCTCCGTCTCGGGATTCCCTATGCGCTTGTAAAGAAGCGAGCGCATAGCTTCCCAGTATGGTGGGAGTGAGTTTATCCAGGTAAGGAGGTTGCTTGGTCCGACGACATCCACTGCACAGCAGAAAAGATCAGGCGTAAAGGTTGCTCCAACGAGGGCTGCATAGCCGCCGTAGGAGCCACCATAGATAGCAATTCGCTTAGGATCAGCAATACCCTGCTTGATTGCCCAATTTACTGCATCGACAAGATCCTGGTGCATCTTGCCGCCCCACTCCTTGTTTGCTGCATTCAAGAAATTCTTGCCATAACCCGTGGAGCCTCTGAAGTTGACCTGGAGACATGCATAGCCCCTGTTAGCAAGCCACTGGGCTTCAGGATTGTAGCCCCAGGCATCTCTATACCAGGGTCCCCCGTGAACATTAAGTACCAGCGGTAAGTTCTTTCTCCCCTTTCCGGGAGGATAGGTTATGTAACCGTGGATGGTGAGGCCATCACTTGCAGTGAAAGAGATCGGTTCCATCTTGGCAAGCCTGTACTTCCTGAGCTCAGGGCGGGTATCGAAGAGAAAAGTTCCCTTCTTCGTCTTGCGGTCAAAGGCATAATAGGAGACGGGGCCATCATCCTTTGTGAAGCCGACGAGCCACGTATCATCGGCATTGTCTCGATCATAGATGAAGTAGTCACCATAATCGAGGTCAGCAATAGCCTGGATATCATTCTGTATGGCTTGATCCAAGATATGCCACTCCTGGCGGTCTTTAAGAAAGGTCACTGCCTCAGGCTCATAAGTATCAGGATTGATAAGAACATTGTCGACATCATACTGTGGATCCTCGGCCAGAATTTCGGTCTTGCCTGTTGCTAATTCGTATTTTACGAGCCGACCAGAATTTGCTCCGCGAGAATCTATCAAATAGACAGAATTTCCATCTTTTGAAAAGGAAATCGGATTGCTCGAAAGGGCGTCCTCACTATCCCAGGAAATCAGTAGGCGCCATGGCGATCCCTCGCTATCACGTGTCATAAAATCAAAACCACCGTCCGGTCGGGCTGCAAGTGCCCCAGTTACTGTGAGTTTGGCATCGGTCATCCATCCAACGAAGTTCCCAGGGTTCTTGGCAACCATCTTTAGATCTCCAGTTCTGAGATCAAGATGGTATGCATCATGCAGCTGTGGGTTTTCCTTGTTCATTGCGATTATGAGTTCATTTGGGAAGTGCTTGTCATGAGCAACTACGCGGACCTGCACGTTTTCGAATGGAGTTAGATCCGTGGTCTCGCCTGTCTCAAGATCAACAGCATAGAGACGCCAGTTCTCATTTCCCCCAATATCCTGGGCATAGAGAATGTGTTTGCCATCCTGACCCCAGAAGTAGATGCGGATTCCACGGTCAGTATCATGTGTGACCGGCTTGTCGTCGTCCTTTCCAATTGTTTTGACCCAAACATTGAGAACGTTGTCAACGGGAGCCAGATAGGCCATTCTCGTGCCGTCTGGAGAGATTTTGGGCAGAGCCTTTACTGGGTTTCCGAAGATCACCTCACGAGGAATAAGCTCAGGCATCTGGTGCCGTGCCTCCCTGGCACACGAAAGAAGCAACAGGAAACAAAAAATGACTATTGTAAGCAAGCGGACATCTGCAAGGATTCCTTTCATTGTAAGCTCCTTTTTGAGTGGTGAATACATCGACCTATCCGCGAATCGTTCCAAGCATACCGCAAAGGAGGCTTGACCGCAACGATAATTGGCTTGCGCGGTACGGAAAGAGTATTGACGTCAGGGTGTGCGATCTTTGTTCCGGTTTGTCGAGATGAGGTGCCTGGTCATACAGGTCACCTCTAGGAGGCTCGGTTCCTCCTGCCACATGGTTAGTCAAACACCAACTGAGATAGTGCAACTGGGAGTGTGGGGAATTGATTTTTCCCAAAAGAGGCCTGGGGTATCTCGTCATTATCATGCTCAGAGCAGTAACTACTGGGGTGCGCTTTGTCCAGAGCCCTTGCGTTTCTACGGTAGGGTGAATTGGACCCCATGGCTCGATAGTACGCACACAGTTATTTGTTCAGACTGCGACACTTGCCACCACGAGACAAACCCAACCACTTGGGGCACTATAAGAGTGATGTTCAAATGAATCGATCTGAGTTGCAGTGTCTCGATTGTCTGTGAGAACACTCATCGTCGAGCAAGTGGAGCAATTGGCAATAAGCGATCTGAATGCGAATCCGCTACTACAGCTGCCACCTGGGATGGCATCACGCTTATCTGGAAGTAGGTGACGCGGTCACCTCCTTAAGCGTTCGAGTATCCACTTGGTTATGACTTCAAGAGCAACAGGTGCTACTGTCTCCTCGATTGTGCCATATTCACTTGGTGAGCCGGATTCGGCAGTCTGGAAGAGATGATTCAGATTGGGGAGCACCTTCACACTGACGTCCTCATTGCCTCCAGAGATGAGTGCTTCCTCAAGGAAGGGCGCATTATTGAGAGGTGGCACCTGGAGATCCTTTTCTCCATATAGAGCCAGAACAGGGCATCTTACCTTTGCAAGCGCTGGTCTCGGATCGTATGATATGAAATAACGAAACCAAGGAGAAAGCACTTCATCAACTTGCTTATCGATGAGCTCAGAGTTAAGCCCGATTGCATTCCTTTCCTCCTCAGTCATCTCAGCAAGAGCCTGTTGCAATATCTCTTTGATCTGGGCACGAGCCTTTTCAACATCTTTAACTTGCTTGGCTATCTTGAGCACGGTGTCTTGTAGTGCAAGATTTTTCTGAATCGCCGCCTCTGGAACACCATTTGCCCTTGCAATGAGTTCTGCCTGAATGTGAAGTAGATCCTCACCTTTGATGGCTGGAGGTGCAAGCAGGACAATGAAGGCAACATCATTTGAACGCGTTGCGGCAAGTGGTGCAACAAGTCCTCCTTCGCTATGACCAATGAGTCCTATGTTTCGTGGATCTATCTCCTGCCGCCCTTTGAGATAATTTATCGCTGCAAGGGCGTCACCTACAAAATCCTCGGTTGTTGCACTCGAGAAGTCACCCGACGAACCCCCAACTCCGCGATCATCATAGCGGAGTACCGCAATACCTTTGCGTGTAAGGTGATCTGCTATGATGAGGAATGGTCGATGGCCAAAAACAGTCTCATCACGGTCCTGAGGCCCTGAGCCTGATATCAGTACAACTGCGGGAAATTGTCCGGTGGTGTCAGGTAGGGTGAGGGTTCCAGCCAGTTTTGTTCCATCCTCCTTGTTTTCGAATGTTACCTTTTCTTCACGGTAGGGATAGGGCGGCTTCGGCTCTTGCGGACGCTTTATTTGAGGAGCCTCTTCGGTGCGTGTGAGTTCAAGCGGTAGGGCAGTTCCACTTTGGTGCCACACACCCGTGAGCGTTGAATCATTTGTGAGCTTGCCTTCGAAGCGTGCGGCGACAACACTGACATCGAGTATGAGGCTATCGCCTTTCGCTATCACTTCTTGGACAGGGATGCCGCTGGCTCCCTGATCAGGGCTGTCAATACTTGCAGCGAGCGTACCGTCTGGCTTTTGGGTGATTTTGAAGATTATCCTGAGTGAACCTCCAGGGACGACAAGCTTTCCCTGCCATAAGCCCGTTGCACCTTGAGCATGCTGTGCAGATGATAAAGATGATGGCAGCCAAAGCCCTCCTAAAGAAACTGTGAGAAGGGCAATCATCACAAAGCAGCAAAGCAATTGTCGCCTTTTAAATCCTTCCATTTTCATCCCCTTTCACGTTGAATCTGTGTCTGCAGTAATTGCAGGCTGAAATATATTCCTGACAATATCACCCATCGATGTCTTTCGCCACAAGTTGTTTGCGCTTAGCCTCAAGGCTTACTATGATGTTTCTTTCGAGGACTCTTCACGAGCTACTTCTCGAAAAGGCTTTGCGCTGTCATCTCACGTGGGATGGGAATCTTCAACAGTTCAAGCATGGTTGGGGCGATATCTGAAAGGATGCCCCTCTTTCGCAACCTAACACCTTCGGTCCTATTTGCAACAAAAATGAATTCAACGTCATTGGTTGTGTGAGCAGTTTGGGGTTTGCCAGTCTTTGGGTCTATCATCTGCTCGGCATTACCGTGATCGCTCGTAACCAGCACTATGCCATCTCGCTCAAGCACGGCATCGACAACCTTTCCAACGCATTCGTCAACTGTCTCAATCGCCTTTACAGCTGCCTCAAAAACACCTGTATGACCAACCATGTCACCATTTACGAAGTTAAGGATAATAACGTCATAGGTATCACTTAGTCTTTCAGGTGGTGATGGAAGGGGTGGAGCAAGGTAAAGGGTAACATGCTCAGTCTGCTTGGCAAGATCACGTACATGAGCTATCCCATTTGTGATAGCATCTACGACCATTTGGGTTACCTCGTACGCACTCATCTCAGGCTTATGTTCCTCCGGGACCTTCGGGCTATCGACGAGGATGCGATCCTCACCCGCAAATGGTTCTTCCCGCTTGCTGTTAAAGAAGCTTGTTACATGGCGGAACTTCTGGGTCTCAGAAATTCGCAATTGCCACAATCCATTTGCTGCAAGCACTCCTCCGAGAATGTTCGACATATCCATTGGTGGAATGACATAGTTGGTGAAGGTGTCATAGTAGCGGGTCATTCCAAGAAAGTAGATGTCGAGTTTCTTTGGACGATGGAAGTCAGGAAAGTCGAATTCATCTTCTACAAAAGCCATCGTAAGCTGTACAGCCCTATCCTGTCTGTAGTTGAAGAAAATTACGGAGTCAGCATCCTCAATTGTTGCGATCGGCTTGCCATCGCCATCAACAACGAGAGTCGGTCTTATGAATTCATCGGTTTCAATTATACCTTCAATCTCTCTACCAGAGGCTTTGGCTTCCCTGATAGCCTCATCCGCTCGCCTGTAGGCTCCTTCGATGGCAGCCCTCGCTGATGGGGCGTATAAACCCTCACCTTCGGTCAGAGCAACATAGGCAAGTCTCGTTCTCGCCCAGTTGCGATCTCTATCCATTGCATAGTAGCGTCCCATGACTGATGCAACTTTCCCCACACCCAGCTCAGCCATTTTGGATTCAAGCCGCTCGAGGTAGATGAGAGCACTTCGCGGAGGTGTATCACGCCCATCAGAGAAGAAATGGACATACGTTTGTTTGAGATTGTGGCGGTGTGCGAGCTCAAGAAGGGCATAAAGATGGGTATCCATTGCATGGACACCCTGATCTTGCACAAGTCCCATGAGATGAAGTTTTGAGCCTCTTCGTTTGCAATTTTCGATTGCACCTATGAGCTTGGGGTCCGTGAAGAAGGAGCCATCTCTTATGCGCTTATCGATTCTGACAACCTCTTGTTCAACTATTCTTCCTGCTCCCATGTTGAGATGTCCAACTTCCGAAGAACCCTGGGAACCAGGTGTAAGCCCAACATCCTCACCTGCACATCCAAGGATGGTATGAGGACACGTTGCAAGGAGCTTATCGATGACGGGCGTATGAGCAGCGGCAACAGCGTTTCCTGGGTCGTCAGGTTTACCTATGCCCCACCCATCACGTATGACAAGCACAAGTGGTCGGTTCATTTTCCACCTTCAGGAATGCCATCTTCCGTTTGCGGCTCAGCGGGCTCCCGGGCTTGCATGCTCTGGCTCAAAATCAGCCAATTCAGGTCGATCTCACTTGCCAAGCTCATCGGCGATCTCCATAAGTCGGTTGTACTTCACAACCCTCTCGCCGCGCGTTGGCCCAACCTTTACAAAGTCTGAATTGGCAGCAGTTGCCAGATCTATGATGAAGGTATCTGTTGTCTCGCCCCCGCCTCTGTGGGAGACAACTGTTTTCAAGCCGTTGTCCTGGGCCAGTTTTATGGCTTCCACAGTCTCAGTCAGGGTTCCACACTGATTCGGCTTTATGAGAATGGCATTTATTGCTTTGCGGTCGATTGCCATCTTGAGGCGATTGACATTTGTAACTGTTAGATCATCACCCATTATGATTATCTTGCTTCCGAGTGTAGCGTTGAGTTTCGGCCAGGCGTCCCAGTCATCTTCACTTAGGCCGTCTTCGAGAGAGAAGATGGGATACTTACTAACCAGGCTCTCATAGAAGGATATCATCTCATCGGAGTTAAGCACCTTCCCGTCGCGCTTAAGGTGATACTTGCCATCTTCACCATAGAATTCGCTGGCAGCAGGATCTATTGCTATACCAACGTCTTTGCCTGGCTCGTAGCCAGCATCCTTCATTGCCTGTTCAATCAAAACAAGAGGTTCCTCATTTGAACCTATCGCTGTCGGAGCATAAGCGCCTTCAGTTCCGACATTAGTGCTATATCCCTTCGCCTTCAGAATCTTGCCAAGAGCAAAATAGACCTCGATTGCCATGCGAACATTTTCACGCCCACCCGCATCACGTATCACACCGACAAGATACTCTTGAAGATCGGTGGAATTGTCTGCATGGCGTCCACCTTCGATTACGACCATCATGGGATGGGGCAGGACATAGTCGGAATGTCTGATAGCATAAGTCTCTCTTATATGCTTATAAAGCGGAACGCCGAGTGTTATGGATGCTGCCCTTGCACACGCAAGCGATACGCTTAGGATTGCATTGCCTCCGAGGTTGGCTCGCTGCGGAGAAGGATCGAGCGAGACAAGTTTATCATCGATAGCCCTTTGATCAGCAACATCAAGCCCAACGAGTTGAGGAGCGATAACCTTGTTGACATTATCACGTGCTTTGAGCATCCCCTTTCCTCGGTAACGCTTGGGGTCACCATCAAACAGAGTTATGGCTTCATGCTTACCAGCGGAGGTTCCATAAGGGACAGAAACAACTCCAGCAGTTCCATCCTCGAGCTTCACGATGGTCTCGAGGGTTGGATAACCGCTAGTGCTAAGGATTTCGCGCGCCACTACGGACTTGATCTTCGGCATGATGCTACTCATCTCCTTCCAGCCATTGACTCTGTCAAGTAACAAGAACAAGGTTGATCAGCGACCTAATCTATCACTTTGCCTGGTTCAGGTCAACGCTGTTATTTACTGAGGGTAAATCCTGGCGGAACCTTTCCAATTTACCTCCATCAAAGTAGTAGGATGTTGGGCGAGAATCTATTAGCTTGAGGAAGGGACGTTGGGAATGAGGCTACCAAGAACTCGAGGAAAGAAGAAAAGCGTATTGTTGATGGTTGGATTGGCAGTCTTATCGATTCTAATCGGAGCATTCTGGACTCACTCTTTAGCAGCATCTTGCTCCCCGGTTGGTTCTGCCAATCACGACGAAGCCACGGCGAGGGGCAATCGTGGGAAAGGAGTACGTGTTTCATGCATGGATGCAGATTCACTTGAGCCAAAACAACCTAGCGGAGCCGCAAGAATCAAAACCCAATTTCTCGGCGATGCCGAAGCAAACATCGGGGATTCAGTGAGGTGTCCTTTCGATGGAACAATATTCGTTGTGACTCAGGATTCGCCTTACATTGTCATTGACGGTAAGCATAACTTTACTTGCTCACAGGCGTGCAGGGACGCGGCCGAGCGGGACTCAGGGAGGTATATTGGTAGGATGAAGGTAAAAAAGACGGATGCCGAATGGCGTAAGCAACTCACCCCAGAGCAATATCGTATCACGAGACAGAAGGGCACAGAGGAACCCTTTACCGGCAAGTATTGGGACAACAAGGCGAAGGGTATTTATTATTGTGTCTGCTGCGGACAACCGCTTTTCAGTTCGGATAATAAGTTTGATTCAGAAACTGGCTGGCCATCCTTTACCGCTCCGATTGACCGGGAGGCAGTGGTCGCAAATACAGATGCAAGCCATGGTATGGTCCGGTCGGAAATCCTGTGCAGTCGGTGTGATGCACATCTTGGCCATGTCTTTGACGATGGTCCAGCTCCGACAGGCTTGCGTTTCTGTATTAACTCGGGCGCTCTTGAGTTCAAGCCCTCAAGTGGGAATGGGAAAGCCGGCGAGATCAGAACCGAGGGGTAGATATAAGTCACGGGGATGGAGGATAGACAATCGGTATCCTCCTTTTTCAGCCTTAGCGTGATGAGGGTATGAAGTGACGCGTCTTGATGAGTTTCCCATCTCTGAAGGTGAACTCAAGACCTTGTGTGAGGTATGTCCATTTCTCAGTCACACGCCCCATGGTCTCCTCACGATATCTCGTTGACGGGAAGCCATAAGTATCATAGATGTGCTTCATGTCGCCCTTGAGAGATCTTGCCCAAAGGTGGAGCCTGAAGAGCCGGCGTTCACGCTTGCCATGGAGTGACCTAAGCTCTGCAAGTGAATCCTCACGGCCGGTTGAGGTGATTGTCGGTACCTCAGACTTTCCCGCTTTGGGATTGGCTTTGATAACACCATAGGAATAGGCAGGAGCCAGTATAATGAGCAATGCAATGGCGAGATATCTCATCAGCCTCACCCCTAGAATATGTTACCATAGTTCAGCCAGGCATACAAGTTGTCGCGCTTCCTCACTGCAAATTCTAGAAATCGTGGCTTGGCGCATCGCAGCAAAACTTTTGGACCTAGCTACACGAGCTCCCCTGTTCTCTTTTAGCGGTGGTGCTCCATGGCAGATGGCAGAATCCTCAAATGATGCGAAACCATCTTGAATCTCGAGCAAGCTCTTGCAGGAATGCTCAGATGCCATGATTGTCTTTAAGAAACTTGAGCACACTGCCCGGCTTGCACCTGAGCAATTCGTCAATGAGGTCTTCAAAAGTGGGGGTGAAGCATTCATTGACAAGCTCTGAGAAGTCTTCTTGCTTTCGGTATGCCAAGGTCACGACATTGTATTTACCCGGAGCTATGTCCTGGGCTGGCACCATTACCCAACCGATCGTGACGGCAAGAGGAAGCGAGAGGACAGCATAGAAGGATTCATAGCCATCGAGGCTTCGACGCTTAAGTCCTTCAACATCCTTAAAACCAATTGTTACGTCACTGTAAATGCATGTTTTGACTTCTATTGCTCTTCTTTCACCTGTCTCTTCGTGAATTATGTCGATATCAACACCTTGCACGGTTCTTTCCTCAGCAAGTCGATATCCGAGGCGTTTAAGCGATAGGGCGAGAACTTTCTGTATAATCTTGCCAAACTCCTTGCCGTGCTTTTTCTGTAGATCTCTTAGGCCAGCTCTAACGTTCGTGGTAAGTCCCAAGATTAGACCTCTGTAATACTCGGGCCCTTGTGGGGGTCCCACTCACCGAATTGATACACCTTTTTCCTCTTTGTCACATTCCTCATAAGGTTCGTAGCGAGTTCCTCGTCCATCGTTGCTAGAATTATCTGCTTGGATGCCGAAGCTTTGTTTATGACATCCGCCAGCCTTTTCTTCTGAATAGAATCAAGACTTTGGGAAGGATCATCGAGCATCACGAAGCCAGGCCCTTCCTGAGTCTGATTGGCGGCGAGAGCCAGGAAGATGCTCAGGGCAACACAATTCATGTCTCCTTGATTGAATACCGATATAACCTTTTGCCTCTTTCCATTGCTTATCGCATACACATCGAAATCATCCTGGCTAATCTCTATGGCATCGAAGTCAGGTCTGTGTACAAGTGTCCGATAGTATTCAACGATGCCTTTCTCAGCCTGTCCCAGTTTGGTTCTTGTGACCCTGACATGAACAGAACTTATGGCATGCGCGAGCTTTTCAATATCATCGAGCATCTGCATGAGCTTGGATTGTTGGTGACGCAGAGTCTTCCACAGATTCGAGCTCGTTATTGACTCGACCTGCTTTATCTTGTTGGCTGTCTCAAGGGCTCCACCAATGAGATCAATCCTGGTGAGCACATCTTCAACAAGGGAGAGTGACTTGGTATACTCCCCAAGGAGTCGCTTGTTTTTCTCTAACTGTTTTTCAATCCTTTCTTCTTCCTTTTCGATAATCACAACAGGGTCATCGGAATCTTTTATCTTCTTGCGCGTCTCTCGAGAAATCTCCTCGATGACCGATCGGAGTTCGGCTTTTGCATCTGGAAGATCCTCTTTGGAAAGGACCTCTATGTCGTCTATTGTCTTCTTCAGTGATCGGATTTCCTGACCGATCATTTTTCGCTTACTGAGGAGATTTTCAGTTTCCTTTGAAGCTTGCTCTCTTAGCGAGACAAGCCTTTTTAGGAGTTGCGACCGCCGAACTGGCTGTTCACAGACAGGGCATGCTATTTGATCTTTCTTCTGAGGCAGGCGTTTGAGGTAGGAGATGGCTTGGTCGACAATTGCTATCCTGTCACTTACCTTTGCAACCTCATCTGCTGTACGTTTGTCGTCGCTCTCAAGATGGCCTATGCGGTTCTTGATAGTCTTGAGGCTGCCATGCCGCTTCTCCAGGGCTCTTAGCTTATTCTTTACATTCTTAAGCGTGGCGAGGCAGTGCTCATAGCTTCCTTGGAGTTCCTCAAGGCGACGTCGCTTCTTGTAAAGATTGTGCTGTGTTGTTGCAGCCGGATTTTCGCTTCTGAGCCTCTGGATTTGCAATCTCACCTGCCTTACAAAGTCTTCATACTGGCTTATGCGAGAAGGTGGGCTGAGTCTTGTGATCTTCACTCGCGCCTTGGAAGCGACTTTCTTTAGAAGCGTGATAGCATGGCTGGCTTGATCCTTCATCCCCTTGAGTGTAAAATCGGACTTTGTAAGTCCCATTTCCCTGCCCTCTTCCCTAGCATCCTCGATTTGCTCTCTGTAAGCTTTGGTACGGGTTTCGATGCGGTCCTCAAGATCCTCGAGCAAGTCCGCAATACAGTTTTCATAACTTGAGCGCCTTATCTTGGAAAATGCCTCGCGAAGGGAGCGGAGCTCGGAGACCCCGAGTAGTCTATCGAGAGCATCCTTGCGCACTTTTGGGGTGGTTACGAGAATATCCCTCACCACTTCCTGATGAAGATAGACGGAGCTCATGAAATCTTTAGCGTCGAGCCCGAGACGGGTCCATAACCCCGTCTCATCGAAGTATTTCTTGCCGCCGTCGATGTAGTAGAAAGTTTCACCAGACTTGCGGCTTCCACTTTGGGATCGCACTACCTTGATGTCACCGGTGGCAGTTGAGATAATGAGTTCGGCATGAGCCTTCTTGGCGGATAGATTAACAACACGCCAACCCTTGCGTTCTTCTATCCCGATTTTCTTGCCGACCACTTCACTTCCGTAAAGAGCCCACTCTATAGCATTGAGGGTACTACTCTTGCCGCTCCGATTGTTGCCGATGAGCAGGACAATAGGTGATGCAAGATCAATCACCTGCCTTTGTTCTCCGTAACCCCGGAAACCACTTATTGAGATCTGCTTAAGTCGGAATCCTGTAGCCATAGTCATTACTCCTCTATTTTGCCTGCTATTTCCTCGGCGATTTCATCAGCCTTTTGGGTTAGGGAATCAAGCTCTTGCTTGATTGCCTCTGCAGGATAAATTGCGTTCTCACCTTCAATTGCCTTGATAATGCGGTTGAGGAGTGCTCTAAGGCGTTTTCGCTGGCTCTCACTTTTTGCAAACTTATCAATCTCCTTGGTTATCGCATCGACATATTCCATATTGACCTCCCGTCGATCGAAGTCAGTAAATCTCGCTCACATCAAGTTCCCACAGATGAGAACAATTCTCTGGCCTCGCTCCCTGGTCCATCCATGGTATCTCAATTGAAGGCTGGGCGTCAAGCGCTGTAGGCAACGAATGGCGTTAGGTCAACGAAGTGTGATAGCGGGTGGTTGCAAGGACTTTTGTATTCCTTTCGAATAGCTTTCTTCGCTGAAAAGTGACGATCTGGTTGAACCCATTTGCCAGGTCTGGGGATGAACGCGGGTGTGGATTTTGCCCACTGGAGATAGGATTCACCAGACTTACGCCGTAAGAACTCCTCCTCGGCGAATGCAACCCTTTGGTAGTGGAAGCAAACGAGGAAGATACCGACCAAAATAAGCCACCAAACCTGAAGGAAAAGCAACACTCCGAGAAAGATCAAAGTGTTGCCGAGGTAAAGCGGATGGCGGACTATTGAATACATTCCCTTTGTATTCAAGGATTGAGCTTCTTGCCCGTGAGTGTTCCTGCCCGGTGTTCCGCCAGAAGCAAAGCCAACGGTGAGGCAGCGGATAGCAAGTCCAGCAAAGGAAAGACCAACACAAAACCACTCATACATATCTTCAGCTCGGTTTCCAAAACTCTTCTCAAACCACTCTGAATCGTGCAAGGCGAGGATTACGAGTGGGATAAGAAGCAAAGGAAGATAGCCGCGCCAACGGAACAGGAAATTGCCTTGCGACTCAAAGTCTTCCCCCAAACCTACATGTAACCTGAACCCCAGTCAACACGGGGTCGGAGCTAAAAAACTGCAAACTCCCCAAATTGGGGTCGGAGCTAAAAAACTGCAAATTCGACGAATCGGGGTCGGAGCTAAAAAACTGCACCTGACCCCAAGCGCTAGCATCATCTTATCTGCATAGGCCACCGGCGATCATCATCCAAGACGTCCACCGGAGCACTATCGATGCGTTATGGTGCAGATATGAGCAATCGATTTAGGTAATCAAATAAGTTAACATTAATTGCGGCGTTTTGCGGCGGTGGAGGGTAGCCATGCGTGAAATACTCACAGGACGGGAAAAGAGATGTTGACGGAGTAGGACGTAATGAAGCTCGTTATCGCATCGTCGGCGGTCTTTTTCCCAGTTATTGTGGCATTGTCGGTCATAGCATGTGCACACACCGATCTAACCCCAGTGGAAATTAAGGCTCTTCTGGATGGGGGAACCAACTCAGTCATAGTAGATGTCAGGGAGTATTCAGAGTTTTGCGATACCACCTATACGCCCCCAGGGCATATACCCGGGGCTATCAACATGCCGTGGAACTCTGGCTACCTTCAGGATCATTATACGGAGCTAAATCCTGCCGACAGTATAATTGTAGTTTGTCGTAGCGGTGCAAGGAGCAATGCTGCTACCAACTTTCTGGATAGTGTTGGTTTTAGTAACGTCTTTGACATGCTTGGAGGTATGGATGCCTGGGAGTGGGAAACCGAGGACTGCTCATAAGCTCTTCTCACAGATGAGGATATTGACATTCCTCGCTCAGTCGAGGTTGCTTTCTATCCCAATCCCTTCACTGCCAGCACCATGATAGGTTTTCGCACCAATAGCAGCCTTTCTCCAATATTTTTCTCTTTGGAAGTCTATGATGCCACGGGTCGGCACGTCGCGAATCTTGTCAACGAATATGTCGCATCCGGTCTTCATACCTTTGTTTGGCATGCTCATGATGTGCAGGGCGAGCGCCTAGCTCCGGGCACTTACTTTTACAGGATAAGGCTTGGAAGCTACCACCTAGCCGGTAAGATAATTCTAGCAAGATGATTTCTGGCAAGAACCTCCGCTAACCTCCTCTGTTGCAGGCAGCCCTTGACTACGCCCAATACACTTTCTCCCCGCAGTCAGACATGGAAATTTTGTAGCACTACTGGAGGAATAGTGATATTCTCAGCTGGAGGCAGATGCGGGATTTTAGCTCCGACCCCAGCATGTTGGGTTTGCGGATTTTTAGCTCCGACCCCGGATAGGAAGGAGGTAGGAGAATGGGATCCGAGGTGTTCTATTTAGTGTCGATAGTTGGCGGTATTGTTCTTCAAGTTGCCCTGCGATTGGCGGCGAGTCCCAACAATAGTTTAGGTGCCCTTGCCGCTTTGGCTGGCCTCTATGCGAGCATTGTCCTTCTAGTGATGTTGTGGAAGGCATGGAAGTCACTTCAAGATTACACGACAAAGATCACTCCAGGTTTGGCTGTTGGGCTTCTCTTCATACCGATTTTCAACATGTACTGGATCTTCAGGGCCTTCTGGGGTTTTGCCAAGGAATACAATAGCTGCGTTGAAGAATATGACCTCAAGGTTCCGAGAGTCACCGAACGAATCTATTTGGGGTATTGTATACTCACAGACTTGGTCTTTGTGTCTATGATTTTAAAATTTGTGTTCAGTATGGCCTTTATAGCCCCTCCTGCAGCCTTTCGTGTAGGGCCGGGGTTTCTGGCCATAGCCCAGATCGTATTTCTAGCGCCGATGGTTATTAGCATGGCCGGTGCCACTGCGAGGCTTGCAAAGGCTCCCAAACCCGAGCCTAGGGGACTGGTCTATTAGCTTGACACTGGGCGACGTCGGGAACACTCTTCGAGAATCTCGGGAACTCTCTTGGAGAACCTGGGTTTACCTAAATAGGGAAGATTTAGTGTTGAGTGCGTTTGAGCAAGGAGGAGGGAAAAGGAATGCTACGGGTCACAACTGCTCTACTCACTGTGATATTGCTCACTATTCCTTTAGGCCCCGCCCTCGCTGATGGTGTTTTGGTTCCAGGGGATTGGACGAACCCATCTCATGTAATTGTTGCTCCTCAACGGATGCCTTTTTCCATCAAGTACCATCATGTTGATGTAACGATAGATGGGCAGCTCGCCCGAACGCACATCGATCAGGTTTTCACAAGTGACTACGACAGAGACCTCGAAGGAACATATATTTTCCCAATTCCTGAGGGAGCAGCAGTAAAAGATTTTAGACTTTGGCTGGGGAATGAGCCAGTCCAGGGAGAGATCCTCGATGCTGATGAAGCAAGACGCATATATGAAGCCATTGTACGAAAGCGTAGGGATCCAGCTCTGCTTGAATATGCTGGGCGTGGCATGTTCAGGGCTCGAGTCTATCCAATACCTGCTCATGGGGAAGCCCGGATTGAGCTTGAATATACAGAGATTCTCAGCGAGCAGAACAGCACCGTAACTTACATTTATCCTTTGGACACGGAGCGGTTCTCAGCAAAACCGATCGAAAGCGTGCGAGTCTACATTGACCTTCACTCGAAGGTGCCGATTCGAAACATCTACTCACCCCTGCCTGGAGTGAGCATCAGGCGGCCCGATGACCATTCAGCTACCCTAACCTATGAGAAGTCCAATGTTAAGCCCGACAGGGATCTGGTTGCTTACTATACACTTTCTGAGGACGACATCGGGCTTGGGCTTGTCACCTATAAGCCTCGAGATGAAGACGGCTATTTCATGTTGCTCGCAGCCCCAAAGGTTGAGGTTCAGCAGCATGAGATTGAAGCAAAAGATGTTGTCTTCGTTTTTGATCGAACAGGAAGCATGGCTGGCGAGAAGATTGAGCAGGCAAAGGGTGCTCTCAAGTATTGCCTCCGGAGTCTCAATCCAGCAGATAGGTTCAATGTCATAGTTTTCAATGAACAGCCTGATAGAGTCTTCCAAAATCTGGTTGAGGCTACGCGTGAGAATATTTCCAAAGCCATAGAGCACATTGATGCAATGGATGCAAGGGGCGGCACAAACATCGATCTCGCCCTGGAAACTACATTTCACATGCTCGAAGGGGAAGATCGGCCAGCCTTTGTGCTTTTTCTTACGGATGGACTCCCAACGGTGGGCATAGTCGATGTGAGGAAAATACTTGCAAGAACTGACTCGATTGCGCCTCCACAGGTGCGCCTCTTCGCTTTTGGTGTTGGATACGATGTGAACACCAATCTCCTTGATAAGCTCTCACTTCAGCACCGTGGTGCAACACAATATGTTCGTCCAGAGGAGGATATAGAGGTCAAAGTCTCTAATCTCTACGCCATGATAAGCTATCCCATCCTTACCGATATCAAAATAGACTATGGTTCGATGGGAATCTACGACGTCTTCCCAACGCAGTTGTCGGATGTGTTCAAGGGTTCGCAGATAATCCTAACTGGGCGATATCGCGGTTCAGGGACTGCAAAAATCGTTCTTGAGGGTAAAGCCGAGGGGCAAACTCAGAGGTTTGAACTCGTCCAGTCGCTCGAAGAGAAGAATCGCCTTAGCGATTACGTGCCTTACGTATGGGCTCAGAGAAAAATAGGCTTCCTATTGGACGAGATAAGGCTTCATGGCTCGCAGGATGAGCTTATCGATGAGATTGTGAGGTTGAGCAAGCGATTTGGCATAGTGACTCCGTACACATCATACCTCGTTAGGGAACCCGAGAAAGTAACCCAGGCGAATTTTGCCTATACGGCCCGGCGAAGTGTAATGCAGTCTGTTAGAGCCCCTTCGACAGGTAAAGCTGCTGTTGATCAAAGCGTTCGCATGAGCCAGCTAAGGATGGCTTCCAAAGCGGTCGGTCAGACCCTTATTCTTGATGGCGAAAAGATCGAGACATCGCGAGCAATTCGCAATGTAGGCACACGAACTTTCTATCTGACTGAGAATACCTGGGTTGAGAGTAACTATACCGAGGGGCAGGAGGTTCTCAAGATAAGGGTCTATAGTAAGGCGCAGTCACAGCTGCTTGAGCGAGATCCCTCGCTCGGCAAGGTGATGGCACTTGGTGAGAATGTTATCTTTCTAGTCAGTGGCAAAGCTATTGAGATTGGCGATGAAGGACTCGAAGAGTTAAGTGAGGAAGATCTCCAGCGGCTCTTTGGATAGATAAGTTGTAAAGAGGACCCCAAAAAGAATTCCACTACAATTACAGCACCCTCTTGCCCAAGTCTGTGCGAGTTGTCTCGTCGCAAGGACCTGCTTCCCATCGACAACCGTCTCAAGCCCCATGAATTTTGCTGAAAAGATAGCCGTTTTATGGTAAAATGTGAGAAGAAGGCGTTCTTGTGTTTAGCTGCTGGAAATTGTCAAGAGGAGGTAAGTTGAGATGAAGGCATTGAGCGCCCTGGTTATTTCCATAGCCCTCATTGTTATTCCCACCTTAGCCCGGAGTGAGGCTGTCACAGGGCTGGATGCTGTTGTAATAGCATCCAACTTTGTTGATCACATGATAGATATCTATGGCAAATGGGGCGATGCCAAGGAGGCAGAGGTCGTATCGTGTGATGATGTTTGGCGTGGTGACATGCTACTCGGCTATTATGTCACGATAAGTCCGTCCGGCTATGTCTTTGTGCCTGCAACGCGATGGCTTGCACCTGTTAAATCCTTCTCTTTCACAGAGAGTTTTGATCCTGAGAGTGACACAGGCTACTGGCAGCTAGTAAAAGATGCTGTCGAGAGTGCATGCAAAACTATCGAGGAAACCTATGGTGAGTCTGCTTTGCTGAGCTCGAGTCTGCCGCCCAAGCAGGTGACTGACCAGTGGTCATGGATTCTCGGGGGAGCTCAGGCACCAGCCTCAGTGGATACTGTCGGCCCTCTCCTTAACACTAGGTGGGATCAGGGAGTGCCCTTCAATGATAGCTGCCCCATGGGGGATGGAGGAAGGTGTCTTGTTGGATGCGTTGCAACGGCAGCCTGCCAGATAATGCGATACTGGCGACACCCTTCCTATGGCGTCGGTTCAAAGTCATATTTCTGGGATGGCGACCAGTCTTGCGGTGGTGACGTTGGGGGTGGAACGCTTAGTGCTGGTTTCAATCATCCGTATGACTGGTGGCACATGAAGAAGTGGTACATAACCTACGATTCAACTCAGGCTGCAGCAGTTGCCCAGCTTTGCAAGGACGTGGGTCATGCATGGCAGATGGACTATGGTGTATGCGGGTCGAGTGCATATACTGCAAATGGGTTGACCGTCTATCCCACCTATTTCAAATATCTCAACAGGGTTAGACGTAAGAACCGAAGCAATTATGCAACAGCGGAGGATTGGTTTGCCGTCTTGAAACAGCAGCTTGATGCAAATCCGCCCAGACCCATGCACTATCACATCTACAGCCACTCCCTTATCTGCGATGGCTACATTGACGATGTTACCAACTATGTGCATATGAATTACGGCTGGGGTGGGTCTCATAATAACTGGTATGCTGTGGATGAGCTCTACTGCCCATGGTCAGGCTGCGATCCCATGGTGGAGTACGCCCTTGTTGGTATAGAGCCTGGTGCAGACTTCATCGATGCGACATCGGGCGCCCTTGGCTACAGTGGTAGCACCTACGGGGTGGCCTGGGGTGACTATGACAATGATGGCGATCCAGATCTTTACATAACAAACGATGGCACAGCAAACAGACTTTTCCGCAATGACGGTGGAACTTTCACAGATGTAACAGCTGGTCCTCTTGGTGATACTGGGAGTGGCCGTGGAGCTGCCTGGGCAGATTTTGACAATGATGGTGATCTGGATCTCTATTTCTGTAACAGTGGCAGTGCCAATAAGCTTCTGCGTAACGATGGAGCAAGCTTTACAAATGTGACAACAGGTCCACTTGGCGATACCGGAAATAGTGAGGCTGGAGTATGGGGGGATTACAACAATGACGGTTTCGTCGATCTCTACATTGTAAACAATGGTAGTTCCAATAAGCTTCTCAAGAACAACGGCGATGGAACCTTCACGGATGTCACATCAGGCCCTTTGGGCGACGCAGGAAATGGCTATGCTGCTTCATGGTGTGATTACGACTACGATGGTGACCCGGACCTCTACATTGTAAACGACGGAGCCAACAAGCTTCTCCGTAACGATAGTGGTACCTTCGCAGATGTGACCACTGGCCCACTTGGTGACACTGGCAATGGCAGGGCAGCCGCCTGGGGTGATTTTGACAATGATGGCGATTTCGATCTTTACATCGTGAACAATGGCACTGCCAATAGGCTTTTGCGCAATGATGGTGCAGCCTTCACCGATGTCACCTCTTCGCCGCTTGATAACAATGGTGCTGGCTACGGAGCTGCCTGGGCAGATTATGATAAGGATGGTGATCTCGATCTTTATCTTGCCATAGGTGGCGATGCAAACGTCATATTTAGAAACAACGGTGATGGCACCTTCAAGGATGTCACCGTCACTCCGCTTGGTGATGCAGGGGAGGCAAGAGGTATCGCTTGGGCAGACTACGATAGCGATGGCAAACCCGATATCTACGTTGCAAACAGTGGGACTTCCAATTTCCTCTTCCACAATGAGTATCAGCCCGCCAACAATTGGCTTGGTGTCAAGCTTGTTGGCACGCCATCGAACAAAGCTGCGATCGGTGCTCTTGTCAGGGTTATGACACCCGATGGGGTGCAGGTAAGGCAGATTTCAGGTGGTTCAGGCTATTGTAGCCAGAACTCACTCGTCGCCAGGTTCGGTGTTGGCAGATATGCAACAATTGACAGTCTCCAGGTACACTGGCCTTCAGGTGTTGTCTTCGACACATCAGGTGTTGCAGCTAATCAGGTGATTGAAATTGGAGAGGAATCATTATCGGGTGTCAGGAATGTGGCTTGTGCCGAGCTTGTGCTCTATCCAGTAGAACCCAATCCCTTCAAGACATCTGCAATTCTAAGATTCGCTATCAGCTCGCGCAGCAATGTTGGGCTTGCGGTTTATGATGTGAGCGGCAAGCTTGTTGATGTACTGATTGACTCGAGAACGCTCGCGCCTGGTGAATATTCTTTTGTATGGGATGGTAAGAATAGCAATGGCAAGCGAGTTGCAGGTGGTATCTACTTTGTTCGACTTAAGACCGATAAGAAGGTGGTTACGCGAAGAGTTGTTTACCTGAGATAGAAGCGTTTGATAGTTGCAAAGCTGGCTGAAAGGGGGGTCTCAAGATCCCCCTTTTTGTAGCGCCGCATGGTTTATGTGTCCTTCACCTTTATATATTTAGCAGGGATGTAGGGTGCTAGATAGATGCCTTCCGTTGCCCGGTAAAACGGAATGCCATCCTTATAGGCTTTCCTCGCACTGACAATCAGAAGCGGTGGTTTTCTATCCCTTCGTCTCCCAACCTCAAGTGCCATACCGGGTGTTGTTGAAAGATGGACAAATTGACGCTCAGCGGCTTTCAAGCCATCTTTCAGTATGGATCCCACTGATCTACGGGTTGTCCCGTGATAAAGCACCTCTGGGGGTTCAACTGGCTTTCCTGGATCAATTGGTTTGAGTCTCACATTGTGCCCATAGCGGGCACATATGCGATCACCATCGAGAAGGAAGCGCTGTTTGGGGCACGTTTTGACAACATATCGGATGTCTTCGATAGTAACCCAGTCATAGCCAGGTTTCTTGTGGATCGCTTCAAGAAGGCATTTGAGGGACACCATCCCCCTTGCATCAAGTTGGAGCCCACCTTTCTCTGGATGGTGGCGTAGAAGATAGCTGATGTATCTGCTAAGACGTTGGCGTACCTTCTCTTCCATAGAATCGCACCGCTTTTGAGAGTAAAATCCTATTGACCTGCCTATACTTATCATATGATCATAGAAAATAGATTGGATCTCAGGCAAGAATTACTAACCGTCAGGGTGGTGTTATGAGAATAGGAACGACGGAGATCATCCTCATCATTGTAATCATTCTTCTGCTCTTTGGAGCAAAGCGTATCCCTCAGCTCATGCGGTCGCTTGGCTCGGGGGTAAGAGAATTCAAGAAGGGTGTCAGGGGTGAGGATGAGGAGTCAGAGAAAAAATCCCCGGGTGAGGCTAAGCCACCCGAGAAGGACAAGGAGTAGGCCTTTTCTCTGCCTCACTTCAAGCCGAGCGCAAAAGGTTACCGCCACATCTTCATCTTCTATTCGACCGCAGATGCCAGAGCATCCGCAAACCTTCTCGCATATTCACTCTTTGGAAAGATTGATACCAGTATCTTTGCACCAAGCTCGCAAGCATCATCCACTGGCAAGCAGTATTTCATTTCAGTGAAGTTCTGGCGATAGGCTTCAACCTCGTCCTTAACATTCTTGTTATTGATGATTACCTCAGCCATGAGTGCAGCGAGTTTATCAAAATCGCCTTCCTTCATTCCGAAGCGAGTCATCTCCTGAACGCCAGTTCGAATCCCGCTTGAATGGATGAAGCTCTCATCGTCTGGAAGAGCCTGGTAGTTGCAGACAATGTTGTTTTCCTCAAGTCTTCGCGCTATCTCCTCTCCCGAGCCGTACTTGCTCACCCTGAGTATGACTTGATGTGTCTCGGTGTAGCCCTCCGCTGGGTCACCCTCGACATCAAGTCCGTGGTTCTTGAGTGCCCTTGCAAATGCCTTTGCATTCTTTCTAACCTGGTTCTGATAAGCATCCTTAAAGAAATTCATCTCATAGGTGGCAATGAGAAGCCCAAGCAGGGTTCCAAGATGATGATTGCTTGTCGAACCCGGGAAAGCACGTCCCTTTATTTCAATCCACAACTTTCTGAGATCATGTCCCTTCTCGAGATTGCTAACCACAACACCACGCTGAGGGCCAAAGAAGGTCTTATGCGTACTGGCAGTTAGGATGTCAGCCCCTTCATCAAGTGGTGCCTGAAATGCACCATAGAGACCAAGCACGTGTGCCATGTCATACATTATGACAGGTCGAGGCTTAAGCTCTGCAGCTGCTTCACTAGCTTCTTTTACTGGCTCATGGCATATGAACATGCTCTTTCCAAAAACAATGAGATCAGGCTTCCTGGATTCGATGAGTTCTGCCATCCTTTGAGCATCAATCTTGTAAGGATTGTCACTTCTTGTTGGGAAATTTATGACTGCTTCCTTGCCAGTCTCTGGATCTACATCAACGTAGTTGAAAAGAGCACCCATTGGCTGGGAACTCAGATGTCCGCCTTTGGTGAGATCATTATTCATTACAAGGCGCATTCGCTTCATGGATGTTCCACCCTGCCTGTTGAGGAAGCGAACCATTGCCTTGAAGACAACCTCATTTGCCATCTGCCCGCTAATTGTCCGTAACTCAGCTTCCTTGCAGCCAAAGTAGTTCCGAATCGCATTCCTTGTTTCCTCTTCAATATCGCGAATGAAATCTGTTCCCTGGTAGAAATAGATCTCCTTGCCCTTCATGGTTCGGTGTTCGGCGTAGCGACCGGCAGGATCCGAGATCTCACACATCTTTACTATGAGACTTGGTGTTGTCTCGGAAGGTATAAGATTGAAGCAAGCTCGTTGCCGCCAGAGATTATTCTCCACAACCCTTCGGCTGACTTCCCCAAGTTTTCTCTTAAGCTCATCCATCACATTCCCTCCAAACTACAGAAAAGTTAGACACCAACTCGAGACTATAGTTGAGAAAGCCTGATAAGTCAAATGACTAAAGAGCTTGTCTCATTGAATCCAGGAGGTTATGATTGCCTTAGATCACGAATTAGCTACCCTACCACTTCTAGGCTCTTCGAAGGAGGGAAGAATGTTTCGCCTTTCTATAAGGATTGCTACGCTTTCAATCTGCTTGCTTGTGAGCATTGTCGCTACGCAGGGCTCCTGCGCCACGAGCGATACCCTCGTTGTCCACTATAAACGCTATGGTAACGACTATACCGACTGGACGCTGTGGACGTGGGATGACAAGACTGATCAGGACTCTCGCGAGATAGTTGCCTCAGGCAAGGATGATTTTGGTCTCATTTTCCATGTTATTAAGTCGAATTATGGTGATGGGACTCAGATCGGCCTTTTGCCCAAGTTTAGAGACTGGGAAAGCAAAGATCCACCGGATAGAATATGGCGCCCCCAGCTGGGAGATGAAATCTGGATTGTCTCAGGCAATCCCCGGCTTTTTAGCAAGCGACCAGGTGAGGAAGTTATGGGAAAAGATGTCGGACCGATCATAACAGTTCACTACCATCGCCCTGGCGGTGACTATGAGGGCTGGACCTTATGGACATGGGATGACAGGACTGATCAGGATTCACACGAGCTTGTTGCTGTTGGCAAGGACGACTACGGTCTCATCTTCAAAGTCGAACGCAAGAACTATGGTGGCGATGGAATGCAGATAGGGCTTCTGCCAAAATTCGGCAACTGGGCTTCCAAAGATCCACCAGATCGCATCTGGTATCCCTTCATGGGTAATGAGGTTTGGATTCTTGCAGGCAATGATGAGCTTTTCAGTGAAAAACCCGATACCACACCGTGGATAGTAGGCGCTTTTGTTGATGGCAAGCGGGCGATTACGGTCTCCCTTTCAGCGCCTCTGCCTGCATCAAGCCTCAAGCCAGATGCCTTCAAGATAAAGGGTGCATCTGGAAAGAAAATAAAAGTAGAGGAAGTTCGCGGTCTTCCGCCTCGCAAGGGTTCACCCTATACCATTGGTCTTAAGATTGGGCGGGACCTTGATGTGCGAGCCGATACCCTTGAGAAGTTCATTATTGAAGTTGAAGGTTTCAAGCCAACAAATCTTAAACCAAGAGCAATCCTCGACACACCTGAATTCTATGCGGATGAGACTCTTGGTGCCATCTATACACCAAGCTCGACCACCTTCCGTGTTTTTGCTCCAACAGCGCGAAGCCTGAAAGTAGTTGTTTACGACCTTCCTGTTGGAGGCAAGGGGCAGGAATATCAGATGACCTACAGGGACCATGGCATCTGGGAACTCACTATTAGCGGGGATCTTCTCAACAAGTACTATACGCTTAAAGCAAGTGGCTTCGATCCTCTCTTTGATGCGCACCGTGAGCTCATTGATCCCTATTCAAGATGCAATACTGCTCACAATGGACGTGCAATGATAATAAAAGATGAGACGCCAATTGCACCCTATCCTAAGTTTGATCGAAGCGAGGCCATAATCTATGAGCTTCACATCAGAGATTTTACAATTGCTCCTAATTCGGGTATCACAAGCAAGGGCAAGTACCTGGGATTGACCGAAACGGGTACAACTCTTCCTGATGATCCTACAATCAAGACTGGTATCGATCACCTTGAGGAGCTCGGGGTTACAGTTGTCCAGATAATGCCGATTCAGGATTTCTTCAATGATGAGACAAGTGATCAATACAACTGGGGCTACATGCCTGTACACTTCAATTCGCCTGATGGCTGGTATGCCACACAGCAGCATAATGCAAAGCGAGTTGAAGAATTTAAGCGCCTCGTTGATGCGCTTCATCGAAAAGGCATTAAAGTCGTGATGGATGTGGTTTACAACCACACAGCTGAGTATAAGCCTGACAGGATTTTCAGTTTTGAAGGATTGGTCCCAGGTTATTACTACAGACTCAAGGATGATGGAAGCTACTGGAATGGCTCGGGCACGGGCAATGAAACACGTAGTGAAGCACCCCTGATGCGTAAGTTCATTGTCGAGTCATGTAAATATTGGGTACAGGAATATGATATCGATGGTTTTCGCTTTGATCTGATGGGTCTTATGGATCTTGAAACCGTTGAGACCATCGTGCGGGAGCTTAAAGCTATAAAGCCCGATATAGTTATACATGGTGAACCATGGACTGGTGGCGAGACCCCAATCACCCCTACGGTCAAGGGGATGCAACGTGGCAAGGGCTTTGCTGTTTTCGGAGATAATTTCCGTGATGCAATAAAGGGTGGCGTTTTCGATTTAAGCAAAGGCTATGTTCAGGCTGGCATAAATGTTGATCGGATAAAGCGGGGAATCGAAGGCAGCATAAATGATTTTGCCGATAGTCCTCTTGAAGCCATTAACTATGTTGCGAGTCACGATAATCACACCTTCTGGGATCGCCTTATCCTCACCACCCGAAATGACCGAAATGTTACTGATGAAGATCGCAAGCGAATGGACAAGCTTGGTGCCGTTCTTGTGCTCACCTCGCAGGGTATTCCTTTCATCCACAGCGGGCAGGAGATGCTAAGAACCAAGCATGGCAATTCCAATTCTTACAATCAGCCTGATGCCATCAACATGATTGATTGGGAGTGGAAAAAGAAAAACTATGATATCTTCACCTACTACAAGGGCTTGATTTCCCTGAGAAGGGGTCATCCTGTCTTCAGAATGAAAACTCGCCAGGATGTTGAAGCCAATCTCAAGTTCTTTGATGATGACCTTGGTATACCTGTACCGCCGAGATGCATAGGATATCGTCTGAAGCGTGGCAACACGGGCGACTCATGGAATGAAGTTCTTGTGCTTCTCAATCCCAATCCGAGGGATGTCAACTTCACTATTCCCGATGGCTCATGGACAGTTGTAGTTGATGACGATGAAGCGGGAACGAGCGCGGTGAGGACGGGTGTGAGTGAGGTTTCAGGCGGAAATGTCAAAGTCCCACGCATAAGTGCGATGATTCTTTATAGATAAAGGTCCTCAAAGAGAAGGCGCAGGAGAGTGAAAGATTGAGGGGAGGTGAAATACAGTGAAAGCTCGATCAGGCTCACACAAGCCGAGGCGGAAGAACAAGAAGAAACACAAGCGAGGGAAACGGCCTCAGACTGGTCCGCCAAGACGCAGACCGCGTGCCCATTGTGTCTGTAGTGCATGCGGAACGCGAGTCCCACTTTACACCGACATTCCCTGCTATGTAATGACATGCCCCAAATGTGGAATGGGCATGACTAAGGAAGGAGCTCAGAAGGTCCCTGTTGACGATGAGAGCCAGCCTCTTGGGATTTAGCATGCTGGTGCTTTCGCAATTATTTAAAGCCGTCACACCAAGTTAAAGATAAGCTGTCCCGCAAAAGAGCCCATCGCATTATTGCTCGGGAGCGGTATCGCCTAAGAGTATTGCCTAAGAAGGTCTCCTCGCTTAGACTCTATCTACGCCTATGCTAGGAAAGGGGGTTGAAGTATGAAGAGATTGCTTCCGTTACTGCTAGCTTTTGTGTTTGCAGCACAGGTTTCCTATTGTGGTGGATGGGGTCGGGTGAAGATCAAGCTTATTGGCAATTTTAATCTGACTCAGGCAAGCTTCAGCAACTGGACCCAGGGTGGGGAAAACATGTTGGGCTGGCAGTCAGGGATTGACGGAGATTTCACTCTAGAGAAGGGCGCTAGTGAAATAGCAAACAAGATAAAGCTTAACTATGGCATGAGCAAAATCGGTGATGCTGAGGCTCGCAAGTCAGTTGATGAGATAAATATCGGAAGCGTTTACACCTATCGTGCTGGGCTGTTTGTCGATCCGTATATTGCGATAAATGCGCTTACTCAGTTCACAAAGGGTTACGACTATAGCCAAAGCACCAGGGTTGCAATATCTGACTTCATGGATCCAGTCTATTTTAGCGAGAGCGTTGGCATAGGGAAACGCTATGGTGAAATTCTTCGCTCACGCCTGGGATTTGCTCTCAAGCAAACCCTAACGCACAAGTATCCATCCTACTCAGATGATCCCAGTACACCCAAAGCTGAGAAAAGCCGATTTGAGGCTGGGGCTCAGTTTGTAACTGAGCTTAGTCTCAAGCTGACCCAGAAGATCCTGCTTTCATCAAGTCTTGTTGCTTTCTCAAATCTTAAAGCCACCAGGGAGATAGACGTGACATGGGATACAACTCTTAGCGCCGAAGTTGAGAAATATGTATCCGTCAATCTCGGTGTGAAAGTGCTTTATGATCGTGACCTTTCAGCAAAGCGGCAGGTGAAGCAGGGGCTTTCGATTGGGCTAACCTATGCTTTCATTTAGGCATTGCCTCATGGGGCTCGCTTTTGCCTAAAATAGGTTTGTAAACCTCAAGCAGGGTAAGGACAACAGATGCAACGACAGGTCCCAGTATAATGCCAAGCAGTCCGAAGACTTTGAGACCGCCGAGGATACTAAAGAAAAGAACAAGGGTGTGAATGCGTGTTCGGCTGCTTATTATGATTGGACGCAACAGATTGTCAGATTGGCTCACCACCAGTACGCCGAGAGCGAAAAGTATAGCACCCCTTATCCAGCTGCCTGCCAAGATGAGAATTATAGACGCAGGGATGTAGATGAGATATGGTCCCACGATGGGGATGAGCGAGAGCACAGCCATGACAGTTCCCCAGAAGATCGGTGAAGGTAGTCCAATGATCCAGAAGATGAGGCCACCAAGTATTCCCTGAATGGCAGCCACAAGCACACCACCATAGATTGACGCCTCAATAACTTCCTTAAGACGACCTGTCAGGCTTGTTTTGAGATCTTCCGACATGGGCAGCAGCTCTCTCAGCCTTCTCACAAGCCTTTCACCGTCTCTGAAGAAGAAGAACATGGAAAACACAGCAAGGCCAAATGAGACAATAGCTGCTGAGAAGTTGCCTACAAAGTTGGAGACCTGTTGCAGAAGAAAGGCAGTGAGACGTTCGATATTCTTGCCTATTATGGATTCGAGATCGAGGCTGGAGAGATCGATATGGTTGCCCAGCAATTGTTGAATTTTCTCATTCCATCCATAGGTTCTGGGCTTAAGCAGAAAATCGAGCTGACCCGACTCAATGGCTTGCTTGAATTTAGGAAAAGCACTTGTAACTTCACCTATGAGTCCCAGAGCTATGACAACTGCAGGTACAATGATGACAGCGACGACGATGATGCACATGATAAGAGCTCGCAGGTTGTGGCGTTTTATTCTTCTGCCAAGAAGCGAGTTAAGAGGATGGAAAACACCTGCGAGTACAGCTCCCCAGATTATGGATGCGAGGAATGGTCTAAAGATGGCATAAAAGAGGTAGCATGCGATGACTATGAGAACGATGAATATAGCGAGTGCAATGTGCTCCCGTCTCAAGTCCACGGCCTCCTCACGAGAAGCCTACCGAGAGCTCAATGTGATTTCAAGCTCAAGATCTGGCTCCGATGGGTTTTGGTTGTAAAGCTCAAGCGACGTGTTTTATGATTCCTCGGGGGAGGGAGCATGCTTAGGATAGCGCTTGCGCAGCTAAATGTCACGGTCGGGGATCTACGTGGCAATGTGAGGAAGATCCGTCACTGGATCGAGAAGGCAAAGCGCTATAGAGCCGACATCGTTGCCTTTCCTGAGCTTGCCATCTCAGGGTATCCTGCTGAAGATCTCATACTCCGCCCAGGCTTTCTTAGCGATTGCGAGGAAGCTCTCAAAGAGCTTGCTCATGATGTGAAGGGAATCGTTGCAATTGTTGGTTATCCCCGCAAAGGAGAAAAAGCCTACAACTCTGCAGCAATTCTATCTGGTGGTAAGGTGGTAGCTGCTATAGACAAGATACACCTTCCCAATTATGGTGTTTTCGATGAGCAGCGCTATTTTGCTCCCGGTGACAGAGTCGGAGTGATCTCAGTGGATGGCTTCAAGGTAGGGGTGAGCATATGTGAGGACATCTGGGTGGGTGACGTTATTGAGGCTCAGGCAGCAGTGGGTGCAGGGGTAGCCCTTAATATCTCGAGCTCTCCCTATCACATAGGCAAGGGTGGGGAGCGCCAGGCTTTGATGGCTGAAAGGGCACACACGACATCAACCCATGTCGCATATGTCAACCTGGTAGGTGGGCAGGATGAGCTCGTTTTTGATGGCCACAGCCTTGTTGTCAATCCCCAGGGCGAGATCATTGCCCGAGGTAAGCAATTCCGTGAAGATCTTATCGTTGTGGATATTGGCGGCACGAGGAGACATCCTTTGAGGCAGGGCTCTGGCTTGCTCCCAGCCAGAGTGATAAGGGTAAAACACACACGCAGGCGCAGAAGAGCCTCCTTGGCTCCTCACCTAGCCCCAACACTCGATCGCCTTGAGGAAATTTACACAGCGATTGTCTTGGGAACACATGACTATGTCCGTAAGAATCGATTCAAGACGGTAGTGGTCGGATTGAGTGGTGGTATCGATTCCTCTCTCGTTGCAACTATAGCGGTCGACGCCCTGGGGAAGGATAGAGTTGTTGGGGTGGCGATGCCATCGCGCTTCTCCTCTGAGGCAAGTGTCAGGGATGCGCAAAGACTCGCAAGAGCTCTCGATATCAAGTTGTTGAAGTTAGACATCGAGACAATTTTCAGGGCTTATCTGCGCACCCTTAGACCGATCTTTGAAGGGCTCCCATTTGATGTTACCGAAGAGAACATCCAGGCAAGAATACGTGGTAACCTCCTCATGGCACTTTCCAATAAGTTTGGCTACCTTGTTCTCAATACGGGTAACAAGAGCGAGCTGGCGGTCGGCTACTGTACGCTCTATGGTGATCTTGCAGGCGGCTTCGCAATTCTCAAGGACGTTCCCAAAACACTTGTCTATGAACTGGCGCGATATCGAAATTCGCTTGAGCCTGTAATCCCTGTGGAGATACTTACCAAGCCGCCTTCGGCGGAGCTCAGACCCGATCAGCGTGATGAGGACTCCCTTCCTCCTTATGAGCTCCTTGATCCCATTCTTGATATGTACGTGGTAGAAGACATGTCTGTGGATGAAATTGTGGCAAGAGGCTTCCCTCGTGCTATCGTCCGCAGAGTCGCTGAGCTTGTGGATCGCAATGAGTACAAGCGAAGACAGGGGCCACCGGGAATAAAGATAACTCCTCGTGCTTTTGGCAAGGACAGACGAATGCCAATAACCAATCGCTACCGCTAGGGCCTCATCGTGTGCTACTGGATATAGCCAAGGGCTTTAAGCTGCCGTCTTGTCTGGCTATCCTGGATTGCTCGCTTGCGAGCGAGTTTGCGACGATTTTGTGTGGTTATCCATGCCTGAAGCTTGCGGCTTAGGTCCTGTGTGACGGCAGGAAGCTCGCTTGCCAGATTGTGGGTCTCTTGAGGATCACGGGCTAAGTCGTAAAGCTCCCAGTTGCCGGTTTTGGAATCAAAGATGATCTTAAAGTGGCCTTTGATCATTGCCCAAAGAAAATCCGAAAGTTCACTGTAAATGGGGCGTTCCGCTGCCAGAGAATCTGGACGGGAGCTAAAGCTCGACACAAGGCTTTGCCCATCAATCGGTGTTGGTGGAGCTATTCCAAGCAGGTCAAGTATTGTAGGCATCACATCGACTGTGCTCGTGTTGGATCTCACCTCTTTTGCATAAATTCCCCCTGGAATCCAGAAGATAATTGGAACATGTATGACTTCATTGTAGAGAGTGTTTCGATGTCCCTTGCCACCATGTTCAAAGAATTCCTCACCGTGGTCACCAACGAGGACTATGATAGTTCTATCGAGCACATCGAGATCATCGAGGGTTTGAACGAGTTTCCCTATGTGAAGATCCGTCCACCGAAGCTCACCATCATAGAGGGATATGATGTGATAAAGATCTCGCGGATCCATATCCGGATTTATCGCTGGATTTGTCATGAATCCTTTAGCGTTGACTGAGCCTGGATAATCGGGATCGAAGAGGGTATCGAAAGGAGCTGGTGGGATGTAGTCGAAGTGGGGGTCCCAATAGTGGGCAAAGACAAAGAAGGGTTGAGCGCAGTTCTTCCTTAGCCAAGATGTGACGAGTTGGGTTATGCGTGGTGAGGTTATATCGTCATATGTCTTTATGAGTTCAGCATTTGTGACTGATTCCTCATAGATATCAAATCCCTGGTCGAAGCCAAATGTGCGCTTAAGATAGGTACCTGATATGAAGCCGGCGGTTCTGTAGCCACGGTTGCGAAGTATCTCAGCCAGGGTAACATTTGATGCAGCGAGTTTGTATTCGCTGCTTATCACCCCGTGAGAGCTTTGATAAAGGGATGTAAGAATCGAGAGGAAGGAAGGCAGGGTCCATGAGGTTGTAGAGTAGGAATTGAGAAAGACAATTCCTTTGCTGGCAAGGTCGTCAACCTCGGGCATTGTTAAGCGCCGATAGCCAAAGCAGCTCACATGGTCGGCCCGCCATGTATCAATCCCTATGAGAACTACATTGTAACCTTTGGGCTTGGTGCGGCTCTCATCAATCCAGGTTGCCACATTGATGATGGCAAAGAGTATGGCAAGAGGAATCAGAAGACGAAGGTAGCGTGTGCGCTTCCATCTCTTGAGGATACCCTTTAGGTCGAACTTTCTCACCGTTAGCGCGAGGATGACAATAGCGCTGACGATTCCAACTAAAAGAGAACCCGCAGCCAGGCGGTTTCTAAGGTAGTTCATGAAATGGGTGAGGGTGGCCTGGCCCCGAACGAGCCGCATGAGCTCTTCTGATGTTCTTCTTATCCATACAGGTATTGTCGCAATTGGAACAGCGTACCACTTGATGAGCAGGCGAGCTATAGCAAGAAGCAAGATGATCAGGGCAATCCAGATGAAGCCATTCCTTGCCCTGTCTGACCGCAGGGGGATGAGGAGATAGCACCCAAGAAGCACAAGAAGTATCATGCCAAAGGTGAGTAAACACTGATTCACAAGACTTTTGAAAGTGAGGAGGGCAAGATGATCCATCCCATATGCCAGATAGCGATTGGAGCTAACCTGAAGGCAACCGCCAACCAGTCCCATCCCCATTCCGATCACCAAGGCTACGGTTAGAGTTAGCAGGAGCGATTGTAGCAGGGAGCCTTCACCATGTCTCACCTTTTGCCATCCCATTTTTAGGAAGAATCTAAGAGCAACACCAGTCTACCATCTGGGCGAGGGTGTGCTCAAGCTGGATGAGGCTGGTATCAATCAGGTTTCTGGGTGCCACGGTCGATGTTTACGCGATTGACCTGGCACGGGGAGAAGGCAGAGGTTATGACATCAGCTATTTTGGCTATGTCAGCGCTATCCTTGCTCGAATAGATATCAACAGCAGCAAAGCTATATTCAGGCCAGGTATGAATTGTTATGTGAGATTCTGCAATGAGAGCTACCCCTGAAACCCCATAAGGTGAGAACTGGTGGATGTATATCTTCACCAGCCGGAGGTTACCTATATCACAAGCCTTTCGGAGAGCCTTTTCAATCGTCTCTGCTGAGTTGGTATTCTTGGCATCCCACAACTCGAGGATCACATGTCGGGCAAATCCTCGATCACCTTTCATATCCCCTCCTGTCCAATAATGCCACAGGCTTCTTCATCGTTAAATATTGGCTTGGTTATTCTTCCCATGGGCTTTGGAACAAAGTCTTTAAGAGTCTCCAGGCGCATGAGTGATGAATTAAACCAGAGCGACTCGGGCATCGCATTGAGGCAATCAAAATCAAAGCATTCAACCTGACTAATGAGGTCAGGCCAATTGTGGTAGTAGGCATTCTCTGGAAGGATATGAGTTATAACCAGCTCGTAGCGATTAAGCAGCCAGCGCTCAAACCTAGCCCACTTTGTCGTCGAGGCTTCTATCGAGGTCAAACCGAAATAGGCGGCTCGCCCTTCACCTGGTTTCAAGAGAAAGAGCCCTCTTCCGATGAACATCTTTAGACCTGCCAGGGTTTCGGAAGGATCGCTTGCGAAGGTGTCATACTTGCCCATGAGCTTCTTTGGAAGTGGCTCCCTCAAATCAAAGCACTGGGAATCAATCGGGAAGTTATGTTTTCGTGCGACATCAAGAATAAACTCAACAAGGCGCTTATCTATTTCAAAGACCGTGATATGCTCTGGATTTGAAGCCAGACAGATGGCAAGCGAGAGCAGGTCATCATCTCCAAGGATTGCAATCCGCTTCCCATCAAGATCTCCCATTTTCGCCATGAGTTCGAGACGATTGAAGACTGATTCGGTGGTCATAAAGCCCTGGTCAAATGCGCTAACGCTACCAGGTCTACTGCGACTCAACTGGCTGAAAGTCTTTCGCGCAGTTTTAAGGGTGCGGTTGATTTCACTTCTTGATCGAAGTCGGAGCTTGCGTGCTAAAGCCAGACCACCTCGGGTAAGGCTAACCCTGCCGGGGGCACTTTTCACATAACCTTTGCGTTCGAGTCTCTTGAGGGTGGTTACATATTGAGGAAAAGCAAGCCTAACTCTACCGGCTACCTCCCAGGGATTCCTGCTGTCAAGAAGTTCTCTGAGAACCTTTGCTTCTGCGTGTGTAACGCGCGTCATGCCACCTCGCCTATTGCTTGTCGCTCCATTGTTTGAAGGAAACAAGAGCGAAACACACATTAACTGAAAGAACAAAAAACATACTAACAAATATCATCTCTTAGAGCAACCGGACTTTAGTTTGGTAGTGGCAGGAGGAAAAGTGGAGGTCATGGCTTGGAGATGTTGGGGTAGGAGGTGCCTAAGAAGTGTCACGAAGAATTTCTGTATTAGGTGCAGGGTTGGTCATGGGCTGAGCAGCAAGGCCAGTTCAGCCTCGAGGTTAGCACGTTCATAGCCTTCCTTGCGCACCCGGAGATCGAAGTAAAGCACTGTCTGGCAGAGTATAAAAGCAGCATGCATGAACAGTGACGGAACTACTGATGCGAAAGCTGACGACTGACTGAAGATAAGTGCAATCGGAAGCATAACAAGCCAGATGATAATTTGGCACACAGCCACCTTCCACCAGTGTCCTTCTACCAGGTTCCAACTGCGCTTGATGGCCACAAGTGGACCGCAGTTTTCAATGGCGGCGCTCACAGGCGCAAGACAAATACGGAAGCTGAGATAAATAATAAGAACTAACATTGGTATCACAAGGAGTGCTCCTGCTGACCCAAACAATACAACGGCTCCACGAGGAAGCAGAACTAGCGAGGCCGCCATCAAACCCTCGAAGGCAAGGACAAGCAGGATAGCAGCAATGATCTTTCCCAATCTCCTTAAGGCAATTTGATAAACGGGCCTCGTTCGAAATTCAGCCCCGACATATTGCCATGCTCCTAGGATACTAATAAGCGCTGTGGCAATGCTAATCGCCAGAAGGGTGCCGACTACCAATGCGAACACGCCGATTGCTATTTTTGAACTGTCAACTCTCGAAAAGTGGTACCAGACGTTGGGGTGTTTCGATACAAGTAGCCAAAAAGGGATACCACTGCTTAGTGCAACCACAACGGCTATTGATGAGAAGATGAATATCTGTACAAAGTTGGTTCCGAAGATCCTCATTGTCTCGGCCAGTATGCCTTTGATATCTCTTGCCATGATTGGGCTTGGAATTACAGTTGGCTGAGCGGCTTGAGGAGCGGGTTGGACCTGAGAACGTGCGGTGACGAGGGCTGTGGATTCAGCATCGATTTCCTCTGCCGAGGGGGGAACATTCACAAAACTTCCGCAGAATGGACAACATGCAGTATCACCGACCTTAAGATACTTAACTACGATCTCTTTACCACACGACTCGCAGCCAAATCTAAGTGGCACCCACGACCTCCTCGAAGAACACGCACATTCTACGAGAGAGCCACCGGAGAATCAAGCGGAAACGTAACTCTTGAACGGTGCACGAAGAGACAAGGTGACACAATGGAAGTGGCCTTAAGCCTCGTTCATATCCTCGGTGGATAGAAGCGTAAGGCAAATACAGGGCGCATCTATGATTTCTGCAAGCATCGGCTCTCACAAGCGGTATTCGGTTTCAACAGAGATAGAATAAGAACACCTGGCCTCTTACACCGGTCGGCCTGGGAGATGATGGTGACCACGTTGAGACTTGAAGGTAGTCGGTGTGCATGAGTCAGGCGGCGATGGAATTGGTGAGCCCGGTGGCTCATTGACCAATGGACAGTGAGTGAAGTAAGAACTGCCTCACTTTTCCCTGCGGAAAGGTCCCTCAACAACTCAACCCCCTTCACCGGCTTCATCAACCGTTGATGGTGCAGCAAGCAGTATGCAGAGATAGATGAGGGGTGGTGGTGAGCTGGGGGTGAAGCGATGGGTTCTTTGGGATAGTGTATCTATTGCAGATTCCAGCCCATTCTTGCAGAATATTTCGCACAGCTTTGGATGCACTGCAAATGGGTTGCAAAGCAATAAGCGAGGTTTTAGGTTAAAATATGCTGGTGGGGGTGAGCTTCGTTGGTTCTTGGAGTTGTTAGTGACACGCATGGGAACGTTGAAGGGTTGAGGCAAGCGGTTTCAATGATGCTTGAGGCTGCACCCATAGACCTCTTTGTTCACCTTGGTGATGACTACGATGATGCCCTCATTTTTGAGGAGTATGATCGCGATTACCTGCGTGTCCCAGGTGTCTTCAGTGAATATTACGCAGATCCCTCAATCCCCAACAGAGTCATCAAGGAATTCGAAGGATGGCGCTTTCTCTTGACCCACACCGATGTCTCACATGCCAATGACCTGCCGTCAGATCTCAAACCTCAGAATCTCATCAGAGCCAAGCAGGTCGATGTCATACTTCATGGTCATACGCATATTCCTCGTCTTGAAGAGATAGATGGGATACTATTTATCAATCCGGGGCATCTAAAAGAGAAGGACAAGAAGGGCAGGGAGCCCAGTTTTGCGATAGTTGAGGTTGTGCCAGATCTCTTGAAAGCCAGGCTTGTAGGGCTTAAGGGTGGCGAACAGATAGCCAGCATTGAGATCAGGAAGCATCTAAAATAGCAGTTGGAGACGAATTTCGAGCAAAAGGACACCTAAGGGTAGGCCGATTAAAACATTGATGAGATCAAAGGCTGATTCATGCACACGAGGGATGCCATCGCATCTCTTCATAGCATCTGTGTTGCTTGGGGTTGTACTCCCATCGGTAGCCTATGCGTACATTGGACCTGGTGCTGGTTTTGCCTTCCTTACATCTTTTCTTGTCCTTTTTGCCACTTTCTTTGTCGCTTTCATTTTCTTTATTACCTGGCCCATAAGGTTCTTAATCAAGAGGATTCGAAGGCGAGGGAATGTTCCCAAAGGCAAAGTTGACCGAGTGATCATTGTTGGCTTTGACGGTCTTGACCCTGAGATCCTTGATGATCTTCGATCCAAAGGAAAGGTGCCGAATCTCCATAGCCTCATCGTTCGTGGAAGCTTCAAGCGCATGCGGAGCACCTGCCCGCCAATATCACCTGTTGCCTGGTCCTCCTTTTCAACGGGAGTTAATCCTGGCAAACATAACATCTTTGATTTCCTTGCGCCCGAGCGGCGCTCCTATCTCTCCAAACTCTCCTCTGCTGATATAAGACCGCCATCGAGATGGCTCTCACTTGGTCGCTATCGCATACCTCTTTCGAAACCATCCTATAGGTCACTTCGCAAGAGCAAACCCTTCTGGACTGTGCTAGCCGAGCATGAGATCTTTAGCTCAATCATTCGGGTCCCGATAACCTTTCCACCTGATAAATTCGGGGGTGTCCAGCTTTCATCGCTTTGTGTTCCAGATCTGAGGGGAACACAGGGAAGCTTCAGCTTCTACACGACCAATGAGAAGGCAATTAGCAACTACACGGGTGGATTTGCTTATAAGCTGAGCAAGACCGATGGCGGCTATGTTGGCGAACTCATCGGTCCCGAAAACATCATGCTCAAAGATAGTAAACCCCTCACGCTTCCTTTCAAGTTAGTCCTCAATGACGATGGATCGACTGCAACAATTCACATTGGCAATGAGGCAAACAGGCTTGAGATAGGAAAGCATTCGCCCTGGGTTGGGCTTGAATTCAATGCAGGCTTGGGGGTTAAGGTGAGGGGGATATGCCGCTTCATTCTCAAGTCGGTGAATCCAGATGTTGAGCTCTATGTCACTCCCATAAACATCGACCCTGAGAAGCCAGCAATGCCAATATCCCATCCCTTCATCTACTCAATCTACCTCGCAAAGCTTCTCGGTCCTTATGCAACTCTCGGGCTTGCTGAGGATACCTGGGCACTCAACGAGCGCATAATCAATGAGGATCAGTTCCTTGAGCAAGCCTATCTCATCAATGAAGAACGTGAGCGCATGCTCTTTAATGAGCTTGAAAGGGTCAGGCGTGGGGCGATTGCCTGTGTATTCGATATCACCGATAGAATCCAGCACATGCTCTGGCGCTATATCGATCCCACCCATCCAGCTAATCGCGACAAGGAAAGCGAGCGTCACAAAGATGCGATAGAGAAGCTTTATGTCAAGGTTGATGAGATAGTTGGGAAGGTGCTCAGATATGTGGATGATCGCACAGCCCTGATAATAATGTCAGATCACGGTTTCAAGCCTTTCCGAAGAGGTGTTAATCTCAATTCATGGCTCAAACAAGAGGGTTACCTCCATCTTAAGGAGGGCAACGAAAGTGGCGAATGGTTCGAAGGTGTGGATTGGAGCCGTACAAAGGCTTATGCACTTGGTCTTGGTGGTATATATCTTAATCTCAAGGACAGGGAGAGCCAAGGCATAGTGGATCCACAAGATGCTGCCAATCTCGTCATGGAACTCAAAGACCTGTTAACGGGGCTTAAGGATGAGGAGACAGGTGAGGTAGCGATCAAGAATGTTTACGATGCTAGAGAGGTTTATTCAGGGCCTTATGTTGCTGAAGGTCCTGATCTGATAATTGGCTATAATGCAGGTTACAGAGCTTCATGGGAAGGGGTTACGGGCAAGGTAACTGACAGGGTTTTCACCGATAACACCAAGGCATGGAGTGGAGATCACTGTATAGACCCTGAATGTGTTCCAGCAGTTTTCATATCAAATCGCAAGATCACCGTTCCCAATCCGTCCATACAGGATATTGCCCCATCCGTTCTTGACCTTCTGGGTGTTCCAGTACCTGCCTATATGGACGGTAAGGTGGTGCTCGAATAAATGGGGGATGAAGGATGCGTAAGGCGTGGGTGTTTGCTGCAATCCTGCTCATAAGTATATCTGTAAGTTTGGGGGGTAATGGGAATAGGCCTAAGGTACTCATCCTTGGATTTGATGGCTTTGACCCTAAGATTGCTCGTAGTCTCATGGCAGAGGGAAGGCTTCCGAATTTTCAGCGTCTTGCTGAGATGGGTTCCTTCTCGGAGCTTGAGACGAGCATTCCACCGCAGAGTCCCGTGGCATGGTCGAATTTTATTACGGGGATGAATCCAGGTGGGCATGGCATCTATGACTTCATTGCTCGTGATCCCAAGACCTACATGCCCTACCTTTCAACCACAGTGACTGAGGATGCCAAGCGCAAGCTTAAACTTGGCAAATGGCTAATCCCCCTTTCAAGAGCGCAGGTTAAGCTTCTCAGGCATGGTAAGGCTTTCTGGGAAATACTCGAAGATTATGGTATTCCAACTGTTGTTCTGCGTGTGCCATCCAATTTCCCACCTTCAGGCACAAAGACACGCAGTCTCTCGGGTATGGGAACACCCGACATTCTCGGCACATATGGAACTTTCTCCTTTTACACAACCAAACCTTATGTGATAACGGAGGAGACAGGTGGAAGAATTTACATAGTTGACAATTTTGATGACAAGGTCGAGACGGAGATAGTCGGTCCTCCTAACACCTTTGTTGAAGGCAGTCCAGATGCCAGGATACCCATGACCATCTATCTTGATCCTGACTATCCTGTTGCCAAGATCGTCATTGAGGATACCGGGCTCATTCTGAATGAAAAGGAGTGGAGTGATTGGGTCACTTTGAGATTCAAAATGATTCCATTTGTTACTGTTCAGGGCATAGTTCGATTCTATCTTAAGTCTGTAAGACCGGATTTTGAACTCTATATGAGCCCTATTCAGATAGACCCCCGTGCTCCGGCGCTTCCCATATCCACTCCACCTGACTATTCCAAGGAATTAGCAAAGGCTATCGGAACGTTTTATACCCAAGGTATAGCTGAGGAGACGTGGGCATTAAACGAGGGAAGGCTCAATGAAGATGAATTCCTTCAGCAGATAGAGTTCGTCTTTGATCAGACAAAGAAGATGCTCGACTATGAGCTGGATCGTTTCAAGTGGGGTTTGCTCTACTGCTACTTCTCTACGAGCGATCCTCTGCAGCATATGTTCTGGCGCTTCAGGGATCCCATGCACCCCATGTATGATCCCGAGCTAGCGAAGCGCTATGGCAAGACCATTGAATTCTACTACACCCGCCTTGACTCAGTTCTCGGACATGCAATGGATAGGGTTGGACCAGATGCAACCGTAATTGTTCTCTCAGATCACGGATTCACCTCATATCGTAGAAATTTCCATCTTGATACCTGGCTCTATAAGAACGGTTATCTAGCACTCAAGGATGAGTTCAGGCAGGAAAGTGGAGAATTCTTTGAGAATGTTGATTGGAGTGGAACAAAAGCATATGCGCTTGGTATCAACTGCCTTTACATAAACCAGATAGGTCGTGAGACTGAGGGTATAGTTAGTCCTGGTCCTGAGAAGGAGCATCTTCTCGATGAGCTCAGGAACAAACTTCTTGCCATCGTTGACCCCGAGACAGGTGAGCATGTAATAGCTCAGGTTTATAAGGCAGAAGACTGCTTTACGGGAGAGTGTGTTGATGAGGCTCCTGATCTTGTGATTGGTTACAATTCTGGCTATCGGGGCTCATGGGAGACTGCTCTTGGGAAGGTGACACGTACGCTGATAACTGACAATATGAAAGCCTGGAGTGGCGATCATTGTATGGCAAAGGAAGTTATCCCAGGGGTGCTTTTCACAAGCAAGCCTATCACAAATCCGCGCCCGGCTCTCTACGATCTTGCTCCAACTATTTTAGGTGAGTTCGAGATACCGCCGCTACCTGAGATGGTTGGATCTGATCTTTTCCCGCGTGCCATTGAACCAAGCTGAGGAGGCAAATATGTTTGGAGGAAACAAGATCAAGATTGAGAAAGATCTTTATGAAAGAGCCAAAAAAGTGGCAGACTTGGCTGGTTACTCGTCGGTTGATGAATTCATAACCCACATAATTGAGAAGGAGCTGGCAAAGCTAGAAGGAGCCCAGGGAGATGAGGAGATAAAGGAGCGTCTCAAGGGTTTAGGTTATATCTCATAGAAAAAGGGGTGCTGGGTGACAGCGTTCTTCTCGCTTATTCTTAAACCTTTTGAGAATGGGCATGCTCATGCTGGTATGCTCTTTATTTCGCTTGTGACGGGTGCTGTTATGCTTTTCCTTTTCAAGCTCACCTCGAACCAGCAAGCGATGAAGGAAATCAAGAATAAGATAAGTGCCTACTTTCTTGAGATGCGCCTCTATAAGGACGACATCTCAACGGTTATGGCATCTCAACGCCGAATCCTAAGCACTAACCTGCAATACATGAAGCTTGCAATTGTACCAGCTGTTGTAATGATCGTTCCTGTTGTTCTCATAATGATTCAACTCAACCTGCGCTATTCTCATCGAGGGCTTGATATTGGCGAGGTAGCGATAGTGAAGGCACATGTGGCTCAGGGCGTTGATATTTTGCAGCACCGAATCAGCCTGACAACGCCAGAAGGAATTGTGAAAGCGAGCCCTGCTGTTCGTATTCCATCCCTCGGTGAGATTGACTGGAAGATAAAACTGGTCAAACAAGGTAACCATGACCTTATCATTTCAGATGGCACGCGGCAGATCACGGTGCCCATCTATGCGACATCAAGGACGATACCCATCTATGCTAAGTTTTCCAAACCCAGCCTTGCTGAAACCATTTTTAACCCAGGTTCTCCCAGATTGCCATGCGAATCTCTGCTTGCCTCGATTGAAGTATCCTATCCCGAGATGAAATTTGACTGGGGCTTTATAAGTCTTTCATGGCTCTGGTCCTTCCTCATCATCTCCATGGCTTTCGGAGTTGTACTTAAGTTCTTGTTCAAGGTTGAGTAAGCCTTAAGCGGTCGAGCGAGTGATGCTCCAGCAAATGGCTATAGAGCTCATATATATGCTTGAGGTGACGATAGAACTTGCAAGTCACATATGATTTCTATAAAATTCAAGCAAACCCACAATCTCCCTAGCGTTTCGTTGAGTCTGCCTAGGGCACAACCTGATAGGGGTTGAGATGAGTCGACTCTTAATCGTTTCCAATCGCTTGCCAATCACACTGGTAAGGCGCGAGGGTAAGCTGCGTGCTGAGCCCAGCCATGGCGGGTTGGCAACTGGTCTTGGATCCGTCTATCCCTCACCCGATTCACTCTGGGTTGGCTGGTGTGGAATTGCACTTGAGCGCTTGAGAGGGCAGGAAGAGGTTGTGCAGGAGATGTTAGCTGAGAAAAGGTGTCGTGGTGTATTTCTGTCTCAATATGACATCGAAAACTATTACTACGGCTTCTCCAACAAGACAATCTGGCCACTTTTTCACTATTTCCCCCTCTATACGATCTACAACAAGCATTTCTGGGAAGCCTACGTGCGGGTGAACAAGATATTTTGCGATGAGGTCTTAAGGGTTGCGAACGAAGATGATGTCATCTGGATACACGACTATCATCTCATGCTCTTACCTCAATTGATCAGGGAAAAGCGGCCTGAGGCTACCATAGGCTTTTTCCTTCACATTCCGTTCGTATCATCGGAGGTATTCAGGCTTCTTCCGTGGCGAGAGGCAATCCTCGAGGGTCTTCTTGGTGCAGATCTTGTGGGATTCCATACTTTCGACTATGTTCGCCACTTCGTTGAAAGCTGCAGGCGGATCCTCGGACTCGAACATGACCTTGGCTATATTGCTGTCGGCGAAAGAAATGTTAGGGTGGATGCGTTTCCCATGGGTATTGACTACAGGAAGTACTCAACTGCTGCCGAGATTCCTGATGTCAAGGCACATATCAAAAGGATAAGAAAGCGAGTCGGTGATCATCGCATAATCCTTTCCATAGATCGTCTAGATTACACCAAGGGTATCCCTGAACGCTTAGAAGTTTTTGAGCTTTTCATGGAGAAGAATCCTGAGTTCAGGGAGAAGGTTACCCTGATTCTGGTTGCAGTTCCCTCCAGAACAGGTGTGGAGCATTACCGTATGCTCAAGCGACGTGTGGACGAGCTCGTCGGTCGAATAAATGGTAGGTATGGTTCGATCGGGTGGATGCCAGTCTGGTATCTCTATCGGGCTGTACCCTTTGAGATGCTTGTTGCACTCTATTCGCTTGCTGATGTGGCGCTCGTTACACCTCTCAGGGATGGCATGAATCTTATTGCAAAGGAGTTCGTTGCAAGCAAGCGAGATGGAACAGGTGTGCTCATCTTGAGTGAGCTTGCGGGCGCTGCGAGGGAGCTTGGTGAGGCTATAATCGTCAATCCCAACAATAAGGAGCAGATTGTAAGTGCCATCCGCCAGGCACTTACCATGCCTAAGGAGGAGCAGATTGAGCGCAACCGCCGTATGCAGCAGCGGCTTGCAAGATACAGTATAGGTGGCTGGGTTGGTGACTTCATTGGAACTCTCGAAAGAATCAAGGCACGTCAGCGTGAAATCGCCATTACCCGGCTTAGTGAGGAGGTTATCTCGAAGATCGTTGCTGACTACAAGAGGAGCGAACACCGTCTTATGCTTCTCGACTACGATGGGACGCTCATTCCCTTTAGTGACTATCCCCGCCGAGCCAAGCCTGATGATGATCTCATCCCTCTGATAGAAGCTCTTGTTAAGAACCCACGAAATGAGGTCGTTATAATAAGTGGGAGGGATAAGGAGACTCTTGATGCTTGGCTGGGGAAGACAAGTGTTGGTCTCGTTGCGGAGCATGGTGTCTGGATTAAGGAGAAAGATTCGGACTGGCAGATGATTGAGCACCTCAGCAACGAATGGAAGGACGAGATTCGACCAGTGCTTGAGCTCTATGCCGATCGCACACCTGGTTCATTTGTTGAGGAGAAGGGATATTCACTCAGCTGGCATTATAGAAGGGCTGATCCGGGGCTTGCCTCGGTAAGGGCACGTGAGCTGCGTGAGGATCTTGCAAATCTGACGTGTAACTTGAGTGTTGGGGTGCTTGAAGGCAGCAAGGTAATAGAAGTTAAGAATGTTAACGTCAACAAGGGGCGGGCAGCCGATCATTGGCTTGCCAAGCGTGATTGGGATTTTATCCTTGCCATTGGTGATGATTGGACAGATGAAGATATGTTTGCGGTTTTACCTGAAACTGCTTATTCAATTAGGGTTGGTATGAGTGTGACCAGGGCAAGATTCAATGTGCACTCTTACAGAGAGGTGAGAGCATTACTTGAAAGGTTGAGGGAGTAGCGTATGCATAGTCTTGAAGACTACAGGCATATAGTTGGCGAGGAAGTGATTTCATCGATCTATCGCAAGGCTCGGGCGCTTTACGGAATAAAGGTAATCAATATCAACTCAACCTTCTATGGTGGGGGTGTTGCTGAGATTCTCAATAGTCTTGTCCCGCTCATGAATGACGCTGGGGTTGAAGCCGACTGGCGTATCTTGCGTGGCACAACCGACTTCTTCGACATAACCAAGAAGTTTCACAATGCTCTTCAGGGGGATCAGATCAATCTCACACCCATAAAGCAGCGACTTTACACGCAAGCAAGTGAAACGTTTGCATCGTACTGCCATATAGATGATGATTGTGTCATAATCCACGATCCCCAGCCTCTTCCGCTAATTAAGTATTTTAAGAAGAAGCAACCATGGGTCTGGCGTTGCCATGTGGATCTTTCTGATCCCAATCCAACATTGTGGGAATATCTTAAGGGTTTCATCCTCAGATATGACATGGTGATAATATCATGTCCGCGCTACAGAAGAGAGGATCTACCTGTCTTCCAGCGAGTAATCTACCCAGCCATTGATCCGCTTTCACCCAAGAATATGGATCTTACCAAGGCAACGATTGCGAAGTATCTCAAGAAATTTGGGATACCTACAGATAAGCCCATCGTGAGCCAAGTTTCGCGCTTTGACAAGTGGAAGGAGCCTGATAAGGTCCTTGATATCTTTGATATGGTTCGGCGTAAGGTGGATTGTCGGCTCGTGCTTTGCGGAAGCATGGCTACTGACGATCCTGAAGGGCAGCAGGTCTATGAACGAGTAAGGCGTAAAGCCAACACCATGATCAAGTCAGGCGATGTCATCTTGATAACCAGCGAAAACAACATTCTTGTCAATGCCTTGCAGCGAAGCTCCGCCGTTATTATCCAGAAATCAAGCAAGGAGGGATTTGGGCTCAGCGTGACTGAGGCGCTCTGGAAGGGAAAGCCTGTTGTCGCATCGAATGTTGGTGGTATTGCTCACCAGATTGTTGATGGAGAAAGTGGCTTCCTTTTGCCACCAAGTGACAAGCAAGAATTCGCCAAGCGAATAATTGAGATCATTAAAGATCCCAAACTTGGTGAGAAGCTTGGTGAGAAGGGTCGAGCCCATGTGCGCGAGCGCTTCCTCATTACACGGCTTCTATCTGACCATCTCGATCTCTTGAATGATCTAATGCGATAGCCCGGGCAGGAAGTGATTAGATGCAGCGATGATCGGGTCTGGCCTTGATTGGGCTGCCGCTATGGCTCTCAAGGTCTCCACTTGACACGGTTTTCCTTATCCTGATTTCCTAATGGCTTCCCTGAAACGAGTTTCCTTTCCAAGTTGACAAATCTCTTGGTAGCGGGTAGGCTCGGTTGGGAGTTACCCCAAGGAGGTGTGGTATGACTAAGGATAAGATGATCGAAGGGATTATGCGTGCGAGTGGAATCTCCAAGGCAAATGTTGAACGCTTCTACGATGGTCTTGTCACACTTGCCAAGAAGGAGCTGCAATCCAAAGGCGAGTTTGTGCTTCCTGGGCTTGGGGCATTCAAAGTGCGGGTTCGCAAGGCACGCATAGCAAGGAATCCGCGCACCGGCGAGCCGATTAAGGTGCCGTCCAAGAAGGTTGTGCGCTTTGTGCCATATTCCAGTCTTAAGTCCCTTTTCTCCAAGAAGGAAGAGCCTGCTTCGGGTGAAGGTCAAAGTCTTGTCTAAGGTGGGGAAGGTTCTGCTGAGGGGGTGTGATGCAAGTTGGTTTGATGAATAATCCGCGGGTTGATCCCGTCGATGAGATAGAATTCTTCGCAACACATGGTTTCGATTTTGTTGATCTCACCCTTGAATTTCCTTCTGGCCACATAAGCGTTATAGATCAGGAAGCAATCATTGCCAAGATTTCTGAAAGTGGGCTTGGAGTCATCGGGCATACGACCTACTATCTCCCTTTTGCCTCTCCAATCAGTGGAATCCGCAATGCCGCCATAAGTGATGTCATTGAGACGCTGGACCTTTTCCAAAGGGCAGGCGCTCAACTTGTGACCGTCCATCCTGATCCCGGCATTGGTGCGATCGATCAGCAGACGATCCTGGCTCTCAATGCAATGAGCTTCAAGGTAATATCAGACGAGGCCCGCAAGCGAGACCTCACTATCATGGTTGAGAATGTGCCTGGCATGTTCTCCAGTCCAGAGGCTTTGCGGGAGATCTTCAACAAAGTTCCGGAGCTCAGATTTCATCTTGATGTTGGTCATGCCTTTGTTGGGCGAGATCGCTTCAGGCATCTTCTTGCAGCATTCAGGGATAGGCTCGTACACATACATCTTTCAGACAACCGCATGCGAGAGGACGATCACATGCCTCTTGGTGCAGGCAACATCAAATGGGAGGAGGTAATCCCAAGCATAAAGTCCACTGGCTATGACGCGACATTCACGCTCGAAGTATTTTCTGCCGATCGTAGATATGTGCTTGCTAGCAGGGAGAAGTTGGCCGAGCTCTGGAGCACATAGGGTTTGGCAGGCTTGAGGTTGAAAAACACATTTCGAGCAGTTATATTGATACAACCGTTTCGCCAGTACGGAAAGGCAAATAGCATAGGTTTGTGACATGTCCGTAACGCTTGATAGAATGACAAAGGGAGCCAAGGGCAAGGTAGTTTCAATTGCTGGTGGCAGAGGTGCCACGCTCAAACTTGCTGCCCAAGGTATAGCTCCCGGCATGCTAATTGAGAAAGTCGGTCACCTGAGGGGTGGTCCAATTCTTGTGAAGGTTGGTCGGAGCCAGGTTGCCATAGGTAAGGGTCTTGCCAGCAAGGTTGTTGTCAGGGTGATCCCTGAGTGAAACGGATACTTCTAGTCGGCAATCCCAATGTCGGCAAAAGCGTTATCTTCTCAAAGCTCACTGGTGTGAATGTCTGCGTTTCCAACTATCCAGGAACCACGGTAGAGTTTTGCCGTGGCTCAAGTTTCGTTGGCAAGGAAGAGGTAGAGATAATTGATGTGCCAGGTTCATATAGCCTCGAGCCAACCAGCAAGGCTGAAGAAGTCGCCGTCGAGATGCTCTCTGAAGGCGATGTAATAATAAATGTTGTCGATGCAACCAATCTCGAACGCAACCTTTACCTTACAACGCAGCTTCTTGAACGTAACATTCCACTTGTAATCGCCTTAAACATCTGGGATGAGACCAAACACCGTGGGATCGAAATAAATGTGAAGCGTCTTTCAGAATTGCTGGGGGTCCCTGTAGTTCCAACCAATGCAAGAAGTGGCTATGGACTCGATCGCCTTATGCGCTCCCTGAGAGATGCCCGCACTCCCAATCTTCCACCAGCAAGCGTTGATGAAAGGTGGAGGCGCATTGGAGAGATCATAGGGGAGGTTCAGCGCATAAGGCACCACCATCATACGCTTCTCGAAAGGTTTGAGGATGCAAGCATCCATCCTGTGGGTGGCTACATTGTGGCAGTCCTTATAATCGGTGCCACCTTTGCTGTGATAAGGCTCATAGGAGAATCGCTCATAGCCTATATTCTCGATCCGATTTTCAACAATGTCTACATGCCTTTCCTCTTGCGTATCGGTGAGAAGCTCGCGGGCTACTCACTTCTTCACGATATCCTCATAGGCAAACTCGTTGACGGAACAATCGATTTCAAAGAATCATTTGGACTGCTTTCAACGGGTGTCTATGTTCCCATCGGCATGGTGCTCCCATATGTCATTGCCTTTTATTTCATGCTTGGGCTGCTTGAGGATATTGGCTATCTGCCAAGGCTGGCTGTGCTTCTTGACGGTTTCATGCACAGACTCGGGCTTCACGGCTATTCAATTATCCCGTCTCTCCTAGGACTTGGATGCAACGTACCTGCTCTTCTTGCAACACGTGTGCTGGAGAGCAAACGTGAGCGATTCATAGTGGCAACCTTAATCTCAATTGCTGTTCCATGTGCAGCGTTGCAGGCAATGATAGTTGGGCTTCTCGCTCCATTCGGAATGAGGTACGTGGCACTTGTCTACAGCATACTCTTCCTGGTCTGGATGGGTCTGGGTGGGATTATGCGGCTCTTCACAAGAGGTTTTATTCCTGCACTTCTTATCGAGATCCCTCCATATCGCGCTCCATACATGAAAACCCTTCTCATGAAGTTTAAGGGCCGTGCCCTGGGCTTTCTAAGCGAGGCTGTGCCCGTTGTCATAATCGGTGTAGGTGTGGTAAATGTCTTTTATGCCCTTGGAATTCTTGACCAGATTGCGAAATTCACCTCACCCCTTATAACTCGTCTCCTCGGACTTCCCAGAGAAGCCGTCCTCGCAGTGATCATAGGTTTTTTGAGGAAGGATATCGGGGTTGGTATGCTTGCGCCCCTTAATATGACCGTAAAGCAACTCGTTGTCGGATGTGCAACACTTGCGATGTTTTTCCCCTGTATTGCAACCTTCGTTGTCTTGTTCAAAGAGCTGGGTTTTATTCATACGGCAAGAGCAATTGCGATTATGATCGTAACGGCACTTCTTGTCGGCGGCCTGCTCAATGCTGTGCTGTGGTTCTAGGGGCTTGTAGGGCGAGAGGATGGCATGAGAGTTGGGTTTGCGGGAGCTGCGAGCCATGGTGAGCTGTTTTTGAGTTGACCTTTAGGGTGAGGGCACTAAAATCCCAAATAGAAGACCTGGCAAAAGCCAATCCTTTGGGCTGATCAAGGATCATTTTCCGGGAAGGATTTTTTGGAGGATTGCCTAAGTTCCTTTGATGATGTTTTTTGCAATGATTGCTGCCCAACTGGAAGTAATCCGAAGATAGCGGATTCTATTGTGGCCTCACGAAGCGAAGGGGGAAACGATGCAAGATATCACTCCAGGAGTTTCTTCCGCTCCGACACCTTCTGAGGAATTAGTCAAGGAGCTCAGCCAGAAGGCTGCTCAAAGTAGCGGCTGGATGAAGTTCCTAGGGGTTTTGATGATCCTCTATGGAATCTTCATTATCTTCACCATCTGGGGCATATTGGTATGCTGGTTGCCCATATGGCTAGGGATTCTTCTGTTTCGGGCTGCTGGAGATGCCGAGCTTGCTTCGCGTGGAGCTCCGAGGCAACTCCTTGAATATGTGAGAAGACTGAATCGCTTCTTCTTGATCCAGGGGATTCTTGCACTCATTGGTGTCATCTTCTTACTTGTAGTGATCTTCCTGGCTGGAATGGCGTTTTTCTTGCACCTCGGAGGCGTATTCTAACCCCTACCCGATGGTGAAGGGAGGGTTGGGAAGGGATGATAGTTGTTGAAAAAGGGGTGAGGTTTGGGGTATAATAGAAGCCAGAGTTGAGAGCTATAGCGAGAGCAGGTGCCGGCACCCGGGAGGAAGCCGGTACATGCGTTTTGTTATTGTCCTTTCCTTAGTTTCCCTTTCGATCTCACCTTTGCTAGCCGCTGAGCGCAAGGTCAGTTCACAGGAGATGGCACGCATAGAGGCAATCCGTGAGATGATTGAGACGAGAGGCTATTCATGGCAGGCAGGTCCAACCTCGGTTTCAAATCTTTCTTCAGACGAGTTCCGCCAACTTCTCGGTGTCAGAGTTCCCCCCGACTACGAGCAGCGACGGCAAATTGCAAAGAGAAAACATCGCCTCATAGAAGCTTTGCCCGACATGGCATTTCCACAGCGATTCGATTGGCGAGATCAGGGAGGGGTAACATCTGTCAAGAATCAGGGAAGCTGTGGGAGTTGCTGGGCATTCAGCGCAGCAGCCGCCTTTGAATCACAAATCCTCATCCACAGCGGAAGAAACGAGGACATCTCAGAACAGGCAGTCATCTCTTGTAACTCTCAGGGTCACGGTTGCGATGGCGGCTGGATGTCAACTGCATATGACCTCTGGACAGACTATGGTGCTGTGCGTGAAACCTGCATGCCCTATCATGAAGTTGACGCCGACCTTTGTATCGAGGACTCGTGCCAAGTCGTGGCTCGTCTTGATGGCTACTACTACGTTGGTGAGAATGTTGATGACATCAAACAGGCGCTCCTCAATGGTCCAGTAGCTGCTGCTATGGCTGTCTGCGGCAGCTTCAGTGCCTATACGGGCGGCTGCTACGAGGATTCATGCACAGAGATAAATCACGGTATAACGATTGTGGGCTGGGACGATACAATGTGCGGTGGTGGAGCCTGGATCATAAAGAATAGCTGGGGCCCTGATTGGGGCGAGAATGGTTATGCCTATGTGAAATACGGAACATGCATGATTGGCTACGGAGCCGAAGCACTTAGCTACAACCCTGATCAAACTGTCTATCTTTTCCACGATTCGCATATCATCGATGACTCATCGGGCGATGGAGATGGGAATATAGAGATGGGTGAGGTCATCACAATGCCTTTGAGCCTCCTCAACATTGGGGCTCAGACGGCAACGAATGTTGAAGCTGTACTCCGAGCTCTTACGCCTGGGATCGATGTGATCGACAGTGTTGCTTCGTTCCCCGACATTCCTAAGGGAGAGGCGCGACAGTCCCAATCTCCGCACTTTGCTTTTGTGATTGGAGCTTCAGGGAAAACCTGTGGAGCGATTGAATTCGAGGTCGATGCATCCTGTGATCAGGGTACATCCGTGATCAGACTCTCGCTTCAGGCTGGGGAACTCGACACCCTCTTTGCTGACGATTTTGAGAATTCAAGCGGGTGGACTGTTGGTGCACCTGACGATGAGGCTATAACTGGTGTCTGGGAGATCGGTGATCCTGAAGGCACATGGTGGGGAGATCAGCCTGTTCAACCCGAGGATGACCATTCACCTGATGGCACAAAATGCTTTGTCACTGGGAAACTGGCTGGATCCTCACGTGGCACATACGATGTCGATGGTGGCAAAACAACACTCACAAGCCCAACAATAGATCTTTCAGGCACGACATCCGCACTTCTTACCTACTACAGGTGGTATTCGAGCAATACTGGTTCAAATCCCAACGATGATGACTTGATTGTTGACGTTTCCAGTGATAACGGATTGACATGGCACAATCTTGAAACTCTCACCTACGACGATCGTCGGTGGGAAAAACGTCAATTCTATCTTGAAGACTTCATCACGCTCACTGATCAGGTGAAATTGCGCTTCATTGCGCAGGACAATGGAGCTGGTGGCTCAATTGTTGAGGCAGCAATTGATGACATCTCTATCGTTGCCTGCTCGGGGACACAACCTGATACGGTAAGTCCGACAGTTAAAGTTATCAGTCCCAACGGTGGCGAGGTGATTGAGTGTGGTGCAAGCTATGATATTCTCTGGTCTGCAAATGACAACCGAGGAGTAGCCTCCGTAACAATCTTGCTCTCGATCGATGGGGGCATAAGTTTTAGCGACACAATAGCTGCCGGCGAGGAGAATGATGGATCATATACCTGGCTCGTTCCTGGTATCACTTCCGATATGGCACGTATGAAGGTTATTGCGAGCGATGCCCAAGGTAACCGTGGAAGCGACTCAAGTGATGCCGACTTTTCTCTCTCAGGAGGCCTTGCGACCATAACGCGGGATTATTTGCCGAGCGACATTGTACTTCAAGTGATGGGTAGTAATCCCACAAACCGTGCTTCGCTCATCCTTTTCGGCATTCCACAATCATGCAAAGTAAGCCTCGATTTGTTTGATGTGACAGGCAGGTTTATCGAGTGTATCGCAAGCGGAGAACATGAACGTGGCTATCACCAATTAAGCTGGCTCAAAGCTAACCATGCTCTGAGTCCTGGCATCTATTTCATCCGCCTGAGTACTCCTCAAGCTACACGAACTGTTAAGGTCGTGGTAGCGAAATAGCTTCCGAGAGCCTCAAGCTCGCTATTAGTTGCAATCGGTTGGGAGGGGATTATGCTGCGGCGACGATTGTGTTTGGGGCTCTTGGGTTTCCTATTTCTCAATTTTGTTTCAGTTGTTCTTGGCAATGAGATTCACCAGGAATCCGACAGCGAAGGCATCGATTTCAAGACCTTCGTTGCTGGTGATAAGACTGTTCGCTTCTATGAGCGTATGATTGGTGAAGCGATTGTCGAAGGTGACTATGTCGTCTTTCAATTTGATACGAAAACGGGAGAGTTGCTCGGTGTCAGGTCACACTGGAGAGACGATCTTCCCGATAGTCTCCCCCAAGGCCTCATAGCTCAAGAGCAGGCAGAGTCTCTCATCGAGGGTGAAGTGGCCTTTTCGAACCTCTACTACATTTCACCTGAGTCGGATGTTTTCGAGTGTGAATGCTGCGAGACAAATCCTTGCTGGGTTGTAAGAAGTCTTACGGATTCGGGCCCGAGCGTAACCATTGTCGATGCTCTAACTGGCAGAATAGTTGGTAAAGGTGTGCCTCCCCCCGCGAGGGGTTTTTCACTTACGGGACCTTTCAGGTGCCCTGCAAATGGTGCCTGAAAAGCATGGTTTGAGAATGCCAAAGAGTGGTTTGAAGCGATGGGTTATTCGGGCTCAGGCGAGGTTTGGCCTCTTGAGCAGATCATACGCAATGAGATTGAGTCCGACACGACTAGCCTACTTTATGAGATAAGCCACGGTGGTTCGTCTAGTTTCCTTAATGGCTGCACTGGCGAAGCGTGGACTCGAGTTGAGGCTTCTGAGGTTGAAGCATGGCTCGAGGATCATACCAAGATGCCTTTTGTCTTTCTCGCAAGTTGTGGTGCCCTTTGTGACACAGGCCGCACTTCATTGTCTTTCGCTTTCCACAAGGGAAGCAATGAGAGCACAACGGTGGTCGGATACTGTCACATGGATGAGCAATACTGTAGTGATTGTTGGACCTATTCGCTGGATTGGCAAAATGCATTCTTTGGCTTTCTTGCCAGTGGAATGAGTGTCAAAGACGCAGTGGATGCAACCAATGCCATCTATCCCATGTGTGGCTATTACGAGTGCATGCGATTTGTCGGAGACGAAAATTTTGCGATAGTGCCAGTTGTGAGGCGGGATCCTTGGGAACCCAGGATTAAGCTTAAGGCACCTGCCGGTGGAGAGGTGGTCTTCTGGGGAGACACCCTAAGGATTGTGTGGGAAGCCTCCGACAATGGGAGCATACAAGCCCTCACGGTGGTGTTTTCAATTGATGGTGGGATGAGTTTCTGCGATACGCTTGGCAGAACCTCGGGCGAAGATTCGCTACTGGTGTGGATTGTTCCTCAGATTGAAACCGATGAGGCACGCATTAAGATTGTTGCGCTTGATGGGGCTGGCAATCAGGGCTCTGATATGAGCGGTGATTTCACACTAGAAAATGGCTTTGCAGGACTATATGATGCCTGTGATTGCAATTCCTCTCAGCGCCTCCGGCTCGAAGCTCTCCATCTCACATCTTATGACGATTGGATTCCTGTGAGAGTGAGTATGCCGAAGAGTGGGCATGTCTCGCTTGATTTCTATGACGTGACGGGAAGGAAGATCTCAAGAGTTTTTGATGGATTCCTTTCATATGGCGTTCACATCATAAGGTGCAACTGGCCGAAGGATGCTAAATCAGGGGTTTTGTTCTTGAGGGCAACTTCAACAGATGGCAGGAGGACGGTGAAGATAATAAAGGTAAACTGAGAAGGTTATCAGGGAACAAAACCTATTGGTTTGATGTCTTCCTCTTCCTCCTTGAAGCCCCTACGCTCAGGGAAGGTCATTATTCCTATGATATACTCCCAGCGGATGAGTACCTGGGCAAGGTGAGCTTCTTCGGATGCGGAACTGCTGTGAGGTTTCCACTTAGGATTCTCAACCCATACACCGACTCTTTCATCAACCTCTATAACTTTTGCATAGATGTTGGGTGATGTTATGCCAAAGGTTACGAGATCCTCATGGCCACGGAGCTTTATAAGAACAACTTCATCTTTTAGATCATCGAGCAGCATCGAAACCACCATGCTTGTTTTAGCATGGATGGGTGGCAGAGTCAAGGTATAAGCGGGAGGAAGCCAGGAAGTCGACTTCCTCCCTCAACGAAGTTAGATACCAAGTTTCTTCCTATTGGCTTCGATGTGTGTGAGGATATTCTCCGCTGCCCTACCTGCATCCTTCTCAACATCGAGCAGCCCACCAGTTACATCCTTGCAATCCTGAGTAAGGAGTTTTACGAGATTGGGCGCACCTGTAACCGTCGGAACAGGATTGACGTATGTGTAAACACCAAGTGCAAGAGCAAAGACAGCATCGATTGTTGCCTTCTGCTCCATGTACTCGGGTGCTGCAGCTGCAATTGGCAGATCTGGAATTGGGACATCACCGAGAGCATGAGCAACAGCACCTATGAGATCTGCAAGTCTGCCAGTGTCTGTACATGTGCCGAAGCTAAGGACGGGTGGTATGCTGAGTGCCTCACACAACCCCTTAAGTCCGTCCCCAGCATCCTTGCTTGCCTGAGGGCTGCAGAGGCCAGCGACCTGCATCGCAGCATTCCCGCATCCTAGGGAAAGCACGAGGATATCGCGCTTGATAAGATTACGTGCTACCTCAACACTGTGAACATCCTGTCCCTTATCCCTCAGACTTGTGCACGAGACAAGTCCAACTATACCTCTTATTGTTCCCTTCTTAACTGCGTCGAGAAGTGGCTCAAGCGATCCGCCCAGGGCTGCAGTGATACTCTCAGGTGAGAAACCAGCGATGGCTTCACCTGTTGGAAGCTCGGGCGCAGGCTTCACCTTATTGTGGCGCTCCTTGAAGTTTGCAATTGCCATCTCGAGAAGTTTGCCAGCCTGCTCCTCAGCATGCTCAGGCAAGTAGTTGACCCTTTCATTTATGCCCTCGAATGCGATGAGCTCACTTACGGGGATGAGCCTGAACTTGTACTTCTCTGCATAGATAGGATCGATAGGCATGGAGCAATTCATGTCAGCGACGAAGACATCGACACAGCCACTTGCAAGCACAGCTTCCTGCATGAGCCAGTTACCGGTGAAGCCGTAAAAGACATCATCCATCTCCCAGCGCTGTATCATCTCCTGGCCAGTCTCAATATTGGCAATTATGCGTAGCCCCTTTGCACCTGCATCTTTAGCCTTTGCCTGCCACTCAGGTTTGCGTGCAAGCATTATGAGAGCGAAGCCGAGGAAAGGCTCATGACCATTAGGGAGAACGTTGACATAATCGGGATCGAGCACCCCGAGATCAACCCTTATTTTATGAGGGCTTGGTGTTCCGAAGAGCACATCCTGGAGATATTCATTCACAATCTGACTCTGATATGCCATGGCAATCCCCAGGCGCATAGCCTTAAGAGCAAGGCTCACATAGTAGCCATCAACATTGGTCAGACATGAACTCGTTGCAAGCATCATCTCGCCATATATTCCACCAGGGAAGATGCCGAGCTTGCGCCATTTAGCCTTGCGCTCCTCAGGCGCGAGAAGATCAACAATACGGCTCGGTTCATAGTACTTGCGATTGAAATCTTCCTCGGCGAAATCACAAACTTGCAGAGCAACTTCAGCAGTGCTTCCCGATGTATCAAGGCCTAGCCTTTTGGCGAAGCCCAAGAGCTTCTGCTCGTCTGAGATCTTGAATGGTGTCTTGCCCTGTGCGGTTGCTCGAAGAGTTTTGACGGTTTGATCAGCGTGGTAATGGTAGGTTGATGCACCCATGATGTTTCTGAGAAGCATCATGCGCATTGCCATGCCATCAGCAGTTATGCCGCAAACGCCACGCTTATCCTTTGCAGCATCCGCACGACATGGCCCGTTAGAGCAAAGATCGCAACGTGTGCCTGCCATGCAGAAGGCACAGCGCTGATCGGGATTCTTTCCAAGACCTTGCGCTTCATAGCGATCCCAGACATTTGTTACCCCGTCCTCCTTGAGTCTCTCATACATCTTGAGTACAGACTCATGGTATGAGATTCTTTCCTTATCCATGCTTTCCTCCTTTCGCACATCCACTCGGATGTTATTTTGCCTCCGTTAAAACTGCTCCCCTTATGGAGATTGTCTCCTCTTTGATTGGTAAGTTCTTGCCTGAGCGCTTTATGGCTTCTTTGACGATTCCGGTAAGGCCGAAGCAGCAGGGGACTTCCATATGGACAAGCGTAATAGATCTTATCGTGTTTGCTGAAAAAATCTCGCTGAGTTTTTCAACGTACTGCTCAGGCATACGATCGAGCTTAGGGCAGAATATTATGAGGCTCTTGCCATGAAGGAAACGCTCGTGAAAACCGGCGTAAGCGAAAGGAACGCAATCGGCCGCTATAATGAGATCGCAATCCTCAAAGTAAGGGGCATTGGGATGTACAAGCTGGAGTTGCACAGGCCAGTGACCAAGCTGTGATGGTCGCTCGCCTGACTCTTGTGGCACTTGGTGAGTTTCAGACCTAAAATCAACAGTTGCTGATCCAGGGCAGCCACCAGCCTCATGTGGTTCACTGTGGAGGAGATGCTCAAACTCATGTGCCAATCCCTTAGACCTAAGTACCTCCATTGCCTCTTCTAGGTATTTGTGCTGAGCATGATCACGAAGATGCTCAAGGTGTGCTTTGATAGTGGCCTTGCCTGCCCTGATGATATTCTCCATAACCTTGCTTTCATCATAGGGCTCTGCTTCGCGTTCCTCAATCGTTATGGCACCTTCGGGGCATGTGCCGATGCACGCACCTAGTCCATCACAGAAAAGATCGCTGACAAGGCGAGCTTTTCCATCTATGATTTGAAGTGCGCCTTCCGGGCAATTAGGAATGCACAGCCCGCAACCTGTGCACTTACTTTCATCGATGCGAATGACCTTGCGTTTCATTTTGCTCCCTCCATGTCTTTGATAAGGTCAGCGATTGTGATTCTTTCAAATTCGCTTGTGACCAATTGTTCAATTCTTGCGATTCTCCTTCTGAGAACACAGGTGTTGCGATTCGAGCAGAGTTTTCTTCTGAAAAGACACTCTGTAAGCCTGATGTCGCCCTGGAAGATGCGAATTATATCAGCCAGACGAATGCTTTGAGGGTCCTTGATAAGGCGGATGCCGCCGTTTACGCCTTCCTTGGATTGCACTACGCCAGCCTTTACCAGCGCAACGAGAATTCGCCTGAGGAACTGTAGCGGGATAGATTCCTCCTCAGCAATCCTTCTTGAGGAGACGTAACCGTCTCCGCGGCGCGCAGCACTGACAATTGCTCTTATCGCATAATCAGATTCTTTCGTAAGAAGCTTCATACCAAACTTATACCATTTCACTCACAGTTTGTCAAGGGGGTCGGAGCTAAAAATCGTCAAATCGCCAATTTTGGGGTCGGAGCTAAAAAAATGCAAATCTCTATTGACGAGTCTGGTATAATTGGCTTGTTTCCAGCTAACTGATATTAATACAAACGGTTAGCAAAAATGGAGATTTTTAGCTCCGACCCCAGGAAAGGAGGAGGGCACTATGGAGATCGTGGTTCGGGGAACAAAGGTGGAAGCCGTTAAAGGCGACATAACCAAGGTTGAAGCTGATGCCATAGTCAATGCTGCCAATGAGGGGCTGCGGGGTGGTGGCGGAGTAGATGGTGCCATCCATAGGGCTGGCGGGCCTGAAATAATGGCGGAGTGTCGCAAGATTGGAAGATGCTCGACAGGAAGCGCAGTTGTGACTACAGCCGGCAAGCTACCGGCGAAGTATGTAATTCATGCAGTTGGCCCTATTTGGCGCGGTGGAAAGCATGGGGAGGAGGACCTTCTCCGAAGCGCTTATGAAACATCCTTGCGTCTTGCTGAGGAACGCCGGCTTTCGTCAATTGCATTTCCATCGATAAGCACTGGAGCCTACGGCTTTCCTATCGAAAGGGCCTGCCCAATTGCTATCGCAACGGTGGTTAACCATATCAGGAGGGGTACAAAGCTCAAGCATGTGATTTTCGTTTTGTTTAGCGAGGATGACTACAAGACCTATGTTGCTAACCTTAAGCGTATGGTCGAAAAAACCTGAGAAACAGGCCTGACTATTGCGCTCTCCCCATTAGAGCCTGAGCATCCCAGAACTCAGGGTCTATACTTGCTACAATCTTCTCAATCTCTTGTTTCTCCTTCCTCGTCTCTGGCTCTATTGTTCTTACAAGTGATGCGAGGGCAGATGCAACCATCTCGCTTCTTTCGAGACCAACATCCACGACTTTGAGAGCGAAACCAATTCTATCCTGAGTTTCAAAACTCTTGGCAGCATGGAGTGCGGCTGCCACTCCCGCACCGCTCAGATCCGGCAGGCTGCTTACCAATATTTCAGAGATGCCCTCGCAGTCAGCGAGCTTGGCGATGGCTTCTGCAGCTGCAAGACGCGCGGAGTAATGATCGCAGTTAAGTGTTTGAATGAGACCATTGATGCATTCACAGAGCTTCTGGTTGCCAGCGGCAAAAGCTGCATCCTTCCTCACATAGAAAATTTCGAGGGAATCTGTAAGAACGGAATTGAGCCTCCTAGCAAGCAGGTTCCTCTGACTCTCACTAAGAGGCTTTATTTTTCCCAAAGCATTTAGGGCACCGGAGCGCAGCTTCCATTCATCACTTTCTGATAGATCAAGAAGAGCATCGAAAGCATCGCTATCTCCCATAAGACCAACAATCCAGCTTGCCTCAGCCTTTGCCCGTGAATTCCCATGTTTTAGAGCATCGATCAGCATAGGTAGCGCTGGGCGACCGATGGCACGCAAGATATCCTTTATGGTGTGCCGCTCACGTGCATCTTTGGTATCAAGCACGCCTCTTAAGAATTCGATGGTTGCAGCTGAATCTTGAACCATCTTCTCAAATGCATAGGAGTGCCACCTACGGAAGCGTGGCTCGCCACGGCATGCAAGTATGAAGAGCTCTTGCGTGGAGAAGGCTCTCTCATCAAAGGGGTATTCATGAACAACAATATCACCCTGAGGCTTCGTAGCCTTACCGGGCATATCTATTCCAAGACCATACTTGCTGCTTCCCCAGATTGACTCGTTCTCACCAACTGGACCGTAGAAGTCACTGCCTCGTTCATCTATCTGGATCCCGATACTCCCAAATTCACGACGGTAGTTCCCATAACCATTAACATTGCGAGTTGTCATAGCCGAATACGAGTCGTTGCCGTCAGCGTCGTATAGAATCCCGGTTGCGTTGGCATTACCGGCACCCTGGCTGAGATCAGTTGCTGTGTAGTAATCATTGCCTGAGAGGTCGAGGAGCATTCCAACTGAAAGATCATGACCACAACCCTGAGAAACACCCTTACTCACATAGGCATCATTGCCACTATCATCCAGTAGAAGGCCAAAGGCAAGATGCACTCCCGAGCCCTGTGCATATTGATAGGATACGTATCGGTCATGTCCGCCTTTATCGATAAGCGCCCCTATTGCAAACCAGTAAGCCACTCCCTGACCGAAAATGTCGCTTGAATAGAGATCATTTCCTTCACAGTCAACCAGGAGTCCAATTCCCCCTGAGTAGTCAGGTCGCCATCCAAATCCACAGCCCTGTGAGAGGGTGAGATAATGGTCATCGTAACGCAAAATATCGGTCTGAGACATTTTAGTATAATAAACGTCATTTCCAGACCTATCGAGAATAAGTCCACTTCCCATCACATAACCAAATGCCTGGGATTGCATACCGGCTGTGTAGGTATCGTTTCCCTCACAGTCACAAATCATTCCAATCCCGAGTAAGCCCGCTCCTTGAGAGAATTCATCTGCAGAGTAGGTATCTTCCCCCTTGCGGTCATAAAGGAGCCCCATGCCGCAGACTGCACTTCCAAGTGAGCCCATATGTGCCTCATAGGTATCGTTACCCTCACAATCCATGAGGATCGATGTACCGAGAAAGCCCCCAGCGAGTCCGAAGGGCTGAGAAGTTGAGTATGTATCTCTACCATTGAGATCAATGATCGTCTTAAGTCTTACACCAGGCAAGCTTGTGAGGTTATAGATATCGTCTCCACCCAGATCAACTATGAGACCAAAGCAACCATCGTAGGTGTTTGGGCCGGAGCCGCCGATAACGATTAAGCCGAGATTGCTCTTTGCGATGTAAAGAACATTGCCTGACACACTAAATGTTTCCTGCGCATACCTTACCCTCTTGCCTGGGTATTGCGGATAGCGCTTCCCGAGCGTTAGGTTCTCAAGATCCACTCTTAAGTCCTCAGCTGCCTGAGTGGCAAAATACGCCATCGTGGCAATTTTCTGAGTGTCAACTTCTTCAAGCATTCCAAGAATGGAATCAGCAATTGCTTCATCACGCTTTTCCATCTCGTACAGCTCGAATGGCCCCATCTCTTCGACGTTATAGTCAGCTTCAATGAGCTTGGTGAAATTGCTGAGAACAAAGTCTGGATCTTGGAGATGGGAAGTAGCCTCCACTTTTATCGAGTCGACACAATTCATTGTTGAAAGATACCTTCCGAGCGGTATCCTCAGTGCATCTGGCAGGTGATGGAAATTTCCAGCCACGTTCTTGATGCCGACGCTTTTTGAGGAAACCTTAAGATTGTCAGGCTCAAGTGACATAGCATCGAGGAGGAGATAGAGGATCTCGGCAAGCAGGCTTTCGGATTCGATCTGTCCAGCCAGGCGGTCAATGCGCTGGGGGAGTGTTTTGGGATTAGCCATTATCGAATCCACGAGACCGATGCGGAAAATATCTTTTTTCGCGCAGTCGCTTCTTATCCGCATGTCACTAAGTGTCAATCCAAGATCCCGAAGAGCGCGCTCACATGTGGTTTCAAAAGAAGCAATGTTCTGTGTTGCTCCGAGGGCTGTTTCAAAGCAAATCACTATCACTGCCAGGATGGTGAGAAAGCGCATTACGCCCTCCTTTCATAATGGGAAGTAGAAAAGATGAGATTTGCATCTGCAATCTGATGAGCCAAACTTGCTTATCGAGGGTAGAACAGACCCCAGACAGGAAGCAACTCTGCATTCCAGCCTTCGCCGCGACTCGAACACAAAAGCAAAAACAACTTTTTCACGTGACGTAAGGTAATCAATATGCCAGAACTTTCTTTTATTCCTCGCGATGTGTCTTCTCAGGCGCGCGGCGGGAGATCTGCCTCCACTTCCCACATAGAAATAAAGACCTCTTTCGAAGACGATTTCCCCGAGGCGTCCTACCCTTATGCGCTTTGAATTTGCAACGAAGATTACCAGAATGTAAGTAACATACTTAGGTTTCGGCACGTTCTATTTCCGCTCGGAACGCACACCAAGGGTTGCATGCTTGTGAAGCACCTTTGAAGATCTCATTATCTTTATCTCTATCTCGTCACCCGGTTTCTTGCTAACGAGGACTCGCATCAAGGCTTCGAGGTCGCCTATGGGTTCGGTATCTATGCCCACAATGATGTCACCAGATTGAAGTCCGGCAGCTTCGGCTGGACTTTTGGGAATCGTGCCCTTTATGCCAACCCCGGTGCCAGCGTAACTGAAGTCAGGAACAATACCGAGGAAGGCGCCATGACCACGAGAAGTCGAAGGCGCTTTCTCCTCAGCCACGACAACAGGTGTTATCGAAGTCTGGCTTGATGACAATCTTGCAAGAAGCCCTCCAACAATTGAGGTGATAGTTGCCATACCATCGTAGTTGAGATTTTCCCAGTCATCGTCAGGTGAGTGATAGTCAGGTTGTGCACCTGTAAAAAGGTGAAGTGAAGGGATCTTTCTAGCATAGAAAGGGTTCTGATCGCTGAAGCCAAAGATCTCCTTCTTCTGAACCATCTCCACCTCGAAGCGCCTGGCTAGCTCATCAAAAATCCTCCCAAACTCATCAGCGCTCTTTGCGCCAAATACAATCAGCCGGTTGTTTTCGAGACGCCCAACTGTATCGAGATTGACCATGGCGATGATACTATCTAATGGGAAGGGACAGTGCTTGACGAAATATTCAGAACCAACTGCACCAAGCTCTTCAGCGGTGAAACTTAAGAAGGCAATAGACCTATCGGGTTTTCTTGTTGCAGCAAGCCTGGCAGCTTCGATGAGAACTGCAACACCCGAGGCATTGTCATCGGCACCGTTATGGACTTCACGCCGCCATGGTGTGGATGAAGCTATCTCCCCATGGCCAAGATGGTCGTAGTGAGCTCCGATGACAATGTGTTTGCCAGTCTTACCCCTGATTATCCCGCCAAGGTTGGCCACTTTTATCTTGCGGGGTCTCATCTCAATTGCAATCTCACAACTCATTGTGTCATAGCTCGTGAGCGTGTCTGCCTCAGGAGGTGCTTCGAAAATCCTCTGAAATGCATCCCTTGAGATCTCTACAACACAGATATCAGCGAGAGGATATGTGCGTCTGATGGGGAAGAAATGAAACTTCTCCTTGCTAGCCACGAAAACAACAGCCTCTGCGCCTTGGCTATGTGCTTGAGTTGCTATCTCATGCATCCAGTCGAGCAAGCCATCATGCCCGACGACCGTCCACCGCTGGGCTTCAACCTCTGGATCTATGGACTTGAATAGAATGCTTTCTGTGAGATCAGCACCTTTGGGTAACTTGGCTGAGGAGATGACGCATGAACCTCTCGCCTTTCCGCTTGCAGAGATCGGGACTGCCTTGAAATCCCTACCCTCGCCAAGAAAAATACCTGCGATATTTAGGCTTGGCGTATCAACCACATCACGGCCGAACTCGATTTCAAATTCCTGACGGTAGGAATTGCCGAAAAGGGGCTCAAGCCCCATGTTCCTGAATTCCATGACAATATACTCAGCTGCTTTCTCTATGCCCTGTGTTCCGACAAGACGGCCCTCAAGTGAATCACTCGCTAAGAATGCAACATGGCTCTTTAGCTTTTGGGCAAGAGCGGTATCGGTGGCATGAGAAAGACCCGCGGGAGGTACGGTGAGTGTGGCAAGGGCGATAAGGAGAACACAAGCAGGTGCAAGTTTTTTCATTGCTCTACCTCTCTGTGAAAGTGACCGAGAGTGGGCTCTTGCTTTCTTTCCAAATGCCTTTAAGAACTGCCTCTTTGCCTTTGAAACCTATGAAGCTGTAACGGCTATAATGCGGTATACGAGGTGCGAGCGAAATGAGCGCTTCAACATCCGAAGTGAGGATGATGCCAAGGGCAAAATCTGGTGAGAAGGGACTTGGTAGCGCTACAATAAGCGTGCCATCGGTAAGATCAAATACTTTGTCCTCGACTTTGACCTCACCCTCTTTTACTTCAACAGGCTTACCCGTGTGCGTGAGGATGCTGTCACCAAGCTTTCCATGCCCCACCAGCCAGGCGCTACGCAGCTCTAACATTCCACGGTCGAGCCCGTCTTCATCGAAAGTTCGCTTCGCTAGTCCCCAGGCATCGGCAACAACTCGGAGGCGAGATGCTGTCTCGGCTTCCTCAGCGCTTCCAACAACCATGATTGTTGAGTCACATCCGAAGAGGGCACTGAGGGTTGTTGGTATTTCCTCAGGATAGAGCTTGCGCATAAGATCATAGTCAGGATCGACTTCAAGAGCCTTTGGCTCAGAAGCCGTCTCAAGAGTGTATGTGCTTTCAGCACTTGCCAGGCGGATCATGTATCGACTTTCACCGACGCTTGTGACCACTCTAATCGGAACATCAAGCACATAGATGGGTTCATCCTGAGCAAGTGTGAAGGTGAGGGTGTAACCGCTTGCACCTGGCTTGCTAGCTGCATTTACCAACCTCAGTGATGGAATACCCTTGCGATTTACCCATTGATCGAAGAACCAGGAGAAGTCTAAACCGCTTGTTTCATGGGCACTCCTTGCTATGTCATTCCAGGATGCAATCCTGAACCTGTAAGTCTTATAGAAATGACGCAGGCATTCCCAGAAGAGACTATCACCCAGTGATTTGCGCAGCATGTGAAAAACCATCAGCCCTTTGCCGTAGCCTATGCTCTGAGATGCTGCGTCATAGCGTTCACGAAACTCGTTGAGGGGAAAATCCTTCTCAGCAGTAACATTGTTCCTAAAAGCGATTAGCGTGTGGTGCCTGTAGTCTCTTGCCTGCTCCCTCCCCATTTTTTCCTTGTAAAGATAGTCAGCAAGATAGGTTGTCAAGCCCTCACACCAGTTGCCGCTATCGTAATCAACATAGACAGAATTTCCCCACCAATTATGAAGTATTTCATGCCCGTAGGATGTCCTGATAATGAAAGGTAGTCTTATCACTTTGCTGCCAAGGAGTGTGAAGGATGGCATGCCAAAACCAGTCTGCCAGAAGTTCTCAACGAGGGCAAACTTGCGATAAGGATAATGACCGATAAGACGCTCGTACATACCTAGATAGCGCCCAGTTGCCTTGACATAGGCTTGGGCGAGGCTATCTACAGGCGCATAAAGATATGCCATGAGCCACGTTCCATTATCATAGGCTTCATATCTAAAGTATTTGCCAGCAATGAGATAGAGCTCAGGCCCGGGGTTGGGTTCAGCCCATCTTGCAAAGACACGCTCCTCACCATCGATGACTCTTAGTTGCTCATCAATCCGCTCACCCTGGCTCACAACCATCCAGTCCTTTGGCACATCAACCAATAGATCGAAACTGAAAGTTTGATCGAAGATATAAGAATACCAAAGCGACTCATTGGTCAGGAAAACGCCCCTCTCATCTATGAGGCCTGTGGTGTTACCGAAGCCTTTGGCATAGGCTTTGGGAGGAGCCTTGAGACTGTCATAAATGACACCTGAGTAAGTGATAGCGATCCAGAGAGGTTTGCCGATCCAGGCGTTATCGCCAAGATTGATGAAAATACCCTTAGCTCGCTTTATGAGATCAAGATCCTCAGAATCCGGATTTGCTACGAAGACTGCTGGGTCCACATCTTCCTGTGTGTACCAGTTTGCGATGTTTGCATTGGAGGTGATCTCTTCGATTCTTAAGGACTTGTTGAAAAGCAAGCGCACTTGGTGATTTTCAATCATGGCTTGATCTATGCGCAGAGAATCTGTTGCAAGAAGGCTATGATCCGTCGGGAAAAGTGATATGGTAAGATCATGGTGAAAATTTCCACCACCAGCACTGAGTGGTGGAGCCAGCGCGAATATGAGAACAAGGGCCGCCGTCATTCGGGTCATCCTCTTTTCCTCCTTGATCTTGGGATAAGAAGGTCTATCTCTCTTAATGCTTTGCGGTACGCACTGGGAGTATCGATGTCAATCCACGTGGAGTTGGTTCCAATGGGAAGAACCGCGAGATCGCCGTTTTCGATGAGCAGCCGTACACCATCGGTCAAAGCCTTCCTTCCCATGCGAAAGGCATTCTCAAGAGCAATAAAGATTCTCCTGTCGAATCTGAAAAGGCCACAGTCAACAGCGTTGTACTTTCGAAGGTGCTTCCCTATGGCTACTGGCACCCCATCGCTTATTCTCACCTTGGTTGCATCGGGTAGATCGAAAACCCCTTCGATATTTGTATCCACTGCCAGAACACATTTGGTAGTCCTGGCGGCTGCCACCTTTCGTATGATCTCTGGTGGCAAAAGATGGTCCGACATCAAGGTCAGGAAGTTCTCTTGCGTTCCAACAGTTGCCTTTACTGAATAGAGGGAAACGCCATTGGGTTCATGCCATCTAGAATTGTGCACGTATTCTATATTTGCACCAAGATGGTTCCCATCCTTGAGGGCATTGCGAATCGCCCTTGCGCCAAAGCCGGTAACTATTGTTATTTCCTTCAATCCAGCAAGTGTGATCGCCTCGATTATCCACTCGATTATGCGTCTCTTGCCAAGTTGCATCAGGCATTTTGGAGTTTGGGTTGCAATCGCTCTGACGCGTGTACCCTTGCCAGCAGCCAGAATCACAGCTCGCTTACACTTCTTGGCCTTTGTTTTCATCTCCACCCCTCATCTTGAGCAACTCCTCAATCTTATCAACTATCCTCTCAGAAGCCTTGCCGTCGAGCTTGTAGAAGAGATCTTTCCTCAAGTTGTCCACCTTAGCAAGCATCGCGGGCGTCGGGTTCAGTGCCCTTTGGATTGCCTCAGCGATCTCATCAACACTGCTTATGTGCACAAATGCACCTTCAAGGAATCTTCGATTGTCCTCATCAAGCAGAGGCATGCCATCGTGATGTCGAAGTTTCTCACATTCGAGATCGAATATGATACCAACTTTGCCAAGAGCGAGAAACTCAAAAATCGTGCTTGATGCTTCACTTATCATCGTATCTGCAATGAGGATGAATGGCAGAATGCTTTGCTCCTCAGGCGGTATGAGTCTTGCATGAGGATAGGATCGCAGGTTCTTCTCATAGATCGTGTGGTGCCAGTGGGGTGCATACTTACCACGCCAGCTATAGGGATGGAGCTTGATGATAAGATTGTAATCCTTTGTGAGGGGGAGGATTTTCTCCCTGACCTTATCCAGACACGTCGGTTTATAAGTGGGTGCGAAGAGCACCGTGGGTCGTGCTGGATCGAGGTTCCATTTTCGCATTATTGTTTCCTTGTCAAGCTTGCCCTGAAATAGGGGATCAAGCTTGGGATAGCCAACAACATAGACACTTGATGATCCACCAACACCGAGCTCCTCAATACGCCGCTTACGATAAGGGCCCTCTACGAATATCGCATAGCTCGTGTTGCGATGCCTGTCGAGAAGACGATAGAGAATCGTTTTAATACCTGTTCCATGGTTGACAAAACATAGAAGGCTATTGCCATAAGGGCTTGCGTCTTTGAAGATATCGCCTGTTACCACGACATCGAAGCCTTCGGTCTCCGAAGTTATTCTTCTGCCTTCAGCCTTGAGGCGCTCCTCAACCTCCCTTTTCAAAGATCTCTGGAATAGGAGAAACCTACGCTCTTTCTCATCTGTGCACGTGAAGAAGATGTCATAGTACCCACGTTGCTTCATTACCTCATAGATAGGATCAAGAGAGGCTCTGTGATATTCATGGCCGATGACGAAAAGAACCTTTATCATGGTTAGCTGTCATGAAAGGCTAAGGATCGATCTGGTCTCTGGATCGTCTTCCCAAAAGCCATTCTTGCACCAATTCCCCCGACGGTCAATCGCAAAACTCTTCTTTGAGACTTATTCATTACATTATAATATAAGCCTGAATAGGAATGTAGGAATGTAGCGGGGATGCCATATCCTTTGTAACTCTTGAGGCGGCTATGATAACCAGACGTAAGCTTACCGGGCTGGAGCTTCAGGGCAAGATTTCGAAGTTAGATGATGATGAGCTCAAGCAGAGGCTGGAGCGCTTGCCAGTCGAGCAGCAGGTAGATCTTTTCCTGGGTAGTGATTGGTCTGATCGCCTTCGTATAATAAAGAATTCCGGTGCGGCTCCCGAAGTCGTCAAAAGGCTACCCGAGGAAGAGGTGCTCTTGACCATCAAAGGTACCGGTGAGCAAGATGCACTTCCTCTTGTTGCTCTGACGACTCCAACTCAGCTCAGATTCATCCTCGATGTTGAACTGTGGCACAGGGATAGGATAGAAGAGGAGAAAGCAAGGAAGTGGTTGAGATATGTTCTGAGCTGTGGGGAGCATAAGGTCATACAGCTTTTCCGCAGCGTAGATAGGGAACTTGCCGCACTCCTATTAAGCAGGTTGATCTATCTTATTCCTAATGAGGAGAATGCTCGTCCCCTGCCGGAGGGGCTCCCAACAATAATGCCTGATGAATTCTTCACCATTGTCGCAAAGGTTCCAGATGAGGCCGCAAACATTGAGCTTCTTCTGAGGATACTAAGGGGCTGGGATCGTGATCGTTTCTACGATCTTCTCTTTGATGTCTATGGGAGGCTTGGTGCAGAGACTGAGGAGGAGGCATATAGGTGGCGCTCCTCACGCCTCGAAGAGAAGGGGCTTCTGGAATTTGAGGAGGCGATTGAGATCTATGGCTATGTGGGGGAGGATGAGGCAAGACGGATGGCAAAGCATGCGCCCCAGATCTACTATCGGAAGGAAGTGCAGCAGGGTGCACCAACCTACCCCATAATCCTTGGAGAGAAAGAGACATTCCTCTATCAGATTCTCGTATCCATAGACGACGAGGGCCTTGCTAATAGGTTGCGTGCTGAGATAGCCTTTGCGGCAAATCGAGTTCTAGTGGCAGATGCAGAGGCTATCGGGGAAATTGATGCAATCAAGCATGCTCTCAACCGAGTTTACTCACTTGTCAATCTTGGCCTGCTGTTTCTTGTAGGAAACGATCATGAAACTGCAATTGAGACTTTGAGAAGTGTGCCCCTAAAGGATCTCTTCCAGATTGGCTTCAGCCGTGTTCTTGACCTTAAAACGCTTGCTCAAGAAGTTGTGAGGAGATGGTGGCCCGAGTGGCGAACGCGCGGCTTCATTCTGCTTGAATATCCACGGGATGAAATAATGCGAGGCGTTCTAATGAGAGTTCCCCAATATTACGCTCTTGCCCATGGTGAGGGTGTCGAGTTTCGTGATTTTCGCACGATGGATGAGGTTCACGAGACCCGAGAGGCGATTGAGCACACTGGAGCAGTTGCTCAAGTCTTTTTTGATAGGCTTGGCCTTCCCAAACCCCACAAGGCTCGCCTTGTGCTAAGGGATGTCTTTGCTCAAGGAATTGAGGATATTAACCTGAGAAGTCTCCTCGTAACGGGTTTCCTTCACTATGCTCTCTATGGCGATTTTAAGATCGAAACAGTAACAAAACAAGATGCTCGCAAGCTCTTTGAGGAGGTTCTCGTCAGAGGGGAAGATGGGAGGAGGGTGATCAAGGCCGAAGTAAAGCAGCAGTTCCTCAACTGGTTAAAAGGGGGGGCAGATTGTAATTCACAGAGATGGGAAAAGGTAAAGGCCTTCGTGGTAGAGTCCTTTGAGAAGTTTGAGGACGAGATTGCCTTCATTGCCTCGTGGGAGGATCTTGATCCTCGCTACGTAACGAGTCTCATCTTTAGCAGAAAGCCTGAGTAGATAGCCTGCTTGGGAGAAGGTGTCATTATGAGCAATCTCGTATTGGTCGTGTTCTTGAGTGTAGTAATCTTGCTGCTCATCTTCATCCTCTTGCGTCTCATGCGCCGGAGCAGTGATGGTGTAGCTCAAGCCACACTATCCAAGCTCGTGGACTCATTTAAGGACCTTTCAAGTGTTGAGTCGCGCGTATCATCGCTTGCCACGGGGCAGCAGACACTTCTTCAGGACCTTTCGCGGCTTGAGATTGCCCTCAAAGGTCTTGAGACCAAGGTTGCTCAGACAACAGGAGATGTCAAATCATCGCTCTCTAAGGATGTAGGTGACACCAAAAGACTTCTTGCGGAGCTCAAAGCCAGACTTGAAGATCAAACAAGGCGAGATGATGAAATCCACACGATCACGAAGCGTATCGAACGCGTTCTTGTTGGCATAGGAACGCGCGGAGCGTCAGGTGAGAACATCCTGGCTGAGGCTTTCAGAGAATTCCCACCTGAGATGATCGACAGGGATTTTCGTGTTGGTGGTAGAGTCGTGGAATACGCAATAATCCTTCCGAGTGGCAAGCGCCTGCCGGTGGATTCCAAGTGGAGCAGCATGGAGACAATCGAGCGAATCGGGAAGGAAACCGATCCCGAAAGAATAAAGCGATTGGAATCGGAAATTGAGAAAGAAGTTGAGCGCAAGGTGAGGGAGGTTGCTTCCTATATTGATCCTTCAAGCACCAGCAATATAGCGATTGCAGCGGTACCTGATGCAGTCTATGCGCACTGCAAGAAGGTGCACGTTGAGGCCTTCAAGATAGGTGTGCTTCTTATGGCGTATAGCATGGTGGTCCCATATGTGCTAGCTCTTTATCATCTTCACCTCGAGATGGCTCAATCGATTGACTTTGAGAATCTCGAAGCCTACCTGACAAGCCTGGGTCGGAGTTTGGATGAGCTGGATAAGATCCTCGAGAATAGGATTGCCCGGGTTGCCACCATGGCTTCCAACGCCTATACCGAGTGCAAGCAGATTCTAGGTTCGATGCGGGCGGCGAGTGTTTATCTTCACCGGCTACCGTCGTCTCAATCTTCGCCTGGAGCTGAAGAGGCTTTGAAGGATTCCCGTGATGATTTTGAGACTCAGATCTGATTGAGGAGGGAGGACTGTGGCAGGGAAGACATGGCGTGAAAAGCTTGAGAATGCGAGAGGCTTACCGAAGATTGTAAAACTGGGTCCTAAAATGGCAAGGCGATGGGGTGGAAAGACATGTGCAATTCCAGCTCCAAGGGAAATCCAGGATCTCATGCGGCGGGTGCCTAAGGGCAAGTTGACGACGATAGCTGAGATTCGTAGAGCTATCGCAAGGCATCACGGCACTGAGATAGCCTGCCCACTAACCTGTGGCATCTTTGTCTGGATCGTTGCCAATGCAGCCAACGAGGATCTGGAAAATGGGAGACGAAGGATCACGCCCTACTGGCGCACACTAAAAGCTGGTGGCTTTCTTAATCCTAAGTATCCTGGGGGAATAAGGTCGCACAGGGAATTGCTTGAAGCCGAAGGTCACACGATAGAAACAAGAGGGAAGCATTCGAAGGTGAGGGGCTATGAGCAGAAGCTCATTGCTCTTTAGGTCCCGGACATCGGTTGTGAGTGAGGTTGTGTTATGGACGGTATAGGCGACAGATTCCAGATGGAAACCAAATATCATCGAGAAACTCTCAAAGGGGGTGCGCTTGACTGGGACAAGAAGCCGCCCCTTTACAAGAACTATCCGCAAGCGGCCAAGATCGACCTACCCGATTTCGACGAGATTGAGACCCTTCCTCTCAGAGAGGCTCTAGCAAAGAGGAAGAGTGTGAGGCACTTCTCGGGTGAGGGGATTAGTCTGGTTGAACTCTCCTTCCTCCTCTGGGCAACAGATGGGATTCAGCGCATCGAAAGAGGTTACGAATTCAGGACAGCTCCATCGGCTGGTGCCCTATATCCTATCGAAACCTATCTTGTAATAGACAGAGTTGAGAGTCTTGCGAGAGGTCTATATCACTACTCGGTCAGGAATCACAAGGTTGAGCAACTGCGACTTGGGCAATTTGGACATGACCTCACAATGGCAGCGCTCCATCAGAAGATGTGTCTGGAAGCTCCTGTAACCTTTGTCTGGACGGCTGTCTTTGAGCGGTCAAAGTGGAAATATGGTGAGCGAGCCTATCGCTATATTTATCTTGATGCAGGTCACATTGGCCAAAATCTTGCTCTGGCAGCAACATCAATCGGACTTGGCACATGTCAGATCGGCGCTCTTTTTGATGATGAGGTCAATCAGATAATTGGTGTTGATGGCATTGAAGAAAGTGTTGTCTATATGAGTGTCGTGGGCCGCCCAGCATAGTTTGTTGGTAACTGTTCGCAGAGGTGTAAACGATGTTCAATATGTTTGATGCTTCCATTTCGAGAAACGCATGTGGTGTGGATAGTCTCTACGAGGACGGGCACCAGTATGATCTGCAGCATGCGGATTTTGATGAGGACATAGACTTCTATAAGAAAATGGCTGAGGAGGCGGAGAGGGTCCTAGAGCTTGCATGCGGCACCTGTCGGCTTGGCATTCCAATTGGCAGAGGTGGAAGCCACTATACCGGGATCGATATCTCTCAAGGGATGCTCGCGTGGGCTTGCAACAAAGCACAATCACTTGGGTTAAGAATTGGCCTCATAAGAGGGGATATGAGGAACTTCCATCTTAATGAAGGATATGATCTGATCTTGCTTGCCTTCAATTCGGTCTGCCACCTCTACACCCGGCAGGACTTTGAACGCTGTCTTGGGTGTGTAAGGGAACACCTTGAGAAGGAGGGGCGCTTTGTGATCGATGTCTTTAATCCTTCCCTCGAGATCCTGACAAGAGATCCCAAGGAAAGGTATCCAGCAGGTGAATATGAGGATCCTTATGGAAAAGGGAAAGTGATTGTTACCGAGACAAATGTCTATGATCGTGCCACTCAGATCAACTGGATAACCTGGTACTATCGTCTCGAGAGGAGTGGGGAGGAAAGGAAGGTGCGCTTTGGGATGCGCATCTACTATCCGCAGGAGCTCGATGCTCTTGTTAACTGCTGCGGGTTCAGAATAGTTGCGAAGTACGGGGATTTCGACTTGCGTCCCTTTACATCGGATTCAACAAAACAGATAATAGTTGCAACGGCAGGGGCTTAGCCTAGTATCAGGAACGCTGCCTCAGGTTGCTTTTGACTTTTGGTTGCGTGTGCTGATAGGATAGCCGAGAAAGTTACTTGTTTCATCTTTGGAGACCAGGTACCCATGGAGGCTTTGAGAGACTGGCTTCAAGCTGTGCTGGGCATAGACCCAGCCACCCAGACCAAGATAGGCACTTCAATCCTCGCAATTGTGCTGCTCTGGCTTATCTATATGGTCATAACGCGCGTGCTCGTGCCGAGGGTTGAAGATCTCTATGTAAGATATCGCACACGCAAGACCTCAGGCTACATCATCTTTCTCATCGGAATTCTGGTCGTTGGCAGAATATGGATTGAGGGTTTCCAGTCCTTAGCGACCTATCTTGGGATTGTTTCTGCAGGGCTGGCGATTGCGATGAGAGACCCTCTTGTGAATTTTGCTGGGTGGCTCTTCATCATCTGGCGGAGACCTTTCGAGGTTGGTGACAGAATCGAGATTGGCGAGAGTGCAGGAGATGTAATTGATATCCGAGTCTTCTCATTCACGCTTATGGAAATAGGAAACTGGGTTCAAAGCGATCAGAGCACAGGAAGGGTCATACATATACCCAATGGTATGGTCTTCAGTCAGCCAATTGCTAACTACAGCAAGGGATTCCAGTATATCTGGAATGAGATAAGCGTGCTTATAACATTCGAAAGCAACTGGCAGAAGGCTAAGCAAATACTCGGCGAAATTGCAGCACGCCATGCAGAGGCTTTAAGCAAGGCAGCTGCCGACAGGGTGCGTCAGGCTGCCCGCAAGTATATGATCTTCTATCGCAAGCTCACACCGGCAGTCTATACGAGTGTCAAGGAATCTGGTGTGGAGCTAACCATTCGTTATCTGTGTGAGCCTCGTCGTCGTAGGGATACGGCTCAGGCAATCTGGGAAGATATCCTGACCGAGTTTGCAAAACATGATGACATAGACTTTGCCTACCCAACCTATAGGTACTTCGATAATTTGGCAGAGGGTAAGCCGGGACTCCGTCCCGGAGGTGGCGCAGCACCGACCCCTAGGTAGCCTGCATATCTTCGGCACATCTCGTAGGAGTCCTGGATTCGTGTCGGTGATTTTATCTCCATTGAGTCAAGGGCTTGAAGCAAGCCTGGAGTTTGCATAGTATTTTTTGAGAAGCAGGAGGGATGCCTATGGCAGTCGCGAGCGACATAAGACCAGGCCAGGTTATCCACAGCAATGGGCGGACCTATAGAGTGCTTGAAGCTGACACCCACCTCGGTGGTGGTAGAATGGGGGCGTTGGTCAAGTTGAGGCTGGAGGATATCGACACTGGTGGAGTCACGGAGAAGCGGCTTCGACCCGAGGAGAAGGTGGAGGTGCTTGAGCTCGAAAAGCGAAATCTCTCCTACCTTTATTCTGACGGGGAGACACTTTACTTCATGGATCCGTCTACTTACGAACAACATGCTGTGCCTGGGCGCCTGCTGGGGAAATATGTCGATTTCCTCAAAGACGGTGAGAACTTGACCGTGGAATTTCTAGGTGAGAGCCCTGTGAGGGTTATTACGCCAAAGATGGTCGAGCTAAAGGTTGCTCAAACTGGTCCGCCTCAGCATGCTCATGAGACGAGTGTTTGGAAAGAGGCAATCCTTGAAAATGGCATGAAGATACAGGTTCCCCTCTTTATTGCCACTGGTGATACCATCATCATCGATGTTGACTCCGGCAAGTACCACGACCGCTCCAAATAATCGGGGTCGGAGCTAAAAATCTTCGAATCCCACTGTTCGGGGTCGGAGCTAAAAAAATGCAAGGTGGCTTCCTTTGTTTGCTTGGGTTTGCCAGGCACTCGCGTAACTTATTGAAAATAGAGCTAGTCGCGACTCTGCAGATTTTTAGCTCCGACCCCATCCCGAGGGGATTGGCGTTGACAATCGCTCCCTTTTAGGGCATCATATATAGGTTTTATCGTCCTGGTTCATGCACGGGCGTGCATGTGGAATTGCCATCGGAGGGAAGGAGGGAAAGCGATGCAAGAAGTCAATAAGCTTATCAGGGAGGCAGCGGAAAAGGCGAAGCGTGAGACTGACGCCGAACCAGAACCGCAGTTAGTTGGTGAGGTTACGTGGCCTGTCGAAGTCAAGATTGGCAAAGGGCTAGAAGGTGCAATTGCCTGCACGACTAAGGTTGGCTATGTAAATGGTTCAAAGGGCTGGTTGATTTATCGGGGATACAACATCTTTGATCTTGCTGAGTATTCAAGTTTTGAAGAAACCTGTTATCTTCTGCTCTATGGGAAGCTACCTACGCAGAAGGAACTCGATGAGTTTAATGCTAAGCTTGTTGCAAATCGTGCTGTGGATAAGGCTGTCATCGATGTTCTCAAGATGATTCCGACAGCAAAAACACATCCTATGTCAGCGCTACGCACCGCAGTTTCGGTTCTCGGGACTCTCGATGAGAAGGCGGAGGAGACAACCGTTGAAGCTGAGCGCGAAGTTGCTATCAAGCTCATCGCAAAGATGGCTACGATTGCTGCTGCAATAGCAAGAATTCGTAAGGGAGAGGAACCGGTTGAGCCAGATAGCTCGCTAAGCCATGCAGGTAATTTCCTTTACATGATGAGCGGCAAGAAGCCAGATCCGACTTTTGAGCGCATAATGGATGTCGCTCTTATTCTTCACGCTGACCATGGCATGAATGCCTCAACCTTCACCACGATGGTCGTGAATTCATCACTATCGGATATGTACAGCTCAGTTGTTGGCGGTATATGCAGTCTTAAGGGTCCGCTGCATGGTGGTGCAAACGAGCGAGTGCTTTATGACCTTGAAGAGATTGGTGATCCTTCCAATGTCGAGGCCTGGTTCAGGAAGGCTCGTGAGACGAAGCGTAAGGTCATGGGCTTTGGTCATAGAGTCTATAAAGCTTATGATCCGAGGGCACGCATCTTAAGTCCGCTTGCCAAGCTTGTATCGGAGAAAGATCCAGCCAACAAGAAGCTCTACGAGACCGCTGTGAAGCTCGATGAGATAGTTTGCAAGGAGTTGGGTGTCGAGAAGAAGGTCTTCCCGAATGTGGACTTCTACTCGGGCATCGTCTACAGGTCTATGGGAATTGAAACGGCAATGTTCACGCCTATATTTGCGGTGAGCAGGGTCTCTGGCTGGACAGCAAGGGCTCTCGAATATCTTGCTGAGAATCGAATCTTTAGACCACGTGCGGTTTACACAGGTCCAGTCAAGGCAGATTATGTGCCGATAGACAAGCGATAGTGAGCGGTTGAAATCTCAAGGTCTCAAGGGGGGTCTCTGATCCCCCTTGCTTTTTACCACAAGATAAGTTGTTCTCAGGGTACAGCATAAGCTGGCTCTCGGGCAAATGCTGGCACATAATAATCTGAGCTATAAGAAAAGGTAACCAGGGCGGGGTGAATCTTGACGTATGGATAAGCCGACACTTGAGTTCCTAGTTGAAGCGAGCAAAGTCCTCAATTCAACTCTTGATGTAAATACCTTAGTATTGCTCACATATGACCTGATAACTTCTGCTGTGGATTGTGAAACCTGCTCCCTTGGAAGACTGGCTGAGAAGGGAAATCGCATCGACGTGCTGCTAGCCTTTGGAAAGAGCGGAGAAAGTGTCAAGGGCCTCACCGTCGAGGCAAAAAGGGGCGTGATGGGAGAGGCTGTCAGAACAGGCAAGCCGGTTATCATAAACAACCCTGAGCGGCTCAGGCACTATCAGGATGCTATAGATCAAAAGTTTGGCTTTGCCAAACGCAACAGTCTAGCAGTTCCTTTGAGACGTGGAGGCAACATAATAGGAGCCCTGGAGGCAATAAACAAGGAGGATGAAGATTTCACTTCCCATGACTGTGACATTCTTGTCGCTCTCGCTGAGCAGATAGCAATTGCTCTGGACAATGCCAGACTCTATGCAAGAGTCAAGCGGCAGGTGAGGGAAAGAGAGCTCCTCTATGAGGTTGGGACACGCATTAGCTCCTCACTCGATCTCAACGAAGTCCTCAATCTGATTCTCGACTCGCTTCGTCAGGTGGTTTGCTATGACGCGGGTGGTATCTATCTTGTTGATGCTGATGCATCAGATATTATCGCCGTAGCTACGCGTGGTTATGATCCAGAAATGGAAAAGCGCGTGGAGCTTAAGTTTGGGCAAGGGATTGTTGGATGGGTTGCGAACAACCTTGAGCCTGTTGTGGTGAGCGATGTGAGGAAAGATGAGCGCTACCTCAATGCGAGGGATACAACCCGTTCCGAGATCGTTGTACCTCTTATCGCTTCGGGCAAAATCGTGGGTATAATAAATCTTGAGAGCGATGAGGTTGAAGCCTTTAGCGATGATGATCTCAAGCTTATCCAAACCTTCGGATCTCAGGCTGCCATATCGATTGAGCGAGCCAAACTCCATGCAGAACTCCTCGAGAAACGCCGTCTGGAATATGAGCTTGAGCTGGCTCGCAGGATTCAACGCTTCTTCCTGCCGGATCGCCTACCAGAGATTGAGAACTTTGATCTGAGTGCTCTCAACATTCCAAGCGAGCAAGTTGGTGGTGACTACTATGATGTTATCCCGATAAGTCCAGGGCAGTGGGGTCTTGTTGTTGCTGATGTCTTTGGGAAAGGCATTCCAGCCTCTCTTGTAATGGCGAGTTTTAGAGCGAGCCTTCTTGCCGAGATAAGGAACAACTATTCCATCTCAACAATATTGCGCAAAGTCAACAGATTGATCTGGGAAAGCGTTGAGCCGGAAAGGTGTGTAACTGCTTGCTATGGGGTACTGGATTCCAAAGCCAGAGTGCTCACCTATTCCAATGCAGGTCATCTACCTCCTCTGATTGTAAGTAAATCAGGCATTCGGCGTCTCTTGAAGGGAGGTATGCTCCTTGGTGCCCTTGAAGATAGCCTCTATGAGGAGGAAAGGATCAACCTTGAAAGTGGTGAGGTAATTGTGTTTTTCACAGACGGTCTCACTGAGGCTGAAAATGAGCAGGGCGAGCCTTTTGGCGAGGAGCGTCTTGTCGATGTTGTCGTTTCTGCAATTGACCGTTCGTGTGACGATATTGTAAGGTCGATTCATGAATCTGTCTGGAAGCATTCAGGAGGCAAGCTTGCAGATGATTTAACCCTCGTTGTTTTGAAGGTGAGATAGGAGGAAAGTCATGCTTCGCGATGATTCGATTGAGTTCTTAAGGAGTTTAGTTGATACACCAAGTCCTTCAGGTTTTGAGCATCCTGCTCAACAGGTTTGGCGACGCTATGTTGGACAGTTTGTTGACAAGGTTGAATACGATGTCCAGGGAAACTCCATCGGAATCCTCAATGAGACTGGCAAACCGAGAGTGATGCTCATCGGGCATTGTGACGAAGTAGGTTTCATGGTGCGCTATGTCAATGATCAGGGCTTCATCTTCTTCTCAGCAATAGGAGGTATCGATCCAAACATAGTTCCTGCGAAGCGTGTGCTTATCCAGACAAAGAAGGGACCTGTCAAGGGGGTCGTTGGTAGAGTGGCAATCCACATGCAGGATAAGGACGAGGGCAAGAAGCCGCCCAAGATTCATGAGCTCTGGATAGACATTGGAGCCAGAAACAAGAAGGAAGCTCTGAGGAGAGTGGCGATTGGTGATCCAATAGTGTTTGATAGCGGCTTTGAGATGCTTTCAGGTCGCCTTGCTGTGGCAAGGGGGTTTGATGATAAGATGGGCGCTTTTGCAGTTGCTGAAGCCCTGAGGATACTCTCGCGCCGCAAGCGTCTCAAGGCTGCTGTCTACGGGGTGGCATCTGTTCAGGAAGAGATCTCTTTCGCAGGTGCCACGACGAGCGCCTTTGCGATAAAGCCTGATGTTGCGATCGCGGTTGATGTCACAAATGCAACAGATACTCCAGGGGTTTCGAAGGAAAGGTATGGGGAGATAAAGCTGGGTAAGGGTCCCGTTATTGACAGAGGTTCATCTGTAAGCCCTGCTGTAGATGAGATGCTTCGCAAAACAGCAGAGAAGCATCGTATTCCCTATCAGACATCAGCTTCGCCAGCTCGAACTGGTACCGATGCCGACGCGGTCTTCGTCTCACGCAGGGGAGTCGCATGCGGGCTTGTAAGCGTTCCTAATCGCTACATGCATACTCCAATTGAGGTGATCCATCTCGACGATCTTGAGCAGTGTGCCAGACTCATGGCAGCATTTGTGGCTGGTCTTGATCCCAAAGTTGACTTCAGAAGATGATCACTCGATCTCAATCCTGTATGGCATAAGGTAGAGGACAGGTTCGTCATAGTCTTCGAGATAGCTAAAGGCTTCGAGCAAGTCACCGAGCTCAGGCGGCAGATAGACTCCCTGAGATCCACCTGGTCTAAAGGCTGTTGCCAGTGCTGAGAGCAATCCCTTGGGCTTGGGAAGCATCTTGAAGCGCACTCGCTTGCCTTGAGGAATGCCAGCCTGGCTTTTTGCCTCCTGGATTGCATCCTGGAGACCACCTATCTCATCAACAAGACCTATCTCAGCTGCACGCTTGCCACTCCAGACTCTGCCCTGGGCAATGGCGTTGACTTCATCAACACCCATCTTTCTGCCCTTGGCTACATCCTTGACGAAACCGTCGTAAAACCTATCAACATACCACTGAATTCTCTTCATATCCTCATCGGTCACCTCACGCCAGGTCGGATAGAAGTCAGCGTTCTTGCCTCGAACAAAGATTTCCTTGTTTGCTCCTATCTTCTCATAAAAGCCTCGCGTATGAAGCCAGAGGCTTAAAACACCTATCGATCCGGTTACGGTTGCATAGTCTGCCATGATCCTTGTTGCTGAACATGAGACATGATAGCCTCCTGAGGCTGCCTCACCTCCCATGGATACAATCACAGGTTTCTCCTTTGCCGTAAGCTCCACCTCATGTCTTATCTTGTCGGATGCAGTCATGAGTCCTCCAGGGCTGTCGACTCTAAAGACGACAGCCTTTACGCTTTTGTCCCTACGCATCTGGCGGAAAGCTTCGCAAATGGTTTCAGAACCCATGACGGCGCCAGCTAGAAGATCGCTTCTGTTCTCGCCATTCATTATTGCACCAACACCATACACTATGCCTATGGTGGGAGGCTCACCCCAGTCCGTCGGCTTTGGTAAGCGCCTGGTGAATTTTCTGTAAGGGATTGGCTTGAGGTTATCTCCTGTGATCTTTGCCACAATATTTTGTATGTCATCCCAGTATGCGAGCGTATCAACCAGGCCATGGGTGATTGCATCCACTGGAAGATATGGTCCACTGTCAACAAGGGCTCGTGTTTGCTCGATCGTCCACCCCTTTGCCTGAGCGATATCGCTGATGAACTTCTCATACAAGTCATCGAGCAAAACGTTCAAGGCTTCGCGACTCGGTTCACTATAGCTATCGCGAGTAAGAGGCTCAACTGCAGACTTGTACTTCCCGACGCGTGCATACTTTGCCTCGATGCCGATCTTCTCAAGTGTGCCTCTGAGGAAGAGATTTTCAGTCTTAAAGCCCACCAGCCCGACATAACCATTTGGCACAAGCACGATGTAATCAGCAGAGGTTGCAAGATAATAAGTTGCACTTGATGGATTCTCAAGGTAGGCAACAACTTTCTTGCCAGATTTGCGGAAATTGAGGATAGCCTCGTGCAGTTCGTTGAGAACAGCAAAGTTTCCACCAACATTCCCGCAGCGCAAAACTATGGCTTCGATGTCACTCGCTTGCCTTGCGTATTCAATCTCGTTGAGAAGGTTTGTTAGAACGAGTGCTTTTCTGCTGCCGAGGAGGCTTATGCCCTGTGGGATTTCACTGATTGGCCTGTCGAGACCTATCTCAACATATGACTTGCGCTGGAGAATGCTTTCGTTCCAGAATCTGTCAAAGGTGAGGAGACTTGCCCCTGAGATTTCACCACCCTCACGATCCTTGGATTCCCTTCGAACGATAGGGGAAATAGCAAGGTTGCCGATACTGATTCCAAGGCTTGCTGTGATATTCCCATCGTCATCAGCCATAGCGCCAAGGGTGAGTCCCTTCGCGAGTTCAAACTGAGCACCATAGGAGAAAAAGGAGCGTGGCTGCGCGGGCTCTGCTTTCAAAGGTCTGGTTCGCCACGAATAGGTTGCGAAAAGGGTAAAGGTGCTCTTGAAGGGTCTTAAGCCAAGAGAGGTCTCAAAAATGGGGCGATATCTTGTTCCACGGTAGCGAGGTGAATTAAGATCGCGGCCGGTTAGTGTGAGGCTGAGGTTGGTGCTGGGCTCAAAAAGGAGTCCAGCTGTCCACGTCGATGTCTTATTCAGTTCCCAGAGCTCGGAGGTATGCCAGGCATAGGATGCACCGACATAGAATCCTCTGGCAAGGCGCCTGCCAACTGCTAAGGTGTACCTTCGAGTCGAATAGGTGTAACTACGCTTTCCCGATGAGGTGAGCTCAGCCGAGACGCTGCTTAGGAACTCCAGGCCGAAACCAAGCTTGCCAAAAGCGAAAGCCAGGGCATCATCGCCAGAGAGAGTTGAATCCCTGTATGTGTGCAAATAGGTGATACCGCCAATCCTTCCTGTTGCAAGATAGGCTGGATTGAGCCAGATGGCATATGGGCCATTAACAGCAACACCAGAATAGGGCACCAGGATTCCCCTTAAACCATCGAAGGGAGAAAATATGGGGGATCTCACCTTTGGCTGGATGTAAGCTGATGCATGTATGGAACTCAAGAGGATGGCGATAACGAAAAACATCAGGACTTTTGAAAACCTCGGCATGGATCCTACCTCCTTTGGCTATTGGATTCTGCTCAAATGCTATCACAAAATGAGATTACACAGAAAGGCCGAAGAATTGAAGGGCAAGAAGGGAAAAACAAAGGAGAAAGCCCAAGAGAGCTTTCTCCTTTCCAACTAGCGCCCCAAAGGGTCGAAAGGCTACCTAAGCACTACCATCTTCTTCTGAAGCGTCTTATCAGGTGTGGTCATGCGATAGAAGTAAATACCGGGGCTCACAACTCTACCGGTGCTGTCTTTACCATCCCATGTGAAGGTATGGCTTCCAGGTTCTAAGATCCCATTGCTCAGCACCCTGACCAGTCTACCTGAGACATCATAGACAGCGAGTCTAGCTCTCGTTGCCGAGGGCACATTGAGCTTTATGTTCGTTCTCAGCAGAAAGGGATTGGGGCTGTTCTGACTGAGCCTAAGTCTTGCTAAGGTATCCTTAATACCTGCTTGACAAGAATCGATGACGACAATGTCCGCAGCGAAGCGAGGCTCAATCTTATACTCGCCATAGTTGTAGCGGTAGCATCCCGTAATAGCTGCAAGGCTTCCCAATCCAGGATAAGGATAGCCAGGACCACGCTCAATGGAATAGTCACCAACTTTGCACGTATCAGTTCCTACACCAACCGTAAACTCACCGTACTGATCGAGATAGGTAAACACGTAGACCGAATCAAGTGTGACAAGCACGCCTTCATAGGATTCAGCAGCTGCCACACATGCAGGACAAGTCGTCACTGTTGGCTGAGGAATCCTTGCCTGATTTGCGTCTTCTTTCATATAGTCAACTGAGACGATCTCAGTTAGGCCATAGTATTCATCAACCACACCAGCGACCACTACGCTGTCTCCCAGATCGAAGGTGGCAGTTGGATAGTAAACATATATACCATTCCATGGACCCGGAGCATCCTGCATGAAGAAGGGTCCACCATAGGATGTGCTCGGCCCTGTAACAATGCCTCTCACAGTCACCTCCAGACCAACAAGTGGCGAGGCGTCATTGGTATCAGGTGCTGTCTGGATCGAGCTTATGGGTGTTATGCCAGCCATGAAGTCATAAGATTCACACCCGTACATATGTGTACCACCAGATGACGCAATGTCACAGGCAGTTAGAGTCTCGAGTTCGTCGGTGGGTTGCGGATCAGTTATGAGTTTGACCACCTTCATATTGCTAGGGTTGAGAATAGCCTGGTAGATCGTTGTGCCTGTTGCAAGACTATAATTATTGATGTCTTCTGCACTTGCCTCATTAAGCTCACGATCGAAGACAGCATAAATAGTTGTCTCCGAAGTGGCATAAGCAAGCAATAGATGCGGTCCAGGCTCTGGTCCCATGAAGATAAGATCATCATAGTCCCTTGGCCAGAGTCGGTAGTTACCCCATTCCTCGGCATAAACTCCACGAATGAGCGCAAGCGTGTCACCACTGTCAGGTGGTGAGAGTGTTGGTTCGACGAGCTTGTCATCGATTCTCAAGCTATCTCCAAGGCCAATCCCTGGATGATCGTGGTATTCGACAACCGTCCACTCCTCATAGTCACCGATGGCAACAACCTGAACTGTGTCAACGCAGATGAGTACACCTTCCCACTTCTCAGCAAAACTCGTATCCTCCGGTACGTAGCCTAAGTCACCGCAGCTTAGGAGCGTACATGGTGGCGCACCATAGCCCTTCTCGACAATGTGGACACCGCCCCGCCAGATGAGAATCTCAGAATGATTGTTGTACTCGTCATAAACGCCCCAGACGTTCACAAGATCTCCCACTTCAAGACCAACACCATCTACGGTGTCAGGTTCCTCATAGCCCATATAGCATAGAATACCGCTATAGGGACCACCTGCTCGCTCCTGTGCATGGAATCCGAAAGTCGTAGGTTTGAGATCGACGGCAGTTACGACAAGGCTATCTACGTAAACAGTGTCCTGTTGTGGAATGAGGCCTTGCTGAATGGAGTACACTGTCGTGGTGTGGACTCCGGCGTCTGCTGCTCCAGCGAAAACCATGAAAAGAGCCGAAAAAACCAGACAACAACTTACTTTCTTCACACTTATCCCCCCTTCGCTCGTGTTGATTCCAAGAATCTAAAGCTGCGCCCTACGGCACAGCTCTGCGCCTACACTTCCCTTATGCAGTCGCATTATACCACAGACGGTTGCGAGATTCAATCCGATTCTCGCTCGCTTGGGGGAATGGGTGGGGACATAATCGCTTGAAAAAGATCTAGGTGTGTGTAAGCCTTTAGTTGTGGGGGAAAGATGTGGCTACCTTTCGTGGTGCAGCAAAGATTCTTAAGGAAAGCATAAGGCGCTATGCTGCTCACAATTGCATGGCCCTGAGTGCATCGATCAGCTTCTATGCTATGTTTTCATTTTTCCCTCTACTTCTGCTTACACTTTCGATCGTTGCCACAATTGGGGGGTCATCTGATCTCGTAACTTCGCGCATGGCACAGGTGATAACAAGTCTTACACCAGTTGGAGCAAATATTGTTATAGGCTGGGTTGAGTCAATTAGCCAAACAAAACCCCTCGCCTGGGGTATTGGTATCTTGGGACTTGTTTGGGGGGCAAGGCACGTATTCAATACGCTTGCGCTGAGTGCTTCGATAATCTGGGAGCGCAAGGGCTTGATAGATGTGCTCAGAAGGCAAGTCGTATCGCTTGTGCTTGTCGGTTTTGCGGCACTCATGTTACTCATATCCATTCTTCTTCCAGGCATAATTGCTAGACTTGCAAGTCAGGTGGGTTTCTCCATTGGCAGAGCACTGACGGCTGGACTTCTTGTCGTTCCCTATTTCCTATCTTTCGTTACCTTTTCCATGATTTACCTCCTGACAACACCTGGACAGATCTCACGCAAGCGCGTCATCGCAGGTGCAGCATTGGTTTCACTCACATGGGAGATAGCTAAGAATGCGTTTCTCACCTATATCCGTATGACCAATATCGCTAGTGTCTACGGCTCCATAGGTGGTATGATTGTCCTTATGGCTTGGATCTATTGTTCCTCAGCTATTGTGCTTTGGGGGATGGAGCTTGTCGCTGCGACAGTTGGTGACAATAAGCATGAGAGCCACATGAAACGCAGCAGAGGCGTTCTGGTTATATCTTGACCTCATGCCCCGGCGCTTCTGCTCGAGAGCTACGCTCAAGCCGACCTGCTAAAGCCATTCCAAGAGGCACAAGTCCTACGAGGAGAAGTGCAGAGAAAGAGCCAGATTGCAGCGTCCAGACTGCGCTTCCAGAGATTCCGCCTGCTACCCACTTCCCAAATTTAAATATGTAGATGCTTACAAGCCCAAAGGTGAAAAGTCCGGAGTAGATACCGAGAAGAGATGCGAGCCAGATCCTTCGAGCTGACCTTGTCTTACCTGCTCGTAGAGCTGACCAGGCTACATCAAATGCAAAGGCTTCGAGTGCAATCGCAACCATATGGCAGATATAGACCTTTGGGACAAGACATCTCAGACCGCCAGCAATTAACCCTATGGCTATTGATGTCCCGAAGCGGTTATAGAGGAGGCGCGCAATAATGAGGATCATTATTCCAAGAGCTGTCAAGGATGCTCCTCGCATGGGAATATGATAATGGTAGAAAACATCACCGACGAAAATTTCACTCAAACCCCAGAGAATACCAGCAGTGGCAATAATGAGAATTCTTAGCTTGAGCTTCATAAACCTCATCCTCCTGTAGCAGCCTTCAATTCAGCATGAGTTCAAGCAACTTACAAAAGACATATTGATTGTTGTGGTAGCTATTGCTACGGCTGAGCGGAAATGTTATCAAAGCGGCTTTTCCGGCGCCATATGAATTCATAATACCAACATAATAATTGACATCCTGCTCTGGAATGGCGGTGCCGGGGGGTATGTAGAAGAGCGGGGTTGCCTGGGATGCTGGTTTCATGCATTCCGCTCCCATAAAGAGCCCATTGACTTTGACGTTCTCAAGTCCAATCCCGGCATTGCCGAACACAACCCAGCGTTTGCAGTCAAAGTCTGTCGATGCATCTCGAAGATATACCGTATCTATTCCAAAGACGGCAAAGCCGATGGAATCGTTGAAAACTCCTCTTGTCCCGACTGCGGCGTGACTCGCAAGGATGAACCTGCCTCCCTTTTCAACATAAGCAGGTACAATAGATGAGATGGTAGAAAGCAAGAGTGTATCCCTTCCTTGCCCAGGATCATGCCATGGCTCATTGTACCAGATGACCATATCGAAAAGATCAAATAGCGCTTCGAACGCATGTGTGTATCGATTGCCTCCAAAGTGCTCGATGTCAAGAATGGAGTATTCGCCAATGCAGGAATCGAGAGATCCTCTGTAGAATCTGTCGCCGATGCGATAGCCGGCATAGCTCCTCGGCAGATTATCAATGAGGAGCACGTTGCCTTCCGGTTCTCTTACATACCACGTATAGGTCACGACGTTGCTTGTATCACATCCTGTATCAACTGCGACAAGGTAAAGTGATCGCACACCATAGGTGCCCTTGAAGTCTTCGGGGGTAAGGGTTGCAATCGTATCCGTGGGGCCGAAGCTTCTCGGGACAGCATCTCCATCTAGCCACAAAAGATACTCAGCAATTGTCTCCTGCCCCTCAGGGTCCTCAGCATGCCACTTGAGTGTGATGGCAGGGTAGGTTGTATCGGGAAGGCTCCCAATATCCCAGAGCCAGACCTTTGGAGGTGAGTTTACAAGCGGAAGGGCAACGCTTGCTGGCGTCGGATCGTATGCACCATCATCATCAATTGATCTCACGTAGAAGCGATGTGTAGTGCTGTCACTGCTTACAGGGAGATAGAAAGTATCGTGAGTTGCCTCAGTGAAAGTCCATGCTGTATCCATATTGCAGGAGCTCTGCGAAGGAGCGAGCACCCACTTGTACTCGTAGCCAATGACCTCGCCGTCCCGATCATCGCCCCACCAATGTAAGACCTGAATGTAAACTGTAGGGTTGCGAACACTGTCAGCTAGGGCAACGTAGGTTTCTGGGGGAACATTAGGTAGTGCGATTTGCTCCTTCTCAGCACAGCCAGCAAGCAAGGCGAAGATCAATAGCATTACTAAGATCATGAGTTTCTGCATAGTTTACTCACCGAATGATCAGGAATTTCCCAATCTGGGTTGCACCCGTATCCTTATCCTCGACGGCAAAAATGTAAAGTCCGGAAGCCACAGCCTGATCCTTTTCGGAGATCAGGTCCCAGGCACAAATTCCACCAGGGATTGCAAGTAGTCTTTCATTCGCTGTTGCCAATCCTTGAATATCCTTGGCATCATAGGTTGTTCCATCGAATTCAATGGTCTTCACCAGATCACCCGAAAGCGTGTATATCCTTATGGTTGCTCTCTTGGGAAGGTTGATGAACCAGACGTATTTTTCTCTGTCACGAGCTCCATCCCAGACAGCCTTCCCCCTGTAAGGATTGGGCACAACGAGCACTCTCTCGTTGTTCTCAGCAGGTGGTGTGCCCGGAATCACAAGTACACGTGTGGCAAGAACCCCGCTTTCCATGCTTTCAACGCCCTGCTCAGGCATGCCACGATCGAATGCAGTCAAAGCAATCCAGTACTTGAAACCATCCTTAAGGTTGGTGATGTCGGTGTGATAAGTATAAAGGGTATCACCAAACCAGACGCTGTCCCGAACCGATTCAAGGCCTGTGTCATAGCCAATCGAATCAACTATGTCGAGTTCACGAACAAGATCGAACTCCTTGCTTGTCGCCCCTGCCTTACGCGTAATGTAGATTCTATAGCCTTCAAAATCCGGAATCTGATAGAAAGGATCGAGCTGGCTTTCAGGATAATCATCCCAGTAAATTGTCACCTTGCCACTTGCAGGTTTTATTCTGAACCTTCCCATCTGGGGTGGCGAGGGAAGTACGTAATTATTATCAAATGCCCTGTGTGCCCATTCTGCATTTTGAATCAGGCTTGCTCTATCCATTCCACCAATGAAGGCACAGACAAAGACGATGCTATCGCCTGGAGCAAGTTCAGGGAATGGTCCAGCAGAAAGCAACTCAACCGGATCGTCACGCTCTGGCATGATATCGTCTGTGTGATCAACTTCACCATTGGACATGAGAAGATACCTATCAGGATCCTCCATGGGATTGTCTCTTTCCCAGTACCAGTCCCACCAGTTGAAGTTTACACGCACATTCGCAGGCACGACTGTATGCCAGCCAAGGATTGCAATTGCTCCCCACGATGGCGCATTACCCATATCATACGTATAATGATGTTCACCTATCATCATAAGGTCGGGGAAGTACTCAAGGACCTTCTTCCTGAACCATGCAGAGCCTGAAGGTCGCCAGGTATCATACTGGCCTTTCCAGCCAGTGGCGAGCTCTGCGAAAATGCCCAGATAGGGGTTTCTCAAACTTCCTTCGCTCTCGTTCTTGATCGTAAAGCTTACTATCACAAAGGCTTCGGCGAAGCGATAGCTCCAGAGATAGGATTCCTGGTGAACACTTACCCCAAGGATGTGATCGTTTGTGCCACGCTTGGGATAATCGGTATAGAGCGTAACGAAATCTTGTTCGCTTATTGCATCCTTGGAATAGGATCGGCTCGTTATAAGGATGGAGCGCTCTTTGATAGTCATCTGGGGTGTGAACTCTGTCGCTTGGGATGTTGATGTTCCCCAATAGCCAGATATTGAGCCCGTCGAGACGACTGTATCACCATCTGCATTGATAGCTCCAACCCAAAGACCAGCTCTTATCAGATGGTCAATCTCGGAGCCGAGAGGATATTCCATTGAGGGATTACGAGTTACAAAGTTGTTGCCAAAGAAGCCATAATTGGAGATCACGAGCCCCATTGCGTTGCCATCGGTCTGCTTCCGAACAAATGGGGCTGCATCGCTTAGAAGCGATACTGGAGATTCTTCTGCGACTGGCGCATCATGCGCCACTGCAGCATTTGCCCAAAACAAAATTGTAAAAGCAACTGCCAATTGGCTTTTCGTCATTGAGCATCCCACCGATGGACAATTCCTGTTCCAGCATCAAGGCAATAGACTCTGTTCTCGTAAGTTCCGATTGCAACAGGGTTCACGAAGCTGTCGGGACCGCCTGCTTCCACGGTGTTAACTATCGCATCCGAGTAGCCCTCAGATGTGAACCGCATGAGCTTACTCAGATGGCTATCGAGTATAAAGATGTTGCCATCCCTATCACTTGCAACCGCTATTGGATCGATGAGACTCATTTCATTTCCCATGGTATCAGTGAAGGAGCTGATAAAAGGAACCTGCTCGGAGAACCACATTCCTTTCTGCGGCTCGTTAAAATCGATGCGCTGCACTTGTGCCTTCTCGGTATGAGCTTCGGCAACAAGCAAGCCTTTACCATCGAAATAGATACCATGTGGACTCAGGACATGACCAATGCCAAAGCCGCTGTCGGCGAGATCAGTGGTGAAGCGGGGAATGCCCTGGGAATCATATGAGCGGACAAAATTGCGTACAGCATCGGCTACATAGATATTACCGTCATCATCTATTGCAAGCCCTGCAATATCTTGCCAGTCAGGATCGGTGAACTTGAGGATGGGATTTCCACCGCTCACAGCATAGACCTTCACATAGAGGCCAGGATCAGAGTCGGCAACCGCGATTTCCCTCCGTCCAACACCGACGAGGAACGGTCTAATGAGATCGTTGAAAGTTACATCGCTCACATGCTTGCCTGTGCTGAGATATCTTGCCACTTCACCCTTTTCCTTAAAAGCTACATAGAGGTTGCCCCCAGTCATACCCATAGAGGTTGCCCCCTCGAAACCATGATATTCGCCTGCATAGTTGTATGCTCCTGTTCTTGGAGTTCTTTCAGCCTCAAGAGGTTTATCATACTTGCCACCACAGGCAGCCAGCATCACCACCACAACAAGGATGGACACAAACAAGATTCTATTCATTCGAGCATCCCTCAAAGGTCAAGCACCAGTGTAAATCTGTGAACAGTTCCAAGATGGTCACTCAGTGTGGCTGCATAATCAAACCTTGCCTGTCTCGAGCCAAATCTCATTTGCGTTCCAATTCCGAGACTCGTCTTGAGTTCATCTGCATTCATGTCATGGCCTGCTCGAATAGCAAGCATGTCTGAGATAACTATCTCCCCACCCATTCTGAAGGTCTCCATGTTGTCAGCAGGATGGGTGAGCTCAAAATCGACTATACTTTTTATCCACGGAGTCTCGAAGGGTTCCATAGCTATGCCAAACTTAAACTCGGTTGCAGGAGCAAAGCCTTGATAAAGAGCTTCCGAAGTTGTCACACCAACCGTTTTGGTGAAGCTACCACTTGGTGTCATGTCGGGTCCAAAATTCATCAGGGCAACAGCCAGTCTCATATTCTTGGGTCCAATCTCATAATATGTGCCAGCATCGAGAACAAAAGCAGTTGTCACAGGACCACCGACCTCGACGCCGAGTTCCTCACGCACATATTTGACTGCAAAGCCGCCCGAGAAGCGATCCGTGAAACGCCTTGCTACTGAGATGCCAAAGAGCCAATCGCCGAAAGTGAACTTCCTTCCAGTGCCGAATGGATGATACTCGGTTGTCTCAAGGAGCTCTGTCGAAAGCGATCCGAATTGAAGGGCGATAACCCCATCGAAAAAGGCAATCGGCTTCCCGTAGCAAGCATGATTGTAAGTTATGTCTGCGGGTAGGGCGATGTAACTTACTGCAATCTCACTTCCCTTGATGTGCGTCAAGCCAGCGGGATTCCATGCGCATGCTGTGATGTCATCGCATATTGCAACATAGGCTCCGCCCATTGCTACAGGTCTTGCACCAACACCGATTCGCAGGAAGCTCCCCGATGAAGTGCCAACTCGCTGGTCACCGAGCGCAGTTTGAGCAAAAGCCTCACCTGACCCTAGCGCAATTGCCAGAATAATCAAGATATATGTGAGAACGTTTCTTACCATTCGAAACCAATCCCTGCTCGAGCCCTTCGTGGTGGACCATAAATGCTTGGGTCGCTCAGCATGTTGCGGACGTATTCACTGTTGCCCTGATCGCGATAAGTGCCAACACCTGGCTTGGGTGGTTTGCCTGTCTCGGGATCGATTCTCCTCACCCTTCTCTGATTAAAGACATTTTTGACTTCCAGATAAGCCTTCACCTTTGCACGTCCAGCCGTAAAGTATTTGGTGAACTTAAGATCAAGTAGATTGTCATGGGGACCATTTTTGCTATAGCGCTTGCCTATGTCCTGACCGTGTTTTTGCGGTGTGTATGCCTTACCACTTTGAATGAGCCACTGAAGATTGAGTGCCCAGTCCGATGGTAGTCTGAAGCCGAAGATTCGGTATACTTCATCCTTGTAAACTCGGAACTCCATATGGATGTTAAGCTTGTGAGGGCGGTTCCAGAAGAGATATTCCTCAGCAAGACTTGCCTCCCTTGCTCCGACATCCCCGCCTTGTTCTTGAATCAGTTTGAGCGTGTTGGGATCTGAGCTCTTCCCTGTTGCAATTGAGTAGGTGTAAACAAGTGAGCCACCGAAGAAGCCCTTGCGCTTCATGCGCAACTCGACTTCAATTCCCCGGGAGCGTGCATAGTCGATATTTCTATAGATGAACATCTCACCCACGCCAGGCTTCTCAAACTTGGTCGAAGTTGGATAGTCATAGATGTCCTTGTAAAAGAGGGTTATGTTGCCAGCAATTGTTTCTGTGAATTGATGCCTTGCTCCAATCTCATACTGGACTGAGATTTCGGGATTAAGATTTGGATTACCTATGAGTGGAAAGCGCTCGCTCGAGACCGAGGAGAGCTTGGAATAGACCCAGATGTAGCTCGGAATCTGTGAGAAATGGCCATAATTGAAGAAGAGATTGTCACGATCCGTGATGGGATGGGAAATTGCGATTCTGGGGCTAAGATGTCCTTTGAAACGGCGTCCGAAAATCTCATGGGTATCACGATAGAAGTTATGTCGGGTGGTCGGTGTGATAGCGAGAGCTGTCGTATCAGCAACTGCACGTTCAACTTGTTCACCAGGGAACCAGTAATCATAGCGCAAGCCAATGTCGCCAATTAAACCTTCAAAGTCTATCTTGTCCTGAATGTAGAAAGCACCACGACTTGGATAGATGTGGAAGATGTCATGGAACTCGCCAAGACTGTCCGGATCGTGAATCCATGGTCTTCTTATGAAGATGTATTGAACATTCTCGAGGGAGGTTGTAAAGCCTGTCTTCACCTGATGATGGGGAGGGAAGCGGCGTGTGAGATCCCAGGAGATATTATACGTCTCAACATAGCGATCGTGCCAGAGATCTGCATTTCCTGTCTCAATAAAGTATGGCGTATCCTTGTCTCCGAGAATGCCCTGATCATCGGGCTCGGTATAGTCATGCCAGTGCTTACCTGCAACATCTGCGTGGACACAGTTGAAGAAGCGAGAGACTCTCAAAACATGAAATGCATTTTGACCCAGGAACTGATTCCATGTCAGAGCGAGTGTGTTGGTATCCTCAGTATAGACAAGAGCGCTGTCCAGGTAACGCGACCATTCGTGCTGATAGCCTGAGAGTTCACGAGTAACATCGTAAGGATCATAGCGTCTGTAGCCTTGATCGATGGAAATGGTCTTTGTGAAAGAAAGACCGAATTTGTTGCTTGAAGACGGACGCCAGACCATCTTGCCAAAAAGTTGCCACTTGTTCTCAGCCCTCGGCGCCATTCCCTTGTAACTTATCTTCATACCAAGAAAATGGTCTTCGTATGATGAAACAAGTCCGTGAGCACCGGGAATATCATTTATCGATGGTAGATAGGTGTCTGAGAAGCGAGCTGACAGACCAAGGAAGTAAGTTACCTGCCCTGGAACATTGATCCCCATTCTGCGGAAGAGCTTGGATGTGATTGGTTCGGGACCTTCTATACCGACCTCGAAACGATCTGTATTGAAGTAGTCAAGTGCCGTGCTTATGAAGGGCATGTGGTCGGCTGAGTAGTCAATGTAGCCTCCTGTCTTACTTCCACCCTCTTTAAGCTTTACATTGACTATACCCGAGAGAGCCTGACCAAACTCTGCACTGTAGCCACCCGTGATGACGTCCATCTCAGCTACCGATCTGGCACTTACATCAACGAGGGAGGATTTGCCAGAGATAAGATCTTTCATCTTCACGCCGTCTATTATGTAAAGAGTTTCATCTGTGCGTCCACCTCTTATATGGATTTCGTCATCGCTTTCGATAACACCTGCCTGCAGCCCGACAATGTCTTCAATGTTGGTGACAGGCATTTCTTTGAGATCTTCTTCACTAACGCTTCTCACAGTTGAGGGTACATCAACCTCAACCATGGGTCTTTCAGCAGTTACAACAACCTCTTTGGTTGCTTTTAGGACGGTTCGGAAGAGTTTGAAATCGACATCGGTTGTCTGATAGGGCTTGACAACGATCCCTTTCTTTTCGACTGATTCATATCCCATGTAGGATGCTTTGACAGTATAGGTACCTTCGGGTACGTTACGAATGAAGAAGGAGCCATCCTCCATTGACATGGCACCATATGGGGTACCAACAATTATAACATTGGCAAATGGGAGGGGATCCTTTGTTTTACCATCGATTACCTTGCCAGTGATGTTGCCCGGGTCCGCGCTGGCTCCTGTAATCGTCGTTGCGAGGGTAATGCCAAGAGCTATAAAAGCGAAAACGCACCGCATGTGCTTTCCTTCGTGTCAGACTAAGACAACATGATGCTTCGGTTCGCACAATGATATTACAAAATCTCGTTCGGGCAAGCAAAATATTTAGCCGACTCCGAAATGGTTAGTAACTTCAAGGTCTCAAAATATTGGCATAAGGGTAGCGAGTAGTTTATACTCTAGTTTGTGTCGCAAGAAGCCGCTTGTTGCTGGGAATCGTTGAAATGGGGAGCGTGATATGCAAGTTTTGAGGCGACCTTTTGTTTTACTGCTTCTCCTCGTTTGTGGATTCAGCCTCTTATGCTCCAAGCAACAGACCCGCCTTAATCTTGTTCTTATAGGCATTGATACCCTAAGGAGAGATCATCTTGGTTGCTATGGCTATGACAGGCAAACAAGCCCTAACATAGATAAGTTAGCAAGCGAAGGTGTCCTATTTGAAAATGTTGTCAGCCAGGCGCCATGGACTCTACCATCCTTTGCAAGCATTTTCACATCACTTTATCCAAGTCAACATGGGGCAGGCTTCATCGAGCCAGGAGCTGGCAGTTTTGGGCATCGCATGCGCTCAGGTTTCCCTACCCTAGGCTTGATGCTTCTAAAGCAGGGTTACTCCACTGCTGCTATCATAAATGCTCCTGCTCTGGCGCCTGAGTTTGGAGTTGACAGGGGTTTCGAATATTACCTCACTACACCGCGCTGGGATAGGCGTACTGCCGATGAGACTACGGAGGATGCCCTAAGATGGATTGGCAGGCACAACTCCGAACCCTTCCTTATGTTTGTCCACTATTTCGATCCGCATGTCACATATGAACCACCTGCGCCTTATGATACGCTTTTCGATCCTGATTACACTGGCCCACTCGGAAACTCCTTCGACCGCGATACCTACTTTCAGAAGCAGAAATGGCTATCGAATCTCGATGACCCTGAGGTCAGGAAAGCCTGGGATCATATAAGAGCGCTCTACGACGGAGAGATAGCGTTTACAGATAAGGCAGTAGGTGATCTTCTTGATGGCCTTGAGAAGCTGGGACTGAGAAACAATACTTTGATAGTTCTTATTAGCGATCACGGTGAAGAGTTTTTTGATCATAAGGGATTTGAGCATGGCCACACCCTCTATGAGGAGCTCATAAAGGTCCCCTTAATCATTTCACTTCCAGGAAAGTTGCCGGCTGGAAAAAGGATAAGACAGCAAGTGAGATCAATAGATGTACTCCCGACCATGCTTGATATCATGGGGATAAGCACGAGTGCACATCTAGAGGGCACAAGTCTTTATCCTCTGATGAAAGGAAAAGAGCTTGCCAACTCAGGCGAGGTTTTGCTTCCTTCTGGCTTCGGCTATTCCGAATCCATGCTCTATGGGAGCGAAAAGAAGGCAGTTACAGCCTATTCCTGGAAGCTCATCTTCGACACAGTATCTCAGGATGAGATGCTCTTTAACCTTGCACATGATCCCCATGAGCATGAGAACCTCATAGAGACAGACTCACAGACGGCTTCTTTGCTTGAGCAGGTGCTCTTCGAAACAATGTTTACCATGTCAGAAACGTGGCATGTAGAGATTGCACCAGGCTCAGAGGGCAACACTTTTGACATCACTCTCAGCTTACCGATGCGTCCGACATCAGGAACATTCAAGATATGGCGAGTATTCGATGGCGAAGGCCACCTTGTTAAGCCGAAAGATATGGAGGCAGGCGGCATTAGTGTTAGGCAAGAACAAGGTGGTTCTGAAGTCAATCTCGAAATGGAGGCTTCGACTCTACGCAGGAGACTTCAATTGCTGGTTCAAGTGGCGCCTGAGCGAATTCCCTGCACTTTCGAAATCAGTGTTGATGGCAAGAAGGATGTCAATCTCATCTACCTTGGCGAAGAACTCCAGCATCCGACAGCTATCCCATTCACTTTTAAGATGCGCAAGAGGGGTATAACGCGTGGGGAGCCGAGGGTAAGGCCACATGAACCCTATGTTCTTGTCTGGCATACGGGTACGGAGTATGGCTTGCACGAGCCCGCCAAGATAAGTGACGACACCAAGAGGAAGCTTAAGGCGCTAGGCTACATCCAGTAGTTTGCCGAGGAAGTTCCATCGGGCATTGGGTGATGACTGAATCGATTTAAGTCCGCTTGGAGTTCTTGGCTGTCTGGAGGCAGGTCGAGGTCCTCATGAGAAGATGGCTCTGCCTGATTGCGACTCTCGGGATTGCCTTTGCGGCTACATGCATAAGAAGCTCGCCACAGGTAAACCTGGTCATCATAGGTATCGATACTTTAAGAAGGGATCACCTTGGCTGCTATGGCTATAGCAGGCAAACAAGTCCCAACATAGACACCCTGGCTTCCCATGGTGTTGTTTTCGAAGATGCTGTAAGTGTGGCACCGTGGACGCTTCCATCCTTTGCTACAGTTTTTACCTCGCTCTATCCCAGTCAGCACCGTGCTGGTGTTCATGAAAGGAGCAGCAAAAGTCACAGTGTTGGTGCCTTTGGAAATCCTTTGCGGTCCGATGTGCATACCCTCGCTGAGGTGCTCGCGATGAGAGGCTATCAAACCTGCGCTTTCATAAATGGAGCCACTCTTTCGCGTGAGTTTAAGGTCAATCGGGGTTTCGGAGAATATCTTGTGCCTCCTAATTGGAGAGAGCGGGATGCGATTGAGACAACTGAGCAAGCACTTGCCTGGATCGATAGCCATAAGAATAAGCCCTTCTTCCTTTTCGTTCACTATTTTGATCCCCATGTTCCTTACAAGCCACCTCCACCTTTCGATATGATTTTTGATCCCTCCTATGAAGGAAGAATAGAGCGTGGATTTGACCGCCAGAGGTATCTCGAAATGAAATCCTGGCTTTCAAATACGGATGATCCGGAGGTGCGTGCTGCCTGGAAGCATATCGTCGCACTATACGATGGCGAGATAGCCTTTACTGATAGTGCAGTAGGCATGTTGCTATCCGGACTTAAGCAATTCAAGTTGAATGATAAGACACTCATTGTACTTCTGAGTGACCATGGTGAGGAATTTCTTGATCACGATGGCTTTGAGCACGGTCATACGCTTTATGATGAGTTGATAAAGGTGCCTCTCATATTTTCTCTGCCGGGGAGACTCCCTGAGGGCATAAGGATTGAAGAGCAGGTTCGACTGGTTGATGTCATGCCAACTGTGCTTGAGGTGCTCAGGATAAGCAATTCTGGAAGGATGGAGGGCGTGAGTCTTCTTGGTCTTATGCGTGGGGAAGGTGTTGAAGAAGCCAGGGCAGCAACATTGCCACGGGATTTTGCATATGCAGAGTGCGTCCTCTATGGAACTGAGAAGAAGGCTTTGGTCACCTATCCCTGGAAGATCATATTCGATGTCGAACTCTCAAAGGTTGAATGCTTCAATCTCGAATCTGATCCCAGTGAGAAGGCTCCGATCGTCACCACAAAAAATAGGGTTCTTGATCTGATGGAGGATGCTCTCTTTGGAACAATTTTCGCAACATCGCCTTGCTGGAACATCGAGATTGGAGGCGTTGGTCATCGCTTCGACTTGAGCCTGCGCCTCCGCGGGATAGGTCGGTCAGGCGATTTCACTCTCTGGTGTCTCTTTGACAGTTCGGGTCACGTGCTTGACGATCAAGTCATGGTGCACAAGTTGAGGCAGGATAGGGATGCTGTGCTTACTTTGTCTGACTTTGCTCCAGAGGGTGTTGTGAAACTTTGTGTCCTCAGTGATCCTTTTGATAGTCAGTGTGAATTTGATGTTGAGATTGATGGCAAACGATCTGGCGAGCGCATCTTTATCGGTAAGGGCTTGAGGCATCCAGCCAAGATACCCTTCAGCTTCACAATGAGTACTGCCACGGCAGAGGGTAAGCCAGCTAGGTGCCCCGAGGAGCCCTACATTCTCATCTGGCATACGCCTCTGGGCGCGGGGTCTCGAGAACCAACAGCCATAGGTGAGAAGACGCGAGCCAAGCTTAAGGCACTGGGTTATATTCAATAGAGATGGTGCCTTAGCCCCCTAGCCTCTTGAGTGCATCCTGGGCTTTCTGGCGAAGGCGTCCGGGTGGTGCCATCTCTACATAAGCGCGATATTCAGCGATTGCCTTTTGTCTAAGCCCCATGCGTTCATAGGCAACCGCCAGATTCCCATGTGCTGTAAGAAGGCTGGCATCCTTCCTCACAGCTTGTTCAAGGTAGAAAATTGCACTATCGGGTCTATCCCTGCGCAGGAAAATAACACCGAGATCTGCAAGAAGTAGCGCTTCGCCTGGGGACGTCTTTAGGCCCTTCCTGAGGAGGGCGACGGCATCATCATATCGCTCCAGAGCGAGGTAAAGTGTGGCTTCCGCGTGATAGGCATTGACTGATGAGGGATCAAGGCTGCGTGCAGCTCGGTAGCTTCGGATGGCATCGTCATACCTATGTGTTGCTTCGTATACTCGTCCCATTCCTATGTGGGCATTTATGAGTGTTGAATCAAGGCTTAGAGCTCTTGAGAAATGCTCAAGAGCGAGCTCATAATCACCTCTTGAGGCGTAAGCGTTTGCAAGGTTGGAGTGAACCATGGCAGGTGAAGGATTACCCCTGAGAGCGAGCTTGTATTCACTTATTGCTTCATTCACCCTGCCAGTGGAGACTAGAATGTTGGCAAGAAGATCATGGGCTTCAAAGAAGTCAGGATCGACGTTTATCGCCTTGTAAGCGATGCTTAAGGCTTCCCCGAGTTTGCCAATTGCGAGACAAAGGCTTGCGGCATTGATGAATGTTCCAACATCATCATACGCAACTGAAGTAGCCTTGGTTATTGCTTCGTCGAAGCTTAGGGTATCGCCTTGCTGGAGGTACCATCGAGCAAGGTGGAGATAGTAGCTGGCACTGAGGAGCCTCGAGGAGTAGTCTCTTGACTCAGCACCCAGACCTCTGATTTTCAACTGCGTTGGTTGAAGACATGTACCTACAGGCTTGTCAATGATACTTACCATTCCACAGATCCTAGGTTGCTTTCCCAGAAGTCGGGATGGCATAAGTCCAACGAAGGCCACCTTGTGGCTTCCATAGAACCTGGTTGCGTGAGCTGCACATGCCTCAAGCGAAGGAGGCCGCTCTTGCTGTCCGATAATCTCTGGATTGGAAGCGCCCAGGTCATAGATTTTTACTTGAGCATCCTGGGTAAGGGCAAGATATAGAATGGGGAACGTTGAAAGGTCACCACTTGTTATAATGAGGCAATCCTTGCCACAAGCTGAGATTGCACTTTCACAAATTGCTCGGGCATAGTCATCCGCCAGCCATTCATCACTCCTTGGCTCTATCCCAATAAGGTTGTGGATGAGGATAGCCGAGACAGCAAGACTCGCAACGAGGTTTGAGCGACGAAGCAGAAACCACCGGGCCGCTTCGTGTACACCTATGCCCGCTAGCACACCTATGGAGATAAGGCTGGTGAAAATGTGACTACTGATATCCGGGATATTATACATGGCAAAGTGACCAGCAAACAGGATGAGCAAGGCGACAAAGGCACCCGTTAGTGCCGGGGTCCTGCGCAAACCCGAGAACGCTCCCCAGGCGGCAATTAGACAAAGCGGAATGCCAAACTCGGATAGACAGAGCTTGAAGAACTCTAAGAAATCCCTGACACGCGCAAGAGGGGAAAAGGCTCTCAAGCGCCAGCGATATCCCTGAGCACTTATGTGTGCAAAAAAGCCGCCTACGGTGTGGGTCTTTCCCCAGACTAACGGCGGTTCCAAGGATGATCGTACAGGGATATAGAGCCACATAGCAAGACCGAGAATGAACATGAGAACTGCCAATATGGCACAGCGGGAATCTGGCTTCCCTTTCATCCTCAAAGCAAGGACTGCCGAGACGGCAAGTGGATAAATGAGCGTAAGGTGGTGAGACATGCTGAGGCCTCCGAGGTAGCCAATCAAGAGCCAGATACGCCAACCCAGGCGCCTGTGAAGCAAGGGAACAAGCAGGAGGGAGGTAGCCAGGAAGCCATTGAAGCCATAGACCTCAGCTGTGGTCGCCTGGAGCCAGGTTGAGCTCAGCGTGGCTACTGCCAGTGTGACAGCGGTTGCCACTGCCTTGGATATGCCGAGCTGGGCAAGCATGAGCCATATGAGTGCCATCATTGCGGAAACTGCAACTGCTGAGAGGAGGTTATACCGCCATGCCAGCGAACCGAATGGGACAATACGGGAGAAGAGATTACCCACAAGTGTATAAAGGGGATAGCCTGGAGGATGGGATATGCTAAGGGTATGTGAGGCTGCAATCAGCTCTCCGCTATCACCGGGTAGTAGCCCTCGGGGTAACGTGATGACATAAAGCAGCAGCGATGAAGCGAAAACCAACAGCACAATCCAGCGTTTATGCAAAGCCTCTCTCCTTCAAGCTCGTCCTGCTGGTCCCTGGATCTTTAACCTGTTGCCCCGCCACTATCATAAGATAAACTATGTTTCATTTCCACACCTTGCTTCATGGCTTCCCCGGGAAACCTTTGACACGAATTGGAAATATGGTATCATATCGATGGAGGTGAAGTCCATGGGAGGGCTCTTAGCCAAGCTAGCATCACCGTGGATAATAGGCCCAATTGTCTTCATCGGTTGGCTCATCGGGTTATCTCTAATAATGCGAATAGCTTACCGACGTATCCATGCTCTTGCTGCAAGAACAACAACTGACATAGACGATCTCATAGTTAGTGCCCTGCGCCTGCCTGTGCTTCTTGTAATCCTCGTTACGGGTGGATTGATCCTTGCCCGCATCCTGCCGCTTTCTCCCGAATGGGATAAAGGCGTGAATCTCGCTGCAAAACTGGCAATTATCTCGGCAGGTGTTCTCTTCGCCGACGGTCTCATCAAGGCATTGCTTTGGCGTGCGTCCCGCAAAGCTACCTACCTCAGGACTTCCTCAGGGATAGTCCAAACGGCGATACGTGGCATAATCATCCTGATAGCCATTCTCATTATCCTTGATACTGCTGGAGTTTCAATAACGCCTCTCGTTGCATCCCTTGGAGTGGGCAGCCTTGCAGTTGCCTTAGCCTTACAATCCCCACTTGCTAACTTCTTTGCTGGCATACAGATACTTGCCGACAGACCAATCGAGGTTGGTCACTATATTCGCCTTGATAGTGGCGAGGAGGGCTATGTGGCCAACATAGGCTGGCGAAGTACTACGATAAGAGCCCTGCCAAACAATCTCATCGTTATACCTAATTCACGCATAATGGATGCAATCATAACCAACTACTACAAGCCCGAGCGTGAACTCTCGATTCTCGTTCAGGTTGGAGTCCATTACGATAGCGATCTTGAGCAGGTCGAGCGAGTCACATGTGAGGTAGCCAAGCAGGTGTTGCAGGATGTCCCTGGTGGTAAGAAGGACTTCGAGCCCTTTATCCGATATCACACCTTTGGCGAATCGAGCATCAATTTCACGGTAATCCTCAGGGCTGAGGAATTCGTTGACGGTTATCTCCTCAAGCATGAGTTCGTCAAAAGGCTTCATAAGAGGTTTAAGCAGGAAGGTATAGTAATACCATTCCCGATTAGAACTCTGGACATCAAGCGCGAGGACATACTGCTCTTCAGAGGTGAGACCCCGTCGCAACGGGGAGGGGGGAAGAAAGATGGAGTTTAAGGTTGGGCAGGACATAGTTTATCCCAAGTATGGATTAGGGAAGATTCTCGAGGTAAAGTATCGCAAGCTACCTACCGGGAGGCGGACCAAAGGAGTTCTCATTCGGTTTCCAGCGATGCACATGACGGTCTGGGTTCCAGAGGAACGCCTGAGGCAGACGAAGGTGCGTAAACCGATGTCGCGCTATATGGCGAACAAGATAATGAAGGTGCTTAAGAGCCGTGCCCGCTTTCGGACGGGCAAGAAGGCGAAAGAGAGGGCTCAACTTTACAGGGACAAAGTGCTTTCAGGTGATCCGATTGAACTTGCAGAGACTGTTCGTGACCTTGTCAGGCTCTCCATAAGAAAGTCGCTGAATGTGAGAGAGGCAGAGATTGCTAATAAGGCTCTGAGGACACTCGTAAGAGAGCTCGCCCTTGCCACAAACAAAAGTGTCGAGGATGTTAAGGAAGAGGTTGAGGCTATTCTCTATCGCTGATCCAGGAGATAGCCCGAGGTAGGGGATAGCTTAGCAAAGGTCTCACCTTAGCGGACACTTCTTAGATCAGATCGACCACATCTCCATAGGAAGGTGTTGTACACTCCCAGCCAAGCTCAGATCTGATGTGCTCCGCATGAGCTTCAGATTGTTCAGATTCTCCGTGGGTTATGAAAACGTGCTTTGGAGCGTGCTTGAGGTGGGAGATCCATTTAAAGAGCTCCTTGCGGTCAGCATGTCCTGAGAAACCCTGGATCTGCACTATCTTTGCCCTAACCCTTCTTTGCTCACCGAGGATGCGCACCTGACCTCGACCATCCACCAGCTCTCTTCCAAGCGTTCCTTTTGCCTGATAGCCAACAAAGAGAATGGTGCACTCAGGCCGCTCGATATTGTTCACCAGGTGGTGTTTTATTCTTCCTCCTGTGCACATTCCCGAGCCGGCAATTACAATAATGCTACCCCTGATGTAGTTGATGGCTTTGGAGTCCTCCACACTTGTTGCCATCTTTAGACTCGGGAATCTGAAGGGTGAGTGTCCAGACGTCACGAGCTCGGTCATCTCTTTGTCGTAAAGGTCAGGGAAGCGACGAAAAACTTCGGTTACCCTTATTGCCATGGGGCTGTCAAGAAACACAATGAGGTTAGGGATGCGGTTATCCATTAAGAGATTGTTGAGGGTGTAAAGAACCTCCTGGGCTCTTTCAATGGCGAAGCTTGGGATAACAATATTGCCACCAGCCTGCTTCGTTGTGTTTATAACATCGGCTACCAAGCTTTCGATATCGGCCGGATCTTCATGAAGACGGTTTCCATAGGTGGATTCGGTCACTACATAGTCAGCCTCATCAAAAAGTGTAGGATCTTTAAGTATGGGTTTGCCCCATCTGCCGATGTCCCCAGAGAAGATGATCCGCCTCAGGGGTGAAGAGCCAATCTCCACACTTACCATTGCAGATCCAAGGATGTGTCCAGCATCATGAAATGTCACCTTCAAGCCAGGTTGAGCTTCAAAAGGCTTGCGATATGGCACGCCCTCAAACAATGGAAGACAGGTTTTAACGTCCTCGGTAGTGTAGAGAGGAACTTCAGGATATGGTCCTTTTCTCCCCTCTCTTTCATGGCGCTTCTTTTTATACATTGCATCTTCTTCCTGAAGATGAGCAGAATCGAGGAGGGCGATCTTGGTTACCTCAGCAGTTGCAGGGGTTGAATAAATCTTTCCCCTGAATCCCAGTTTCACTAGACGTGGTATGAAACCCGAATGGTCGAGATGTGCATGGGTAAGAACAATTGCCTCAATTGATGACGGTTCCACAGGGAAGGGATTCCAATTTCTCTCCTTAAAGTCACGCTCCTGATAGAGTCCGCAGTCGATGAGAATACGTGACTTACCATTCTCAAGGAGATATCTTGAGCCTGTAACATTCTGGGCAGCACCCAGAAAATGTAGCTTAACATTCCCTCCCTTCGTCACCGCACAACCCGTGGCTTTCGTTCCTCACTAATGGGAATCCAGAGCTCCACAACGAGCTTATCTTTGGGGGTTGTCTCAGGATTCGCCCAATAGATTTCCATGGGAGGGCCTACAATTTCGTATCCGCTGTTGCCCAACCATCCAAACATCTTAGAGTAGCTTTCGCCAACCTTCTCAAGCGGACCTATGTGATAGTAGTAGGCGACATTCATAACATCGAGGTACTTAAAGTTCATCTTGTCATATTCTACTCCACCAAGACGTCCAGGCTTGGCAACGGGAATCATCACTTCCCACAGGAGCTCTTTAGGTGGCACATTCTCAGGATTGTTGAGATAGCGCACCATCACAGGTCCTGCCACAAAATGATTACCCTTCTCAATTTGAGCAGTAAGCGAACGGATGACATCGGGAATCTCCTCATACGGACCCTTATGTGTCATCACAGCGACTGTTCGAGGCTCAGTATGCTTGATGTGGATCTCAAGCGGAGGTGTCTGGACTGGCCGGACCTCTTGCTCAGCGGTAGCATAGCCCACGACAGCCATGGCAAGCGAGATGGCAACCACAAGCCAACCCTGCTTCATTTTACCTCAACCTCCTTGGTCTCCTTCTCGATTTCGATAGTCGTGACTTTTCCGAAATCGCTAAGGGGTCGATCAAACTTTGACTCATCTCCAACAACGAGGATGGTCAAGGCTTCGGGATGAAGATATTTTCTGGCTACGCGCTTGACATCCTCGACTGTTGCCTCCTGATAGGCTTCAAAATCTTTCTCGAGGGTATCAAGAGGCAGACCAGCAATGTCATACCATATGAGTCTGCTTACAAGCCTTGCTGGCGACTCATATTCAAAGACCTGCCTGTTAACAAGTGCCTGTTTGGCATCTTCTACTTCTTGCTCTGTTGGACCTTCATTCTTCATTCTTTCAATCTGCTCAATGAGTAGCTCAAGAGCACGCATTGCCGCATCTGATCTTGTCTGGCAGGTTGCTCTGAAGATGCCGTATCCCCAGGGAGATGCATAATAGCTAGAACCAGCATGATAGGCAAGTCCCTCATCACTCCTTATGCGCTGGGTAATCCAGGATGTGAAGCTTCCACCGCCAAGAATGTAGTTCATAATGGTTGCAATCGGTCGGTCGGGATTGGAGCTATTCATTGACATGTGACCTGCAAAGATATAACCCTGGTTGACATCTTTGTAAATGTAGTTCACCGACGGGTTGAGTTCATATTTCATTTCAGGAAACTCTGGCTTCACACCCCCAGGAAGCCATTCGGCGAAGACCTTGTTGAGCTTGGCGATGATCTCATCCTTGCTTATGTCCCCAGCTACGCCGATGACTGCATTGTTTGGTCTAACATAGTTGTTGTGGTACGCAATGACATCTTCTCTTGTGATGTTCGATATCGTCTCCTCTGTTGGTTCACGTCCAGCCGGGTGACCGCGATAGATCAGCTTGGAAAACTCTCTTCTACCAAGGGCATTGGGATCATCCGCCTTGCGTCTTATCTGCTCGATCAAGGTTTTCTTGCGGAGCTCAATCTTGTCAGGATCGAAAGCTGGATTGACAAGAAGATCAGCAAGGATATCGAGGACAAGATCCATATCTTTGGTGAGGAAATTTGCTGAGATTCTGCCTGTACGAGGATCAGCGCTTGATTCGATTGACGCTCCAACGAATTCAAGCTGGTCATCGATTTCGGATTTTGGGTAGTTCTTGCTACCACCGTTCCTTATAGCCCAGCCTGCAACCGAGGGAAGCCCAACCTTGTCTTCAGGTGGATAGGCGCTTCGGAAAACAATCGTGATATTTATGACTGGTATCTCATGATCCTCAATAAGGTATCCATGGAGACCATTCGAGAATTTAAGCGTATCAACCTTCGGTGTCTTGAATTCAATGGGTTTGAACTTAAGCTGCTTGGGAAGGCGCGCATGGGATTGATTTGGTATCAGCATGGTTGCAATAAGCAGGAGTGCAGCCATGGCTGCTAAGCGAAAAAGACCACTATGATGCTTCATGATCCCCTCCTTTATTCTGCATGAGTCTTTGTCTGCTTCTTCTCAGCCTTCATTCGCTCCATGAGTTCCCTAGCATAAGCCTTGCGTTCTTCAGTGGACATCGATTGGAAACGCTGGAAGATTTGCTGGCGCTCATCTTCAGGGAGCTCCTGAATCCATTGCATAAGAGCTCTCAGGTCAAGCCCCTGAGGCTGTTCACCTTCCTTAGCCTCTTTCTCTACCTTAACGAGGGTTGCGACCGTCCTGTTTTGCTGAGTAAGATATTTCCTCGCAACGCGTGATACGTCCTGAGCCTCCACAGCCTTTGTCTTTTCAATATCCTCAAGGTAGGCTCGCCAATCGCCTCGTATAGTGGCATATAGACCAAGGTTGAAGGCAAGACCCCAGTTACTTCCAAGCGTTCTTACCATATTGGCATCCAGCCGGTTACGTATCCTCTGCATTTCACGATCTGTGGGTGGCTCTTTCTTCAGCTCTTCAATGACATCATAGATAGCTGCTTCAACTTCTTCCGTAGTGTGAGGATGTCTTGGCTTTGCCTGGATTATGACAAGATTGTCAAGCTTCTCGCCTGGCTCTGTAAACACATATGGTGGTGCTGAGGTGAGCTCTAACTCTTCATAGATGCGTTTGTAAAGCCTTGAGGTTCTTCCCAATCCAAGTATAGAAATCAGGGCGCCGATGGGATAGCTGTCAGGGTGAGGTGCAACTGGAACGTGGTAGGCAATCATTACCTCAGGCTCAGCATCGAATTCAATGGTTACACGTCGCTCCCCACGCTGTTCGGGCTCGATGGTTTCAATAGGTTCGGGTGGTTGCTGAGGGGGTATCCTTGAGAAATAACGTCTTGCCAGCCGCTTGACGTCTTCTGGATAGATATCTCCAACAAGAATTGCTAAAGCGTTGTTTGGCGCATAGAAACGCTCGTGATAGGCTATGAGCTCCTGTCGGGTAATGCTCTGAATGTCGCTCATCCATCCCACAACAGGTCTTCTGTAAGGGCTTGCCTCGAAGGAAGCAGCAAGAAGTGCTTCACCCAGAACATTGTCAGGATCGTTTTCACCGAGGCGCCTTTCCTCACATACCACATTTTTCTCGGAGTAGAATTCCCTGAAGACTGCATTCTTCATGCGATCAGACTCGATCATTGCCCAGAGTTCAAGTCTGTTGGCAGGCAGATAAACAATGTATGCAGTAAGATCGTTTGCGGTGAACGCATTGAGGACTCGAGCACCATTTTGCAAATATGTGTCCCACAGTTCATCCTTGATAATGAGATTTCTGTGCTCAGCCATTGTTGTTTCGAGCTCACGTTCTTTGGCTTTGGAGGCTATGTAGAGATCAAAATAGTCAGTGCCGTCGCTTTCAATTAGCTCTGGGTGTTCCTCAGCCTCAGGTGGAAGACTTTCTCTGTTTTTAAGAACATCGATGAGAGCCGTAAGTTCCTTCGCCTTATCGCTGCCTATCTCCTGCTTAACATCTGCTGGCAAGTCGGCAATGATCTTCCTTGCGAAATCATCAAAGATCTTCAGCCGCCAGCTGCCTATCTGTCGTCTGATCTCAGCAATTTCCTGGGCTATGCGATCCTCCTTTTGAAGATATCTTTTCTCGCGTGCATAGCTTTTCGTGCCAATTGTCTTGGTTCCCTTAAACATCATGTGCTCGAGAAGATGAGAAATGCCCGTCACTCCATCCCATTCATTGATGCTGCCAACGTTGAAGATAATGGCTGCGAAGAAAACAGGTGCGACATGGCGCTCGTAAACAATGAATTTCATGCCATTGTCAAGATTGAATTCCGTAACATTCTTCTCAAACTGTTGCCCTGAGATAGCTACAGGGAGGATAATCAGCGAGATAGTTAAAAGCACGTAGGTGAGCTTACGCATTGCAACCTCCTTTCTTAGGTAGGAGCTTCTATCAGACTAGGCGCTATTATAGGCATAGGGAAGGACTTATTCAATGCTGTTGTGGACTTGAAAATCGGTTACCTCAAAGATTACAATAGAGGTGAGGGATCCAGAATGCCAGCCAACTTGCCACCACAATACCACGAAGCTGAGCAACGCTATCGCGAAGCAAAGACACCACAGGAGAAGCTCCATGCGCTCAAGCAGATGTATGCCGTTATGCCCAAGCATAAAGGAACGGAGAAGCTCCAGGCTGATATAAAACGGCGCATCTCCAAGCTCAATGAAGAGATTCAGCAGGCAAAAAAGACAGGTGTCCGCAGACACACAGAATATGTCAAACCTGAGGGGGCCGGACAGGTAATACTCGTTGGCCCTCCCAACTCCGGTAAGAGCAGCTTGATTCGGGCTCTAACCCACGGTCAACCCGATGTCGCTCCATATCCCTTTACGACAAAGAAGCCATTCCCAGCCATGATGCCTTATGAGGATATCCAGATACAGCTCGTGGATATGCCTCCAATAACTGAGTCCTATTACGAAGGCTGGATATCCAATATCGTTAGAGAATGTGACTTTGTGCTTCTTGTCGTTGGCCTTGACGATCTTGATCCCGATGGCAATCTCAAGGCAATCTATGCTCACCTTGCTGACTCAGGAATTCTCTTCACTGGAGAGGATGTCAAGCGCGAAGATCTGCCAGATTTCAGAACGATTAAGAAGAAAACGATGCTTACACTCAATAAGGTCGATCTTGGAGGCGTGGCGATTGCGCGAGAGCTAATCAAACCTGTAATCGGTGCTATCCCTATTGTCGAGGTCTCATGCAAGACAGGCGAAGGCATCGAGAAGTTGCGCAAGCTAATCTACCAAGCCCTGAGCGTTGTGCGTGTATATACCAAGGTTCCCGGGAAGAAACCCGATATGTCACGGCCATATGTTGTTCCCAGAGGCACGACGGTGATTGATATGGCTGGACAGATCCACAAGGATTTTCTCCACAGTCTTAAGTATGCGAGGGTCTGGGGACATGCTCGCTTCGACGGTCAGGCGGTTGGCAAAGATTACGTGCTTGAGGATGGTGACATCATAGAGCTTCACACTTAACTTCTGAGCATATCATCAAGTAACTTGCGGAGTGTGTTAGCATCTTTAAGCGCATAGCCGAAAGCATCATTGTTGAAATAGGCATAAACATCGATTCCTCGTGTGACCATTGATGCCATCTTCTCTGCGCAATCTCTCAAGATTCGCTTTGGATAGGTTCCGCCATATTTCTCGTTGAAGCCATGAAATCTGAAGTAGGCAAAGGAAGAGGTCACATAGTGGGGGCAGGACACATCAAATAGGTCATGTATGCAGAAGGCTGCCTTGTGTTTGGTCAGTATCTCTATGGCCGTATCATCAAGCCAGCTTGAATGACGAAACTCGACAGCATAACGGCGGCGCCGTGGTAGCATCGCCAGGAAGTCGTCAAGCCTTTGAGGATCAAGCTTGAGACTTGGAGGAAGCTGAAAAAGTATTGGGCCGAGATTGCTCTTAAGTACAGCCACCCTCTTTAGAAAAACATCAACAGCGTCCTCAACGTTCTTGAGTTTCTTCATGTGGGTTATGAAACGATTTGCCTTGACTGCAAAGACGAAATTTTTGGGTACATCGGATCTCCATTTGGCAAAGGTGGAGACCTGAGGAAGGTTATAGAAGCTGTTGTTGATCTCCACAGTGTCGAAATACCTGACATAGTAGGTTAACCATCTTGTGGAAGGCATCGATTCTGGATAGAAGATCTTTCTCCAGTGTGCATAGCTCCATCCAGAAGTACCTACAAGAACGGACCCCCTTTTAGGAGATGATTTTTTTGAATGTCTCCTCGTCGATGGTTTCGATGCCAAGGCGCCTTGCCTCCTCAAGTTTTGAGCCCGGGTCTTCGCCAACTACAACATAGTCAACTTTCCTGCTTACCGAGGATGCTACCTTTCCTCCCAGATCCTCCACTATCTTCTTGGCTTCACTTCGCTTGAAATCTTTGAGGGCACCTGTGAAGACAAAGACCTTACCATCAAGCTTAGCCGCCCGACGGCGTGGGTGGGCAAGAGAGATGCCCGAGGCGAGCAGATCCTTGATAACTTTCTGATTTTGCTTTTCTCTGAAGAAGGTGTAGATGCTCTGAGCAACCGTTGGACCTATCTCCCTGATTGATGTGAGCTCTTCAAGGCTCGCCTGCTGTATAGCATCGATGCTATCGAAATTCTCGGCGAGTACCCTGGCAACATGCTCGCCAACATGTCTAATGCCCAAGGCATAGATGAAACGTGGAAGGGTTGTTTGTTTGCTCCTTTCAATAGCATCGATGATGTTCTGGGCTGATTTATCAGCAAGACGCTCGAGCTTCACGAGATCTGACTTCTCGAGGCGATAGATGTCTGCCACGGTGTGAACCAAGCCCCGATCAACCAACTGGTCGACGAGCTTGCTTCCAAGCCCTTCAATATCCATCGCTCCCTTGCTGGCAAAGTGCTTTATAGACTGCTTGATCCTTGCAGGGCAGGAAATATTGGTGCATCGGGAGACTGCCTCATCAGGGTCTTTGTATACATCGGCTCCACAAACAGGGCATTTGTCAGGTATCCTGAATTTCCTCTCCTTACCCGTTCTTTTCTCCTTCACCACGGCGACAACTTCAGGAATCACATCACCAGCACGCTGAACAATCACGGTATCGCCGATTCTCACATCTTTACGATCAATCTCGTCCTGATTATGAAGTGTTGCTCTCTTGACCTCAACTCCACCAATATGGACGGGTTCCATCACTGCAACTGGTGTGAGAGCACCGGTTCTTCCAACCTGTACTATTATATCCTTTATTACAGTTGTTGCTTGCTCAGGTTCAAACTTATAAGCAATTGCCCAGCGTGGACTACGCGATATCTCGCCGAGCCTGCGCTGCAAGTCAAGGCGATTGACTTTAAGAACAACACCATCTATTTCATAGTCAAGATCCTTCCTGCGAGCCTCGAGAGTCTTGTGATATTCAATTGCCTTTTCGATGGTTGGGCACAGTCTGATCTCAGGATTGACTCTTAAGCCCCAGCCCTTGAATGCCTCAAGTATTTCTGAGTGCTTTGAGAATTCAACTCCTTCAACTCTTCCGATGGCATAAAGAAAGATACTGAGTTTGCGCGAGGCTGTGACCGAGGGATCAAGCTGGCGAACTGAGCCGGCTGCTGCATTTCTCGGATTGGCAAAGAGAGGTTCACCCTCCCGCTCACGCCTGCGATTTAGTTCAGCAAAGTCCTTCTTGGACATGTAAACCTCGCCTCTTGCCTCAAGAAGGCTTGGGATGGGCAGTTTGGTTTTGAGCAATCTCAATGGCAGCGATCTAATCGTCCGCAGGTTCTCAGTTACATCTTCACCAACATAGCCATCTCCGCGTGTTGAGCCCTGGACATAGATGCCATCACGATAGACAACCTCCACACCCAATCCATCGATCTTGGGTTCAGCAACATATTCGACCTTGTCCATTTTGAGTAAGCGTTTAACCCTTCGATCAAAGTCAACAATCTCATCGTCACTAAAAGCATTCTGCAAGCTGAGCATTGGTACAGAATGCCTAACTGTTCCGAATTCTGCCCTTGGCGGAGCGCCAACCTTCTGAGTGGGTGAGTCGGGTGTTACAAGATCAGGATAGAGTTGCTCGAGCTCCTGAAGCCTCCTCATCAAGCGGTCATATTCCTGATCACTGATAACTGGCGAATCAAGCACGTAGTAACGATAGTTGTGATAGTTGATCTGCTCGCGTAGTTCTTCAATCTCTTTGGCTGCTTGCTGCCTTGTTGGTTTCGATTTCACTGTCATCACCCCTGCTTCGCCAGGAATCTTTTGAGCTTAGCAAGACTAAATGTATTTATGACCTCACCCGCCTCAAGCCAGCCCCTTCTTGCAGTCGCTATTCCGTAACGAATGTTGCTAAGCTGAAGTGCTGCATGGGAATCGGTACCTATCGCTATCTTTACACCAGCCTCTTTAGCCTGCCTGCAATGGACATCACGCAGATCAAGTCTGTCGGGATAGGAGTTGAGTTCGAGAGCAACCCTTTTCTTCTTGGCGGCTTCAATAACTGCCTCAAGGTCAACCTGATAGGGATCACGCTCATTTATGATCCTTCCGGTTGGATGAGCCAGGATATTGACATTAGGATTGGATATTCCCTTGATTATCCTTTTCGTCATCTCTTCGCTTGACATATTGAAGCGAGAGTGAACAGCACCTATCACAACATCACACTTTGCAAGTACACTATCATCAAGGTCAAGACTTCCATCAGGAAGAATGTCAACTTCAATGCCTGAGAGTATCTCGATTCCTTTCACCTTCTTGTTTGCCTTCTCAATCTCTTTTATATGGGCTTCAAGTGCCTTCTCATCCAGCCCGCCTGCAACCGTGACTGCCTTGGAGTGATCAGTGATCGCTATATACTCATAACCAAGCTTCTTCGCAAAAAGTGCCATCTCCTCGATGGTATTGGCTCCATCACTCGCCTTTGTGTGCATATGGAGGTCACCTCTTATGTCACTCTGATCAATAAGCTTAGGTAGTTTGCCTTGCTCGGCGGCTTCAATTTCACCACTGTTCTCACGGAGCTCAGGTGGTATGAAGGGCAAGCCGACAAGACGGAACACATCTTCTTCACGTGCACCAGCCAGAAGTTTATTGGTTTTAGAATCAAATACTCCATATTCGCTGACCTTGAGCCCCATGCGTTTGGCCCGATCTCGAATTGCAACATTGTGATCCTTGGATCCTGTGAAGTAGTGGAGGGCAGCTCCGTAGCTCTGTTTCTCAAGAATTCTCAGATCAACCTGTATTCCTGACTTAAGCAAGACGCTTGACTTGGTATCGCCTTTGGCAATAATGTCGGCAACGATATCCATTTCAGTAAAAGTATCCATAACCTTGGAAGAATGCGCTTTCCCTGCGATAACGAGGATGTCAATGTCGCCTATGGTTTCCTTCATACGCCTGAGACTTCCGGCGATGTCAATCTTCGTCACGCCCTTTTGAGCTTTGAGAACCTTCACAATCGATTCTGCGTAGGTAAGGGCGTCGGCAAGCTTGAATCTTCCGACATGTCTGCGGTACTGCTCGATGCCTTTGAGAATCTTCTCTTCGAGTTTTTCTCTTATGCCCTCAAGGCTGTGGAGCCTGCCTTCACGAGCTGCTTTCTCAAGGTCATCGACATTCTTAACACCCAGTTCCTTGTTGAGCCTCACAGCTAGCTTCGGACCGACTCCGGGTATGCTGAGAAGCTCCGTCAAACTATAGACGGGGTCCTTCTTGAGATCCTCATACGCTTGACATGTACCTGTTGCGATAATCTCCTCAATCTTATCAGCCAGGCTTGCACCAATACCGGGAACTGTTTTGAGCTCACCCGTGGAGGCTAGGGATTTGACATCTTCAGGAAGGTCCCTTATCACTCTTGCGGCACGGCGGTAGGATCTGATGCGAAATGGATTCTCATTCTTGAGTTCAAGGATATCGGCTATCTCATCGAAAATTCTAGCGATGTCTAGGTTTTCCACTACTCTCGCCTCCAGTCAAAGACTATTTAAGCTCATTTTGATAGTCAAGGATGTCGTAATTGTGGTAACATACGGGCAGTCTAGAGTCTGCTTGGAGAGAAATGGTGAATACGAACATCAGGATTTTCAAGGCATTCGGTATACCCGTGGAGCTCAACATTTCATGGTTTATCATATTCGCGCTGGTCTCATGGAGCCTTGTGAGTGGCTATTTTCCTTCAGCCTATCCTCATCTTTCTGTTGCTGCGTACTGGATAATGGGACTTGCTGCTGCACTTCTGCTTTTCGTTTCTGTCCTCCTCCACGAGCTTGGTCACTCATACGTTGCGAAGACTCGTGGGGTACCCATCAAAAGGATAACTCTATTCCTCTTCGGCGGCGTATCGCAGCTTTCGAAAGAATCTGCTGATCCTCGAACCGAATACCTGATCGCAATTGCTGGTCCAGGTGTGAGTTTTGCCCTCATGGTTATTTTCTTCATCTTTTATCGCATCGTTTCTGATGCTTCTCAGGGTGGACCCGTTGCTCCTGTGCTCAAGTATCTTGTCTATGTAAATGGAATCCTGGGTACATTCAATCTTATTCCAGGGTTTCCGCTCGATGGTGGACGCCTCCTCAGGGCATTCATCTGGAAGGTAACTGGCGATCTCCAGCGCTCTACTTACATCGCAAGCAAGGTCGGAGGTGCAATTGGATTGGCTTTTGTGGCTTTCGGTTTCATTTCTGTCTTTCTGGGTCGTTTCGTCTTTGGGCTGTGGATGGTTCTCATTGGTTTCTTCCTTCGCCAGGCTGCTCAAGCAAGCTATCTCCAGGTCGTCGTGACCAATACCCTTAAAGGTGTGAAGGTTGGAGACATAATGAAGGCAGAGGTCGTAACCGTGGCACCAGACATAACTGTTCAGGATCTTATCGACAACTACTTCTTCAGATATCACTATGACTGTTTTCCCGTTACAGAGGGCGGCAATCTCAGGGGGCTTGTAACATTGGAGAGCATCCGCCACGTTCCGAGGGAAAGATGGCAAGACACGCCTGTTTCGGAAGTTATGCTTAAGGATTTGGAAAGATTAAGAGTGAGACCGCAGGACGATGCAGCCGAGGTTCTGAGAAGAGTTGTAAGAGACAGGTGTGGCAAGATGCCAGTTGTTGACCGAGACAAGGTGGTCGGGATCATAACCCGAAAGGATATAATGGAAGCCCTTCGTATCTTTTCAGACCTTGGTCATTAGCCTGCTTTGACATCCAATCCTATTGTCCCAATTTCCTCTATCTCTATGCGGTAGTAGCCAGTGGCGAGGGGGGAGAAGACTATTCTTCCATTTTCGCTATACTTGGTTTCACAGGCGCCCGGAGAATAGAGTTTTGCCTTGAGTCCATCGGGTTTCTCGGATGTGCTTTCCTCAACAACAATAACCTCAGGCTTGACCATGTGCTTGTGAGGCATGAGCTCCACTGTCACAAGGAAGCCAGAGATCGATTTTGATATCCTCGTTACAGTCTGAGCACTTCTTTGCCTTCTTACGGCAACCGGAGATAGCCTTCGTGGTGGCAGGAGATTGCCCGTGGAATCCAGGACTTTACATATCCCATTCTTTATCACTAGGGCGATATCGAAATGGACGGGACTTACTGTTTCCGCCTCGATGACTGCTTCGGCCTGGGCAAGAGCTGCCTCAGTTGGTGAAATCGGGTTTACATCATTTGCAGAGACCAGCTGCCTAAGTTCCGCAACATTGTGAAGGCAAAAACTACACTTTGCCAGGTGATCTTCAATCCTGGCGCGTTCTTCAGCAGATACGACACCATCAATGTAGGCACTTATCTCCTCATCGGTTAGGCATCTTTCTTTCATTGCTAGCACCTTTATTTTGGACGCTTATTGTGATTGTTTTCTTACGAGGGATCTCAGCTTTTTAAGAGCTCTTGACTTTCGAGCCGATACTGCATCAAGCGTCGTTTTCAAGAGTTCGGCGATTTCCTTTTCTTTCATACCCTCTATGTAATAAAGTTTCAAGACCAATCTGTCTTTGGGATCGAGGAGATCAAGAACCTCCCGCGCAGTCAGGTTTGTATCGAGCACATGCTCGAGATCAAACTCGTCCTTGATTATTCTTTCCAGCTCCTCATCATCCCCTATTGGCGTGTAAAGAGATATCGTCGGCTTACGCATTTTTTGGCGTAAATAGTCAAATGTCTTGTTTCTGGTAACGCTGATGAGCCATGTGGAGAACCTCGACTTCCAATTGAACCTCCTTAAGGCAGAGCAGTTGTCTGAAAGCAGCTTCTGAATAACATTCGCAAATATGTCAGCTGCCACCTCTGGCTCCCTAATTGAATATCTCGAAAGCAGTCTGTAAATGGTTCCATATATGCAGGCTTCATACCTGAAAAGAAACTCCTTCCAGGCTTTTTCATCTCGAGCAATGCAGCGCCTTATGAGTTCCTTTTCAGTCATGAGGTCTCGTCAGATCATCTCGTTAAGATCAAGACTATCGTAGTCGTAACCACTGCGATGAGAGTTATCAAGAGCCACTTGTGATCACGCGAGATCTTTGCCAGGATGACATCAAGATTTGTCGCAAGAGCATCCCCACCTCCGTAAACGGTTGCGATTCTTCTTCCTTTGGTATCAATCGCAATCAAGGCTGGGAGTATCCTTTGGTCAAGCGCAGCTCCAAAGAAGGAGCCACTGGGATCAATGAATACGGGCATTCGAAGGCCAAGATCAACTGCCACATCTCTAACTTGCTCAGGCTTCCCGAGAAAAACACAAATTGGCTCGGCACCCTTTGCCCTTATCCTGAATGCAAGGCTCTCGAAATAAATCGCCCCCTCACGACATTCGCTTAGTTCGGGCTTACAGAGGTAGATGAGGAGAGTTTTGCCCTGAGATATTTCACTGATCTTGTGGCTATTATCCCATAGATCGACGAGGGCAAAGTTGCTGAGATCAGTTTCGGTGGCAAAGAGGTTTTGAGGAAAAAGGAGCAATAGGAGAGCAATGATGGAAAGCTTCATTGAATTCCCTCCAGCGTTGCTTCAATCACGGTGCGTTGCGAAGGTGTTACCTCTACCCATGCCTCCCAGCGCCTGAAGCCCTCTTTCACAATGGCTACCTTGTGGCTACCTTCGGGAACCTCAATGGCTGATGGGGTTACTGCCATGGGGTTGCCGTCAACAATCACCGTGGCGCCCTTTGGATTTGAAGATGCGACGATGTAACCGAATTCTGTCCTTGCCTGATACGTCGGTTCCCTTGAAATGCTAGACGGAAGCAGGAGCGATCCAACAAAGATAGCTGTAGCGACGAGACCTACAACATACGATGGAGATTTCCTGGGTGACTCTCTTAGCAGGGACTCAAGCGTAACATTGGGGTCACCATAAAGTGTGTAGGCTGCCCAGGACATATCATTGAGGCCAAATTTTTCAACCACATCTAGCCTGGCTTGGCGTAAAGCTTCTCCAACAGTCTTCCCATCAAGAAGATTCCCATAGAAGCTCGAGGCCAGCGTTGCTGCAGACGAGCTTCGGACATCCCAGAGGGTGGCTATGCAGCACCGGGTTCCTCTTCTCAAGAAAGTCTCGACAAGGCCAACAGAGCTCTTCCAGGCTTCATGCCAGGATGCGGTGCACATGTTGAGGAAGGTAATGACTGGCGGATGCTGAAGCCCTGAAAGTGACTTTTCGCTTAAAATACCGTCCGCAAGCATGATACCGGAGGTAGCAAAGTCTTCAGACAGAGCACCATGTCCTGTGAAATGGAAAATAGTTTTGCTCGGAAGATGGGTTAGGAAATAGCCCTCATCAACTTTGCTACCCGTGGCAATTTTCATTGCCACCTTGCTCTTTCTGAAGATATCCCTGATTCCATCTATCTCATTTTCAATGTCACTTCTTATCAAAGGATCATCACTTGGATCCCCAACAATAAGTACGGAGCAAGTACGTGCTCCGGAGGCTACGCTTCTAATCCCTTCAGCGAAGATGCGTCTGCCAAGAGACAGCCTTAGCGCTAGAAAAGTTTCCCCGTCGAAAAGTATCTCAATCGGGAGATAGGCCAGCTCACGATCAATCTCAAAAGTCACCGATTCAGGTCCATGCGGTTGCCGAATTGTCTCTCTGAATTCATCTGCAGCTGCAAGGAACGTTGCCTCAAAGAGTGCAAGTCCAAGAGCCTTAAGCTTCTCACGGGTCTCTGCCTGGGGTGAAGCAACTTCCAGATTTTCCACATAGAGAGATCTTTCCACGAGATCAAGGACATCGGCATAGATGGCATCTATCACAGACCTGCTAACATCCCATCTCTTGATCAGGGGTTCCTTCCTCTTATAGTCGAGGCTCACAGCAATTCTATCATGTGATCTCAAGCTCAGTTGAATTTCCATAGCTCCCTCAATGCCATGTTAGGCTATCAAGCTTGAGGATTCAAGATCCCAGCAGTTCACACTTGCCACTGATCGACAATTGAGTTTAAATAATTGGGCAAATTGGTTGGATGGATATGTACAGGCAATATCGATACACATATTCTGTTGTGCCAACACCAGTTGTTGTATGGCTTCTCATAGCCAATGGTGTCGTTTTTGTACTTCAGCAGTTTTTCCTAAATCGCTACCTCCATCTTCTAGGCTTGGTCCCTGCTGGTGTCCTGCATGGTGCACTCTGGCAGCTTCTAACCTACATGTTCTTGCATGCCAGCGTGCTTCACATATTTTTCAATCTAATCTTCCTCTGGATGCTGGGTTCGGAGCTTGAGAGATACTGGGGCTCTCGCTTCTTTCTGAAGTACTATCTTGTGACTGGCATCGGGGCTGGCCTCATAAATGTGCTTGTTCAGCCTTACTCACGCATACCAACGATTGGTGCATCAGGTGCGATCTTTGGATTGATTATTGGTTTTGCTCTTGCATTCCCGGAAAGAGAGATCCTCTTGTATTTTGTCATTCGCATGAAAGCAAAGAACTTTGCGGTTCTTGTGGGTTTGATTGAGCTTGTTGCTCTTTTAATGATGCCCAATTCATCCATCGCAAGATTTGCCCACCTTGGCGGACTCGTCGTAGGCTATTTCTACCTCAAGCGAGAGATCTATGAGTGGCGCGTAAGAAGGCAGGTGGCAGATTGGCGGGGGCGTATCAAGGAGCGGGCTGAAATCAAGAAGCGAAAGCGGGAGGCAGAAATCAGTGCTGAGATAGATCGCATACTGGACAAAATAGCAAGCGAGGGTATGGAATCGCTATCAAGGCGTGAGCGTCGGTTTCTTGAGCAACAGGGGAGGAAGAGATTCTGAAGTACAGGGAATTACACATGTGGGATGTCACTCCGAGGGAAGCCATACAGATTCAGCATCGTCTAAACAGGCTCATCAATCTGTCCTGGGATGGGCGAAAGGTCTCAACATTGGCAGGGCTGGATGTAAGTTTTCCTGACAAGAAAACGGTGCTGGGTGCAATAGTTATCCTTTCATGGCCAGATCTCAAGGTGCTCGAAACGAAAACAGTCACTCAGCCATGCCGCTTCCCATATGTGCCGGGTCTTCTTGCCTTCAGAGAAGTTCCTGTTCTTCTTTTTGGGCTTTCCAAAATAAGAAGGGAACCTGACCTTCTGCTCTGCGATGCTCAGGGGCTGGCTCATCAAAGAAGAATGGGGCTCGCAACCCATCTGGGTATTCTGCTCGATAAACCAGCAATAGGCTGTGCCAAGTCTGTTCTCTATGGCACCTATGAGGAGTCCTCCGATGAAAAAGGTTCCATCTCCTACATGTACGACGATTTTGGCGATGTTATCGGCGCGGCTGTAAGAACAAGAAAGGGAGTCAAGCCGGTTTATGTATCCATTGGCCACAGAATAGATCTCGAGAAGGCGATCGAGGTTGTCCTTGCCTGCTCGCCCAAATATCGTATTCCTGAACCCTTAAGGCTCGCTCACAAGCTGAGTGTGGGTGAAGTCATTGATGTTGACGCATCGGATGAGGAAGGGAGTCTCTTCTAAGATGGAAAAGCAGAGGATCTATCTAATCAGACATGGTGAAACCGAATTCAATCGCCTCGGTATCTTCAGAGGGCGCTATGAGGTTGATCTTAATGATACTGGGCGCAGGCAGGCTCAGGAGATAGGAAAGGCACTAAAAGGTTGCGGAATCAGCTTCTTGCTTACAAGTCCACTCAGCAGGGCTGTTGAGACAGCCCGGATGATAGCCGAGATCCTCAAGGTCGAATATACTCCCGATGAGGCATTCAATAACATAGCCCTGGGGGAGTGGCAGGGTGTGCCGAAGTCAAAAATCAAGCAGGATTATCCTGATCTTTGGCATCTCTGGACTACTGAACCTGAGAAGCTTGCGATCCCGAATGGTGAGACTGTGGAGCAGGTCAGAAGACGCGCCTTCCAGGGGCTGAAACACATCATAGGAAGCCGCAAGGAGACCTTTGCTATAGTGACCCATCGTTCAGTGATAAAAGCGCTTGCAGCTGCTATGCTTGATGTCAATCCACCCTACTTCTGGAAATTCTACATTGACAATGCAGCCTTCTCGATCTTCGAGGTTTCGGATGGGACCTTCACCCTTATCAGCTGGAACAACAATGCTCATCTGACTGAGAAAGTAACAGAGCTCTATTAAAGTGATAGGGGAGGGGTGATCATGTCGCCGAGGGAAAAGATAGCAGACCTTAAGAAGCGAGCCCGAAAAATAGTGACAGGTTTGAGGAAGCGTTATCGTGGCGCAACAACAGCACTCAATTTCTCAACTCCTCATGAACTCCTGGTTGCAACAGTGCTTGCTGCCCAGTGCACGGATAAGAAGGTCAACGAGGTCACTGCGAAGCTATTCAGAAAATATCGAAGCCCTGAGGATTTTGCAAAGGCAAGGCGTTCGACTCTTGAGAGGATGATAAAGCCAACGGGATTTTTCAGGAACAAGGCTAACAGTATTATCTCGCTTTCGAAAGCCATTGTCGAGAAGCATGGTGGCAAGGTGCCCGACAAACTGGAAAGGCTCGTTGAACTGCCTGGTGTGGGACGTAAGACAGCCAACGTTGTGCTTGCTGCTGCATTCAATAAACCTGGCATAGTTGTTGATACTCATATGATTAGGGTTGCCAACAGGCTCGGCCTCACCAGGGAGAAGGATCCGGTCAAGATAGAATTCGATCTCATGAAGATACTGCCACGACGTGTCTGGGGCGAATTCTCCTTCATGGTTACGCTACATGGCAGGGAGATTTGCAAGGCGAGAAAGCCACTTTGTCACCTATGCGACATTGAATCCTATTGTCCTTCAAGCGAGCTTAAGGGCAAGCGTCGGGGTTAGGTGCGGGAGCGCTTGCCAATCTGGTTGCGCTTGGATATAAGAAGCAGCGCGACTATTGAGGTAACAAGCAGGAAAAGAGCGATATAGTCAAGGCTGCTGCTTTCTTCGACCACTGTGGCGGCAAGGGGCTCAGGTTGCTCCTCAGGCTCTCGATTCATGTGACGTCGGTAGTAGTCACTCTGCTGCATAAGATACGACTTATCAGTGTGCCCTGGCGGGGATTGACGACCTGGAGTGACCTCAGACGAAACATAGGGAGTCAAGACCAGGAGCAGCAGGATGGATACAAGGCTCGTCATGAGCACCAGGCGGCGCATGCAGTTTACCTCCCCGCGTACTGCTATCATAGCATATCCGGTCTGAGGTTTCAAGTCGATAAAATCGTGGAGATAAGGACCGAATCCGGGACCCGGGAAGGATAGGGAATCGACCAAGAGAGGAGTGATGTAAAACTATTATGACGGGCATCTTTCAGGTGAGAGACTCAGAAGATGCTATGAAATAGCACCTCCAGGGGTCAGACGATACTTCGAGGTGGAAATCTCCTATGTGCTTGAGCAAATACAAGGAAGGGCTCGAATTCTCGAGCTGGGATGCGGCTATGGACGCGTTCTTCGGCGCTTTATACCCTGAGCAGAGCGCCTCGTGGGGTTCGATATATCCTCGGACAATATCAAACTTGCTCAGCAAACTCTTCCACCTGGAAAGTGTGACCTTGCAGTCATGGATGCAACAGAGCTCGGTTTGCTCGGGGAGTCTTCGATATAGTACTCTGCATCCAGAACGCCATCTGTTCATTCTGGCTCGACGAGAGAGATCTACTCACCGAGGCAGCCAGGGTAGTAGGCGAGGGTGGCTGTCTATTTTCTCAACGTACGGTGACAGATTTTGGCAGCACTGAACAAGAAGCCACAAGTACAAAGCCTTGAGGCTCTGCACCTGGCGATGTCTGTGAAGCCAGAGCAGATCATGTTGGGAGCTTGAGCAGTTCCTGGATTTCTTTGGTAAGCATTTCTTCCATGCCAGGGCTGAATCCGATGTGCTTGAAAACTATGCGCCCGCCACGATCAACGATCAGCGTGGTTGGAGTGGCCATGAGATTGTAATTCTTATCAGCGATTTGCTTATCATCTAAAAGTATTCGTAATGTAAGAGAATCATCCCTGACGATCTTTTCCATAAGGTCCCTGCTGTTAGTTGCATCAATGACGACAATATCGACACCCTGATCATCAAGCTCCCTATGCATATTCTCTAGATGCGGCAACTCCGCAAAGCAGGCAGGTCAGCCAGGAGCTGTAAAGTTTATCACTGTCACTTCATCAAGGGGAGGCTTGAACTCATAATTTCCCCCTGACAGCATAGGAAGCGTAAAGGCATCAGCGAACCTGGCAGATGCCATCCTTTCCTTCCAGATAGCCTCATCAAATTGTTTCCGCTGTTGTGGCGTATAGCCCCGAGCAGTCATCAAGGAGTCGAGAGCAGATCTTGCATAGTCATATTCGCCTAGAATCAGAATCGACTTAAAGGTCTTGAAAGCCTTGTCTCCATCGCCAGCTGCCAGACTGGCATAGGCAAGATGCCGTAGGATCTCTTCCTCAGGCTCTTCGAGAAGACTCACGGCTGTCTCGAGATACTTTACTGCCTCATCATAGTTGCCTTGCCTGAAGAATATCCAACCTTTGGTGTCGATATAGCTTGCGCTGTCCATCCTTTCAGTTGCCAGCTCAATTGCGCGATCACAGAGGTCGAGAGCAATGTCGAGGTCTTGTGACTTCTCCGCCAGGTCCCAGCTTATATAGTTATAGATCCAGGAAGCAGCCTCCTTGCCTTCAAGCAAAGATCCTGCAAGTTTTCTCACACTTGAAGAGTCTGATCTTATCTTGTAAAGCCAGTAGTAGATCATGGCCAGGCTTGAGGGGTCATCTTCCTTATCAAGAGCTGTCTGAGCGAAATTCTCGAAGCCTGATGTATCCTTTACAGTTTGAATCATCTCGCTAGCAAGCGCACGATAGGCATACTGCCTCTCACGCCCGGGTGGCTCCTCAGCGATGAATTGCTTGAGGCGAGATATCTTGACTTGAGGATCCTCTATCTGGGTTATTTCCTGAAGCTTCGAAAACTCGCCACTCATCTCCATCTTCTCAAGCCTCTGCTTAAGCAGGGTACCAACAACGAGCCCGGCGATTATCACGACAATGAGAATCCATAAGCCTGATCGCATAAGCGCCTCCTGCGAAAGTTCACTTGACCTTCTCAGACATTGACTTTGCCTGTAAGAAAAGGAGGAGATAGTCTCTGCCACCGGCCTTCGAATCGGTTCCCGAGAGATTGAATCCTCCAAAGGGATGCACGCCAACCAAGGCCCCTGTGCACTTGCGGTTGAAGTAGAGATTACCTACATGGAAGTGCTTCTTGGCAGCCTCGATCTTCTTGCGATTCTTTGTGTAAACAGCGCCAGTCAACCCATAAACCGTGCCATTTGCGATCTCGAGGGCGTGATCAAAGTTGCGTGCTTTTATCACCGCAAGAACAGGTCCAAAGATCTCTTCCTGCGCTATGGTTGCATCAGGCTTGACATCAGCAATCACAGTTGGCTGAATGAAATAGCCTTTGCGCGGGATGCGAGAACCGCCTGTAAGGAGACGACCCTCCTTCTTACCGATGCGAATGTAGTTGAGAATGCTGTTCATAGCTCCTCGATTTATGACGGGTCCCATCCAGTTGTTGTAATCCCTTGGAGGTCCAACCTCAATCGCCTGGACCTGGGGTATCAACTTATCAAGGAAGGTCTTATATACATCCTTGACAACAATTGCGCGTGAGCAGGCGGAGCACTTCTGACCCTGGAAGCCATAGGCTGAAGCGACAACACCAGTAACCGCGTCGTCGATATCTGCCTCGTTGTCAACGATTATGGCATCCTTGCCACCCATCTCAAGGACAGCACGCTTGATCCAGATCTGACCATGTTGGAGTTTAGCTGCAACCTCATTTATCCTCAGACCCACCTCTTTCGAACCTGTAAAAGCTACGAATCTTGTTTTGGGATGCTGAACGAGTACCTCGCCCGCGATTCTACCTGGGCCCGTGACATAGTTAACAACGCCATCAGGCACTCCCGCCTGCTCAACAACCTCCATAAACTTCGCAGCGATCGTCGGTGCATCACTTGAGGGCTTGAGCACAACGGTATTTCCACTTACGAAGGAGGCAGTTGTCATGCCGGTTAGAATGGCAAGGGGGAAATTCCATGGAGGTATAACTGCACCCACTCCGAGTGGGATATAGACGAGCTCACTGCGCTCGGTCGGAATGTGGGTTATGGGTTGGGGTCCACCATAGCGTATGGCTTCGCGACCGTAGAATTCACAGAAGTCAATAGCCTCAGCAACATCAGCATCTGCTTCAGCCCATGACTTGCCAACCTCATAGACCATCCAGGCAGCAAGCTCGAGCCTTCGGCGTCTCATTATCCTAGCCATCTTGAAAAGGTAGCTTGCTCGCTTCTCAGGCTTCTCAAATTTCCACCACTCGAATGTCTTAAGAGCAGTCTCTATTGCTTTTGTTGCAACCTTGGAATCTGCCTTCTGAAAAATGCCAACAACTTGATCCGGGTCGGCAGGATTTATTGATCTGAACTTGCTTCGCATACGGATGTGCTTGCCACCGATTATTATTGGGTATTCCCTGCCGAGTGAGCGCTCAACCTTTCTGAGAGCACTCTCCATGAGTTTTCTGTTCTTTGGCGAGCGAAAATTGGTTAGCTGCTCATTCCTGAATGCTTTCATCCTTTATCCCCTCCACCGATATTCCTTGCGATATTTCTCGATGCAAAATCTACTTGATGACGCCGTGCTTCTTTCCGACCTTTGTAAATGCCTCTATGGCCCGATCCAAATGCTCCTTGGTATGAGCTGCTGAGACTTGCACACGGATTCTAGCTTCACCTTTGGGAACGACTGGATAGCTGAAGCCTATTACATAGATGCCTTCTGCCAGCATGTCGCGTGCCATATCATGAGCAAGCTTGGCATCGCCAAGCATAATAGGAACGATAGGATGGATGCCTGGCTTAATGTCGAACCCTCTTCCAGTCATCTCATCCCTGAAGTAGCGAGTGTTCTGTTCGAGTCTATCCCTGAGCTCGGTTGTCTCGCCAAGCATCCTGAAGGTCTCAATTGCCGCACACACGATGGGAGGCGCAATTGTGTTTGAGAAAAGATAAGGTCTTGATCTCTGGCGCAGGGTATCGATTATCTCCTGTCTGCCAGTAGTAAAGCCGCCCGATGCCCCACCAAGGGCTTTACCAAGCGTACTTGTTATGATGTCAACCCTGCCTTGGACACCTCTAAATTCAGGTGTACCTCTACCGGTCTTGCCAAAGAAACCTGTTGCATGGGCATCATCAATCATAACGAGAGCTTCATACTTGTCAGCGAGGTCACAGATCTCATCGAGTTTGGCTATGTCTCCGTCCATTGAGAAGACACCATCGGTTGCAATGAGCTTAATCTTTGCACCTTTGGATTCCTTGAGTTTCTCCTCGAGATCTGCCATGTCACCATGCTTGAAGATCTTTCTTTCAGCCTTGCACAGTCTGATCCCATCGATGATACTGGCATGGTTGAGCTGATCTGTGATGACCACACATTCCTTATCGAGAAGAGTCTCAAAGAGACCGCCGTTGGCATCGAAGCATGAGGAGTAGAGGATGGTATCATCCGTTCCGAGGAAATTGCTTATCTCGCGCTCGAGCTCCTTATGAATGTCCTGGGTACCGCAGATGAAACGCACCGAGGACATCCCATAACCATACTTTTCAAGTCCCTTCTTTGCAGCTTCGACAATTCTTGGGTGGTTCGCCAGACCAAGGTAGTTGTTGGCGCAGAAATTGATGACCTCGCCCTGTTTCACCTTGATCTGCGCACCCTGTGGTGTCAGAATGATCCATTCGTCTTTATAAAGACCAGCTTCTCTGATCTCTTTAAGCTGGGTCACAAGTGCGTCTTTAACTGCAGCTGGATACATAGCCTAGACCCTCCTCTCAAAGTCAACCAAAGATGATTCACTCTCCTAACGAAATCCTAAAGATTATAGCCAAAACCTCGGAGCCTTCAAGCCATTTCTTGTGAGGCAACTACTGGGGTCACCGTATTGAGATTCAGTGGCCTAGCGGGCGATATGGATATGGTCGCATCTACACGGCCGTAAGGCTCTTATGGAGTTTGGAGAGACGGAGGGAGTTTGTGACTACATTGATTGAGCTCAGAGCCATTGCAGCCTCAGCAATTATGGGATGCATAAGGCCAAGACTTGCAACAGGGATTGCAATCACGTTGTAGAAGAAAGCCCAGAAGAGATTCTGCTTTATCTTCGAGAAAATCGCCTTGGAAAGGAGTATTGCCCTTACAACACCTTTGAGACTTTCGCCAATTAGGGTGACGTCTGATGATTCGATTGCTATGTCTGTGCCAGTTCCAATGGCAATTCCAACATCCGCTTCAGCCAGGGCGGGGGCATCATTGATGCCATCGCCAACCATTGCGACGGTCCCATATTGCTGGCGGAGCTCTTTTATTTTCGCAGCCTTCTCAGTTGGAAGAATGCCGGGAACCACAACTTCTATTCCGCATTGCTTTGCAATTGATCTTGCAGTTGTCTCATTATCACCTGTAAGCATAATGACGGTCAGCCCCATTTCCTTAAGCCTCTTTATCGCTTCGCGTGAATCAGGCTTGAGTGTGTCAGCAATCGCTATGAGTCCCGCAAGCTTTCCATCCATGGCAACTCCGGCAACAGTGTAGCCCTGGGATTCAAAACTATCTGCTTTCCCTGATAGCTCGCTTACTTCAATTCCCTTTTCCTCAAGGAAGCTAAGCTTTCCGAGGAAAACTTGCTTCCCATCAACCTTTGCAGTTATCCCCATTCCAGGTTCAGCCTTGAAAGCATCAACCTCACCCGGCTCCAGACCTCTCCTCATTGCAAAATCAACTATCGCTGCAGCTATTGGATGCTCTGAGGAGTGCTCAACTGAGGCAGCAAGCTTAAGAAGCGAATCCTCATCGAAACCTCTTGCAGGTGCAACTGCTACGACAGATGGCTTGCCAACGGTTAAGGTTCCAGTCTTATCAAGTGCAATAGCTCGCACATCCTTCATAACCTGAATAGCTTCGGCTCCGCGCAGAAGAATTCCCAATCTCGCCCCCACACCACTTCCAACCATTACTGCGGTAGGAGTGGCAAGTCCCAGAGCGCACGGACACGATATGACAAGTACAGCCACAGTGGCGAAGATTGCCAGGGTAAGACTTGAAACTTGGGGATTGACCCATGAAAGCGTTGACAGCTGAGGCACGAAGAGCCACATAAGAAAAGTGATAGCTGCAATTCCAAGAACAACGGGTACAAAAATGGAAGTAACTCTGTCTGCAAACTTCTGAACAGGGACTTTCTGCTCCTGAAATTGCCGCACAGCCTCAGCAACCCGTGCGAGAAAAGTCTCGTTGCCAACCTTTGTTGCTCTAACCGTTATGGTTCCCTCTTGATTTATTGTTGAGCCAATGACACCATCTCCCATTTTTTTCTCAACTGGCATTGACTCACCTGTTGCAAGCGACTCATCGACACTCGTATGTCCTGATTCAATTACTCCATCTGTCGCAATCTTCTCACCAGGCCTGACAATGAAGAGATCGCCGACCTTTAGCTCGCTTACGGGGACTTCTCTTTCGCCTTCGTCTGTTACCACGCGAGCTGTTCTTGCTGCAAGCTCTAGCAGCTTCCTGACAGCATCTGAAGCCTTTCCCTTTGCGCTTGCTTCAATGGATCGACCTGTAAGGTGGATTGCCATTATCATTGCGGCAACACTAGCATAGGACTCAACTGGCATGCCAGCGAGTCTAAGAATGCCTGTCACAAGTGAGGCAAGGGTTCCTAAGGCTATGAGTACATCCATATTGGGAGCAAGGTGGCGAGCGCTTCGCCATGCGCTCACATAGACAGTGCCACCTGCGTAGAAGAGAACAGGGAGTGTAAGGATGACCATGAGGACTTGAGCTGAGGTGCTCCGCCAGATTCCGAACATGTAAAGAAGCATCACAGCAATGACAGGGATCGCAAATGCCCAGCCCGTAAACATGCGCTTTCGAGCAAGCTTGGCTTCATCTATTCCACCAGTAAGAGCTTCTTCTGGTTCAGCCTTATAGCCCGAAGCCTCTACAGCTCTTTTGAGACTTTCAGGATCTGTCACTTGGGGATCATAGGTGACGGTCGCAGTCTCGCTAGCCAGATTTACTGCTGTATCCTTTGTTCCAGGAACACCTTTGAGGCTTTTCTCAACATTTATGGCGCATGATGCGCATTTCATGCCGCCTATCTTAAGACGCGTTGTCTCTGTCTCAGGTGCAACATCATAACCAGCCGATCTTACAGCCTGCTTTATGTCATCAATCGATACTTTCTCGCTATCATAGACGAAGGTACCGGTTGAAGCTGCCAGGTTGACTGCAGCCGAGCTTATCCCGGGAAGCTTTCCGACAGATTTCTCAACGGCTGCAGCGCATGCAGCACAGTGGAGTCCTTCAAGCTTAAGTCTTACAGTCTTTAGCATATCTTAACTCACCTTTCGCATCGAGGCCTCCTCACTCTAGTGATGCTTTGAAGATGCTTCGGTTTCCTCAAGAAACCTTGCTTTTCTGGCAACCAAGACTTCATCTGATGTATCGTCATGGTCAAGGGGCCGATCTTCAGTGTAAAGCTTAGGCGCCAGAGGCTTAGAAGTCAAATCTTGAACCTTGCTGTTCGTCCGGGGGCTTGACGTTGAAAAAAGCTCGACACTCGATTTGCCACGAGTTTAATCTGCTCTTAAAAGTTGCAAACCTTGATTAAACCTTTTGGGACAAAAGAGGGTCTAACGCATTGGAAGAAAGAAACCTGATGAATGAACTTGGTCGGAGGCTGGCTAAAGGTGATGAGGATGCTTTCACACAGATCGTCGAACGCTTCTCAAGGCAGGTTTTCGCGGTTTGTTTCAGGATACTGAGAGATACCGAAGAGGCTAAGGATATGGTTCAGGAGGTCTTCACGAGGGTCTATGTTAAGAGGAAGTCTTTCAAGGGGCATTCTTCTGTTTATACCTGGATCTACCGTATTGCTGTGAATCTTTGTCTTTCCCAGATCAAGCGCACGAGGGTGCAAACGGTTCCGCTTGATGATGTTGCCTATCGCCTTGCGAGTCGAACGAGCCTGCCGGATACCAAGTCGCAGATGCTAAAGGATGTCATAGCAAAACTCATTGAAGCTCTACCGCCCAAGCAGCGAGCCGTTTTCATATTGAGATTCTACGAGAGGCTGAGTTTCAAGGAGATAGCAGAGGTTACTGGAACAAGCATCGGCGCGGCAAAGGCAAATTACCATTTTGCTGTTGAACATCTGAGGCGACTTGCTCAGGGAGGTGAAGACTTTGAAGTCTAATGGCCATCCGGGGGACGAAAAGCTCATCGATTATGTCGATGGCACTATTACCAAGGATGATCGCAAGGCAATTGTTGAGCATCTCGAAAGTTGCGAGCGGTGTTCGGCATATGTTCAATCGCTTCAACAGATATTCCGTCTTCTTTCTCACGATAGTGTGCCCCAGGTTGAGGAATCCTTTTTCACTTATCTGCCCCAGAGAATTCTTAAGAGATCCCAGGCATCCGCAAGCAGGCGATCCTGGAGGTTTGCCTTTGCACCTGTTGTTGCAGTTGCCAGCGTTGTTGTGCTTCTCCTTGTTGTTTTTCGTTTTCCGGCTCAGCCTGAGTTCGACACAATTGATCTCATGATGAGCGAAATGTCTATGGTAGATCTCATCGATGTTGTCTCCGATGAAGATGGCTACGATGTCTTACTCTATGAGGCGGGGCAGGCACTCGAACCAGCAGATGAATATCTGATGGATGAGACTCCCTATGATCTAATCGAGGCCTTGAGCCCGGCTGAAGGTGAACAGCTTGTGATTGAGATAGAGAAGGAAATGAAATCGCAAACCTCTGGTGCAAGCTAACCCGAAATGGAGGTGTAAGCTATGAGAACGATGTGTTTCTTTATTGTCTTAGCTTTGCTTCTTGCCACACCAGCGCTCTCGGGAAAGAGTCCCCGAGAGGCTGTCGAGGCCTATCGCATCTGGAAGCTTACTCAAATGCTTGATCTATCAGATGAGCAAATGCCAGTGTTCTTCACCAAGCTAAGAGAGGTAGATGAGAGGGAAGCAGCCCTTAGACGGGCAGAGCTCGATGCGCTTAAGGACATAAAACACCTTCTCGCAATGGATAACGTTAGTGAAGAGCAGCTCGAGACAGCACTCGCCAAGTATGATGAGGCAAGGAAAAGACGCATTGATGAAGTTCGGAAGCTGCGAAGCGATCTTATGGAAATGCTTACGCCAAGGCAACGCTGTCAGTATGTCCTTTTCGAAGAACGCTTCAGACAGGATCTAAGGGAGATAGTCGAAAGAGCTCGTGCGTTGAAGCGCTCGGGAAGAGTGCCTGGTCCTGGAGGTGATGGCGGCTTTGGTAAGCCAAGAGGATCTCATAGCTTCAAAGGCATAAGGTGAAGCCTCAAGGGCTGCTACAGGAGCTTAGCCTGATGCGATTGCTTGCTGTGATACCATCGCTGGGTAGTGGGGGGGGCTGAATGGGAACCTTAAAATGTATTTTGTCATGCGCGTAACTTATCAGGCGGGCTATGGAAATTGATACAGCTGCTTTCGGTGCAAGGGGTGCCATAGCCTCCCTAGGGTAGCTCGATGATTGCTATCTTGCGAAGAGGTGTAACGGGATCATTAGACTCGATTTCTAGCCACCTCTTACCCTGCCATTCGGGGACGAGTTTCACTACAATCACGGCTTTCTCACCACTGCCGAGTCTTAGATTCATTGCATTACTCTCACAGCCATAGCATCGAATCTGGCTTATGGCGAGCTCCTCCTTACCCCGATTCGAAATTTCGAGAAAATTGCTTGTGCCATGCGATCGTTCGATAGGTATGGGATTTGGCAAAGCAACAAGATGGGGCTTCTCACCAGGAATTACCTTACCTGTGACGTCCACGCGAAGTTGTCTTTCGGCACTATTGTTAAGTTTGACAAAGAGACTCTTGGAGACATGTTCTTTAACAGCGTCACCGAGGTATGAAAGGCTTATGGTGATGCTGGTGTTGGGCGAGATCTCTTCAGCCTCGAGAGAAGCCTCAAGACAATCGCAAGTCGAATAGACGGAAACTGTGAAGGTTGTGTCAGTAAAGTTTCGGAGAATTACCTTACCTGTGACAGTCTCGCCACGCTTTACAGTTCCAAAGTCCCACACTCTTGGCTCAACAAAGATCCCTGACTCATGCTTTCTCAAAGGATAGGTGCAACTCGCGAAGAGTGTGGCTACAGCAACTATTGCTATCGTGAGTTTACCTGTCACCATACTTTGGTTCTCACATAAAGGGAGGTAAGAGAGACATCATAGTCTGGTTCGAAGTCACTCCGTCTGCGCACGTATCTTTCCTCGAGGTTTATGCTTGATTTCTTTGTGAGCTCATATGTGAAGGTCGCAAGCCATGTTGTGCGCTTATACTCAACGTCTGTTGTAACGGTCTTCTCCGATGTTCCTTCGCCTGAGAAAATCGTTGCCAAGCCCAAGTTGAGATTGGGAAGCACCTTGTAGTATAGCCTCGCACTCAGGGTGGGATAGTGTACCTTCGATGGCTCCGCCTGGGGTCCAAAAGCAACATTGTCAATCGTCGAGAGGAATTTTGCAAAAAGCGCTATGACAAGTTGCTCACCTGCATATTCACATCTCAAGCGCAGACCACGCCTATTTCTCTGATACGATAGTCCCCTGAAGTAAGAATCCCAGTTGGGCGAAAGGTAGATATAGGTTGCATCGAAGAGCAGGCGCGAAGTGGGACGGAGTGAAAGTGTGAAGCGTCCTCCACGCCCCTTCATATCCCAGCCAGGATCCCAAGGTCTATCAAGGTAGCTACCCTGAGAGCTTGTCAATATCCACTCACCTTCTAGGCCCAGCATCCTTATGATAGGCACATTCCAGGAGACACCATAGACATCGTTCTCGAACACTCTTCCAAGTGGTCCAGTATCATCTTTGAGTGTCTTATGATCATCTTGCGACCTTAACCCTATCAAGGACACTTCAAGAAATGAGCCTGCGTGCTTAAGGTAGTGCCTGAAGCCAGCCCTTGCTCCATAGGTGACGACGGGATAGGTCTCACCGGCAATCTCTGGTCGTGCAAAATAGCCCTCAAGGCTTATCGCTTCAGTTGGCGAGGCTGAAAACTTGAGGCCCTCAAATCCAACTTCAGGACCAAGCTCCTCAAGTGTCTCACCCAGAATCGCACCCGCCACACCTGGTCCAGCACACACAGCGCAGACACCTCCGCCCCCCTCGGGATCATCGTTTAAGTCCCAGCGCATGAGGCTTAAGGGAGAGAATGCGATGCGATAGTATCCAAAGCGAGCGGCTAAGGATTGGGTTTCATACGCGATGAATGCTGTGCCAAACTCCGATGACAGATACTCAGGACCTGATCTAATAACCTCATCAGGCTCATTGGAGACCCTTATGAGCCCTCCAATGCTTATATCTGTGCCCAAAGGATATGTTATCTCGAACAGCGCTCTGTGCCTGAGTGAAAAGCCGCGGCTCACTTCTTCACCATAAGTTGATGTCAGATGACCTGTGTAGTCTGAATCTGTAAATCTCAAGCGTAATCTCACGTCACCTGTAAGATCAAAGTCCTCAAGTGATGCTCGGAGCCAGGCCGGTGAAAACACTATGACCAGGATGCATGCGAGGAAGCTTGCGCGGCTTACCTTCATCGATAGAGTCCTCATTTTCGTCCTCACTTTTGTCGCTTGAGCAGGGCATCGAGCTTACGGCTTATGCGTTGCTCGAGATCGGGGGGATGATCGTACTGGGCAAGTGCTATCCGCCCATTCTCATCCACGATGAAAATGCTGAAGGTGTAGTCAGCTGCCCGATATGATTTTGCAACACGCGCTCGCTTGTCCCAGAGCATAGGGAAGCCGATTCGCTCACCTTTTACAAAGGCTTTAACTCCCTGAATATTTTCAATGTCGTAGTTTATCCCAAGGAAGGCTACTGCTTTTGGTGAGTATTTTTCGTAAAGGTGTTGGACCTCAAGAAGAGCTTGTCGGCAGGTTGGGCATGTCATGCTCCATATAACCACGACCGTTGCACGGTTGTAGTAAAAGACCTTGGACGAATTGACTTGCCCGTTTCCAAGCATGTCTTCAAGCACAAAGCTTGGCGCCTTCATACCAATATCGAGCCTCGTAGCCTTGGAGGGTCTGCATGTTGAACATGCGGCAATTACAGCGATTAGCAAAATTACCAATTTGTGTCTCATCAGTATCTCCTTTTATCTTTTCAGTATCTCCTTTTATCTTTTCAGTATCTCCTTTTATCTTTGCCGAGGCATTATAACAAGTTCAGTGCTGGCTTGGCAACCTCACGAGTGAGACCGCCTGAACGGAGAAGGGGCTCGAGAGGTGGTACTCTTCCTGGCTGCTTGAGATTTCGTGGCAGAGAAGGCCTTTGGTGCCCCGGCAAGAACAATCAGGTTGAAATCCTCTCTGCCTGTCTGATATCTTAGTGTAAGAGTTCTTCACGTGGGGCTTGAGACCTGGGGGCCTAGGATTTGTGTCTGGCGCAATCAGCGAGGCCAAAGCTAATTGGCTGGACTAACGACCAATGCGGCAATGAGGAGGGGAGGTTGAGCTATGCCAAGAGCAAGGGCTTCTATGGGAACAACCCTGACACTTGCGAAGGCTGATGTGGGAAGCATAGGCGGTCACATCAAACCTGGCGAGCGCTTACTTGAGCTCGTTAGAGGTTTTGTAAGGAAGACGGGCAAGGCTCTCCTTACCGATTTTGACGTAATGCATACAGGTGATGATATTGCTATCTTGCTTGTCCACAGACGTGGAAAGAATGACAAGCGCGTTCACAAACTCATCTGGGATGCCTTTAAGGCAGCAGCTGAGGATGCTGCCAAGCAAGGACTCTATGGTGCGGGGCAGGATCTTTTGAAAGATGCTTTCAGTGGCAATGTGCGAGGGCTCGGTCCTGCCGTTTGTGAGCTGGAGTTTGTTGAGCGCCCCAATGAGCCATTCCTCGTTTTTGCTGCTGATAAGACCGAGCCTGGAGCTTACAATCTGCCACTCTATCTCGCCTTTGCCGATCCCATGTACAATGCAGGCCTCATCCTCAGTCCGAGCATGTTCAAGGGTTTCCGCTTCACCATCATGGATGTCTCTTACACCGAAGGTGACCGCATTATTGAGCTAGATGCGCCTGAGCGAATATATGACATTGCAGCTCTTTTGAGGGACAACGAACGGTTTGTTGTCGAAGCGATTCATTCTCGCCAGACTGGCGAGCAGTGCGTGGCGGTAAGCACGACAAGACTCCACAACATAGCAGGCAAGTACACTGGTAAGGACGATCCCGTTATGCTTATCCGCGTACAAGGAGCATTTCCTGCAACAGGTGAAGTGCTTCAACCCTATCGCATAGGACATTTCGTTGGTGGTTTCATGCGCGGCAGTCACACGGGACCCCTCATGCCTGTCAAGCGCAACAGCTCCATCTCGTGGTTCGATGGACCTCCAATTGTGAGTTGCTCAGCCTATTGCGTTCACAAGGGGAAGCTTACTGAGCCTGCTGACGCCTTTGATCATCCTTTCTGGGACTATGTGCGTGACGAGGTCAGTCGCAAGGCGATCGAGATAAGGGAGCAGGGCTTCTCAGGACCAGCAATGCTACCCTATTCGGAGCTCGAATATGGCGGCATCGTCGCCAAAATGAAAGCTCTCGACAAGGAGTTCACGCTTCGCAAGCAGCGCACCAGGCGTTAACAGAGCATACAATGGTTCCTCTACGAGGATTTCTGCTGGGCACTTGAGCCGCGAGTTTCACTGGGGTGGAATTCAAATCTCTGTTCTGAGTTGGATACAACAAGCATAATGTAAGCGCTTCGGCCAACAGCAAATCAAAGGGTTGAGTTTAGAATCAGCTCTGTGATGAGTTTTAAGATTTCCGATGAATTCGTATTTCCAATTCCGGGCACGGACCCTGGCAGGGTTGACTGTCTCACGAAGCGTTTGATGGTTCTATTGGCTTAGAACTTTAGGCCTAAAAGCTGGCTATATGTTGCCCTCCAACGCCTATCGCGTAAAGGATGATCCTGGAGGCAAGATGGTACTTCAAATTGGGCTGCCGCAATCAAAGTGATGTATCTTGTCTTCTTTTAGAGCAGCTCGAGTGCTCGGTCGTGGGGTAAAGAGCCTTGTTTTGCGGAAATGCGGGGTTTAGATATCTCAACTTCTGGATTGGCCAGGGAAACGTTGCTCTGGCTACGTGGTATTTCGCAGTACTGTTCGAGGGACTGTCAGGATCGGGGTTGCCTTGAGTTGCCTTTCGGCTTGTCAGGTTGGTGCTCCTGGGTTATTTTGGGAAGGGATCCTATCTCGTTTTAGAACATGTGGCTTGAGGCGATGGCGGATGGGGGTGAATCAGTGAAGACCGCGGGTCTCAAGGTGATTGTCGCAATATCAGTTGTGGCTGTCACATTGGTGGGGTGTTCGCTGTTTGGACCCGATGAAGCGTGCGAGTGTGTCTCAGGCGACGGGATGATAGTATTTGTTCAACTTGAAGGTGGTTTCTACGGGATAGTTGCTGACGATGGCGAGCATTACGATCCCCTGAACCTTCCTGCCGAGTTTTGGGTTGATAGTTTGAGAGTTTACTTTGAAGGCAAAATACCTCGGGGTGTTGGCACCTTTCACATGTGGGGCAAACCCCTCTGCCTCTTCCGAATCCACCGCCTTGACCAGCCTTAGCCCCTTATCCACCCAGCCCGGAGTGCTGGGACTACCGCTCTGCAGCTTTTTAGCTCCGACCCCAAGAAGCTTCACCCTCCAGACCTTTAATGGAAACCTTAGCTCCTTCCTCTGAGCCTTTTTCTGAGGCGATCAAAGGCAGCCAAGATGTTTGCAACTTCACCCGGCGTCATGCTGTCAGCACTGTTTGGGTCAAGATCAACAACAAGGTAGAGATCAACCCAGTGGTCTTGTTTCTCATCCAAATCCCTAAGGTACTCGGCGATTTGTTGAGAGCCCGTTGGTTCATTGTGGCGTTCGAACCACTGCCCCTCGAAGTAAGAGAAAGTCCTTAATCCAGATTGGGCAAGAACGAGCTTGCGATCGCATGCCCCTAGGACGCGAGTTTTTAGCTGGAGCGGCAGAGAAAGCTGCAGTTCCAAGTTGTGTACAGCCGAATCCAGGACATGATCTAGGTTGTCTATGAGCCGTTGCCAATCCCATGTTTCCCTGTCCATTCGTTCTGACTCGGGTCTGCTGAGAGCCTTCGGGTCTGCGAGTCCCTTCTCAACTGATAGTCCTGCGGAGAGAACAGGACAGTGCTGGTCGATTGTTAATATGAACTGAGCTTCGACAAAAGGTGCGTCTCCTTCGCGCCACCAGAAGGTGTGCTTTAGGCTTGGACCAGCAGGAAAGAAACCTATTGAAAGCTGACGTCCAACGGCTGTGGATAATGCATCGCGGATAGCCTGCGTGCACGTCTGGACCCCGTTTCGATCCCGAAAATCAAAATAGCCACGCAGTATCCAAGATTTCTGACTGTTCATGAAGTAGTACCTCCTTTGAGTGATCGCTGCTCCGCTTAGGCTGCTCTCTACTTTTCTCAGTCGTCCCTGTCTTTTCTATCGGTCATTCCTGAGGTCCGCTTTAGACTGAACCTGAATCTTCTACTCTGTGGACGGGGCGTAGTTCATGTGGTGGTTCTGCTCTCCGACCCGAAGGGATGTCCAAGGGGTTGGTCACAGGTTCGCGCGTCGCTTTTCTCGGCCTGACCGGTTGCTGAAGGTTCAACACATCCTTAGGAATTGGCTAAGCTAGGCCGATGTCAAGCGCTGAAAGGTATAACCTTTTGGGAAGGACAGTCTGCCAGCCTTGGTGCTCCATGCACATGGTCTGGCGTGCCCGCTAAAGTTGAATGTGTAGGAGCCGATACCTGAAGGAGAGCATTGTATCCCTCCAAACAATCCTATGAATGGGGGTGCTCATATGTTAGGAAATGCTCGATTACATTACGGCTTGTTATCTGCCATTCTCGTCTTCTGTGTGGGGTGTGGTGCGGCTATTATGAGAAAGGAGAACATTCTACCGATTCAGCCTCGGCTTGAGAGGTTGACAAGTTACGAAGTAGGAGAAACATACACCGTGGCACCAGGAGAACCGCTGGTAAGGATAACAAATCGCTATCGCACTCCAGCGTATACGCCTGCCTTCGAATACGACCCTCCGAACGCCGGGATTTTTAACAAACCTAAGCTGATACCTGGACAGGTGTGGTGGGTGGTTGCGATTACGCTGCCTGATAGCGGGTACATTCTCCGGAATCTGTCATACTCACACCGGCACGGGATACATATTCTTCCTAAGGGTGTTGTGGGTAAGGGTTGGGCAGTCATAAGTGGAATTGCACCCGATCGCGTCCTGATGGATGTGACTTTCCCATTTCAGAGTGCTTGGACTAAAGAGACTCTGTTCGTGCGGACGGATGACGCAGCAAAGGTAGGCTCATTCCAATGCGAGCTGACCTACTCTGGGGTATCCGGCAGCTCCATAAGAATCTTGTACCGAGAGTACATCGACAATATGGCCCGACCTGCGTTTAGTCAGGAGCTTACTTATGACCTCAAGCAGTCACCAATAATCACATACAAGTCAGTCAAGATAGAGGTACTGAAGGCGGATAATTCAAGTCTTACTTACAGAGTCATCGACGACGGAGGCTTGGCGTGGGTACCGGTTGATTAGATGTCCCTTCATCATGTGAGGCAAACCCGCCCACCCTTTCCGGATTTACCGCCGCGACCGGCTTTAGGTGTTTATCTGTCCACTCTGGTGTGCTGCAGCTGTGCAGCTTTTTAGCTCCGACCCCAAGAAGCTGCAGGCCAAAGACCGAGCAGCCTGTGCTTCAGTTCCGGGTTGGTGATCTCTCTGTCGATATGTTCACTTATGCGCTTCATTCCTGCCTTTTTCAAGATCTCAACGAATCTTTCCCAAGTTATGCGCCTGGGATCTTTTGGATACTCAAAGAAAACCATTTTCCTGGCCACTGTGTCCTGTCTGGAGAGCCTATAACCCTTGATATGAAGTATCCGAGCCGGCGGATACACGTATAGCCGTTTCCCTTCCTCACATATGTGGATGGCCAGGTCGCCTTTGCTACATTTTTTCATGAATGCAGTTGGCTGATAGTACTTCACTTCCTCGATACGATAGAGTCCCGCACTGCGGATCTGCTTCTTTGCCTCTCGTTTGCCTCTTCTAGCAATTTCCTCCTCTCTTTCGGTGAAGTCGGTGCCGTACACGCGGTGAACCCAAAGCCTCGGATGGGCAGGAGTTCTGCCAACCCGCTTGGTTCCAGTCCGGGACGGGCGGAAATCCCTCTTGTACTCCTTCAGACATTCTCTAGCGTAGTTCCTGGTGACCGGCTCCGCTCTCAGTGACAGGATGAATCCTCTGGCTGATCTCACCACATCTGGGTCGTTCGACATCAGTGCTGATTCGATCAGCTGGTCACGGGAATTTCTCGATACGTTCGTACTTCCCACTATCGCTCTGTTATCAAAAACGAACACCTTGGCATGCAGGTTCGAGCAGGAGTGGACTTCAACCCCTTTACCGATGTACCTGAGAATCTCACGAGGATCAGTCTGCCCACTCCTAATGGCTCCTCTACTAAAGTCTGCTATTAGTACGTCACCCTTTCCGAGCGGTAGCAAGCGGTTAGCACCTGAACCTATGTAGGCAACAGCTGCGTATCGGCGCCTCGCCTTCTTGGCAAGATGAGTTATGTTTTTCCAGAGATCCGACTGCAAGAACTTGGTTCTCATAGCGGTCTTGCCTCCTAAGATTCTCGTGAATATCTGGTCTTGGGGGTGAAATCGGTTGTTGAGGCTAACATAGACTTCCTTGAAGTGCAATCCAAGAGTGGTGTTTATCAATCGGCGTGGTCCGGCATGCCATTCCGCTTACATTCTCTTGAAGAAAGGGGTGATTCGGGGTACAATTGCACTCTGGTCCATGGGGCGCTTGTTTTCGGTGATGATGTGGGGGGCTCGGCTCCAGTCGCACCAATATCGTCATATCGGGGGAAGATTTGCCTGGCCGAGCAGCGATTGTTTTGTGGTGTCGCACCGGAATCAAGAGCTCGGAGGGAGTTGATGGCTGCGAGAGTACTTGGATTGCTGATATTAGCTGCATTTGAGTATCCCAATTCTCGCTCTCAGGAACGAGCCAAATCCAGGCAACGCTGGAGGGATGGGGTGTGATTAAGAAAGGTGATATTGTAACGGGACCCTATTGGGGTGAGGGTGTAAGGGTAGAGACAGTCGAAGACCTTGGAGATTTCATACGGCTGGTTGTTTCAACTCTACAGTCGGGGCAGTTTGCCGACACACTCATACCTAAAACAGAACTCAAAAGAATCAAGGTTCTTGAGCAGCCTATTGACTTTTCATCGCCACCAGAAGAATGCTTCCTTGCTGTTGAGGCAACACGCTTCCGCTATGCTTCCCTCTTCGACCCCTTGCTCGCGATGAATGTCTCAAAAGTGGATCCGCTTCCCTTCCAGATTGAGGCAGTCTACGGGTATGTCCTGAAGCAACCGCGGATAAGATTCCTCATCGCAGATGACCCTGGTGCTGGCAAGACCATAATGGCCGGGCTCATAATAAAGGAGCTCAAACTAAGACGCCTTGCCAACCGCATCCTCATAGTCGTTCCTGGTCATCTCAAGGATCAGTGGCGAAGGGAGCTTAAGGAGAAATTTGATGAGTCATTCATGATGCTCGACAGGCACACCTTCAATGCCAACTACGGTGAGAACCCCTGGGAGAGCCGTCCTCAGATCATAACATCAATCGATTTTGCCAAGCAGAGTGACATTCTCGGAAGCCTCAGCTCGGTCGAGTGGGATCTCACCATTGTCGATGAAGCCCACAAGATGGCAGCCTATCGATATGGAAATAAGACCGAGATGACTCAACGCTACCGCCTTGGCAAGGTTCTCTCGAAAACCTCGAATCATCTCCTCTTCCTAACGGCAACTCCTCACAAGGGTGACCCAGATAACTTCAGGCTCTTTATAGATCTCCTCGTCCCTGGCTTCTTCGCTTCGAATCAGATGGTCGAAGAATCTCTCCAGAGCAAAGACAATCCACTTTTCATACGACGCCTCAAGGAGGATCTCACAGATTTTGAAGGCAAACCTATTTTCACACGCCGCTTCCCCAAGACCTTCAAGTTCGAACTCTCAGATGCTGAGAAGGATCTCTACAACGCCGTGACTCGCTATGTTATCGACCAGTACAATAAAGCGTCTGAGAATGAGAGAAGCAGGAATGTTGCTTTTGCCCTCATGGTCTTACAGCGCCGAATGGCATCAAGCACATATGCACTCTTGAAGTCACTTGAGCGCAGGAAGCAGAGACTTGAAGACCTGCTTAAGGGTCAGCTCGAGGAACGCAAGATCCCGATAATTCCAGACTTCGAAGACATAGAGGATATGGAGGAGAGCGAAAGGTGGGAGAAGGAGAAGGAATGGGAGGGGCTTAGCCTTGCCCGAGACCCGCAGGAGCTCCGCGCGGAGATCCACACCCTCGAAGAGCTCATCGAGAAGGCAAAGCAAGTTGTGATGGCGGAGGCTGAGGTCAAACTGACGCAGCTTAAAAGTGCTATCGATGAAGGCTTCAGGCGAATCAAGGAGATGGGTGGCAGACGCAAGATCCTCATTTTCACCGAAGCCAAGGACACCCTCGAATACCTCTTAAACAAGGCAAAGATGTGGGGCTATAAAGTGAACTTTATCCATGGTGGCATGTCGATGTCCGACAGGATAATGGCGGAGAAGGTGTTCAGGGACGATACCGAGATCATGATTGCCACCGAAGCAGCAGGCGAGGGCATAAACCTCCAGTTCTGCCACATCATGGTCAACTATGACATCCCGTGGAATCCAAATCGACTCGAGCAGAGAATGGGGAGGATTCATCGATATGGTCAGCAGAAAGATGTTTATATCTTCAATCTTGTTGCCAAAGACACGCGCGAGGGACAGGTACTTGCAAAAATACTTGATAAACTCGATGAGATAAGACAGCGCCTCGGGAGTGATAAGGTATTCGATATAATTGGCGACGTCTTTGAAGGCAAGAATCTCCATCAGCTCATAATCGATGCTGTGACAAATGCAAAGACCCTCGAGGAAGTCCTCAATGAGCTTGACATAAAGGTCGATGAGGAGCGCCTCGAGAAGATAAGAGCGCAGTTAGGTGAATCCCTCGCCACCCGTTACATCGACCATACACGAATCAAAGAGATGGCTGAAAAGGCACGCGAGCATCGTCTCACACCTGAGTATGTTGAGGAGTTCTTCAAGCGGGTGATGGCAAAGACCGGTGGAAGGATTCGCCAGTTCAAGGACGGCTTCGTTGCAATCGATTCGGTTCCTCACGAGATAAGAAGGATTGCTGAGAGTGAGCATTTCAAGATCAGATTTGGCATAGCAAAGCGTTCATACCCCAAAGCCACCTTTGACAAAGACAAAGCCTTCAAGAATCCTGATGCAGAATTCATATCCTTCGGACACCCTGTGCTCGAAGCGGTCATCGAGTGGGTAACCAGCACTTACGGTGAGGAAGCCAGAAAGGGGACAGTTCTCAAGGATCCTTCAGGCTCCCTCGATGGGCTCCTCTGGCTCTATGTTGGGGAGGTGAGGGACGGAACTGGGGAAGTCGCCGGTCGAAAGTTGATCGCGGTCTACGATGATGGCAACCAGTTCAAAGAGGTAAGCCCAGCGATCCTCTGGGATCTCGCACCCGCAAAAGGTGGGCAAGAGGCAACCCCGGTTGAAGAGTCAAGGGTGAAGCCCTTCGTTATTAAGACGGTCGACAAGTACAAGGCTGAGATTGCCAGGGAGCGGGAGCGACAGGCGAGTATCAAGGAGAAGTATGGCTTGAGATCACTGGAATACTTCATCCGTGAGTACGATGCTGATCTTTCCGAGCTCTACGAGCGCCAGGCAAGAGGAGAAAGGGTGGATCTGGCTATCAGAAACAAGGAAGAGCGGAAGCGTGGATATGAGTCTGCAAAGCGGGAGCTTGAGGAAGAGATAAGGCTTGAGCGGACACTTTCAATGACTATGCCATCGCTTCTTACCGTGATAAGGGTTGTCCCCGAGGATGGTAAGATGGCTGAAGATAAAGAGATCGAAAGAATCGGGATGGAGATTGCAATGGAGTACGAACGGCAGCAAGGAAGAGACCCCGAGGATGTATCAGCCGAAAACCTCGGGTTTGACATCCGCTCAAAGGGGAAGGACGAGACCAGGTACATTGAAGTCAAAGCAAGAGCTGGTGAAGGGGATGTGGCTCTCACCATGAATGAGTGGCTCAAGGCCCGAAGGTTTAAGGATGACTACTATCTGTATGTGGTTGCTCAAGCCTCAACCAAGCCTGTGCTTTATGTCATAAGAAATCCTGTGGAGAATCTCGCTGTTCGTGAGAGAATAGAAGTGGTCCGATTCATCGTCCCCTCAGATGAGTGGAGGTCAAAGGGAAGCAAGGTGTCAAAATGACACTGAGAGAATCTCAAACCGTAGAACTCAAAGACAAGCTAGTCGCGATGGTATTCTACTATGCTGGGTTGATTGAGAAATGGGGAACGGGAACCACGAACATTGCAGATGCCTGTCGAGCACAGGGTGTCCCGGAGCCTGAATTCAAGGAGGAGGCAGGGGGCTTTTGTGTGACATTCTGGAAGGATATTTACAATGAGACGTATCTGAGCAAACTCGGACTGAATGACAGGCAGGTAAGAGCAGTCTTGTATGCCAAGGAAAAGGGGAGCATTACGAATAGAGAGTACAGGGAGATTACGGGGCTCTCCGACGAGGGAGCCAGGCTCGATATACGCCAGATGGTGGAAAAGGGAGTATTAGTACCAAAGGGCAAGGGCAGGAGTACGTGTTACGTCTTGCGGCGTACCGGGCACTAGTTGGCGATTGCTTGGCGATTACTTGGCTATCTTGGCGATTATCTGGCGAATAATCGGTGGTCAGTTTATCGCTGAACCTTCGCTTGGATTTCGTACCGCCCATTGGGCGGGGGCAACGGAAGTGAAGCAAGGAGAGAGGGATGGATAAGCGATTTATAGAGGTGAGTTTTCCAGTAAAGGAAGTTAGCGAGATAAGTGCGAAGGAGAAGAACATAAGGCATGGGCACATCTCGACACTACACATCTGGTGGACACGCAAGCCGCTTGGTTCTTCAAGGGCGACTTCCTATGCTGCCTTGATCCCTGCTCCAAAGAATCCGGAAGAATGGGAGAAAAAGCGGCAGTTCATCATAGACCTTGCCAGGTGGGAAAGTTCATTGAATGAGCACATCATTGGCAAGGCGCGAAAGGATATTCTGTCCGCTAATGGCGGCAAGCCTCTGCGCGTGCTTGATCCCTTTGCCGGAGGTGGCTCGATACCGGTCGAGGCATTAAGGCTTGGCTGCGAAGTTCACGCTGTTGAATACAACCCGGTTGCCACGCTGATTCTCAGGTGCACGCTCGAGTATCCCCAGAAATATGGCAAACCAAAAGAAGTCAAGGCTGGCGAGAGAGGGAAGAAAAGTGCTGATCTTGGACTTTCCGAAAGCAAAACTGTAAACCCTCTGCTTGAAGATGTTAAGAAGTGGGGTGACTGGGTCCTCAAGGAAGCCAAGAAGGAGATTGGCAAGTTTTATCCCAACGATCCCGATGGATCAATCCCCGTTGGGTACTATTGGATGAGGACGATTCCCTGTCAGAATCCCTCGTGTGGCGCAGAGATTCCCCTGACTGCTAACCTCTGGCTTGCCAAGAAAAGCAACAAGAAGGTTGCACTACAGCCTTATGTCGAGAAGAACGAGGTCAAATTCAGGATAGTCGCGGATGGTCCTGCCTGCGCTGCGGATATTGCGGCAGGCAGGTATGCGAAAATGCCGAGTGGCTTTGACCCGGCGAGGGGCACCGTGTCCCGGGCAGTCGCAACTTGCCTTGTGTGCGGCTCAATGGTTGAGGCAAACACTACACGGAAACTGTTTCAACAGGGCAAAGCTGGTCAACGTATGGTTGCAGTTGTTCTTCACAAGCCCGGTAGCAAGGGCAAGCACTACAGGCTGGCAACCGACAAGGACCTTAAGACCTTCAAAGAAGCAGAAAAGTATCTTGAGAAGAAACGGGCAAAACTCGCCGAAGAATGGGGAATTGACCCTGTCCCGGACGAGGACATCCCGATCGTCCACACGATAACTCAACGTCCCTTTGCTCCGCGTGAGAACTACGGCTTCCTAAGGTGGGGTGATCTCTTCAACTCCCGCCAGAAGCTCAGCCTCATTACTTTTGTGGAAAAAGTCCGCGCCGCCCACTCCAATATGCTCGCTGAGGGTTACAAGCCGGACTACGCTGGGGCGGTAGTGAGCTACCTATCGCTAGTGCTAAGCAGACACTCGAGCTACAACTCGACCCTGTGCTGGTGGGAACCCATAGGAGAGAGGGGTTTCAATGTGTTCGGCAGACAAGCGCTGCCAATGGTGTTCGACCATGCTGAACAGAACCCCTTTGGTAATCTCACGGGAAACTGGGACGCCCAAGCGGAGATAGCTTGTCACATAGTACAGTACCTGGTCACTGGAACAACTCAGATCTTAGTTGGTGTCACGCAAGCTTCCTCGCCTCTCACTACTGTGACGCAAGGAAGCGCTACGGAGCTGCCCTATCCCGACAATCACTTTGATGCGGTATTCACCGATCCGCCCTACTATGACAATGTTCCATATTCCTATCTTTCTGACTTCTTCTATGTTTGGCTCAAAAGGGCTGTTGGCGACATGTATCCTGATCTTTTCATGACACCGCTCACCCCAAAGTCGAAAGAAATAGTCGCATATTCTCGCGATGAGGATGGCTTTGAAGCGGGCAAGCGGTTCTTCGAGACAATGCTCAAGAAAGCCTTTGAGGAAATTGCGAGAGTACTAAAACCCAACGGCATTGCGACAATTGTCTATACGCATAAGTCCACTTCTGGTTGGGAAACCCTAATAAACTCCTTGCTTGATTCGGGGCTTGTGGTCACAGCCTCCTGGCCTGTAGATACTGAGATGAAAACAAGGTTGAGAGCCAACGAGTCAGCTGCGCTAGCCTCCTCAATCTACTTCGTATGCCGTAAGATGGAACGAGCCGAGACAGGATGGCTTAACGAAGTCAAGGAGGAGATAAAGCAACACATATACCAGAAGCTTGAGCGGCTTTGGGGTGAAGGCATAAGCGGTGCGGACTACTTCATCTCAGCCATTGGCTCAGCGATTGAAATCTTTGGTAGATACGAGAAGATCATGGACTTCGAAGGTAGCCTCGTAAAGGCAGACAGGCTCCTTGAATATGTGCGTGAGATTGTCACCGACTATGCTGTGCGGCAAATCCTCCACAATGGCATAGCTGCTGAGCTTTCACCCCTCACGAGGTTCTATATCCTCTGGCGATGGACCTATGGCGAAGCAAAGGTTCATTTCGACGATGCGAGGAAGCTTGCTCAAAGCACAGGCATAGCTCTCGATCGCGAGTGGAACAGAGGATTCATACTGAAGGAGAAGGAGTTCATCCGGGTCTTGGGACCCCAGGAAAGGAAACTCGAGGAGCTTGAAGACTCCGATGAGCTCATAGATATTCTCCACGCTGTTCTCCTTCTCTGGAAGGCTGGGGCAAAACGTGACATGAAAACGATACTCGAGCAAACCGGCTATGGCAGACGCGACTCCTTCTATCGCGTTGCCCAGGCAATATCTGAGACATTGCCAACAGAGAGCAGAGAGAAAAAGTTGCTTGATGGTTTCTTAAGTGGCAAGGACAAGTTGATGGATGAGATCAAGGACGCAACCAAGCAGGGGGGTCTGTTTGAATGAAAGCATTTACCCAGATAGCCAAGCCCCATGAGGACATTCTCGAGGGCAGGCTTACGATGGATGTGTTCGCCGCCGATCTGTGGCAGGTAGTAGCTGGAAAAGCACCAGTCGATTACCAGGATGGCGACCTCTTCTTCAGAAAGACTTATCCGACAAAGGGACTCCAAAACATCCTCGATGTTGCCAGGAAGCGGCTTCAAGGCAAGAGCGGTGATTCGGTCATTCAACTTCAAACTCCTTTTGGCGGTGGCAAGACCCACACCCTGATTGCACTTTATCACAAGGCAGAGGAGTGGAATGCAAAGGTCGTAGTCTTCGACGGAACTGCCCTCAATCCAAATGAAACAAAACCCTGGGAAGAACTTGAAAGGCAACTGACTGGGAAGGTCAAGGCGACGAAGGGTGATGTTGCACCGGGCAAGGAAAAGCTCATCGAGATTATCTCTGCCAACTCCCCCGCCCTTATCCTTATGGATGAGATTCTCGAATATGCTACCAGAGCGGCAGCTGTGAAGGTGGGTGATTCTAATCTTGCTGCTCAGATGCTTCCATTCATGCAGGAGCTTACCGGCGCTGTCTCTGCAGTGGGCAATGCACTTCTTGTGATCTCACTCCCCTCGAGTCTTCTTGAGCACTACGACGAGTATGGAGAGAGGCTCTTCCAGCAGATTCAGAAGATATCGGGAAGGATGGAGAAAATCTATACGCCTGTTGAGGAAGACGAAATTGCCGGCGTGATTAGGAAAAGGCTGTTTCAGAAGGTTAATGAAAGGCAAGTGAAAGAGGTGGTGGATGAGTTTGTGGAATATGCCAGAAATGAAGGGCTCCTTTCAGGCGATGAGGTTGCGGAGTATCGAGACAGGTTCCAGAAGAGCTATCCTTTCAAGCCAGATGTGATTGACGTGCTTTACAAGAGATGGGGTTCCTTTCCAGACTTCCAGAGGACGAGGGGCGTTCTAAGACTCTTGTCATTGCTCGTCCATGACCTTCTCGATGAGAAGATACCCTTCATTCGACTTGGAGACTTTAACCTCGGCAACGATGAGATAAGGCGAGAACTCATAAAACACGTAGGGCAGGAATGGGATAGCATACTTGCTCAGGACATAACCTCAAGAGATTCTGGAGCAAAGAAGGTAGACGCAAGTGTGGGAGACTCTTATAGACCCTATAAGCTCGGAACTACAGTCAGTACAACCATCTTCATGCTGTCCCACTCAGGTAGGGGTGAGAGGGAAAGCAGCATCAAGGAGATAAAACTGAGTGTCCTTGATACCAGTTTTTCAAGCACAGTGATAGACACCGTAATCAGCCATCTTCGAGAAACCCTCTTCTATCTATCCGATGAAGAGCTCTACTTCACCAACCAGCCTAATCTCAACCGGATACTCCTCACGAGGGAAGAGAACGTCCCGCCCGGTGCCTTGGTCGAAGAAGAGAAAAGCATGATCCAAGAGCACATCTCAAAGGGGAAGCTTTCGGTCTATATCTGGCCTCGCCACCACAAGGATGTCCCTGATACGACCGACCTGAAGCTCGTGATCTTGAACGAGCCTGAACCCCAGATGGAATTTCTCGAAAAGCATGGTGAAACACCAAGAGTCTATCGCAATACCCTATTCTTCCTGTGTATCGATGAAAACCAGAAGGAGCCTTTCTACGGCTTCGTGAGGAGGAGTCTAGCACTCAGGTCTATTGAGATGGATAAGAAGCTGAGCTTAACCGAGGCTCAAAGGAAGGAGATAAAGAACAAGGTCAAAACCCACGAGCAGAGAGCCTACGAAGAAGTCAGAAAGTATTATCGCAAGCTCTTTGTCCCTGCCAAGGGAGGCTTCAAAGAAATCGATCTGGGTGTACCCACCTTCGGAGAAGCCCACATAGATACAGAGGTGTATAACAGGCTGAAGAGCGAGGGGGAGCTTCTTGAGAAGATCGCAGATGTGACAATCGAGAAGAAGTACCTCGAGGGCAGAGGTTATGTTGAAACCAAGAATCTCCTTGAAGCCCTGTGGAAGACCCCGGGTGAGCTCAGAATCATCTCGGCAGAGGCTTTCAAGGAAGGCATCCGGGAAGGGGTGGAGAAGGGATTGTTCGGGCTGGGATACCTTGAGGACGATAAGCCAACCTGCAAGTACTACAAAGAGCGTGCCTCGGTGGAGCTCGCCGAGGGCGAGGTTATCATTGACAAACGGCTGTGTGAGAAGGAAGAGCCGGTTGGAGTTGGTGGATCCGGTACAGAAAAGGGTGAGGGTCCGGGAAGGCCAGGAACGAGTACAGAGCGTGGGACGGGAACCGCCGTTGAAGAATACTCTGGTCTCCACCTCAAGCTGACCGTTCCCATCGGTCAGGTATCCAACATCGTAAGAATGGTCAACTTTCTGAAGACGAAGTTTGCCAGGTGCGACGTTGCCGTCAACGTCGAGATCGAGGCAACCGACGGCAAACTCAGCCGCAGTGAATACGAAGATAGGATCAAAGAAACCCTCCACCAATCCAACATCCACCTCATCGACGAGGAACTCAAGTAAGCTTTACAGTAACGGGCTGAAATGCCTGCCGCATCCCAAGATGGCGGGTCAGGCCTTCTGGCCTGACGATGGCGAGCACTAGGATCCCGTGAATCTTGCCGCGGAGTTTTGGGTTGACACCTTGAGAGTTTACTTTGAAGGCAAAATACCTCGGGGTGTTGGTACCTTTCACATGTGGGGCAAACCCCTCTGCCTCTTCCGAATCCACCGCCTTGACCAGCCTTAGCCCCTTATCCACCCAGCCCGGAGTGCTGGGACTACCGCTCTGCAGCTTTTTAGCTCCGACCCCAATGTGTTTTGTGGTATACTGAAAGAAAGTTGACGAAAGCGAAATGGAGGATAGCATACCGTGATGGTGACCTCGGAAATCGGGGTATGGACGAGGGTATTCTGCGCTGCGCTGGTAGCTCTTGGCACGCTGGTTTTTGCTGTTTCATCTCAAGCAGGCGTCATAATCGAAGACGTTGATTTTGCCCCGTTCGTGGTTAGCAACCGGGACGGCAAGGCAACCATTCACATCGACGGCTGCCCTTTGTGGGGAAGACCCGGTGAGCCCGTGCTCCCAATCTACACTATCAAGGTGCTCCTTCCTCAGGGTGAGGCTGTAAGCAGTATAAATCTTGCCTATCACGATTCTACTGTGATTAGGCTTCGCTATCCGATTGAGTGGGGGCAACCGATGGCTCCGCTTGCAATGGCTGATAGGTGGCAACCCGTCATGCCTGATGAGACCATCTATGAAAGCTCAAATCCATACCCTGAAAGAAGAGCACTCCATTTGACAGCCCAGACCTATTGTGGATATAACATCGCTTTCATACGAATCTACCCAGTGGTCTATGTTGGCAAGTCAAGTGAAGCCATCTACATACCGAGGGCTCGTCTAACCATCGAGACAAGGTCCAGCGCCCGTCTACGTACCCTGTCTGAGGAGATGCTACGGCAGGGCAGATCGCGCGCAGGTGATCTTGCCAAGCTAAGAAAAATTGTCACCAATCTTGATGCGATATCGACCTATGAAGCCAGCAGGCAACCAGTCTCCCTACAGACTTTTTCGACTCTTGTTGATCCTGCCGATACTTATCCGCTCGTCATAATTACGAATGCAGACCTTAAGCCCGTATTTGAAGTCCTCAAAGCTCACAAAGACTCAAGAGGGCTTCTGACAAGAATAGTTCTTATTTCTGAGATAGTGTGGAATTACGAAGGAGCTGATCTACCTGAGCGCATGAGAAAGTTCATAAAGGACGCTTATCTTTACTGGGAAACCGAGTATGTGCTTTTAGGTGGCGACGATGAGATCATTCCACACAGAGGCTTCTACGCAGAGGTTCTACCCTATGTAACTGACAATGACATCCCTGCGGACATTTACTTCGGGACTCTTGACGGCACATGGAACGATGATATGGACGGTCGCTGGGGTGAGCCTGGTGAGGATGATCTTCTGCCTGAGGTAAGCGTCGGGCGTGCATCGGTAAGCACACCTCAAGAGGCAACCAACTTTGTCACAAAACTCATTCGCTACGAGACTTCGCCTGTAGCAAGTCAGATAAAGGTCGCTCAACTGGCTGGTGAGCTTATCTATGATGAGCCTACCTGGGGAGCGGATGAGAAGGATGAAATCCGATACGGGACAAGTGCTTATGGATTTACAACCGTAGGTTTTCCTCCGGATTACACCATCTACACACTCTATGATCGCGACCTTTATCCCGACCAGTGGACGGGCAATGATCTTATAGCCCTGTTGAACGACGGTCGTCACCTTGTCAACCACGCTGGGCATTGCATTAACTGGATGTGCCTGAGGATATCATCAAGTCAGATACCAACGAGCTTCACCAATGATGGCATCGCGAACTCCTATCTCATCATCTATGCTCAGGGCTGCTATTCGGCTGCATTCGATAACCGCACAACTGATGGATCCTATGTCGACGATGCTGTTGCTGAGTACTTTACCAAGATTGAAAATGGAGCGGTTGCTTACATTGGCAACTCCCGCTACGGCTGTGGCTTCCATGGAGATACCCGAGGTGCAGCTCAATACTATGATCGCCAGTTCTTCGATGCCATCTTCGGCGAGGGGATAACAGCCATCGGCGACGCCCAGGATGATTCCAAAATTGACAATATCCCATACATTGACTTTCGTGGAATGCGGTGGACTTACTATACACTCAATCTCATAGGTGATCCCTCAATGGATATCTGGACTGACACACCTGGCAGTCTTTATGTCTCGTTGCCGCAAGTTGCGCGAACCGGCACAGACCAGGTTGTTGTGACAGTCACCGATGGAGCCTCACCGGTGGGTGACGCTCGGGTAGCAATCTTCGATGAGAGCACACTTTATGATTGCGCTTTCACCGATAGCAACGGCAATGCCTATCTGAGCCTTGAGATAGCCAATTCGGATTCGGTCTCAGTGGCTGTCATCGCGCACAACTTCTATGCCTACGCGGATAAAATCCCTGTCATAGATGGTTCCGGACCTCTGGTCGTGCTTGAGCAGGTTGAGGTCGATGATGACAGCGTTGTCTCAAGCTCTGGTGATGGTGATGGCGTGATTGATGCCGGTGAAGTCGTCGAACTCATACCCTACCTTCGGAATGTTGGTGATACTGAGGCAGCCGATGTGAGCGCATCAATCCGGACGGCTTCACCTCACATCACATTGCTCGACTCGGTTGGCAGTTTTGCCAATATCCCACCTGGCGAACTCCTGACTCCTGTCTGGGGCTTTCCTGTCGAAGCCCATGCCAATGTATCCGATAGCCAGGCTGTGCAAATAGATTTCGAGATTTCCTATTCTGATACATCAGTGAAGCGTTCCGTGGTCATAACCCTGAGTGCGCCCAGGCTCAGTCTGGCATCTGCAGAAATCGCAGATAGTCTGACTGGCAACGGTAATGGTTGCGTCGAGCCAGGCGAAACAGTTGTTCTACGGTCAGCTATCAAGAACTCAGGCTCTGGTGAGGCAAGAGATGTGCGCATCTATGCCAGCGAGGAAGACCAATGGGTCACACTCCTGACTGATTTATTGGTGGTTGGTGATATCGATCCTCATACTGTAGTTACCACCCAGCCGCTTGGACTCTACATCGCACCCGACTGCCCACCGCTCCACGTTACTCAGCTCGATCTTAACCTGAGGCTGGGAACTGGTCTTGAGGAGACCCTATCGGTCGTAGTTGGTCTTAACGGCTCGCTTTCGGATAGCTTTGAGGCTGATTCGCTTCCCTGGCAACATACCGAAATTGTGAAAGGCTATGTTGACCAATGGCATCGGGAAACTTATCGCAACCATACGCCTGCGGGTAGCTATTGTTGGAAGTTTGGTGGCTTAGGACAGGAGCCTTATGCTCACTATGCTCACGGTGGGCTCATAACGCCTCAGGTATGCTTGGGTCCGAATGCTAAGCTTACGTTCTGGCACTGGATGGAGGCTGAACCTGAAAGTGCGAACTATACCTCTGATGGTGGCATTGTCGAGATCTCGACCGATGGCGGATCAACATGGCAGCAACTTGTCCCTGTTGGCGGTTATACGCATCTTATTGTTCCCGGGACCTCGACTCCACTCCCAGGGGGCACACCTTGCTTCGGCTCAACCGTTGGGTGGCAGATGGTCGAGTTTGACCTTTCGGCTTACAGTGGACCGGCGTGGATTCGATTCAACTTCGCAGGTGGCGAGCACTTTGGCTCAGAGGAAGGCTGGTATATCGACGATGTCGTCATCGCTGATGATGTGGCCAGTGTAAGGCTGGATGAAGAGCGTGGCTCATCCAATAGGGCACGTGTGTGGCTTGCGCCCAATCCTTCATCACAAGATGTGTTCATCATTTTTGAACTTGCTAAAAGCGATAAGGTAACCATCGACATCTTCGATGTTACGGGACGCAACGTCGAAAGGGTTCTTGAAAGCCAGGTTGCACCAGGGGCTCATCTTGTCTCCTGGTCGCCTCAGAACCTCTCGCCTGGAACCTATTTTGTGCGACTCTCAACCGGCGGCTATTCTCAG
>JAOZOU010000001.1:188401-193972 GCA_029933125.1 bacterium | reverse complement strand
GAACCTCTCGCCTGGAACCTATTTTGTGCGACTCTCAACCGGCGGCTATTCTCAGACCCTCAAGGCTGTTCATCGGTGACGTGCTTGCCTGTCAGCGGGGGTTAGCATTTAGCCGGAGAATCCGGTAGTTGTGGTAGGTTTTCCTCCCCGCTTGGTCAACTTCCATCAAACTGTGACGGCTGCCCTAATGCAGGTTGGATGGCAGACCAGAAGGGGTAGGTTTTCAGAACGGACTGGAACCAAATAGGAGCCGGAGTGTATAAGTCTATGTGGCTTGGGTGATAGGTTGGTCACCGAAGGAAAGGAGAGGATGATGAAGTCAGGATCCGTGTTCGCCGTCACGGTTGCTTTCTTGTTTGTAATCGCTACCGCTGGTTCAGTCCTGGCTGGGGAGCAGGCGTATCTTGGGGTGAGGCTTCAGCCTCTAACGGTTGATATCAAGGAGGCAATGGGGCTTGATCGAGACCTCAAGGGAGTGCTCATCAACGAGGTTATCGAGGATAGTCCTGCTGAAGAAGCTGGTCTTATGAAGGGTGATGTGATTGTCAAGATTGATGAGGAGCCCGTGCGAACTGTAAGCCGTGCTACCCGCCTCATCAGGGATCACTCACCGGGGGACGAGATCGAGATTGAGATTGTGCGTGAAGGCAAGCACAAGACGCTTGAGGTCAAACTTGGAGAGCGTGAACGTGAAGGTGAAGAGTTCTTCCGCATGCCCAAGATCAAGCGCAAGATAAAGTCAATGCTTCCCGAGGAGCACGGCTACCTGGGTGTGAGGGTTGAAGACATCTCGGAGGAACTCGGTGACTATTTTGATGTGGATGAGGGCGAAGGCGTGCTGGTACTTGAGGTCATGGAAGACAGCCCTGCCGAGAAAGCCGGACTCAAACCCGGTGATGTCATCCTCAAGATTGATGATGAGAAGATAGCTGACCGCGAGGATCTGGTCGAGACCATTCGTGAGCACGATCCTGGTGATAAGGTCGAGATAACGTATAAGCGCAAGCGCCGCACCAAGACAGTTGATGTCAGGCTCGACAGGGCTGAGCTCTTTGAGCCCTTCCGCAAGATGTTTGGTGAGCGAGAACATGGTCGATGCATGATGCGCAAGCCACCAGCCAGGTGCTATATAAAGGCTTACAAGTTTCCTGAGGATTTCGAAGGATGGGTAGAGATACCTGATGTGGAGGATATGCTTGAGGACGTAGAAGTCTACGAAATAGATGTCGAGGACCTCCAGGAACAGATAGAGCAGCTCAGGGAAGAGCTTGAGGAGCTCAGGGAGGAGCTACAGGAGCTTAAGGAGTAGTCACAGTCACCCTCTTCTGTGAGTGAGTTCCAGTTTGGAGCCCTGCCTTATAGGCAAAGCCCTTAAAGGCGGGGCTTCTCGCATTATGGCACTGCACACAGGTAAGGGAATCAATGGCAACAAGACCAAGTTTTGCACTCACCTCAGGTTGTCTCATCACAGAGGCTTGAGAATACCTTTGACCTGGGCCATGGCAAGCTTCACATTGCACCCCCTTCAGATCAACCGCGAGACCATCTGAACCAAACCCACCCCTTCGATAGCCTGTCGTATGACATTCGAGGCATTTCGGATTGGCAGTCTCATCCGCCTTAAGAACATTGAAAGCAGAAGCATGTTTGGTCTTTGACCACGACTCGAATATCTTGTAGTGACACACCTTACATCTTTGACTGCCAGCATAGCCCGGGGGAGAGTGTTCGACATCCTGCGCGCTTGGCCAGGTCGTGATCAATATTGCCCCTATGAAGATAATCGTTGGGATGGCTACGCTTTTCGCTACGCGCTTCATCGTCTCACTGCTGGGTATCAACGGCTACTAGCAATCGCTACTAGCGAAGAATATTTAGACTTGCCTCGGTCGCCGTTGTCAAGCGATATTTAAGCATATACTGAGGATGAGGTCGGGCTGGGCGTGGGCCGGACTGGTTACCATGGAGGAGGGACAAGTCAGGGTTCATATAGCTCACATAGGATTTACGAAGATAACCTCTTGGGTGAACGTGGAACAGGAAGGAGCCACGCGGTAAGGAGAGAATGTGAGATACAACGACTGCGTGGAGTCGTGCGAAGCGTGACGATGGACTGAAGGGGGACATCTGAAATATGGAGTCAGATGTGGGGCAGGGGAGACACGTGGGGAGAAGAGATGTGTGGTGGGGAGAGGAGAGGAGAGGAGAGGATGTCAACTACGTTGAAGGTATGGAGTAGAAGGAAGATTCAACTACTGGAAAGCAGGAGGGCGTATGTGAAGCGCTCGCTTCTTCTCATAACCTTGGCCATCTTTGCAATGCTTTCGGGCACGCTGTCCGCACCAAATGGAGAAGAGCTTCCCGGCCGGGAGGTTTGGCTTCCTGAGACAGAAGTTAAGGATCGTTTCTATAGTTATCTCGTCGGGCTCATCAAGGCAGATACCTGTGGGGTTCTTGCATCCAATGATATGGAACGCGTACTTGAGGGCTATGAGGGTAAGACCCAGATCCCATTTGAGCTCATCCGCGAGATAAGACGTGCGTGTTCACCTGAAGACGGGAGGCGCAAGGTTGAAATCTCCTTCAATGGAATACTCCGCGCACCAGTCCCTTACAGCATACTTGGCTATCACCCTGGATCTGTTACCGCAAGTGAGGTTGTCAAGTTCTACGAGTGGGATATTCCTCGCAAGAGGCTTCGCTGGAGTAGATACCAAGCCATTGAGCTCACCAACATCTACATCTTTGGAATTTATGAAGGCTGGGCGATTGTCGATATCGATGCGTGGATTGACAAGCTGCTCGGAGGTCTGCTCGACGATACCCGCATAGTCGTGCTTGCACTCTTCAAGTACAAAGGGGAGTGGCACGGTCTGGCGGCTGGCTACGATCCCTCAGGTGATGGCAGATCGGGCATCTTCAACTTCAGCCGTAATAAGATTCTCTTTCCCACCCCTAGGGAATTGCAAATCCTCGGTCCTTACTTCCGAAACTATGTCGTCAGGGTTAAAAGAGTTAAGCCACCTCTGCCGCCAGGCAAGAAGTGGCAACCCAAGTTGTAGTAGTAAATGAACTTGTGGTACGTAGTATTAAAGTGAAAACCCGATGGGCTCAAGCGTGACAGCCCGTCACGCATCCTAGCCTCAGCCAAAGCTTGATGTAAAGTCGCACCCCCCACCCGAGCTCGAGAAAATTGAAAGGATGCGGTTCACATCTGCCGAATTGCACTTTGGGCAAGTTGGCTTTTCTTCTTCCCCGCCCATCTCGATATTTTCAAAGATGTGTCCGCATTTCTGACAGATGTACTCTCTTATTGGCAAACCTATCACCCCTTTCCGTTTCATATAGGATGCAGAAACAGCTTTGGAGGTTTCATGTTGACCACAAAAATGGTAAGCTTTTTAATAGGCAGTGTCCAGAGGGGCTGAGGTCAAGCCCTGTAGATATATTAAGCGGCAGGCATTATCGAGCGCAGATGATCGGTAGCGGCATAGCCGACAGCGATACGAGTGCAACCGGCCACAGGCTATCCGAGGCTTCAGACGGGGGTTTCCATGGCAAGAGCAATTGTTCTTTTTGAGGATGAAGGTGTCTCCAATCTCTACCCTCTTACGCTTACACGATCTGTTTTCGATCTGAGGTGTGGCGCGCTTACCATCCTCGAGAAGCTCCAAAAGTTGCTCGAAAGGTACGACGGCACAAGGTGGTGGGCGGCCGAAGGCGAAAGGGTACTTATCTTTGCCCACGTGCGGAGCTACCTCAGTGAGTACCTTAAGGCCCGAGGATTCCTCTCATCTCTCAAGATTGGCGGCAACTTTGACGGAATAACACTTATCAACGGGAGAGTCCTTCCCACATCTCGGCTTCTTGAAGAGATCAATCCTCAATGGGAAGGCAAGTATGTTTGCAACGGCACAGTTGTTGCTGTCAACCTTGGAGACAACTTCCAGCATCTCATGAAGAACTACTCAGGCAAACCACTCGCAAATGACGCGTTTAGGGATCTTGCTGAAAGGTCAATCGAAGCGAAGATAATCACTTATCCGTGGGATCTTGTAAGGCACAATGGGGCAGAGATTGAAAGCGACTTTGAGATACTTGTAGATGCGACGATTGAAGGTTCCGAGAGGCTGCGTGTTCCTGAAGGTGTTCATCTTATTGGCGAAGACGTCATTCTCGGCAAGGGGACGAAAATAGGTCCTGGTGTTGTGATCGATGCATCCGACGGTCCAGTCCTTATCGACGACGAAGCAGTTATCATGCCCAATGCATCCCTAAGGGGTCCTCTTTACATTGGAAAGAAGAGCATGATAAAGATGGGAGCCAGGATCTATGGGGAGACCTCAATAGGACCAGTTTCCAAGGTGGGTGGAGAGGTTGCGGAAAGCATAATCCATGGCTACTCGAACAAGCAGCACAGCGGTTTTCTCGGGCATTCCTATCTTGGGGAGTGGGTCAATATAGGGGCTGGCACAAATACCAGTGACATGAAGAACAATTATTCAACTGTAAGGGTGAGCGTCAATGGGAGTCCCATCGATACGGGCGAGCTCTTTGTTGGGCTCTTTATGGGTGACCATTCAAAGTGCGGGATAGGCACTGTATTCAATACGGGTACGGTTGTAGGAGTCTGTTGCAACATCTTCGGAGGTGATTATCCACCAAAATTCATTCCCTCATTCTCTTGGGGAGGTACTTCAGGATTCACGGAACACAAGCTTGAGAAGGCTATAGAGACTGCACGCCGTGCAATGGCGCGGAGGGACCGCCAGCTCGACAAGATGACCGAAGATATCCTTAGAAGCGTTTTTGAGGATACGAAGGATGAGCGCCTCACATTTCTTAGCGCTCACTCGATGTAGGGAGCAAGGCGGTTGATACAAGTGCGGATAGGCTAACATAACGGTTGTGCGGTCAACATAAGGGTGAGGCTCTCTATGCAAGACCAACCGCTTAAAATGGGGAGTAAGACACTTGAAATAATGTCTTCAGGCACCAGTTTCCATCATTTACTGGGGTAGGTGGACAAGGCGAAATGGAGAAATGCCCTCGCTGTGGAAAAGAGGTATCTGAAGAGACGCAAGCCTGCCCTCATTGCGGTATAACCCTGCCTCAACTTGATGTCACCCAGATTTCTGATGAGACGATCGAAGGCATGCCTCAGGCTCCAACCGAGGAGGCTGCACTCAAACCAGGCTCTGTCCTAGGGGCGCGATATGAGATTCTTGAAGTGATCGGTAAGGGTGGTATGGGTTGGGTCTATAAGGCCAAGGATCGTGAGATCGACCGTATCGTTGCTCTCAAGGTTGTCCGGCAGGATCTTGCTCGCGATGAAACCATGATCAAGCGCTTCAAGGACGAGATCATCCTTGCAAGGAAGGTAACCCACAAGAATGTACTTCGAATCTATGACATCGCTGAGGCTGAAGGGCTCAAGTTCATTTCAATGCCTTTCATCGAGGGTAAGGATCTCAAGACTATCATCCTTGAGCAAGGCAAACTCGGAATCGACGAGGCTTTGAGGATTGCCACTCAGGTTCTTGAAGCCCTCAAGGCAGCCCATGAAGCAGG
>JAOZOU010000001.1:0-188301 GCA_029933125.1 bacterium | reverse complement strand
GAGAAGCGCACCTACGTTGCCGTGTTGCCATTTGAGAACATCACGGGTCAGGCTGATCTCGACTGGCTTACAACCGGCATTGCCGATAACCTCACGGCAGATCTGGCTCAGTCGAAGTTCTTCAGGGTTATGAGTCCAGCTAGACTCCATCAGATAGCGGCTGAGGCAGGAATCGATGTTGCCGAGATCTCCACCCCGGAGGCGCTGACCAAGCTTGCCAAGGCGACTGATGTGGACGCCGTAATTCTCGGGAGTTTCGTCAAGGCGGGCGATGAGATAAGAATCACGATGAAGGTTGAGGATCCTGAAACGCAGGAGCTCATCGGAACCAAGATTGTTCAGGCAAAAGAGGATGCAGTACTCGATCTCATCGATCAACTTACTCGTGAGACCAAGTACATCTTCCATCTCAGTCAGGAGGATATCGACAAGGATCTCGACCAGGCACTCGGTCTCCAGCGAACCAGATCAGTCACAGCCGCTTCGGAATTTGCCAAAGGAATTGAGCTCACCTACGTGGGTTCATATCTTGAGGCTGCCCAGGCTTTTGAAGCGGCAATCGAGGCTGACCCTGACTTCGCTATGGCATATGCCAAGGCGAGCGAGGCATACAGGAACCTGGGCTATGATGCCAAGGCTGAGAGTCTGTCGCTGATTGCTGTTGACAAGGTTGTAAAGTTCATTGATCGCGTACCGCCAGCCGACCGAACCTTCATTCTCGCTAACCACGCGGAGATAACGTACAACACTGAGCAAGCAATCGAATCGTACAAGGAATTCATAAAGGCTTATCCGGACGATCCGGAAGGCTATTACAAGCTGGCACTCACCTATGAGACCATAAGTGAGTGGGGTGAGGCTGCTCGGAATCTGAAGCGGGCGCTTGAGCTCGATTCGAAGTTTGTTGCTGCTCGGTTTGAGCTGGCCAAGGTGCTTATCAGAAATGAGGAGCTTGATGAGGCACTTGATGAGCTCAATCGGTCGCTTGAAGCCTATAGATCGATGGGAAATCGTGAAGGCGAGGCTGCAGTGCTTAATGCGATTGGCGTGGTCTATCGCCACAGGAACGATTTTGAAAAAGCCATCTCCTATTTCGAGGAATCGATCAGGATCAAGGAGGAGCTTGGGGACAAGCGTGGTGTGGCTGCGAGCCTCGGCAATCTGGGGCTGGTTTACAAGATAATGGGAAGGCAGGATGATGCTCTTGAGGCTTACAAGCGCTCCCTCGAGATCAAGCGTGAGATAGGGGATAAGATCGGTGTTTCGACTGCTCTGAACAAGATTGCTCAGATCTACCAGAACTCGGGGCGCTATGAAGAGGCGCTCTCCTACTATGAGAGGAGCTATGAGACGCGGAAGGAGATCGGTGCCAAACATCTCATGGCAGCATCGCTTTCGGACATGGCAGGCTTGTATTCGCTCATGGGGCACTACAAGGAAGCCCTACGGCTTGATTCGCTGGCGCTGGCGCTTCGGGTTGAGATAGGGGATCAGCGCGGAGAGTCACACAGTCTGCGCAATGTTGCTGAGTCGCTAATCGCCCGGGCTCGTTTCGAGGAGGCGGCAGCCAAGCTCCGGCGCGCCGTTGAAGTTGATACTGAGCTTGGCGACGTCAGACTCCTGGCTGCTGATAGTCTCGGTCTTGGGCAACACTGCCTGGCCAGGGGGAAACTGGACAGTGCAATCATCTATTTCAGAGGCGCCTTCAGAGTCAATCAGCGTCTCAACGCCAAGCGGAGTCTGGTAATAGCCCAGGCTCTACTTGGGGAAGCCTATGCCCGCAAGTGGGAGTTTGCCAAAGCCATGTACCACCTCGATAGTGCCTATGCCCTTGCAAGCCGTATTGGGGAGAAGGAGTCGGCAATCGAGGCTCTCCTCGGCAAGGCGCTTCTCTACCAGGAGATTGGTTACGAGGCTGGCTACGACTCGGTGATGCAAGATCTGGATGAGTTTGGTGAGTCCGATATGGGTTTTGAGTCAGCCTGCAGGCTCAAGCTCACTCGATTGCGTGGAATGTGCCTGAGCGGGCTTGATAAGGATGCCAGGGCGCTGAGTGAGCATCTGGGCCAGATCCTCGGTACGGAGCTCATGAGGTGCACCGTCGAGAGCAAGCTGCTTGGAGCGGATATTCTCGCTCACACCGGATCTCCCACGGACGCTAGGGCTGAGCTTTCGGTAGCGCTTGATCTGGCCAGGCGCTACTCACTGGGTGACCTTGCGGCTGTCGCACTTCGGAGAATGGCAGAGCTCGAGCTTGAGGCAGGGGATTTGCAGGCAGCCTCAAGCCACGCCGATAAGGCGCTCAGGCTCACAGCTTCACTCGGTCTCCCGAAATATGAGTATCTTGTCCTGGCTGCGAGGATAAAGGAAGACCTTCAGGATCTTGAAGCGGGAAGGGATCTTTACATCAAGGCTCTTGATGAAGTAGCCAACGCCTACGCTAACTGTCCACCCCGCCTGAGGATTTGGTTTATCAAATCCAAAGCTGTTGAGAATTATATCAACCACCTTCGAGCTTTCGCCACAGGATCGGAAATGGCCCGAAAACTCGAAGCCTATAAGTCGGGATTTAACTTGAAATAGTTTACCCCCTGTGCTATACTGGGAAACAAAGGTAACCGGGCGGGTACCATTTTGGTTTGGCTTTTTTCTTTTAGGGGGTGTCGAGATCATGTTCAAGGTAATAGCAGTGATCAGTGTCATATTAGTGCTAGCTCTATCCGCGAGTGCTGACCTTGTGAGAATAGGTGAGATCCCAGCGCCAGTTTCGACGACTCACTTGTCTGGTCTCGATCCATGCGGAAGCTTAACTATGTTTGCGGTTGCAGACCACTACACCAGTTCAGTACTCTTTTCAATATCCATACCGAGCGGGTCGCTTCGGGATGCAATAGTTGCTTCCGACACGATTCCACTATGTCCGGAGGATCCTCCCAGATATGTCTCCTGCGCATGCCAGCTTTCACCGCAGTACGTCTACTACTGGGTTGGCGACGACTGCGGGGCGATCATCAAGTACAGATGGGAGGAAGGAGAACTTGATACACTACTCACCACAAAGATTTACGGACTCTATTCCCCTCCCTGGGGTATGGCATGTCTCAATGACACCCTCTACGTTTTAGGTGACTTTACAGTCTTTGTCATGGATGCTTTCACGGGTCAGGTACTGGAGGAAAGGTACCTTGAGCAGGACGACTGGTATGCACCGGGGTGTCTCGCAATTCATGATAGAAAGTTCTATGCCATAGATGGCTTTTCGAATAAGCTTGGTGAGTTCACCATGAGTGGTGTGAAGATCAGTGAATACGCTTTGAGCGGGGTAGGTTACGGAACAGCCACAGGTCTCGCATTCTTTGGGGATTCGCTTTACGTGTCAGTGAGCATCGATTCCGCTATCTACATTTACAGCCTGGACTCACATGGTGAGGACGTGCCTGAGGGTGATAGCGTTGAGGTGACGGTGATACCGGATGAGGTTGCCGTAACATTTGATTCGGTTGCTGTGGCTGGGTCTGTCTATGTGGATATTAGTGAGACTCAGCCATGTCCTCCTCCTGAGGGTGTGACCTTCTTCTCAGACTTCTATGAGATGTCGACGAGTGCGACGTTTGACTATACGGCTGGTGTGGCATTGATGACGGATGAGGAGTTGCCGCCTGGGGTGAATGCTGACGACGTGCGTGTGTTTTTGCGACCCTCAGGGGCATGCACGACGTGGCGGGATGTTACGATTGCAGCGACTGAGGTTCAGCCACCAACCGGATTCAGGTTTTTGACACGCACTCAGTCTGAGGAGGATGAGTTTTCGGTTCTTGCTTTGGCAGAGGACAAGCGCAACAAGGGGGCAGTTGCCCGCTTAAAGTTCGGTTATCTCGAGGATGCGATTGTCGATAATGAGGAGTATATTCCTGAGACCACATATGATCAGTTGACATCATTGCTTACGCAGGCAGAGAATGCCTTCCACATCAAGCGCATAGCACGGGCAAACATGTTGGTCGGACGAATAGCCGACCTGGTGGCGGACACTCCTGAGATACCCCACACCTACGATCCCGAAGGAGTGACTCCGAACGTTGCTGGTAAGATCATGAGTCGTGCTCACACGCTCCAGTTCACTCTGGGGTTGTTGGTAGAATCCCAACAGTATGGGCACCCGACTGGGCAGGAACGCGTGCCACCGGTTAAACCTGATGGGGAGTTTGGGCTGGGATTGAAGGTTACGGTGGGGTTGAGCGATGCAAGAATCCGATTGATTGGCAGCGGTGATGAACCTATGACAGTGGCAATCTATTCAGTTGAAGGCTCCCTTGTAAGGGACCTTCTGCGTGATCGGGTGATTAGGGGGGCATACTCGCTCTACTGGGATGGGAAGAATGATGGTGGCGAGCTGGTAGCGCCCGGTGCATATTTTGTAGTAGTGCGGCAGGGCAATCGCCAGGAGACTGCCAAGATCGTCCTCCGCTAACGGGGGTCGGAGCTAAAAACGTGCATTTTGGGGCTTCTGGCACGGAAGTTGCGTAGGTGCCAGTCTCTGTGATTGTGTGGTGGTTAGTTTGGTGGTGCAAACATAACTCGTTTGGAATGGTGGGGAGGCTGGCTCCACCGGGGAGTATTGGGCAAGCATGGATGCTTGCCCTACGATGCTGCCATGCCGCATCTTGCAGGATAGAGGGGCTTGCGTGCTGGACATCCAATTGCGACTATAACCCGCCTCAACCAGCCCGAGCATTCATATAGCTCTTGCGATCACTGTGCTACCTTATGAGCACGACCTTGGCTGTTGAATTCTGCCTGCCTGCAGAGATACGCACAAAGTAGATGCCTGCCGAGACAGGTCTGTCAGCCAGATCATGCCCATTCCACCGAACCCATTGGCTTCCAGGCTTGACTCGGACTTCATCCTGCCATACAAGCCTTCCCTGGACATCATAGATGCAATAGTAGATTCGCTGAGATGGGGGTGCAGCAAACTCGACTGAGACATCTCCACAAGTTGGATTGGGGTTGACACCCAGGATAGCAAGGTGTGTTGGCTGTTGCAGCCTATCCTGAAGACCTGCGATCGTGGGGTCCAGTCCCCAGGAGTTGTAATATATCTCAGGATTGCCATCTCGGTTGTCAGACCAGACGACATGGAGGTTACCGACATTATCCATTGCCACAGCAGGAGTCCAGGAATCGCCTGAGGCCGAGGTGACACGCTGGTCATCTGTCCAGGAGCCTGCCTGAAGGCGCTTATAATAGATCTCATAGTTGCCATCCCTGTCGTCTTGCCATACCACATAGACATTACCATTGCCATCGGTTGCCACCTGGGGATGCTCGGAGTCAGCCGCATCGAAGGTGATGCGCTCGTCACTGCTCCAGGAGACGCCATCGTAGTGCTTGTAGTAGATGTCGTAGTTGCCACCAAAGTAGAGATGCCAGACGACATAGACATTACCATTGGCATCTGCTGCTATCCAGGGGTAGCTGGAGGGAAACTTGCCAGCACAGAGGCGCTCGTCACTGCTCCAGGAGACGCCATCAAAGTACTTGTAGTAGATGTTACTTATGCCGCTCCTGGTGTCCTGCCATACCACATGGACAGTACCGGGTGCTCCTAATGCAACTGCGGGGTATACGGAGGAGCCTGCGGCTGAGGTAAGGCGCTCATCAGGACCCCAGGAGGCGCCATCGTAGTGCTTGTAGTAGATCTCCTTGTTACCATTGCGGTGGTCACTCCATACAAGGTGGAGATCGCCACAGGCGTCCATGGCTACCTTTGGATATGCATAACCGGTTGCAATATCAGGTGAGATCTCCTGATCATCACTCCAGGCTGTGCCATCGTAGGACTTATAGTAGAGTCCCCAGTGTCCACCTCGATAATCGACCCAGACGACATGGACGTGATTGTTGACATCTGATGCTAGGCATGGGTACCGCGATGAGGCAGTATCCGAGGTAAGGCGCTCATCAGGACCCCAGGAGGTGCCATCGTAGCGTTTGTAGTAGATTTCCTCATTGCCATCGCGGTCATCCCGCCATACAACATGGAGGTTGAGACTGGTACCTGACTGGTAGGATGCCTTGTCTTCAGAGGACTTGCTTTGCAGCAGAGCATAGAAGGTACCACTGCCACCAGTTGATGGTGCGGGATACTCGGAGTTTCCTGGATCATCAGTCAAGCGCTCATCTGAACTCCAATTCCTTGGAGGCATCACATAGAAGCCAGCCTCGAGGGTGTCTGCCTGACCATCAGGATTCCTCACAACTACATCCCAGTAGCCGACGGTTGTGGTACTGTCGAGAGAAGCCTTGCAGGTTATTTTTGATGGGGACTCGACCTGGACATCATAGCAGATGATGGGCTCTTCACCTGCCTTCTGGAACCAGACTGAGTCTGGAGAGACGAAGTCGCTACCTGCGAGATTCCTGATTTGGACTATCTCGTTGGCAAACCAGGCTGATGGCTCTATGGATGTTATCTGGGGACCGGGTAACACATCGTACCAGCCCATCTTCCAGTAGATCTCATAGTTGCCATCACGGCAGTCATGCCAGACTACGTGGACGTAGCCAATTCCATCTGTGGCAACCGAGGGGGACTTGGAGAGGGCAGGGTCACCAGTGAGTCCTACATCAGAACCCCATGAGGTTCCATCATAGCGCTTATAGTAGATCGCCCAGTTACCATCACGGTAGTCATCCCATACCACATGGACATTGCCATTGTAGTCGGCCGTGACTGAGGGGCTTTCGGAGTTGCTTGGGTCATTTGTGAGTCGCACATCAGGTCCCCACGAGGTGCCATCATAGCGCTTGTAGTAGATCTCCTTGTTGCCATCGCGGTCGTCCTGCCATACCACATGCACATTGCCAAACTCATCTGTGGCAACTGAAGGGTCTTCGGAGAGGTCAGGGTCATCAGTCAGTCGTACATCGGGACCCCATGAGATCCCATCATAGTACTTGTAGTAAATCTCCTTGTTGCCATCGCGGTCGTCCTGCCATACCACATGCACATAGCCACCTACACCCGCCGCAACTGAGGGGTCCTGAGATTCGGCAGGGTCATTGGTAAGGCGGATTTCAGATCCCCATGAGACTCCGTCATAACGCTTGTAGTATATCTCAGTGTTCCCATCACGATAGTCATGCCACAGCACATGAACACTGGCGGTGCCATCTGCGGCGACACAGGGGCGATCCGGATAGGAAGCCTGACTACTGGTGAGGCGCACATCAGATCGCCAGGAAGTCCCATCATAACGCTTGTAGTATATCTCATTGTTGCCATCACGATCATCCACCCACACCACATGGACGTGCCCACTATCATCTGTTGCAACTGACGCGTCTTCCGACTCCGCAGGGTCATTGGTAAGGCGCACATCAGGTCCCCACGAGGTGCCATCATAGCGCTTGTAGTAGATCTCCTTGTTGCCATCACGAGTGTCCTCCCACACCACATGAACATTGCCTGAAGCGTCACATGCCACAGAGCGGCGGCCGCTAAGCAATGAGTAGAAACCATCGTAAGTGAGTCTGGTGTCGACTTCCCAATTTGCAGCTGGATCTAAATAGAAGGCTGCTGGTAACGTGGCAATCCGGCCATCAGGATTCTTCACTACCACATCCCAATAACCCGTAGCGGTGCCATTGAAATATGCACTACAGGTTATCTTATCTGATGATTCAACCCAGACCTTGTAGGCGACAACTCGTGGCTGCCCAGCCATCTCGAACCAGACCGAGTCAGGAGACACGAAGTTTGTCCCTGTTAGATCTGTGATTTGGATTTTTTCGTTTGGAACTCCGCTTGTAGGCGATATGAATGTTACCTGGGGTGCTGACAGAGTGCCATTGTAGTACTCCTTCCAGTAGATCTCCCTGTTGCCATCACGTTCGTCATACCACACCACATGGACATTGCCGCTGTCATCCGTGGCAACTGAGGGTTTCCAAGAGTGCTTCGGGTCATCAGTGACGCGGATATCCAGACCCCATGAGACACCATCATAGCACTTGTAGTAGATTTCCCAGTTGCCATCACGCGAGTCATACCACACCACATGGACATTGCCACTGCCATCTGTGGCAATCGAGGGAATCCAAGAGTCAGCAGGGTCTTCAGTGAGGCGGGCATCAGGTCCCCAGCTCATTCCATCATAGCGCTTGTAGTAGATTTCATAGTTGCCATCACGCGAGTCATACCACACCACGTGGACATTGCCACTGCCATCTGTGGCAACACAAGGGGAGCCACACACGTCAGGGGAATCAGTGAGGCGGATATCAGGCCCCCATGAGACTCCGTCATAGCGCTTGTAGTATATCTCATCAGGGCCGTCACCCCACACCACATGGACATTGCCACTGTCATCCGTGGCAACTGAAGGTGCCCCTTGCGAGCGGGAGTCATTAGTGAGGCGGATATCAGGCCCCCATGACACACCATCATAGCACTTGTAGTAGATTTCATAGTTGCCATCACGACGGTCATACCATACCACATGGACATTGCCGCTGCCGTCCGTGGCAACTGAGGGATCCCAAGAGTAGTTCGGGGAATTAGTGAGGCGGATATCAGGCCCCCATGAGACCCCGTCATAGCACTTGTAGTAGATCTCATCGTTGCCATCACGGTTGTCATACCACACCACATGGACATTGCCACTGCCGTCTGTGGCAACTGAGGGTTCTGCGGAGTTTCCAGGGTCATTAGTAAGGCGGATATCGGATCCCCATGAGACGCCATCATAGCACTTGTAGTAGATCTCATGGTTGCCATCACGTTCGTCTTCCCACACCACATGGACATGGCCACTGTCATCCGTGGCAAGACAGGGGTCTAAGGAGGTGCTCGGGCTATAGGTCAGCCTGAATTCAGGGAACCAATCGGCACAAGCCACCTCAACATAGCCGAAGATCACGCTGAGACCCATGAGCAAAGCCCAGATGATGACTTGCTTTGGAAAGCGACCTGTGGACATAGTTAACCCTCCTTGCCGAAACAATGAAAGTCACCCCATAGGAACACCTTGGCCAACACTGCAGAGAGAAACTCAAGGCAGGCCCACGATGTAACGGCAGCTCAGAGTGCGGTCACATAGAGGGCGAACCCATGGGATTGTATCACAGGGTCTTTCCCTATTTCAAGCGTTTTCTGACCCCTAATGGGAATGGGTGGGGACATGGTGACCCACCTGGGGTGGTGAGAGCGGGCACTGACGGTGCTGAAGGCTACCACCGATACGTTCGGGTTGAATGCACAATACGCACAAAACCTCGGTGGTATAATGTAAGAAAGGTAGTTTAGGCAACAGCAGTAGAAACCCGTCTCTAGGCGATTTCCCGGGAGGGCTCTCATGCTCGTGCCAGACTTGTTGCCCCTGGAACATACTTCGTTGTTGCCAGGCAGGGATCGTAATCTGCATCTGCCAAGATTGCGGTGCGATAGGGGCTTTATAGCCGCTTAACCACTACGAGGGTAACATCGTCCGAGAAGGGACGATCCTGGCGGAATTCATCCAGAGCCCCGACGATCGTCTTGATTACATCCTTTGCGCTCTGTGGAGAAATCTGCTTGAGGATCGCCTCGAGCCTTTCTTCACCAAAGAGCTCGCCGTCCTTGTTGAAACATTCAGTAACGCCGTCACTGTAGAGCAGGATGAGATCTGAGGGTTCGAGAGTGATCGAATGGGCCTCGTAGTCGCTTTCAACGAGGATGGCAAGTGGCAAACCTGCGGCTTCAACCCGTTCGATCTGCTTACCACCCCTTACAACAATGGGGGGATTGTGTCCGGCATTGGCGTATGCCACCTTGCCGGTCTGGGGATCAAGTGACATGAGGAAGCACGTGATGAATCTTCCCTCACCTACCCTGTCGATGAGATCTGCATTGAGACTCTGGAGCACCTCACCTACGTCCTTCGAAGTATCCGATCGGATCCTCAAGGCTGCCTGCAGATTTGACATAAGCATGGCTGCTCCGATTCCCTTACCGGCAACATCGGCGACTGCGATGACAATCCGGCTATCAGCAGCGAAGACATCGTAGTAGTCACCACCTACTTCGGTGCAGGCACGATTGAAGGCAGCGATCTCATAGCCGTCCACTGAAGGCAGATCTGAAGGAAGCAGTTGGCTCTGAATTTGAGCGGCAATTCTGAGCTCAGCATCAAGACGCTGTTTCTCCCTCGCTATCTCGGCAAGCGTAGCATTTTGAATTTTCTCGGCTATCATTCCGGAAAGTGTCGAGAAGAACAGGAGATCAACCTCATCAAATTGCCTGTCAGCCCGGGTCGTATCGATGTAAAGAACGCCGACTGTTTGTTCTCCATTCCAGAGGGGAGTGCAGATCGCTGACCTTATCTTGAGGTTGGCTATGCTCTCGCTTGCCTTGAGATCGTGCTCGCCAGCAACATCTCTTATGAGGAGTGCCTCATTTGCAGCAATTGCCCGATGAGCAATTGAACGACTCAAAGCGAAACGCTCCCTCGTGGGAGATTTTGAAAGGTAGGCTTTGGGAACAAGATTTGAATTCTCATCAAGAGTGAGAATTGCCGCCCGCTCGCCTGATGTTCGTTCAAGACATATCTCAAGAATGGATTGAAGTGTTTGCTCGAGAGGCTGATCCATTACTATCTGGCGAGCAATCTCAGCAACTGATGTAAGCATCTCGAGTGGAGCGTTAAGTTTCGGGAGTTTGGGTTTTGCCAAACTCATTGTCGATGATGGTACGCTCTCCTGCTTTTCTGTGAGAAGTGATGGGGTAGGGGGTTGGAAAACGATTAGGCAGTTGCCGGCATTGACCTTATCCCCGGGCTTCAATTGAACAGGTCCAGAGATGGATTCGCCATTGAGGAAGGTTCCATTTCTGCTGCCGAGATCGCGTAGCCAGTAGCTAGTCTTGTCACGATAGATCTCAGCATGTCGGCGGGAGACAAGCGGGTCATGGAGATGAATCTCATTCTGGGGCAGGCGCCCTATCGTTATCAGGGGCTTGCGGCTCGTGATGAGTCTCTGTTCACCTGATTGAAGCTGCACCAAAAACTTGGCAATGGGATCGGAGCTAGAAGCCTGCACGATGCTATTTCCATTCGAATTGGACTCTGGGCTCATCTCGCCTGGAAATCCCCTTGAGTGTATTGTTCCATGTCGGATTGGGTTTTGCAAGCAAACTTAGAGGCTCTGACGTTCGCCAAGAAGTCAGTCGGGATTGTGCTCGACTGGGTCTTTAGAAGTCACGAACGGGTTGGGTAACTCTTCCCGCACCAGGTGCTGTGTGGTCACCTTTCGCATTCTTGGTGGAAATTCTTCTATGGATGGATTCGTCTTTTTTCAAAGTGAAACCAAGGTGTTAGCGCTGAAAAGACCCCTTTAAGATGGTCAACTATTCATGACTGGTCTCACCTTAAGCGGTCTGATCAAGCAAATTTGCTTGTTCCCTCCGGGCGAAAGCCTGTAAACCTTGCGCAGCTCTCTTGCCACGGCTCGATCCTGGGAATCTGAGATAATTGGTCAGACGAGAAAGTGGGTGTCGCCTGAGCCGACACCCACTTTTCTCACTTTCTACCCTCTATTTGAGGACAATGAGTTTTGATGTTGCCGAAGCTTTACCAAGTGAGAACCTGACAAAATATATGCCAGGTGATGCCTTCATACCACTTGTGGTTGTACCATCCCACGTGAGGGTTCCTCTTCGAATAGTAGCTTCATCCAGCCTTATGGTCCTTGCTACACGACCAGCTACATCGATTATCTCAACACTCGCCCCTTCACCAGCGAGTTTCATTGCACCTGAGCCTCCAGGTGAGAATCTCAGAAGCACACTGCCTCTTGCAGGATTGGGGCTTGCCGTTATGCTTGGCAAGCCTAAACCGCTCGGGCTTATGCCGGATATATCACTTCCTACTCTCGTTGTTCCCTGGTAGGGCAAGTAGCCATTCTTAGTAACTGTGACAAGCATATCGCCAGTATCGGCTGGGGAGATTGAGAAGCTGGCTTCCCCATTTACATCAGTTTGATCCACCATATAGATCTCATCGCCCTTCCATATGCAAACTCTCGCACCATTTAGGGGCGAGCCACCTGCGGATGCTGTGACTGTGAAGGTCTGAGGCCCGGTATCAACCGTCTCAGGATGAGCGACAGTCATAGCGATTGGGGTATCAATCCAGATTGGAGTTTCCGGGTCACCGAGAAGATTAAGTGAATACATTGCCCAGCGCTCTGTTCCATCGCTGCCAGCATAGGGAATGCGTTGAATCTTAGCATCGGCATGAGCAACCCCTAGATTGGTATAACCGCGGTTGAAGATTGACTTGAAGAATTCTCGGTCATACTTATCGCTAGTTCCGTTGCCCGGATTTCCGCTCCAGTACCAGCCCAGGCGGGAGTTGGCTATTATGAAGCCACCACCATCAGTAGCTTCAAGGAAGGATTTGGCGAAGCAACCCGTAAGATTATCGAATGCACCAGGATCACAGGCAACAGTGTAAAACACCGAATAGCGTGGAGCGTTGGTCAGGTTCTCCATATCGGTGCTGGTAAGAATATCATCTGCAATCTCTATTATATTTATGTTTCCATGACCGGCATGGTTTATTATGTTGTTGCCAGCATTAAGCTCATTCATCGCATTTGCCCAATTAAGATTGCCACTTGACTCATAGAGCTTGGTAATTGGATCGAATCGTGCAGGCACGGATTCATTATCTATCCGATTCTTGAGCAAGGCTTCATTTGTGTAATCGTCGAGATATTCAGCCATAAAGAGCATATCCAGTTGATAATCGGTAGGCATGGCGTAGCAGCCTTCGTAGGTCAGAACCTTGTAAACGACTGTTGAGCATGTAACGCCCTTATTGGCGGTTATTCTCCCAACGTATACATCCGGATAGAGATCAACATCGTCTGTAGTCTCACCCCAATAAGAGTCACCATCGGCATTCCAATCCCCATCCATGTCAGCAAAATAGAGGTCACAGGGAATGAAAGTATCAACTGTACCACTCACCTTTCCGTAGCAGCCTCTTATCCTTGCCTTTGGTGCAGACAGAGTCACAAGCACCCAGTTTGTGCTTCGATTGAGATAGTAATCTTTGATGCAGTTGCGGATTCTATCGGGATCATCCCTGCCAGGATAGTTGGCAAGGATTGATTCCTGAATTGCTATCTCAGTGGGTATGCCCTTGCGGGTTTTCCAGTTTTTCAAAACCTCATATTCATCTGCATGATTGGCGAGGCAGATGATGAGATATTCAGCAGCATCCGATGCATCGAGCGGAGCCGCTTCGACGGGAAAGTCGCTTACAACATCCTCAGGGTTGGCAACAAGACCAGAGACAAAGTCGTTACGCAGCTTGCGCACTTGGGCTGTTTCCAGAGGTATCTCTTCGGATGAAGCCTCACCAGCGAGGCTAACCTTTATGAGCATGCTGCGGTTCACTATTACCTTGCCTTCACTGGGGATGTATTGAAGAGGAAATATCCTGCAGGTTGCGATTTTGCGTCCGCCAACACTTCCGCCTGGTCCTTCTGCAATAGGCGATGCAGGATAGGGGGTAGAGCTTTCATAGATGGCTGGATCTGGTGGCACGATTTGTGGTTTTGCCGAGCCATCCGTAGGTATCTGGGGCTGTGCGGGCATGATCTTGTAAGGGCCTGGAAGTGTCATCTGATCGACAACCTCAGCCCAGATTCTTGTCACAACCTTGCCCTTCGGAACATAGATGCTCATGCTTCTTACAGGCAGGGCTGGATGCCCTGGAGAAGAGACATAATCAGAGCTTTCAAAACCAAGAAGGTCATAACTCTGCTCACTTAGCATGTGTTTCTCATAGTTAAGCTCAGCCCAGTCGAAACTTACTGGAAAGACCATCTCACTTGCCTCGCCAGCCAAAGTCAAGGCACTTAGCATAAACACAAAAGCCGGGACAAGAACAAAACCGAACCAGCGCATTCTAAGACCTCCGCGTTGTTGCACAGGTGTGCATTTCAACGAGCCCAAGCCAATAGCCATCTCTATCTCAGAACCACGAACTTAGTACCAGCTGAGGTATTCCCCGATGTGGCACGTACGAAATAGACTCCAGCAGGAACTCGTTCGCCATTCTCAAGACAACCATCCCACATGATGATGCTGGAGGATGATGAGGTTTTCGCCTTGAGTTTTCTTACCAGGCGTCCCGATGCATCATATATTGAAAGTGAGACTTTTTCAGCTGAGCCTGGGGCCCTGTAAGCAATCGTTGCATGGCTTGTTACCGGATTGGGTAAGACTCGAAGTAGACGCTTTGCTCGAGTTGTCTCCACAACTAGGCCAGATGTTCCCTCGATTACTCGAATATCTCCGAGATAGGGTAAGTAGCCATTCTTGGTAACTGTGAGAAGTATTGTGCCCGTATCCAATGGGGCAAGTGCAAGTTGGGCTGTTCCATCGCTCGCAGTGTAGGTGACTTCGTAAACTGTTGAGTCCATCCAGGCACACACTCTCGCATCCTCAAGAGCCGAGCCATCTGAGGTTGCAGTCACTGTCACAGTTTGACTTCCGGCATCGATGCTTTCGGGATAATCAACGTTCATTGTGAGTGGGATGTCCTTCCAGACAGGTGTCTCAGGATCTCCAAAAAGATTGCAGGTATATTGAGTCCAGCGGTCTGTGTTGTTGTCGCCTGACCATGGAATTCGTTGCACCTTGGCATCGGCATGGACAACTCCAAGATGATCGTAGTCTCTTACGAAAAGTGATTTGAAGAACTCTCGATCAAAGAGGTCGCCGGTTCCATAGCCGGGATTGCCTGGCCAGTACCAGCCGTAGCGGGAGTTTCCTATAAAGAAACCTCCACCGTTTTCAGCCTCGATGAATCCACGCCCGAAGCATCCCATCACATTTTCGAAATTGCCAGGGATGCATGCGACTGTATAGAGAATTGAATATCTTGGAGCATTGGTGAGGCTCCGAGCATCATCAGTCGTAAGGACAGCGGGTCCAATCGATATCAGATTTGCATTTCCATGACCATCATGGTTTACAATCGCCATCCCGCTGTTGAGAGCATTCATGGCCGAGGTGTAGTTTAGATTTCCACTCGACTCATAAAGTTTTGTGATTGGATCATACCGTGGAGGCACAGATTCATTGTCGATCATGTTCTTACTGACAGCCCCATCAGTTGATTCATCGGCATACTCAGCGAGGAAGAGCATCTTGAGCTGGTAGTCGGTTGGAACAGGATAGCAGCCCTCATAGGTCAATATTTTGTGAACTACAGTTGAACATTGCAGACCCTTATTTGCTGGAATTCTACCCACATAGACATCGGGGTAAAGATCAACATCGTCCGTTGTCTCTCCCCAGTAGGAATCTCCATCAGCATTCCAATCACCATCCACATCAGCAAAATACAGGTCGCAGGGGATTCCCGTATCAATTGTGCCTCCAACACGGCAATAGCAGCCTCTTATCTTTGCCTTGGGAGCAGAAAGCGTCAGGAGAACCCACACAGTACTGTGATTCTGGTAGTAGTCAATGATGCAGTTTCTGATTTGCTCGGGTTCATCTGTGCCCGGATAGGTTGCAAGGACATCCTGCTGAGTAACGATCTTAGCTGGTATGCCCTTCTGAGTTTTCCAGTCTTTGAGGACTTCATACTCATCTGCGTGTTGTTCAAGGCAGATGATTAAGTATTCAGCTGCATCCTCTGGAGAAAGATCCCCTGACATTGTTGAGAAATCAGTCTCGAGGTCGGCTGGGTTGATAACGAGTTTGCTTACAATGTCGTTACGGAGCTTCCTCACAGATGATGTCTCGAGGGGAAGCTGCGACTCCTCGAGAGATGGCTCAAGCGTTACCTCTATGGAGAGTCTCTCATTGAAGACAATGCGTTGCTCCTTTGGCACGTATTGAATGGGGAAAACCTCAATACCAGCAATTTTGCGTCCACCCATGCTTCCCTGCGATGCCAACTTAACAGGTTGGGCTGGGTATGGCTCGGCTAAGTTATAGATCTTAGGGTCCGGCATAACTGGTTGGATAATTTCATTGGTGCCGAGGGGAATCTCATTTTGACGGGGAAGGATTGTATAAGCGCCAGGAAGATCGTAGCTCACCACGGGTTTGGCGATAATGCTCGCAATCCTCTTACCGCGTGGTACGTAAAAATGGATAGATTTCACAGGGAGACACGGCTCGCCTGGCTTTCCAGAGATTGCAAGATCTGGAATTTCGAGGAAATCGAAGGAATTCTCCCCGAGCTGGTAGTGCTTGAGTGAGAGATTTTCAGGCGTGAAAGTCACTTCGAAGGTCTCAGTTTCTTTGCAAAGCCCTGCCGAGAAAGCAATGAGCAGAAACAAAAAAAAGGCGCCAACGGCCAGTCTCGAGGCTGTCATTTTTCACCTTCCTCTGGATATGCCTATACTGGATATGCCTATAAGTGTAACTTTCGACACCTATTATGATATACCAAATTGATCCTATGTGTCAAGGTCTGGCGGTTGCCAGGTCTCCTCGTGGAAGATGAAAATCCTGTGGCGGGCTCTTGAGGTTGCAACATAGAGGTGTTCAGGTTGACAGGTCTTACTCTCAGCTCTTACATCACAGAGGAGCACGACATTGGCTTCAAGTCCTTTGAAACGGTGGAGGGTTGAGAAGCGAATTCTACGATCCGGGACGATGAGCTCTTCCGTCATGGCGATCCCTGCAATCTTCTCGACGCCAGAGAAACAGCTCTTTGCCTTAGAGTGGGTTGAAAGACAAACAACGTCTTCGGGATCGAGCCCATCGGTTGTCAGAAGCTTCTGAAGCGTGGCTTCAACTTTCACCAACTCATCCTCTTCATCTTTGTAGGCGATGAAGGTTGGTGGCTCTCCAACGGGTGCTTCAGGGTGGTATGTCATCTCCACATTACCGAAGGTTTCAACGAGCTCACCTATGGACTTGGTGTTGCGGCAGTTCCTTCTCAGAATGGATGTAGCCAGGGGAACTGGCAAGTCAGCTGGCTCACAATAGATGCATTGATTGGGATCGAGGAAGATGTAGAAGTACCCCTTTTCGGGATCAGCAAGTGCGTGCTTAAGTGCCTCAAACCACTCTTTTCGAAAGTCCTGTCCTTCATCAACAATTATGGCATCATAGCGCCTTTCGGTTTTCTTAAGAGCGTCAAGCATCATTAGCGGCGTCTCTTCATCCCAGAAGGTACGAGCTTCTTTCTCCTCGTCAGGCTCGGTGAAGGCAATACCAGCCTCCTTGCACAAGTCCTTACAAAGAGCGTGATAAGTGTAGACGTCAACGCGGTCGGAGAATGAAATAAGGGCTTTACGCAAGTCTTGACACAGGGGTCTGTTGAAACACAGCATCACAACTTTGAGACCTTTGTGATAAAGGCGTCTTGCCTTCTCTGCTGCCAGCAGGGTCTTACCTGTTCCCGCAAAACCTCTTATCGCTAACTGGTTTTGCTCTGCAAGATAGTCAAGTATGACCTTCTGATCTTCGGTTATCCTTACAAAGCGGGCTTTTTCGCGTTCAATGTTTGATTTGAGCGTTGGCATAACATTCGCCATAGGATAAAGAAGCCCCGTCCTGATTGTCTCTATTTCCCATTCAGTTAGTTCACGATGATATGGTCTTTTGAACTGACGCATCAACTGTGGGATGACTTTCCTAAGTCGCCTGAGGTGGCTTGAATCAAGAATCAATTCGGGTCTTGCATGTGATGGGATAGGTTTGTTTCCCCACCTTATATCGGGGAAGAAGACAGCGTGGGAAACCGGAATTGCCTCTCGCCCTTTGTGCTTGATACCTTTCTTCTTAAGCCAATCACGGAAGAATCTGGATGCTCTTGTTGCCTGACGAAATGGGTCATCAATCTCGTGCTTAAGGTGAAGATGATCGAGCGAATACCACCTCTTGCGTCTGCCGTTGTACTCGATGCCACCACCTTTAACCTCAATTACAAGGATGCCATCTTCCGGGCTGAAGACAACTATATCGATTTCACCCTCGAAAAAGCCTCCCGCATCGGGATGCTCGATGAACTCCTTGGATTGGAGAACTTCGTAGTGTTTGTGGGGAAGCTCACGCTCGAGTGCTTCAGCGACCTCACTTTCAGCTTCCGATCTAGCCTCAAAAACCATACGCAACCTGCTTGTGAGTCATCGACGGCTCAAGGGCATTGTAACACGGCTGGGGGCATGAGACAATCGTTTTGTGACTTAGCTGCATGTTGACTCAGACGCTGGCTTGGTCTACGATGGCAGCATGATGGACAGTCGAGACAGTCAAGCTCAAGCTTCTGGCAAGAGCTTTCTCAGCGAGATCTGGATCATAAGTCTTGGGTGCGGAATTTGCTACTTTGTGGTCAGTCTGTTCTTTTTCTGGCCCAGTGAGCAGCTGGGTCTCCTTGAAACAGTCTTTTCGAAGTTCAATCTGTTTGCTTATACCTTTTGTTTTCACATTGTGGGATTTCTCGTTCTCGGGTTTCTATGTTATCTGATCTCAAGGCCACTCATCACAAGGGGGCGCGCTGGAGCTATTCTTGGCCGCTTCATTGAGTATTTCATCCTCGGGCTTGGCTTTACACTTGGACTGGCGGTTTGGCTTCGGTTCGATCGCATGGCTCCACTTCTGCCTCGCTACGTTGTGATCGCAGATCTTAGGGGTGTGATTGGAATTGTTATTCTCATCGATGCTCTCGCAGCTTTGGCACTGAGCACTCTTGTGAACCATCTCGCCAATAAACCAAAGTGCACAACCGTTAAGGGGATTGCCTACTTGATGATTGTGTGTGTTGCCTATATCGGTTTTGCAAATCTTATCCTCTCAAGGGGTGATCCATCAGGTGATACAAAGCCGAGGAAAGTGGTTCTCCTGGGGATAGATGCAGGAACCTGGAATGTAGCCTTGCCCTTTGCAAAGCAGGGCTATCTTCCGACCTTTAGGGCACTGATGGAGAATGGTACCTATGGTTATCTCGATACCTATGGCTCCCAATTTACGCCACCAGTTTGGACAAGCATCGCAACTGGAAAGGTGCGTTCAAAGCATAAGGTCTATCACTTCGGAAATCTAAGTAGCGACTGGCAGGCTGCCCCAATCTGGTCGATTGCTTCATCCAAGGGGAGGGGAGTTGGTATAGTTAACTGGGTTTGTACTTGGCCTCCATTTAGAGTGAAAGGTGCATTCATTTCGAAGGTCATATCCGAACACCTTGATCGTTTCTATCTTTCCAAAGAATACACAAGTTACAAGCCTGTGGCAGAAAGTCTGCTTGCTCTTGCCCGCCCCCTTATCCCAGCTACTTCCGATGAGAGGCTTGAGTATGCCAGGGAGGAGGCACGCCTCTTGCGAACCATCAATAAGGATCTCATAAGCAAAATAGATCCTGAGCTTGTTGCTTGCTACTATTATTCGACCGACCTTGTTCAGCATTTCTTCTGGAAGGATATGGAGCCCGAAAAGTTCATTCACGGGGACTGGAAACCCGAGGAAATTGATTCTGATTATTCGGATGCGATACTTGAAGGCTGGCTTGAGGCAGATAGCCTGCTTGCTGAGCTTGTTGCAACCTATGGTGACCAAGCCAACTATATCGTTGTCTCGGATCATGGGGCACGTCCTGTCAGGAGGCGCATGGGAAGGCTTGACATCGGGCATCTGCTTGATGAGCTGGGCTTTCTGAAATACGAAGGTGGATCCATTGATTCAGCCAGGTCTCTCTGTTACCTGACCCCGGGTTGGTCGCCATATTATCGTCTCGATCTCAAAATAAACCCGCAGCTTTATCGTCAACAGGGCAATCTAGATTTGAATACTTATCATGAGCTGGAACAGCGAGTGGTCGATGCACTGCGCTCACTCTCGACCGATAAGACACATAAGCCTCTTTTTGCTGGTTTCTCTGTGAGATCTGAACCAGGAGCCGCGGACGAACCTGATATTTCAGCCTATGCTGCCAAAGTTGTGCTCGAGATGCCTCGGACAGAAGAAGGCGTCATCATGCCGGAGGGAATTGTCCCGCTTTCCTATCTGGTAAAGCCACATCCCTGGTCGGGGAGGCATCGTGCACGAGGCCTTATCATCATGAGTGGTCCATCTGTGCGACATCGTTACACAGGGGCATGGGTAATCGACGATGGATATACATCGCTATTCCGATACATGAGAGGCACGATTGCGCCATTCAGAACCTTGAGCTCAATTCTTAGGAAGCTCCACATCATCGATGAGGCAACAACACTTGATATAACACCAACTGTGCTCTACCTCATGGGGCTACCGGTTGGAAAGGATATGGATGGGCGAGTCCTTCTCGAAGATCTGACAATAGGTGAGCATCAAAGAAAAGTGGAGTGGATAGCCACGTGGGGAAAACCTGAGGCTTCGGTGACCGGTATCCAGCCACATGAGGAACTCAGAAGGAGGCTAAAGGCGCTTGGCTATGTCCAGTAGTGCCAGGCGGATTGCCCCAATTGGTCAGTCGGCTCCCCAGTCACTTATGACGGTTGTATCACTATCGCCTTCGCTAAGATCTATCTGTATTCTCTTAACGATACCCACACCTGGTGCTAAGTAGGTTATAATGTGACTATCCATCACGCCAAGCGTATCGGTACCACTATAGGCAAGAAGGGTAGTATAGAGGTGGACGACTGCACAGTTTCTGAAGGAGCCACCCAGGCGTTCAACTGCTATCTGAGTTGTATCAGGCTCAATCTGGCCCGTTCCTGAAACAGTAAGATCGTAGGAGCCCGTCTGGGTATTTGCAGTTCCAGTTGTTTGGACCTGCCAGGTGTCTCCAAGCCGCAGGTGGGGATCAGCTGGGATGTACGGTAGGGGATCGTCGAAGGTCATTGCGAAGTCCCATGTTCCGTCTTGGGTGTAATCTGTTACGCCTCGGATGTAGATTGTGCTGCCACTTAACTGCAGACTCTCAACATGTCGGCGGATGCCACCCTCATCATAGCGGGCGTAATCTAGATCACCGGTAGATGGACTGTAATTTTCAATCCTAAAGGTCTCAATGGCTCCGCCCCACGGCTCAGAATATTCCCACCAATTTGGATATGTTACCGGGAAGTAGGTGAGGCTTCCCCGAGTTGTGAAGTAGTAATGGGTCGGGCTTGGATCTATTAGATTGCCGGCCGCATCGGTTACATTGCGTAAGATTACCCAGTAGGTGCAACCACTAAGCAGTGGCTCACCGATTGGGAGAGTTATCGTGCTATAGGGTGGCTCAAACTCAGGCTCTTCTAAGAACAGATGCATGAGCCTTGCATCAAGATCCTCAATTGGAAAATCATCAAAGGAATAGGGATCCATGGGTTCACTGAAGGTAAGTACAATCTTTGATAGATTCGTGGAGACACCAGTTGCCCCTTTGGCTGGTGATGCACTCGCAAGGTAGGGGCGAATAAGGTCAGGCGCTGTTCTGAAACTAAACGGATACTCACTTGCAAGGTGATTTCCTGCCAGGTCTGCTGCAGTTGTATCTATTGTGACTTTTATGAGGCTATCTGGTGGGAAACCTTCATGACCGATTGTGACAATACTGGCTTCAACAGTAATCTCAAGCTGAACCGATGGCTCAATCGATATGGCACCTTCGATCGTATATCTTGTCATTGGCTCGCTGAAGGTTATTACGATAGGCATACCGCTTGGTATGCCACTTGCGCCGTCCTCAGGTTGAGTCATCACTATGGTAGGTCTTGTTGTGTCAACCTCTGATGTCGTAGTGAAGGTTATCTCGTAGATTTCCTCAAGCGTGTTTCCTGCCAGATCGTTTGCAGAGGTGCCAACGCTAATTGTGTAGGTTGTCGCAGGCAAAAGCAGGATATCCGGGGCAACAAAGATCGTGTCTCCGCTCCAGAAGGTAGTGAAGTCAAAGGATGGTTCAGCTGAAAGGGCACCCTCAACAGATTCCTCATCCATCGCTTCACTGAAGGCTATCCAGTAGGGTCCACTTCGGGTCACCTCCGTAGCGCCCGATTGGGGAAAGCTTGCAAGCACAGTTGGTGGTGTCTTATCAACTGGTGCACCTCCATTATCATCTGAGCAGCCCAAGGCTAAAGCGATGATTACAAGCACACCTATCAGCAAGGATTTAGAATTGGCTGACATACTCTACCTCCCGGGCCAGGTGTTGGTTGCAAGTGACAATCGTAAGCCAGTTGCATAGTAGCATCTCATTAATGTGCAGATCAATAGGAATAAGATGTGGTCTTGTTACGACCTAAGGCTAGCAGAGTTGAGGACAGGTTACAATGGGAGCTTACACAAGAGAATGGCTGATGCCTGAGCTGCTTGGTGAAAGCATCACGACTGGCGTAGTGAGAAGCTAAAAGATAAATTCAGCCCCCCTTCGCAAACTTTGCTTACCGGCTTCATCTTGGGTCGCGCTGCTGCATCTCCGGGGTTTGTTATCCGGACGGAGACAATGGTGCCTTTGGCGGAAATCGGGACTTCGCTTACTTCAATTTTAACTGCGGACAGCCTCCGTGCCTGCCGATAAAGACATTTAGGGCAGGGTGAGGAGGGTGGCTAACACAGGTAATCCTGAAAACAAGATGCATCGGAGGTGAATAGAATGTCTGGGCTAGTCTGGTTCATTTCAATTGCTACGTATGCTTACATGGGGCTCACTCTTTTTGGGATCGCTGAACGCACAGGGACACCCAATCGTTGGATGGCATGGGTCCCCATACTCAATGTCTATCTTATGTGCAAAATTGCTGGTAAGCCTGGGTGGTGGCTTGTGCTTTTCCTGATTCCCATCGTGAACTTTGTCGCCATCGTTCTTGTTTGGATGGGAATCGCCAGAGCTCGGCGCAAGCCTGCCTGGCTCGGGATCTTAATGATAGTACCCGTTGCCAATCTCATCATACCAGCTCATCTAGCTTTTTCGGACTGACGCTTGCTTTTGCATGTTACCTGGGGCAGGGGCTAACAGAGTTGTCCCTGCCCTTCCCAGGGGAATCGGAAGTTGCTCAAAGAGCTCTTCATTGACAGGATAGAACTCGTCTTGGCTCTCTGGGCAATTCTTTACATCTCCGATTATTACCTTACTGTCTGGGCAGCAAGGCTCTACAGATCGAGTACGAGTTCCCACATAAGCATAGAGGGAAGTCTTGAGATAACCCCTTATTTTCGTGAAGACATAGATGCAGCCCGTCTCATAAGCACACGTTTCCTCCGCGTGCTTGTGCTCTCACTTCTTGTGGTCACCTTCGCCTGGATTATCACAGTAAGAACGCTTGGCGCAAAGCGCATCTTCGAAGCCATTCTTGGCGGGTTCTTCCTGCTTGAGGCAACTGCCCACATCAGGCATATCCGCAATATAGCTTTGATGAGGCAGGTTAGGAGAAATCAGGGGCTCAAGGGCAAGATTGAATATCCGCGCTGGCTTTCGCTTGAGATATCTGCCATAGAACTCTCTGGCTTTAGCTTCCTTTTCTTAGTGATTTCCGTCTTCACGCGTGCCTACTTCTTCGCTGGTGGCGCACTCACCTGCCTCCTCACGGGGATGGGGCATCTCTTATGGTCACGAAAATCGAAGGCAGCGGCAGTGAAGCCTGAAGTCGAGACCCAGGCAGGCAATTCCATCGAGAGCTTGTAGCCGGTGGTCGCGAAGTTTTTCACCTTTTGCCAAGCCCCCGCATAGCAAGCTGGAATTATGTGGCTTGAAGAGCCTACAAGTGGTAAATCTTGTGATAGATTCTGAATGGATGCTAGAGCCATAACCAGAGGAGGTTATCATGGCAGTCAGTGACGAGGAAAAGATCCTTGATATCATGAAGCAAACAGCCCTTCATGCCTACCTGGCAACATGTGATGGTGATCAGCCCATGGTTCGACCTGTCTCTCCCATCGTCGAACATTGTACATCCATCTGGGTTGCAACTTCAGCTACTTCAAGGAAGATTAAGCAGATCCGAGGGAATCCCAAGGTGAGCCTTGCCTTTGTCGAGCTGCCTCATGGGGAGAAGGCTGCAACTGTGATTGGTGAGGCAGTAGAGGTGGACGATCCAGCAGACAAGCGAAGGGTCTGGAGCAGCGCGAGATTCGATCTTTCAGAACATTTCCCAGAAGGTCCGGAATCATCTGATTTCGCGCTTCTCCGTATCAAAGTTGACAAAATTGAATGGCGCGATCGCTGGGAGGGTGGGCTCAAGGTTTACCTGCCTGACCGCGACAGCCTGCAGCGGGACTGATCTCTTGGCTTTCACCCTTGCTCAATCTGAAGTGAGAGGGGTAATGTATCCGGCAAGTAAGACCCATCTTGCAAATCTTCACTACGTATGACAGTCAGCACTCACATAGGAGAGATTGCAGCTCTTGCAACTTCTGCTCTTTGGACCGCCTGCTCGATTCTGTTCGCTGCTGCAAGCAGACGCATCGGCGCTTTGAGTGTGAACGCCTACCGAATTGTGATGGCTGTAGGTGTGCTGGCAATTGCTCATCTGTTTACCTTCGGTACGATTGTTCCGCCAGCGAATGAGTCCCAGTGGTTTTATCTCGGACTTAGCGGTGTTATAGGACTTGCACTCGGGGACTTTGGCTACTTTGGTATGCTAGCCTTGATTGGACCTCGCAGAGGGCTTTTGCTAACATCACTTGCACCAATTTTCTCATCCATCACTGCTTTCTGTATCCTTGGTGAGAAACTTTCACAGCGGGATATCACAGGCATAGCCATCACACTCATTGGGATAACGATCGTAATTCTTGAAAGAGAGGATGTGCAGAATCCAACATTCCTTCCCCTCAGACAGAGAATCTATGGCTATCTCTGTGGCATTGGTGGTGCCTTGGGACAGGGGGTTGGGCTTGTTGTTTCAAAGTACGGCATGATAGTTGCTGCCGGTGAGGGGTCACCGCCGCTTGATCCCCTTTCGACAGCATTGTTGAGAATGCTCGTTGCAGCCGCAGTTGTTTGGCTAAGCATTCTCATTTTCGGAAGGCTAAAGCGTGTGATCGCCAGTAGGCGAGACAGAGGCGCGATCAAGCGCACCTTCGCAGGGGCAGTAACAGGTCCCTTCCTTGGTGTCTGGCTTTCCATGGTTGCAGTAACTCATGCCGAAGCAGGTGTTGCAGCAACCCTGATGTCACTGATGCCCGTCATGGTCATCCCTGCTGTGTGGTTTCTCTATCGGGAGAGAACATCCTGGCGCGGTATGCTTGGTGCCGCCATTGCCGTCATTGGCGTAACCCTCCTCTTCTGGGGTCGGAGCTAAAAATCTTCAAACCGTGCCCTTTGGGGTCGGAGCTAAAAATCTGCATACCGCGGGGCTTAAGTTAGCAATGTATCAGCAATCTTTGTCGGAGCTTGTCCAAGTTTGCCTTCCTTGACAGGCTCTTGCTACACAGATCTGGAGATCGGCGGACCAGCGAGGCTATTTCAAAGTCATAGGGAGGTCTGCATCAAAGAGAATCCTGTCTAAGCGAATGATGGGGAAACTTTAACATACCAAGGCGAGGGGGTTTGATGAAGCCGTGGCATAGGCAGTAAGACGAGAGGCACAATCTTTCCTACCCACGAAGGTTTATTTTCGTTTTCAAGCTAAAACCTTCGGGCAAGATTCGCACCTTGACCTCGATGGCTTTCGCAGATTCAATCGTAAACATGCAGGGAGGTGTTTGTCTTGTGATAGGCTCAAGTGATCTTTACGCTCTCCTCCCCGAGTTTCCTCGCATGCTTGAGCACCTTCGCGTCTGACCGGACTTCACCTTTCTCGTAAGCTCCAGGTGCCAAAACCGTTCCAAAAAGAATCCCTCCGACGTAGGCGAGCGCATCCTTGAACATACCAATCACGTGTCTGGCCGTGCGGCGACTGGTATCACCCATTGGGATCGCAAGAATGACTTTCTTGCCTTTAAAGATCGCGAGGTCACTTTGTCTTCTCACCTTGGCAAACCATCTATCAACAAAAACCTTAAGCTGCGCACTCGGTCCCCACCAATAAACGGGTGTGCCAATCACCCAGACGCCACTTTTTCGCATCTTAACAAAGAGTTTTGCCATATCATCCTTCTGAACACACAGACCCGTCTTGGCACATCCATAGCAGGCTTTGCAGGGTGATATCCTGAGATCGGCAAGCCTTATCTTCTCAACTTTTGCACCCCTCGCCTTTGCACCTTCAAGAATAGTGTCAACAAGGATATCAGTATTGCCACCCTTGCGCGGACTCCCAACAATCCCCAGTACATGCTTTCGAGTTCTTGTCATCTTACTCCTCCACGGTATTGCCTGTATCCACGGCTTGATGAGCCTTTCAGGTCTTGACCTCCGACCGAAGGCTTATCCCGAGTTCAGGATGATATTACATTGCAAGCAAGACTTTATCAACTCAGTGGCTTATTGGACACTGGCAGAGGGTTTTGTTGTCAAGTGGTTTTGTAGCAATAGCGGCAGGAGGGCCGCACAGTTTAGGTATAAGGCGGATCCTTGGTGTGGATCCGCTCAGCAGGAGCGGGGTTGGGGCAGGTACTTGGGGTGGGGTTACCATTGGGGGGATCAGTCCCAATCCCTTCCGTAATAGGGTAAGAATAAATTATGAGGTGCCAATGGGTGTAGGGTATAGGGTTAGCGTTTATGATGTAAAGGGACGGCTGTTGAGGGAGTTGGCGAGTGGGGTTGGAGGTGGAGGGGTAGGTAGGGTTCTTTGGGATGGTAAGACGGGAGAGGGCTCGCGAGTAGTACCTGGGATATATTTTGTTGTAATAGAGGCAGGTGGTGATAGCCGGGCGCAGAAGGTGATAAAGGTTCGTTAAGGGTCAGTTGGTGAATGCCCAGCACTGATGTTTTGGGCAAGGGATCGTTTCCCTGCCTGCTGAGAAGGCTAGATTTCAATATGTCAGGCATCTGACTTAGCCTGCATATTTGTAGCTCCCCCGGTTGCCACTATTGAAATTCCAAAACGGTTGTGGTGCTCGAGGCAAGCTAGATACATTGCTACCTGCTAAGTCTGAGCCTTCGCAGGCTAAGCCTCTCACCTAACTTGCACGTTTCTGGCCCCCATCCGACTTGCTAGCAGCCTCTTCCCATTTCAGCACCCTATCTGTTACAGTATCAGATCGAATGTCCGATTGACACATTCGAATTACTGGTGTAAGGTTATCTTGAGGTCGTCAAAAAATGAATCCAAGGGCGTTATCTTACCTGCCTTTTGAACTTGCCTATCTTGCGCTTCTTACAAGACACGGGCTTAAGCGGCTGAGCCGCTGGGAGCACCGGCTAAGCCGAAGGGAGATCTCAATTCTTGAAGACCTGGGCCTCCATGTTGTTGGTGTCGAGCGCAAGACGCTCCTGGGAAGGAGAATTCGGGAATCAGTCTTTTCAATGAATCCACACGCCACAAATCTCTACGCCTCTCGCATGGCGGGGAGGAGGCTCATCTCCTCGAAAAAGTTGGTTCGCTTCCAAGGATTCCTCTTTGGCTATCCATCATGCTGCGTCGAGGAATACATAAGGCATCCATATTCAAAGAATGATCTCAGCCATGAGGATCAGCGCATCCTTTTTCACTGGGCATGTCCAGGATGCAAGATCACCCCTTCTTTGCTACCCGAGTACAGGCTTGTTCATAGCGAATGTCTGAGGCTCTTCGGCGGAGTTGAACCGTCATGGAGCGCAAGGGAACCTAAGCGAAATCGCCAGGATACCCTGGATGGTCGAGCTCCAACGCAAGGCTGTTCCTGTGGCTCTTTGCCTTTCAGCTCTCCTCCTCGTGCAACCTGCGATTGGGGCATCCGATCCCCATCTCCTCCCCGTGGAAGACGACGAGGACGGTGACTACATATCTTTTGCTGAAGAGGTCCTGCGTGGTGTGGATTGGCATAATCCCTCAACTGCTCCTGATACGCTGCTTGATGGTATTGCACTTGCCTACGAGCTTAAGAGCCTGATTGATAGCCTTCCTGAAACACCCCAGGAGCAAGATCCCTACAAGGTGCTTGAGTACCAGTACGGAGTCGAGTTCTGCGAGATCTGTGGTGCCGAAGTCAACATGGGCTTCATTCGTCTGATCTTCCCAGCGCGTGGACTCTCCACTGAGATACCCTTCATTGCCTATCACTACCTAAGCCATGGAAGTCTTTCCTATCTTGGTACGTTACATGAGGGGAGGGTAGATCTCTCTGCACTCAAGCGCATTCTGCTTTGCTCAGACGAAAGTCACCAGAGCTTTGAGGATTCCGACGAGGACGGGCTCGAGTCGCTTGAGGAAGATTTCGTCAGAACTGTTGATGGCTTACCTGACACCGATGGAGATTCAATTAAAGATGGACCCCAATTTTTCGAGGATCTCCTCGATTCACTCAAGTCAATTTCGAGAGAGGTCAGTGATACCGAACCCTACATGCTCGAAATTCCGATGGATGGAGTCGAGACATGTGACATCTGTGGCAATACCTACAACATGGGCTTTGTCGAAATCGTAAATCCTCTTGAGGGTATCACGCTCAGAGCTCCCTACATTTCGCTTCACTATCTAGCCCACGGATCGGCAGCCTATAGCGGGAGCGAGAATACCGGACGCATCCTGCCGACTGTACTCTACACAGTGCTCAATGGCACCGATACTTCTCACTGGCGGGATGTTGAAGATGATACTGATGGTGACGGGCTAAGGGATATTGAAGAAGAATGCTTCTTGCTCGATCCTGACGATCCAGACACCGATGACGATGGTGTTCCCGATGGACCAGCTCTGGCGAGAGCCATGTTTGAAATAATCGATGCGCTTCCCCGGGAGGAGCGTCCCGATTCCGTCTTCCGAATCGACCATCCGATGAGGGGAATTTACACCTGCCTGGTGTGTGGAGAAGATATCAACATGGGATATACAGAGATCATCGACCCGGTTGCTGGCGACTCACTGTCAGTAAGTTTCTTGAATCTCCATTTCATGAGCAGGGGAAGCTTCGAAACCGATCGCCCCGATGAGGTCGGGCGAGTTGATCCGCGGCAGATCGATCAGGTACTGGGCTCGCCCTCATATACCCCACCTCCATGGGTTGGTGGTCTGCTTGAGGTTTTGCCTAATCCATCCGTTGGAAAGGTGCGCCTCATCTGCCGCCTGCCAGAGCCTGCTCGCTTTACGATTGGCATCTATGATATCACAGGAAGACGAATCATGGAGTATGCCTCGGTGAGAGCTGCCAGATATGAAGTTGTGTGGGAGGGAACTGACAGCGAGGGGAGGATGGTCCCTTCGGGTGTCTACTTCGTGCGGCTCCAATTTGGCGCCTTTGCTCTCTCGAAGAAGGTTGTCCTTCTGAGATAACTGCTCGACCCCCTCGCTCATCCCCACATTGCCGAATCCTCGTGAGCGTTGAAGATCTGAGGAAATCGTGGTATGATTGCAACGAGAGCGCTTGCGCTTCTCGGATTTCCACGAGCATGGTCTTGCCTGGAGGTGAGTCATGAAATCAAAGGTCTTGCTACTTGCCGCTCTAAGCATACTGGTCGCATCGAGCCTCGTAGAGGCTTCAACGGATGCAACGAAGCTTCTTCGTCAATTCCCCGATCCAGGACAGTTTGAGGTTGGCTCGAGGGAGTGGTTCAGAGCAACCGAGGCTCTTAAGTATCGACCTCTCGTCGCAGAATCCTTCACGGACAACTGTCCTCACTCTTTTGATGTACTTCACTACAATGTGACCCTCTTTGTTGACATTGACAACGAGATTATCTCTGGCAACACAATCGTTATGGCAATGAGTGAGATCGATTCACTCGTATCCATCGATCTCGACCTTGCTGTGCTAACAGTTGACTCGGTGCTGAGTGAAACCGGCAATCCACTCACTTTTGCTCACATTGACTCAGTGCTTTCGATTGATCTACCTCAGGCATACTCATCAGGAGATACCTTCAGCGTGCAGGTCTTCTATCATGGTCATCCTGGCAACGAAGGACCTGATGGCTTCGGCGGGTTTTACTTTGCAGGCGCACCCAAGATGGCATTTCAGATGGGCGTTGGCTTGGAAGCTGATCCACCATCTATGGGTAAGTTCTGGATTCCCTGCTGGGACTGGCCCTGTGATAAGGCCACTGCCGAATATCACATAACTGTCCCAGGTACTGGCAAGAAGGTAGTCTGCAACGGTGTCCTTACAGGAACTGAGATCGACACTGTTGCGAGCACGGCAACTTATCACTGGGTTGAAACTCATCAAATCGCACCGCATCTTATGACAGTCCATGCCCGCCGTTACAAGGAACTCATAGACTCAACCTACGATTGGATCCACTACTGGGTTTTTCCGCCTGATGAGGAGGATGCCAAGATTCACTTCCAGAATGTTCACATCATGATGGATGGCTTCATTGAGCGATTCGGTCCATATCCCTTCTCCAAGTTTGCCTATGCGATGGCGACAAAGGGTGACATGGAACATCAAACCTGTGTGACTCACGTTAACTATGTTGTTCAGCCCAACCATAACTATGACTGGCTGCTTGCCCACGAGATGGGACACCAGTGGTGGGGTGATCTCGTCTCAGTAAATGACTGGCGTGACATATGGCTCAGTGAAGGCTTTGCGACATATTGCGAGGCGCTATATCAGGAGCATGCTTACGGCATGGACGCCTATCATGATTATGTGCAAGGGCAGATGAATCGAGTCTTTAGTAGTGGTGAAAACTTCCCCATCTATGATCCTGTCTATCTCTGGGGTACAACTGTCTATGAGAAAGGTGCATGTGTACTGCATATGCTTCGCCATGTTCTGGGTGACTCAGTCTTCTACCAGGCGCTCGCGACATATCGAGCCAACCATGAATATGGAAACGCTGTTACTGCCGAATTCCAGCAGGATGTTGAGAGCGTCTATGGACAGAGCCTTGATTGGTTCTTCAATGAATGGATCTACGATGTTGGCTGGCCTGTCTATGAGTATTCCTGGCACGCACAAAGCCTCGGAGATTCCTTTGCTCTGAATCTTGTGATAGATCAGGTTCAGGCCAACGGCCCGATCTTCACGATGCCCGTCGATGTGAAAGTTAGACTGGCGAGCGGGGACAGCCTGATTGATGTTGTCTGGGTCGACGAAGCCCATGAGGAATACCTTTTCACATATGCTGATGAGCCTGTCGGGATTGAACTCGATCCTGACAATTGGATTCTCAACGAAGCGCAGGAAGTGCCCTATGCCGGGATCCACGGTGAGCCGTCTGAGCTCGGGCTTGCTCTTGGAGTTGAGGGAACGAATCCCGTCCTCGGCACAACACACATTTCCTACTCAATTCCGAGTGCACAAAGGGTGCGCATTCAGGTTTTTGACACTCAGGGTCGCCTGGTGAAAACGCTGCTTGATGAGGTCGTTGCGGCCGGCAGGTATGGTCTCAGCTGGGATATGACGAATATCGATGGAGCCAGATTTGCACCCGGGGTCTACTTCCTCAGGCTTTCGGCTACGAGTGGCACGAGGACGATTTCGCTAGTTTACCTCGAGTAGGGTAAGAGTGGAGAGACAGACCGGCTACGTGTCGTTGTTGCCATCGACGCCATTGTCCTGTAATCATTTGTTTTCTAATCATATGTTTTGTGATTAAATGCGGGTTCTGATGTGATGTAAGGGACTGACACACGAAGGAAGCCGATGACTTCTACACTTTATCCTTGATCCTCCTACCGTTGTCTTTTCGTGCGTTTACCTGGTGATAAAGGCAACAGTTGTACTTGTCACAGCTGAACCAACCTTCGTGCACGGCGGCTCTGGATGCTAACAATCACGTTGCTGGGTTCGACGAGGACAACAGTTCACTGACGGTAGCATTGGGACACAGTCTCTGTGAGTCAACAGCGTTGGGGATGATCGGGGCACTCTGCGAATTGCCACCTGGCTCAATGCCGAGTCCGCGAAGCTTCTGCAGGAAGGACAGAGAGGTGAACTCACCTCACAATTTGCCTCAAGAGGATGAGCCGCAGGAGTTACCCCTGCTCTGAAAGAACCTCCGATCCGAATCATAGTGGCAGCGCTTGTATTTCTTTCCGCTTCCGCACCAGCATGGGTCATTGCGACTAAGGCGAAGAGCATCCGGAGGAGGTTGCTTCAAGACCTTACGCACTATCTTGTCAAGAAATCCCATTTTCTCTCCTCGGTCACGAAATCGGTCCTGATGAACTCTTGTTTCCACAGTATATCAAATTTGATGCTATTTTGCCAGCCGAGGTTGCTTTTTTTGGCAGAATGGATTGCTATTGCTGAGGTATCCCGACTCAGGCAGTGGTTGCCTCGGTGCCTTTTTTTGAGAAATCTCCCTGCGGATCCTTAAGGCAAGTCACAAAGTCGCCGATCCAGATTATAGACGGTATTGAGTCACATGACGTTTCTGAAGCTGCGGAGTGCGTGATATGAACTGGAGTGACGAAAGAGGTTCTGTGTTTCTTATCATTCTCATAATCGTTATTGCGATAATGGCTGCCATAAGGATTCCAGGTTTCGGCACACTGGATAAAAGGCGTTCCGATGAGACGGCGGTCAAGGCAAATATGTACACCTTGATGCTAGCGCTTGAGGATTTTGCGGCCAAGACAGATGGCCATTACCCCGATGATGCAACCTCACGAACACCGTCAGGTCAAACGCTTGAGGATCTTTGTCCTGATGGAGTCTATCCAACAAATCCCTTCACCGGAGAGCCAACTGTGGTTGTCTGGGATGCGGACCCCTCAAGTCCAGGCCAGATTGGCATAAATCCCGCAACACCGACCCACTATTGCATCAAAGGTTATGGTGCAAGAGCAATGCTCTTTCTAAGACTCACCTCAGAGCAGTAGTGACTTCGTGACCTTGCAAATTGCTTGTCTCGACAACAGATTTGGATTAGATTGGTCAATCGGTCTATAATTCTTGCAACTGAGGAGGGGACGCTATGGCTATCGATGTCGAAAAGCTCATTGATGCTGCGACGCAGGGCATAAAGAAATATCTCGATGCTGAACTGGCAAAGGGTGATATTGATGAGATCCAGTACAAGCAGGCAAGCGAGGCAACGCTTGCCAATCTGAGGGAATGGCTTGAGGATCCCAAGATTGATGAGATCTCGCCAAATACCAAACTTGGTATTGCTGATGCGATTGAAGGCGGCCGTTGGGAAGATATCGTAAACGCTTTTCGGAAGAATCTCAACTTTGGCACAGGTGGCATTCGAGGACTTATGGCGCCCGATAAGGCATCTATCGAAGCACTTGTTCGTGATGGCATCGATGCTCGCATCCTGAAAGGCCCTAATACGCTCAACAATATCGTTCTGCTCAAGACATCGGTTGGCGTTGCCAAGTTCGGTCGTGATCGTGGATTTGAGAAAATTGTAATTGGCTATGACAGCCGCGTAAGGGGTCATGATTTCGCAGAACAGATTGCCGAGCTCTTCCTTGCTTATGGCTACACAGTTTATTTCTTTGATGAGCCGTGTCCCTATCCCGAGGTTACCTTTGCCATACCCCATCTTAAAGCGCACATGGGAATCCTTATCTCAGCAAGCCACAATGACTATCGCTACAATGGCTATAAGCTTTCCTGCGGCAATGGCTCGCAATTCGATCCCGAGGAGCGCGAGGATATGTATCGAAACTACATCCTTACAGCAAAGACCTCCGAGATAAAGCTTCACCCGATGAAGGATGCTCCCAGAGGAAAGGTTATCTTTCTTGGTGGAGCCAGTCCCCTTGAGGGTGTCAACTACTACGGCTTCGATCTCTACGATATCCACAAGGAGCATCGAGAGCACGTGAAAGAATTTCTTCTCTTTGCCGGTAAAGAGGGCAGAACCAACACTCTTAAGATTGCTTACTGCGCTTTCCATGGGGCTGGGAGGAAGGCTGTGCCGAGACTTCTCGAGGAGGTTGGATTCCGTGGTGTAAGACGCATAACGCGCAACCAACTCGATGAGCTAAACGGACTTTTTCCATCTTTCCGTAGCGATCCAGGGCGTGAGCAGCAGCCTGATCCAGGTGATCCGAGAGCAGCTGCAACTGCGGTTAAAGCTTTTAAGGAAGAGTATCCTGGTGCCTGGGATGAGATTGATTTGCTTATCGGCACTGACCCTGATGCCGACAGGTGCGGTGTGGTTGTAAAAGTTCCTGAGGAGCAGCGCTTCCTTTATGGTGGCAGAGACTATACGCTTCTTCCGGCGGATGAGATGTGGGCGCTCCTGGTGTGGTTCAGGCTCAATTTTGACAAATCCCTTGTTCCCGAGGAATCATTTCTTGCGCTTTCTCATACGACGAGCGACAGCATGGTTAAACTTTGTCTCAAGCATGGTGTTGGCGTTGTCAAGACCTGGGTTGGATTTGCCTCACTTGCTGCAGGTGTGAGGGATACTTGGGAGGGCAAACTTGCAATGGGACTCAAGGAGGGTAGACGAGACCCATCGGATAGGCTTTGCCATCCTTTCATCTATGAGACCTACGAGATGAACGAGCGTCGCAAGCACAACGTTGCTGCGCTTGAGCAAAGCAATGGCTTCTCAATTCTTGGATCACCACCTCCAGATCGTTTCTCACTTGGCATCAACGGACACGTCAGGGATAAGGATGGCACATTCGCAGCTCTGTTGGCTGCAGATGTTGCTGGGTGGGCAAAGGAAAAGGGTCTCTCAATCTTTGAAGCAATTGATAAGTACATCTATCTCGATCCCGACATAGGCCTCTTTGTAAACCACTACGAGCCTGATCCACTTGACGGCGAGTATCCAGGCATAAAGGGTGATCGCCTCAAGAAATCAATCCTTAAGCGAGCGCTCGATCTCAGCAAGCAAGTTGCGAGCGGCGGAGTTGAGATCGGAGGTCTCAAGGTCATCTCATCAGCAATCTACAGGACAGGTAAGTACGACAACATATATCCTCCGACACCAGATTTTGAGTTTCCTGATGAGGGGATCAGGTTCTACTTTGACAGGGAGCGTCTCAACTATCTTACCATTCGCCCATCAGGAACGACCAATTCCTTAAGATTTCATATCCAGCTCCATATTCCAGTTGATGAGACAAATCTAATATCGGCTAAGGAGGAGCTCAGGCGTAGAGCTCGGCAGGTTGCTGATCACATAAGGGAGCTCGTTGGTGCACCCCGCGTTGGAAGCTATGATATAACCGAGTAGGGTGCTAAAGGGGATGCTGGGAAAGTTGGTGGAGTTTGGCATCGGGGTTTAGGGGGTGTAGGGCGATATTCGAGGTGGAGAGAACGCGGGATAGTCGGGTGAAAATGGAGGGTCGGAGAAAAATGAAGGGTGGATCGGAGATATAGGGGGATACTTTGAGAAAGACGGGAGGATGGCTTGGATAAACTTGATGTGCTTAAAGGTTTGCGGGATGCAGTTCTCGAGGCAGGCGAAATTGCTCTTAAAACATTTGGGCACTCGAAGGTTGTTCTTGAAAAATCAAGAGCCTCTGTTGCAACTGATGCTGACCTTAGGGTTGAAAAGCATCTCATTGGCTACCTGAAGCGGCAGTTTCCTGACCATGGGATTCTTGCTGAAGAATCGGGCAAGATAGATATTCGGGGTGATTACATCTGGGTCATCGATCCCATCGATGGCACTCGCTACTATGCCCGGGGTGTACCCATCTATTCAATTTCAGTAGCCCTTAAAGAGAAGGGTGAGCTTGTTCTCGGGATCATTCATTTCCCATCTCTTGCTGAGACCTATACCGCAGCCAGGGGTATTGGGGTCTGGCGGAACGATGAGCCAGTTGCTTGTAGCACTGTTGGTGATCCACAGGATGCTCTCGTGGCAGCCGAGATTCCAGCACGGCATGATTCCCCTGAGGAGATAAGGCGCGCAATGGATGTGGTTCGCAGGATGGTCCTTAGGTGCCAGCGGGTGCGCATCATAGGGCTTAGCTCTTTCGCTATGTGTCAGGTTGCACATGGCGGCTTTGATGCATATGTGAATCTGGGCTCAGCTGCGAAAGAGTGGGATTTAGCTGCTGGCAAAGTAATTGCTTTGCAGGCTGGTGCAAAGGTGACCGATGAGAGTGGGGTTCTTGTGGTTGCAAACCCTGGTCTGCACAAAGCCTTGCTTGAAGTGCTCGAGCTTTAACTCATCCACCCGCCATGCGTTCTACTGATATTTCTTCAAGAGCCCTGTCTTCTCGTTGAACTCACGTATGCGCTCATCCCATTCCCTGTAAGAATTGAGGCGCTCCTTCCAGTAAGTCTCGTCATACCATTGGGCGTCGAGTTCCTCAACAGTCTTGCCTTGCTGCTCAACCCAGGTAAAGTACTTAAGATTGTGGAGGCGCCGCTTATCCCAGTAGGAAAGCTCAAGCATCCAATCGATCGATTGCTGCATGATGCAACCTTCAAAGTCACGAGCAGCATCGAGCTCAGTGTAGGTGCCGAATTCTTTCCGAAGCTCTTCGATCCTGGATCCATAGAGTTCCATTGAATCAGTAGCAACTGTAAAGATGATGTCATTCTCATTCATCTCATAATACTTTGCCATCTTTATCGAGCCTATGAGGTTTGCGACTGATGAGATTCCAAAAAGATCAAGTTTGGAGACGAACTCATCAGGGACACCCATCTTCTTAAGATATTGTCTTCCCGCTGGCTCATTGAAAAGTCTTATCAAGCGCATGCAGTGGTTATCATCTATGCCTGCAACCATGTCCATATTCTTTATGTTGTGAATCCACGGGACATGTTTATCCCCAATGCCTTCAATGCGATGGGAGCCATAGCCATTCATGAGAAGTGTCGGGCATTGAAGAGCCTCACCAGCACAAACCTTGACCTGGGGATGTAGCTCCCGGATGTAGTCGGCGCAGCCAAGCGTTCCAGCCGAACCTTGAGTGAGAAATATGGCGGAAAAGCGTTGCCCTCGTTGCTTCTGTTGCTCAAAGACCTCTTCCATCGCGGGACCTGTTACAGCGTAATGCCAGACCGCATTGCCGAACTCCTCGAATTGATTGAGGACAACAATCTCATCCGGACGTTCACGCTTAAGCTCTTTTGTCTTATCATAAACCTCTTTCACGTTACTTTCTGAGCCAGGTGTTGGGTAGATCTCAGAACCCACATGCTCGAGCCACTCAAAGCGCTCTTTTGACATCCCTTCTGGCAGAACGGCAATCGATGGGCAATCGAGGAGACGGGAATTGTAAGCCCCACCACGACAGTAGTTACCCGTCGATGGCCAGAGAGCTTTCTGACGGGTCGGATCGAATTCGCCTCTTACGAGCTTCTCAACCAGAGGTCCAAATGTCGCACCTACCTTGTGGGAGCCAGTTGGAAAAAACTTACCAAGCAACACGAATATGCGCGCCTTGACTCCCGAGAGTTCTTTTGGAATCTCAATGAAATTGACTCCATTGAACCCGCCACCATGCCTCACGGGCTCGTTTTTCCAGGTTATGCGGAAAAGGTTCCGACTGTGAAGATCCCAGAGTCCGATCTCCTTGAGTTCCTGCTTTATACCCTCAGGCACCTTCTCAGGATTGCGCATCTCTTCATAGGTTGGAATTATGATGTTGCGTTCACGACAACGCTCGATAGTGTTTGCAAGAACCTCATCTCTTGTTGCCATTACTTCACTCCTTCTCGTGTTTTGCTCGTCGATTAGGTCTGAATTGTGGTCTTGCTGGATTCTAACAATCCAACCCCCACAAATCAAATGCAGCTTCCCGGGGTCGGAGCCAAAAACGTGCACACAGACAGTTTTGGCATGGGACTTGCTAACGGCAGCTTTTTAGCTCCGACCCCAGGAGGGGCAGTTTGCTTGACGCCCTAGCATGCATAGTGTATAGGTTGTCAAGAAGGGGTGGGCTGTGAGGCGTTCGTACCGCTTTGGACAATCTCTGCCGGAGGAAGCCATGAGAACCAGCAAGTCAAAGAAGTCATTGGTGACGATGGCATTCGCAGCGTTACTCGTAGTATTACCTTTGGCCTGTAGCCAGCAATCAACAGGCCCGGAAGGTGACTCGGAAAAAGAGATAGTAGTCAGCAAGAAAATGCCCGAAGGTGATACCGCGCCCAAGGGTGGCGTCCTTGATACATTGATATACCTATCTCGTGTGCAGCTTGTTGCGAGTACATGCTACACCGACTCAAGTGATCCAGATTACCCAGAGATTATTTTTGTTGCCAATGATGTTGTTAAGACCTTCGCATTCGTCTGGCTCCCGCAAAACTGGAACACGTTCCCAGATGAAGACAAGAGAATGATAGTTCATTTGCATGGTCACTGTGGCATTGGAACGAAGCACTTCTGCAAATGGTATGAACTGGCACGGTCAAAAAACATTGCCGTGCTTTCACTCCAATACTGGATGGGAGAGGATGAGTGGTGTGGTGGCAATCCCAAGCCCGAAGGTGATTACTCCTATTATCTGACAGGACCTGGAGAGACGTGCGGGTGGCATCTCAACATAGAAACCGACATCTACCCATTCATTGATAAACTGATGGAATACTACGATGTTCACTCGGTAATGCTACACGGCTTCTCAATGGCTGCTGCCACAAGTGCAATCGTGGACTATCGTGACAAGCACAATCGAGACATAATCGACTTTACGGTATTTGATGCTGGTCACATCGATTCAACTCACTATTTCTACGAGGAGATAAAGGCGAGTTCGGATCCAAAACCTTTTGCTGGCGAAGATTACTACTTCTTTCTGGAGGACATCGATCCAGACACTTACACCAAGCAGGCTGCAACCAGAGCCTTCCTGATAGACAAGGGCGCAACCGATATTGAAACCGTTACCGCGGTAGATAGCGATTACAAGCATGGAGCCCTGCTAAATCACGACAATTTCCTGTCGGTGCGCGAGCGTATCATCGCACTGTACGATTCACTCAGTGCAAGCCAGCCTTAGACCTGACCACGGCTATAGCAAGTTATGTGCCAAAGCTGCTGTTGTGCACGTTTTTAGCTCCGACCCCGATGTCGGGGTGTTTGCAGCTTTTTGGCTCCGACCCCAGGTGCTTGACATTGGGGTTGAGTTGATTATAATCAGCCTATCAGCATAGTGGAAATGTGATCCCCGGCTACGGCTGGGGGACAAATTTTTAGACCCTTGATCTAGGCAGACCAAACAGGTGAGAGGTTGGAACGATGAGGACTGACTGTTTTCGAGGCAAGGACTTCTTGACACTGCGTGATTGGGACAAGGAGCAGGTTGAGACTCTGCTCGAGATTGCTTTTGATCTTAAGCGAAGGTTTGCACTTGGTGAGCCCCATGATCACCTTCTGCGTGCCAAGACGCTCTTTATGATCTTCTACAACCAGAGCCTGCGAACCCGTAATAGTTTTGAGGCTGGCATGACGCAGCTCGGAGGACATGCTCACTACCTGGATCCGTCCAAAATCTATACTCCTGCACTTGAGGGCAAAGAGGTTGCTTACTCAACTGAACGTGTTTCGGATGTGGCACGGGTCTTGAGTCGAATGGGACATGCTATTGCAATCCGATGCTATGGCGATCCAGTTGATTGGGTCTACGGCGGAGCCCATGAGATGATGCGCGAGTTCGCTCGCTGGAGTGACATCCCGGTAATAAACATGGAATGCGATAAGTATCATCCTTGTCAGGCACTTGCTGACATCATGACTGTGAAGGAGAAGTTCGGCGCGTTTGAGGGCATAAAGTTTGTCATGAGCTGGGCTTATAGCCCAAGTGTTCACAAGCCGAGGGCGGTGCCTCAGAGTGCAATTATTGCCGCCACCCTCATGGGTTGTGATACCGTGCTTGCCCATCCGCCTGAGATGGAGCTTGATCCGGAGATCATCGCCGAGTGTGAAGCCAACGCCCGTATGAACAATGCCACATTTACCATCACGCATGACTTTGAATCAGCATTTAAGGATGCTCATGTCGTCTATCCCAAAGCGTGGGCACCTACTGCCATTTTTAAGCCACCCGTCGGTGAGGACAATGCCCAGAAGGCACAGGAGATTTTTGACAAGTACAAGTCATGGAAGATGACGGCTGAGATAATGGAGACCGCAGATAAGGAAGCCATCTATGTGCATTGCCTACCAGCTGATCGCGGCTGGGAGGTAACCAACGAGGTCATGGATCGAACCGATGTCAAGCATGGCTGGAGCTCTGCGATTTACGACGAGGCTGAGAATCGACTCCATGCCCAGAAAGCGATCATGGCTCTTGTAATGGGAGGGAAGTAAGGTGGCATCTGACGATCTTAAGGGTAGAGATCTCATAGTCACGCAGGAATGGTCAAAGGAAGACCTCCTCAAGGTACTCGAGCTGGCAGTCAAGATGAAAGCCAACCGTTTTGGCTATACTCACGTGCTTAAGGATCGCACCTTCTTCATGTTTTTCTACAATCCGAGCGTCCGGACACGGCAGAGTTTCGAATGTGCCGCAACTGAGCTTGGTGGTCATGCCCAGTTTCTCGAGCCAAAGAGTATGCGGCTTAAGACCAAGACTACTGCGGGGGAGACGGTTGAAGATGCGGCCAGGGTGATGAGTCGCTATGCTTGTGGGCTTGGCATCCGCATCCTCGAAGACAAGGTTACCAAATACGGCGAGGGGGATGAGCTCATAAGGGAATATGCTCGCTGGGCTGACATACCGGTTGTTTCGATGGCGCATGATAAGTTTCATCCCTGTCAGGGTCTTGCGGACGTTATGGGCTGGATCGAGTGGCTCGGACCCAAGGGTAAGTTTGAGCCTGAGGTGCTCAAGGGGAAGAAGCTTCTGGTAGTCTGGGGGCACGGTGCACTTGCACGCTCATGGTGCAGCGTTCAGGAAGCCATCCTCATTGGTTCCCGCTTCGGAATGAATGTTACAGTTGCTGCGCCTGAGGGGTATGATCTTGATCCGGATGTCCTGGCAGCTGCCCGCAAGAATTGTGAGAGTCAGGGTGCAAGTCTTGAGGTTACCCATAGTCAGATGGAAGCCTATCGAGGCGCCCACATCGTCTATTCACGCAACTGGATGAGTCCTGATGCGTACAGGGATGGCGAATTTCATAAGCAAGAAGAGATTGAGAAAGCGATGAAACACACCGATTGGATATGCGATGCCTCGAAGATGGCACTTACCGACAACGCCATCTTTACCCATCCCATGCCTATAGACAGGGGACACGAGGTTACAGATGAGGTTGCAAGTGGCCCTCGCTCCTCCATCTATGACGTTGCTGAGAACCGCCTCCATGTCCAGAAAGCCGTCATGGCCCTCACCATGGGCAACCTGTAGGATGGGTAAGCCTGGCCTACAGTTGAAGGCCGCTTCGTGGATTCGGGCTTGATTCTCAGGATCTGGTCCAGGATTGGGGTTGGAAGCCTATCTGAATAGGGCTTTGACTTTGCCCCACGTTAGGTCTGCGGTTGCACTCACGCTGCTTGCCTTAATCGTCCAGATGTCCCAATTTCCACCACGGTTAGAGGGGAATACCATTTCAGTGCAATCGGGCGACCAATGGGGTTCAAGCTCTTGAGTAGCATCGTCGGTGATTCGTGCAGGCTGCCCGCCGAGTGAGGGGATCACATAGATGTCATACTTCAAAGGCCCTCGTACAGGTTTCATGGGATCGAGCTCAAATCCAATGGAGTCTCCGTCGGGCGACCAGTCAGGTCTTCATGCGATCCCAAGGTCCAGCGTTAAACCCACTTCAACGCCTTCAGCGATCGCTATGATGTATATGCTTGGAAGATATGGTCCATTCCTGACAAAGGCTATTTCGGTACCGCCAGGAGACCACCAAGGGCCCACATCGTTGTAGTGTCTAGTTAACTGAGTCGGTGCCCCACGTGCTGAAGGAACAGGCCAGATCTGTTGATTTGTTGGGTAAATCCACTTCAGCTAGGGACACTCGCGCTTTACTTTGAAGGTCCAGACCACGTGCTACCACTGGAAAACCAGCTTGTGTCAACCAACATCAGCAAACAAGGCATTGACTACTGGTGCAGATGAGCTGTACACTTAAGATGAGACTCCATTCCCCTTCTGTACTCAGGCGAGTGTGAGAGTTGCAGCATTTGTCTCTTTAGTGGCAGCCTCATTCTCAGGGAGCAAGCCATGAGCAACTTCGATGCTCTTCTTCAGGCTGCAAAGGCTGATCCTGATTCAGTTGACTTCACAGACCTCCGGATGGCCTATGCCGATTCATCTCAATACGATCCTTATCGTAGTAGTGCCGAGCACTATATTGCTATCTGTGAACTGCTCAAGTCCGGCGAAATAGAGTCAGCTAAGGACCGCGTGATTCAATCTCTCAACGGGCACTATCTCGATATCCAGATGCATGTCCTTGCGAGCGAGATCTACGAGATGCTCGGTGATGAGCAAAGAGCGAGGCACCATGCTCGGTTTGCTGTCAAACTTCTGGGATCAATCTGCCGCTCTGGCAATGGGAAAACCCCTGAGACTGCCTTTCAGGTGATTGATCTTGCTGAGGAGTACGCAATAATGTCTATGCTCAACCTGGAGTGCGTATCACAAGAGCTACGGCGGCAGGGAGATCACTATTCTGACGTGTTTAGGGTGAGATTGGCGGATGGCAGTGAGACTCTCATATATTTCAACGTCGACCTGCTCGTACGGGTTTGGCGTGAGCGAGGTGATGGAGAGATTCCTTAGAGAATAGAGCACTCTCGGATGACGTCAACGTTGCATCCTCGAACAGGACCCGAATCTTGTATCTCTTCATCAGTTCGCCATCCTGTGATGGGAAGTTTTGATGAACAGAAACTTGTATTATTGAGGAGGTGAAGGACATGACTTGACTGGTAAGGCTTGCAGTACCCGTCCTTTTGTTGCTTGCCACGACCGTCGCTGTACCCCCGTCCTTTTCAGCAACTGCTCCAGACGTTGCCTGGGATCTCACCATCGGTGGAAATGATGATGACAGAGGCTACTGGGTGGAGGTGACCTCAGACAGTAACCTCATAGTTTGCGGCAGTACCACATCGTTTGGGGCTGGCAACAAGGATGTCTATGTTGCCAAGGTTGACATGCTTGGTGATACCCTCTGGACGCGGACTTACGGTGACACGGGCGGTGACTGTGGCCTATCGATTGTTGAGATGGGATCTGGTGGATATCTCATAGGAGGCTTCTCGTCATCTTTTGGCACTGGTGACCTTGATGCCTATCTTAGCGTGACTAATGCTTTGGGCGATACGATCTGGATGAGGACGTTTGGGGGATCCGAAGATGACATCTTCTATTGCGCCAGAGAGACTTCACGGGGACAGATCATAGCTTGCGGTCACACTTACTCCAATCCACCCTATGACTCAGCGGATGTCTATGTTGTCATGACGACTCCCAATGGCACTCTCAAGTGGAAGCGAACATACGGAGCTTGGAGCGATGATAGAGGCATGGAGATAATCGAGACAACCGATGGCGGCTTTGCAATTGCCGGCTATTCCCGGTATGTCCCGCTTGCTGATGTTGCACAGGTTTATGTTTTAAGGCTCGATAGTGGCGGCGACACACTTTGGACAAGGCGCTATGGCGGAGCCGGAAGTGACTATGGCAGTGCGATTCGCCAGACTCCAGATGGGGGCTTCCTGATAGGGGGCTCTACCACATCCATGGGTGCTGGCAACTACGACATGTATCTCATAAGAACCGATGCCAACGGCGACACCCTCTGGACAAGGACGTATGGTGGTGTAGGTGATGAGTTCTGTTCTGATATCTGCCCGACAGCCGACACGGGATACCTGCTTGTCGGGAGGACGAGTTCCTCTGGAGCTGGTCTGTATGATTTGTACATCGTGAAGATCACTTCGGGCGGTGATGTTGTCTGGGAGACGACGATTGGTGGAGTCAATGATGATATGGCGTTTTGCGGTAGAGAAACACCCGACCATGGATACATTGTAGCTGGGTTGACAGAATCGACCGGTGCAGGTCTGGAAGATATGTATTTGGTCAAGCTCGAAACTGATGTTTCAGGTCTGGTGCCTCACTCTCGGGGGGACCTGGCAGAGCTTAAGCCCGTTGGTAGCAACCCTTTCAACACCCATGTTGATTTCGCCGTTTCGCTCACTGGCCGGCAACGTCTCAGCTTGAGCATTTACGATGTGCATGGCAGGGAAGTTGTGAAGCTCATCGATGGTGGGCTCGTTGGCGAATCACAGATAGTTCGCTGGAATGGTTGTGATGCTGCGGGTCAGATGCTTCCTTCGGGTCTCTACTTTGCACGACTAGTCTCGGGCTCACACTCGGTCTCAACCAAGATAGTCTTGCTGAGATAGGCAAACGACGGCTGTTGCGAACCAGTTCGTAGTGAACAGTTGGGTGTCTCTGTGCCTACTCGACATCGGGGCTTTGATCTTGATCAATGGCTCAGGGCGTGCTACGGTCAAGCATAAGCTCCAGGTCTTCTCAGGCAAGGATCTGAATTGGGGTCAGTCTGAGGTGGAGCTTCAAGAATAGTCTGCCTATTCCATAGCTGCCAGAGACCTTACGTTCTGATGTGGGCGGCATAGCTCTGGCTATGTCGGCAAGCAGCGCGGGCAGCGTGATTCAGGATCGAGAGCTCATTGCCTGCATCAGCGGCAATGAGCAGGTTCGGAGTTTTCATGCGGCGGAGGCTCTTTTGCTGGATTGTTATAGGGCTGGCCTCCATCCACGTGGCGCCGATATGGGGGTTCAAGTACTTCCCCTCCCAGGATGGTCCTGCTCACATAGTTAGCGCCTATGTCCTGCGTCACTACTTAGACCCGGCTTCCAACTTTTCACTCTACTACAGTATTAGCCTCACTCCAGTACCTACATGGCTACCGCATGCAACGCTTGCGCTACTCATGCTGGTTATGCCTCCTCTATTGGCGGAGAAGGTATTGCTAACCGGGTATGTTGTGATTTTCCTTCTGTCAATGTACTACTATCTACGCTCCTTTGGTGAAGAACGGGTTTTCTCGCTTGCCCTTGCTTTTCCCTTCCTGTACAACTACTTCCTCCACATGGGCTTCTATGGTTTTGCCCTCGGTGTCCCGTTGGTTTTCTTGATACTTGGCTATTGGTGGCGGCATCGGGGCGAAGGGTTGCGCCGAGACAGTCTCATCACACTCAACTTGCTCCTGGTTCTGCTATATTTTTGCCACATCGTGTGTCAGGTCATAGCGCTTGCTTTCATCCTTTTGCTGGCTCTTCTTCACTACGGCAGGAAGATCGGTAGAACGCTTGCGCTGGGTGTCTCTTTGGGGCCATCCTTGGTACTACCCATCTACTTCATACTCACCAGACACGCCGGAAGTCTTTCCGGGACGCCCCTTGTGGACCGATTGAAATGGTTCCTCGAGTTGGATACACTCTACTACTTTGATGCAAGACAACGATACCTTGCGCTTGCGGTAACTGCAGCCTATGGAATTGCACTGGTAGGCACACTCATATTGAGATTGCGGCAGCTGCGAACCGTCGACCTGAAGCGTTGTAAGCCTAGCGATAGTCTCCTTGTTGTGTCACTGTTTGCCACGTTTCTCTATTTCGTAGTGCCCCGCAGGATCTATGGTGGAGGTGGACTGGTATGCAGGTTGATTCCATTTCCGTACCTTGCGATACTTCCATGGCTGGATCTCAAACACTGGAAACCCTTGAGAATAGGCGTGGGAACCGTTGCGATATGTGTCACAGTTCTCCAGGTGGGGATAAGCACACATTACTATCACATTTTGAACAAAGGGCTCCAAGAGTACACGTCGGCAATACCGTTTGTGGAGAAAAATAAGACCTATCTCGGTATCGGTTTTGATCACAAGGGTGAATCTGAGCGTGTGCAAAGTTATAGGCATGCATCAGCTTACTACAGCATAGCTACCGGAGCCATAGACTTAGGTATCTATGAGGCGGACAAAGGATACTTTCCACTGGTCTACAGGATAGGGCTCAACCCGTATCAGACAATTGGTAAGATTGAAAGTACAAGCGGCAATCTGGACCTGAGCAGATACCCCCAACCCATCGACTATCTTGTGGTGTGGAAGCCAAAAGAATTCTTTCCAGCCCTTCCATGGATAGAAGCCAATTACATCGTGCTTTACTCGTCTGATGAGCTGAAGCTTTATGAGTATTCGGGGTCAACTCGTGGATCTGGCGGTCGTTGAAGCGATCCCGGGCCGAAGTGACGACCTCACATTTTGGGTCTTGTCTCCTTCGCTGCGGCAACTCGTCAACGCGCCTTAGGGATTTTGGTTTGCGTGCAAGACTGATGTCCTGCTTATAAGATGGGTCATCGGCGAGGAGTGCCCCTGTGGCTGTGGGTGTGGCCATGAGCTTTTTTGTCGAGTGGATCAAGGATAGCGGTATCAAGTTTTCGCCTAAGCGCAAGGATGTGGAAAGCTCGGTTGAGTGGCCGCCGCATGGGAACTGCAAAGGTGTTACTTATGCCTGCCGCAGTCTGAACACCTGGGATGTTGCGTTTTATAGCCTCGAGCGAGTCACAGAATAACTTTGCCGAGTTCTCATCGACTGCAATCAGCTCTACAAGCCGACTGCGAAGGATGCGATCCCGTGCGATGCCTTCCCGCTAAAGCACTTCAACCAGGCTTTGGGCAACTGCCATGGCTTGCTCAACTGTCCCTGGCATACCTCGGCCATCCATGCAGAGGGCTATTTTGCTGTGAGGCCAGGAGAGGCGTATAAGTTTATGCACGCCGGACGTGATACATGCGCGATCTACTACTATTCAGCCTGGGCAATCGATGATTGCGACAACTTCTCTGATCCGGCGTATACGTCTGCAGTGTGTGCCTGCCCAGCTGTCAGCAAGAGGCACGTGGAAATCGTTGCCATCGCACCCACCCCCTCAACCCGGGAGACGGTGATAACCGCAAGGCTCAATTTCATTGGCATGGTGGACATGACTGTCTATGATGTCCTTGGGCGGAGAGTTGCAACCAGGCGATACTGGAACGGCACCGGAGGCTTAGTCGAGTTTAGCTGGGATACCAAGGACGATTCAGGGCGGGAGCTGCCAAGTGGCGTGTACTTCATAGAAATTACAAGCGGCGGAAAGAAGTCCATTCACAAAACCCTCATCGTCCGATAGGCGATAGACTCGCGGTACTCTGCTGATGTCCTCGCAGCCGGTGACGAAAGGAATTACCGGAGTGTGATTGTTAGTGAGTCCAATGGCCAAGCGCAGTGCGGAACATGATCTCTTTGATCCTCGTTGGACTATCCAGTCCGCAAATTTGAATTGCGTAGGAATTGTTTTAGAAGATAGACTCGTTATGAAAACCTTATCCGTGGGGGAAAGTTTATGGGTTATCCAACGCATATTGATCCTGGCAGCAAGCATATCAGGATCCATCGTGAGGGTTGTTCCTTTGTCACCGCACAGCGAAATCGGAAGGGTACGACTTGGTTTCAAGTCTTCGAAACAATTGATGATGCCAAGCGCTACGCGCAGGCCAGAAACTACGCAACCCACCTCTGCAAGTTCTGTTTCCGCAGCCATCTCCCTGTTGGGCCATAGTTCTCTACCGCATAAGCACTATAAATGGCGTTGATCGCTATAGGGAGGACTGGCCGGCGGCCGGGACTGCAGCATCCTCAGTAGGCGGTGCCAGCTAAGTCCCTAGCCATTGACGCAAGGATTGAGCAATTTCACGGTACAGGGGCTTGAGCTCGGCTGGCTTGGGTTGCACATCGAATACGCGAAGAAAGGCAGAGTCGAGCTCCATGCGCAGGCCATGCGCACTCCCTTCCGAATCATACTGCTTGGGAATCCTTGGGAGATCCACACTACAGAACTGGTCGAAAACCCGGGCTAGACCTTGCAGTCTCGACTCCGGCAGGTGGTCGACATCCAGGACGGGAAGAAGCCTCCACTGCGACATCTTGAGGCGGATGAACCCACCTTCTGTCTCCAACCTGCTGGACAGGACACTCAATATTCCCCATGTCGTATTGAGCCACAGGCAAAGTGCCTTAAGCTTTTCTGGGGACTCATCCTTCAGTCGTACGGCATAAAAGATATTTGAAATCGTCTTCCGGTCGGAAACCATTGCAATTACATGAGCAGTGTCCACTCTGATTCTGTCGGGGACGAGCAGTGTACCTCCAACTCTTTCGAATATCTCTCTACCCCTATGGATTATGGGAAGTGCGTATGCATTTGGCGAGACCTTCATAGTTCTTCTTTGTGCCTCCTCACCTCCCTTGAGCATCCTAACGCTTCCAGGGACAGCCTCCTTAACAAACTGAAACGTGTCGATGAAGCGGTGAGCGTCAACCCCGATCGATGATATCAGCTTGTCGAGCTTGGTGACCGGAACGTGTACGTATCGCTTGCCAGCACTGAGTGCGCCCGCAAGCAACTTCTCGACTAGCTCGAGAATTCCAACGCTGGGAAGACAAACAAATCTCCCCCAGTTGTCAAGATTCGCCAACATGCCATCGCAAGAGACGGTTTTGACAAATGCTTTAGCTCCACCCACCTGTAGAAAGCTCTTGGTGCCGGCACGGATCAGGTTCGAGAGTCCAATCGCTTCCATACTGGTCCGTGGTTTCGTCAAGAGAATGACGAAATGCGCCTTTCCCTTGGCGCCTTGGCTGCCTACCTTTTTCGCAACAACTAGGCACTCGCTCAGGCTGGTCGATTCAGAAAAATTGTAGCTGCCCGTTTCGTAGCTCACTACGATGTACTCAATATGATACTTCGAGGCGAGGAGGGCTCTTGCCAGGAACCAGGATACGCCGCTCAGGAATGCTCTTGGCAAAACAAAGCACAGCTTTCCCCCCTCCTTGAGCCTTGTGTCAGCCAGATACAAGAAAAGCAAACCCTCGCCTGCCTGCCATATGCTAGTGTAGTGGCGCAGGTCTTTTTCGGTTAGCAACGGCTCCAGATCGGTACCTTTGATCAAGCGGCGCGCAGTAGTCATTAGCTCGTGCCTGATGGTGCTCCGGAGATCATTGTAGTCGTGAAGGACAGCCTTTCTGCAATCCTCATCGGACATGAAGCCGAAAAGACCGCCACCGCTTCTGCCCCCCCGACCAGTTGTCCGTGAGAATGGCGGGTTCATAGCAATTAGGTCGAAACCCGCGAGACCGTACAGGCTGCTAAGGGCTTGCTCCTGTTCTGCCCGGGTGCCAGTCTTCATCGCCGTGTCATAGAGTTGATCCGTCTTCCCTCCGTGTCTTGCAAACTCAAGCGATCCAAGGGAAACGGTTTGGTCTTCTCTTCTGAACCCCAGCGGCATGGCATAGACAGGGGAGGGCTCCGTCATCGGCGTCTCTGGGCTGTGGAGAGCTATGTTCAGAGCAGTGATCTGCGTCGCATACCTAAGTACGTCAAACGCATAGCACGATTTGACAAACCTGAGATGGAAATCTCTCTCGATCTCGGCCGGGTTCTTTTCGATCCCGGATGTCAGGAGGTCGAGACGGTGCGTGTTGAGTGCAGCACTGTATGCTGCAACCAGAAGCGTTCCAGTGCCGCAGGCAAAGTCTGCGGTTCGGCAGAGCCCTGGACGGGCTAGATACAGGAGGAGGTAGGCAGCCGGGATCTGCGTGAAATATGTCGCCAGGCCTTTTTTCAGTGCCCAGTCGCCAGCTACCTTATGATATATCTTGCCGGCAATATCACGCCTCAGGAGAGCTTTCCTGGATGCTACTCTGACTGCCTGATCTACAAGGGTACGGAAGTGCCGGCGCATTGATGGGAAAGCCTTTAGCATGTCACGGACAAGCTCGAAGATTGGCTCGTAGTTTATTGCCAAGATGTCTTGAATAGCCTTATGGAGAGCACGCTGTGCGTCGCCAGTGTCACAGGTAAGTGTATTGAGGGAGTTCAGGCTATGCATGTAGCTTATGGACTCATAGTAGACTGAAGCAAGGAAGATCGCTAGGGTTGCCTGTGCAAAAATTGCCTCCTTGATCTTGCGTGGGTCACCTATGGAGAATCCATAGAGCTTATACAACGACTCATATAGATTTGTGGCTATTCGGTCGGAATGCCTGTGTAAAGTGAGATGTGTCACGAACCGTTCGACGAGGTCACCCACCTCGGCTTCGGTTTTCCTGACGACATCTTCGCTTATAACAAACTGGGCAACCTCCCGAAGCAGTGTTGCCAGCTCCTCCACTCTCAGCTCCTGCCATTCCTGGATGGCACGTGCGATTATGTCCTTGCCGTGAAGCCAACGGAACAGTGTGTCGGATATGTCTTCCGGTACGATTATCTTGGTTGGCAGAGCTGTTCCTGATAGCTTGTCCTTTATTTGCCCTTCTGTCAGCTTCTGAGAGAACACCCTGGGATAGTGGATCGCCAAGGCAACATCGGCGCCCAACTGCTCGATCCTCCGCTTCGCATCGTTCTCTGCATCTCGCTTGTCAAACGATCCTTCCAAGACAATTGCCAGTCCTTGATGGTAGACTAGGATGTCCTTTCTGCCCTTGCCAATATACTCGCTGCGGCACTCGACGCCCATCTGGTTGAGAATCTGGGATAGGAAGACATTCAGCTTCGTTTCGTACACCTGTGTCACGTCTATGCACCTAGCCTTAGTGAGCGTTGGGACATGCTCCTGACCTACAGCATGCTAAAAGAGACTAGTGCTGTTCGTCAAGGCACATCAGCTTATCGAACGCTGCGATGGGGTCCTGGTTGATACTTCGTTCAGTTTATGGCATTTTGGGTAACAGGGAGGTCTGGCTCGTACCTGTCAGGTGTTCCCAGAGATTGGTAGGCGTAGTAGCTCATGTGTCGTGAGAAGTTCAAAGCGCCGCCCAGCCACGCGCCGGCATGTTTCTGCGAACTTCCTGCCATCCGTTACCAAAGAGTCGCAAGTAGATGCATTCGCAAAGTGTGAGGCAGCAGGTCCGTCGCTTACTTTGAACTTCCTGCCGCGTAACCAGCGCTCGAACAATCTCGTCAGGTTGTACGCAAGAAAGGCGCGGGTCGAGGGTAGCGAGGTGAGTCGTAGATCCTTGGTCGGATTGCTCAGATCCTCGCAAAGATGTTCAAAAGATACCTCTACGAGTTGCGGAGATCGACTATGCTCCCGGTCTCGGGTATTCGATTGGTAGGTTTGCAATTACGGCAAAGGGTCAGGCGGGAGCCTGACCCTGTTTATTGGTAGCGGGGGCTGGATTTGAACCAGCGACCTTTGGGTTATGAGCCCAACGAGCTACCAGACTGCTCCACCCCGCAACTATTCCTACACGTTATCTTATCGGTTGAGGAGGAGATTGTCAAGACCTGTCAATCTAGACTCATCTGAAGAATCTGGCTGGGGAAAAAGGAATATGAGCTCCCCGGGCTTATAGTACCCAAGACGTTCCCTGGCAAGTTTCTCAATTAGGAAATCATCTTTTTCGAGTCTTCGCTTGCGGTTCTCAAGGAGATTGAGCTTTATCGTCCACAATCCGATCTGCTTCTCTAGATAGGCGCGCTGACGGCGAAGTTCAATTATCCGCAAGAAACCATAGTCTCCGAAAACCACACCATAGAAACACAGAGCAATTATGACCAGAAGCGTTATACGTTTGGTTCTTGTCCAAAAACCAAATCTTCTCCTTATCCTGAGAAAGCGATCTTGAAGATCAGCCATCTTTCCAACTCTGCCTTTCGAACTGCCAATCCTGTCGCATCAACCCGTCCGCCAATAAGTACTCGAAGCCGTCTCTTGTGAGTGACCTTTGCCTGTCAGGTACAATCGTATTTGGCCTGCGCTTCTATGTCAAGTAAATGCATGGGAGACCTCTTGAGCAGGGAGACTCTTGAGATCTGTGAGTAGGTGTGACTATAGGGAGCTATCAGAATAAACGACTACTCCGCATCCCACGGATGGAAGAGGTCTTTGAGTGTGCGGCTTTCCTCTTCAGCCTGCTGGCGTTCCTTAAATATTTCCTTCCAGGAGGTTGGCTTGCGGGAAGGTTTCCACCTGGCCTCGATTTCGCTCCACAGTTCACGAGTGGCACTATTGAGGAAAACACTGGTGAGACTTATGGCAAGGATTGCTAGTCCTACGCCTGTTACCGAGACAAGGGCAAAGATGGCAGCTGCCTGAAGCAAGACAAGTACGGTATAGCCAGGTTTTAGAACCATGAGAATGGCTGACCACTTGATAGTCTCCCGCACACCTTTGTCCTTAAGGATTGCAAGCGGCATCATATATGCCTGCATAAGCACTGCAAGAACAAGCATGGTGAGCTGCCAGCCAGCAAGAATAAAGCCTGGCAATCCCCCGAGAGCCTTCCAGCCTGCATAGAAGCGTATTCCGATAATGAGGAGAGTGATAAGCCCGCCAAATGTCAAACTGAGTATCAGCACACGAAGATAGAAACGCTTAGCGAGGGGGAAGAAACCTCGCCAGGTAGTCTCCTCATAGCTCGTAATCTTGGCAACGATTCCGAAGACACCTGCAAGAGCATAAGCATTCGTGAGAAGCCCGATCATGGCCGTTGTGAAGATGCGGAGGCTGATATCTACGGGTACGTATTTAAGCCAGAGGAAAGTTGGCACAGGGAAGATGACAAACCACAAGAGGTTTGAAACTATGAGTGTGAGAATATGGTCATAGGCATTCCAGAAAGTCTTTTTGTATACTCGAGCCAGGGTTGCTCCTGTTTTCATCTTAAGCGAGTTTACCCAACAGATGTGCCTTGGTCAAACCTTGAGAAGGCTTCACTTGATGGGGAGGGATCGAGGTGGTATGAAGGGCTGAGGGGAAAAAGAGTGAACAGAGCTAAAAACCCTGAAACAAAACTTTCTTTCAAGGCGTAGTTCAAATGGGAACTACCAATAGTTCACCAGTTGAAGTTGGCGGGAGAGATGGCATAGAGCGAACACTTATTGAGAAGGCAAAACAAGGTGACAGAAAATCGCAGGAGCTCCTTCTCAGGCAATATGAATCTTCGGTGTTTGATCTTATCATGCGAATTGTTCGCAACCGAGATGACGCAATGGATGCTTTGCAGGATACGATGGTAAAAGCAATTATGAATCTCAATCGTTATGATGCTCGGTATGACTTTGGCAAGTGGCTTGTTCGGATTGCAACAACTACTGCACTGGATGTGTTGAGAAAGCGAAGGCGAGAAGCAAAACGTCAGGTCGACGGCGGACTTGAGGATATCGCGAGTAAAGAAAGTCCTGTTGATAGCCAGGTTGTCAACAAGATAACCGCTGAGGCGATTGAGAAAGCAATGGAGGAGCTTGACACTAAGTACCGCACAGTGCTTCTCCTGCGATATCGCCATGAACTTTCATATGCCGAGATAGCGGATGCACTTTCGATGCCCATCGGGACAGTAAAGATCCTCTTACATCGTGCCCATAAGACACTCAAGCAACTGGTCAAGGAAGGAGGCTGGCAATGAAGACAGATAGGCTATGGGTTCTTTTGCTCTTATTTTCAATTTTTGCAGTTTCACTGAGCTGCGGCCTGGCTGAATATCGCTATAAGGGTGATAAGCTTTACACGCAGACGGTTGACCTGGCAGGAATTGATCTCGTGGAGATGCAGTTAGGCTCAGCTGATGTCAAGATAGTAGCCGGTGAGCCAGGTGAGGCCAGATTTGAGATCAGGAAAGCATACCGAGCATCAAGCAAGAAATACATCGATGAGCTCCTTGATAAGACTCAGATAACTTTTGAAAAACAAGGCTCTCGCCTCATTGTCAGGCAGGAAAGTAAGAAGACATCACGACTGCATTCTCTTGCTCGAGGCTATGTTAGGGTCCGCATAGTAGCATACCTTCCTGATATTCCGCTTGAGATATCGACTGGAAGTGGAGATGTGCGTGTGAATCATCGTCAGGCGCATCTTAAGGTTCTTACTGGAAGTGGTGACGGTGTCATCGATGGCGCAGACTCAGGCTTTGAGTGGCGGAGTGGAAGTGGTGACATTCACCTCGGCAGTGTGAATGGTGATGTTACAGTAAACACTGGAAGTGGAGATGTAACTATTTCAGAGATAAGAGGTAAGTTTGATGGCTCATCGGGCAGTGGTGATTTTTCAATCGAGCATGTTGAAGGTGATTTCAACATAGCCACTGGAAGTGGTGATGTCGCTATTGATGAGTCGGTTGGGGATGCCTACATAAGGACAAGCAGCGGTGATGTTAGCCTCGGGTCTCACAAGGGAAATGCTCATGTCTCGACGACAAGCGGTGAGATAGATTTAGCCACATATACTGAGACAAACGAGATTGATCTTAAGTCCTCAAGCGGGGATATCGCTGTTGTGCTCTATGGCGCTTCAGTAACTCTCGATATAACAACCTCGAGCGGAGCGATAACCACCAAAGTTCCAATTGTTGTCAAGGAGGCAAGCCGCAGGCATCTTCTAGGCATTGGCGGTGATGGACGACTCAAGCTCACAATTGTTACTTCGAGTGGCGATGTAAGTGTGAGGCAGGGGACAGTTTAGCCATGAATAGTAAGCATGTAACATGTGAAGATGTAAGAGCATACTTTGCTCATCTCTCGGAAGAGGAAGCTCAGATTGCCTCAGATGCCAAGGCAATGAGCTTTGAGAATCTCGAGACTCACCTTGCAGTCTGCAGCCAGTGTCGGAGGACTTACGGTGAGGATTTTGCTCTTGTGGAAGCAATAAGATCATCCCGGCCCCTTGCGTCACCAAATATTGCTCCTCTGGCAGTGAGGATCGCACGACGGAGGCTTCTGGCAACAAACCTTTTAAGGTGGGGGGTTGTTGTTGGTAGCATTACACTTGCAAGCATAGCTCTCAACGAAAGATTTCTTATCTTCTTTGAGGCATTGATCAAACTTCTGGGTGTGGTGGCTGGTGCCTTCGATTTCAGTCTTATCGTTGATTTCATTTCAACTTCACGAGCTCTTCTTGAAGCGTTTGGAAGCGTTATTGCGATTCGACGAATCGGGGAGGGCTTACTCTTCTATCCTAAGATTTTCTATTTCTGTGTGCTTTTGGCAGGGATTATCGCATGCGTAATCTTCTTTGGCTTCTCGGGCGTTATGCGCCAGAGGAAGGAGGCAAAACTATGAAGTCAGGCCTAAGAATTTTGCTCTTTCTCACTGTGCTCGTTTTGCTCTATTCGCCCTCAAGTGCAACACCTGATTCGGTTGTTACCGAGGTGCAAATTGATGATGAGGGTATCCGTGTTGGGCAAAGCAAGTTGGAGACTCACGAGACCAGCCGGGCTGAGGGTAAAGTCACAGTCATCGGCGAGGATGTTGTGCGCATTGGCGATGACGTCTTTGTTGATAAAGATGAGGTGATTGAAGGAGACGTTGTTGCCATTTTTGGTGATGTCATTTGTGAAGGAACGATTGAGGGCGACGCTGTCTCTGTTGGTGGGAGCATAGATGTCAGCGAGAGTGGCGAGATAAAGGGTGATGCTGTTGCAGTGCTGGGGATGGTCACAAAGGAGCCTGGTGGGATGGTAAGAGGGCAAACCGTAAGCGTAGGAAGAGGCACAGCAACAAGACCGCGGTTTCATCCCCTTGGTGGTGTTGGGGGCGGTATTTTCTCGCGAGGATGGCAACTCGCAGGCAAGCTCGCCTTCACAGTACTCTTGATAATCGTCGGTGCTCTCATCATAGCCGTTGCAGGAGTTGGTGTGGACAGGGTAACGGATGCTGCCACGAAGAGTGCCTTTAAGATGGGGCTTATCGGCTTGCTTGCTGAGGTCATAATAGCTGCTGTAATAGCCGTCTTTGCAATAACCATCATAGGCATTCCAATTTCCATGCTCGTTGCCCTGGGTGCACTTGTTGCCTTTCTGCTAGGCTATACAGGTGTGTCTGTAGCTATTGGCAGGAGATGGGGGAACCACAGCGAACGATCGAAATATGTGAGTCTTATGATAGGTGTCGTGTTCTTACAGGCTCTAACAATACTTGGAGGTATCCTCAGACTTTCTGGAGGTGCTGTTGGTGCCTTTGGCTATGTTGCCTCTTTGATTGGATGGGCAGTAGTCTATGTTGCTGCCACAGTCGGTCTCGGAGCAGTTGTTATGTCAAGGTTTGGAACACGACCTGTTAAGGACTGAGCTTGAGCAGGAACCTAAGGACTGTGGGATACGATGCGTGCGCCAACTATGGAATGATCATTTGTAAAGTTTGAATATTCTCCTTCAATGATATTGCGGGAAAGCACGAAGCGCAGGGTTGCTCTCACAACTGAGATATCATCTGTGTCGGTGAAATAGGTAAGACTTGCGCACATTCCACCCTTGAAAGTGCTAATAATGCCGATGCCATAGGATGTTGCCTTATGCCACTTGCTATTCTCATTAACGACCTCAAAGAAAGTGGAGAGCTTATGAGGGAGGATGTTTATCGCAATGCCTCCTTCATAATATCTCCTAGCGTCTGTCTTTTTCCGCAGGTTGCGAGCAACGAAACCGACGCTCAAGCGATTGTGGAAGTTACCCATGAACCCGCAATCAAAATTGAATCCGCCTCGCCACTTTCCCGTGAAGCCGAGAGCGATGGTGCGTGATACCGCAGGTGCCAGTGTGAGAATATAGGTGTTTGCGTCACCAGGCGAGTGGCTGTCGTGCATATATCCCAATCCGAAGCCCTTTGACTTTGCCAAGAAGAACTGACTTATGACATGAGGGTGATCGCCCAGATAGACCCCCTTCCATGCATAGCCAAGATAATAGGTCCTTGACATGGCAATACCCGCAGGATTCCAAAGCAGGGCTGTTTCATCTGTCCTCAAGGCTACAGAGGGTAGCCCCGGTGGTAGGAATATTTCCCTATAGGCAAATGTTGAATCGATGTCGCCTTCGGCGCACCAGGCACTGACAACCAGGAGCAGGAAGAGAACAAAAAAATTGACTGCTAAGATGCAAGCCAGGGCAGGGCGCCCCGAACTCCATCCGATCAATCCCTGAGTCATATCCCTTACTTTATCCTGTGAATGATTTCCTTCTAAGGCGCATCTCTTTGAGCTTTGCAAGCAAACTCTTGGCACGATTGTGTTCGCGAGTACCCGGATAGTTTTCCGTCACAAATGACAAGACTTTGCTTGCTCGGTCACTGTCGCCTATCTTGGCATAAGCCAGTCCAAGATTGAAATAGATCTTAGGCATCATCTCATCAGGTAGGCTCGCCGGATGGTGAGATTTGACATCGATAAGGTATTCGAAGTCTTCTGCAGCTGTCTTGAGACGCCTAAGAAAGCCAGGCAGCACAAGAGCCGTGAAGGCACGAATCGTTCTTGCGCTCAGGTTGGTTGGATCGATCTTGACTGCACGGTCAAGCTTACGAGCAGCTATGATTGAATACCATATCCTCTTCAGGAGTGAGCCTGATCTTCTCGCCTTTATCGTTAGCAAGCTGCCAGCTATCGATAAGGCCTCCACATTGTTCTTGTCAAACTTAAGGATTCTTGCTATCGATCGCTCGGCTTTGTTGAAAGCTTCATCGCTACCCTGCATGGCGAATCTGTGATAGTAACGTGAGGCTTCGAGCAGGAGATTAACATTGTCGGGATCGAGTTCGAGCTGATCCTCGAGCTGGCTAAGCCTGCGCCGTGCTCTTTCTTGTTGATCCTCCTGCTGGCTCACCTAGAGATACCTTTCAAACTGAATGTGTGACTTTTGGTCTTGGCGGACTTGTTCTTTGACCTGAATAGACCGACAATGAATCCCAGAAGTCCACCCCCCTCATCATCCTTGTCTCCACCCAGCCACGAGTCTATCTCCCGTACACGATCAGCACTCAATGACTTTACCTCTGCTGAAATAGTGATGTAGTAGTCAGCAAGCGAATCGAGTACCACAAGAGGACAAATCTTTATGCGCTGCTGATTACAGACCAGATGGATGAGTTCTGCAACATCACGTCTGCCAGTCGTTGTTTCGGAATCATCGTCACGAATTGTCACGGAGTAAAGCGTATCCCAATTATCGTAATCTATTCTGTAGGAAAGCGAAACCGATTTTACTAACTTGTCAGACCAGCTGGAGCGGTCAAGCCACACATTGATGCGGTATCTAAGTTGGGCGGGGATGCCATCCTTGAGAGTCTTAAGGATCTCCGAATCGATCCCCTCGTAGAGACGGAAATCGATACAGAGATATCCATCATCATCGTAAATGTCAGATACCGAGAGTCTCGGATCAGCCCATGCGCGCAGCGAAGAGAGTGCAAGAAGCAGAAGAAAAGCCAACAGGCAGCATACTACCTTCCTCATCCAGGGGCTCCCTTAGAGACGGGACCGGCTAAAATGGCCGACTAGCTCTTACAATTACAATGACCGGTCTCCCGTCTTTATCATAAAGTTTAGTAATCCCTTTTGCAATTCCAATTGTAAAGCTGTAATCCCCGCTTTCTTCGTGTCTGAGGGCGAGGCCGGTATCGACCTTGAATTTCATTGTGTCCCATATCTTATCCCTGTCCCACCGGCTTCTCGGAACAGCTCCCGAGGCATCGCCTGCATCGGAGAAGAATACAATCGCCATACCATCATTGAAGGAATAGACATATTCGAAATTGACAAGCATCATGTGGGTTCCCTGGAATTGCTTGTAACCATATCCAGGAAGTGTGCCAATTCCACCCACAGCAAACTGCTTCGGGAAGAAGTATTGAAGTTCAGGTGGGCATGGCCTTAGAGTCCCACTGCAGGCAGGACAATAATTGGAAATGTCAAGTAGCCCAGCCTTTATTCGAAATGAAACCAGCTGCTGAGGGGAGACAGGGACATAGTGCCTTATGTCCCCAGAATATCTTTCATAGGAGTAATCACTTCCCCAGCCCTCTCGAGCCCATTCGGTAGAGAAGCGCAACAACATTCCATTCATGGGTGTATCTTGGTCATCACGTGTATCAAGTTCATAGGAAAGTACGAGCGAGTGGACATCTATCTTGTCACAGATACGCTTGCCTGTGAGAGGGTCTGTGCAAATTTGAACCGAATTGCGCGGGTTTGGTCGGAAGTCCCTATCCTTTCTGAAGAAAAGTGATGTATGGGCGCGAGTCTCAAGCGGACGATATTCATTTTCACTGTAGGCCAACTTGATAATGTGATTTTTCCAAGGACGTAGAGCAACGAAACCAGCTACCCCGCGCAGATCGAAATAGTCGCGATAGTCCTGCTTGAGGAACGAAGCGACGAGAAGATTTTCAATGTCCGATATGAGTTCCTGATCCTCTGATTCCGTTTTATCGTATATGCTTCCACCCGCACTTAGCCTGAAAGGTGGGAGGAGGGGTTGCTCAACTTCGAAGCTATAAAACCAGCGCTTGCGCTTGTATGTATAGCCACCTTCGAGCTTGAACCTCGGCATAGGAAATACATTCTTTGTGTTGCTAGCCTTGAGCCCAAGCAAAAGTCCATCCACTCTGTTGTAGTCAAGCAGACCAGAAACGCCTTGACGTTCTTTCTCTACAGAGGCTTTAAAGGCAAATTTCTCGGCTTTCCTGCGTGGGTGGACAACGAACTTGGTCATATAACCACCCTTGCCGTCAGATACGGCCCTCTCAGGTTCATCGGGGTCAGCGACCCATTTACCATCAATATAGAACTTGTAATAATAAGTGCCTGGCTTGAGGGGTACGGTTATTGACCATACACCATCTTTATCTCTTGCCATGCGAATTCCTTCGCCATCCCAGTTGAGCCAGTTGCCGCTTACTCTTACATCCTCCGCCTCAGGTCGATCGAGGCTGAATCTGATAGGCGTGTATTCGCCCTTGCGCGAATAGGCTGCAAAAGGTGTTGCCCAACCACCTTTGCCATCTGATACCCTAGCTTCAACGTCAGGATCAGCGACCCATTTACCATCAATATAGAACTTGTAGGTGTAATTTCCTGGCTTGAGTTTCACAGTGGTTGACCATGTTCCACTTTCGCTCTTTTCCATCTTTATGCCTTCGGGGTCCCAGTTGAGCCAGCTACCGGTTACCCTCACATCTTCAGCTTCTGGGCGGTCTAAGCTAAAGATGATCTTCACTACTTCTGTTTCTGCCTGTGGACGTTTTGGTTTGACGAGAAGCGGCGTGGCGTAGCCACCCCTTCCATCTGGAACCTGTTCTTTGACATCAGGATCAGGCATCTCAACCCCGTCAGCGATGAATCTATATTGATAGGAACCCGGAGGAAGACTCACAGTCGTCTTCCACACACCCTTTGGATTTTTCTCCATCTTTATGCCTTTGGGATCCCAATCGAGCCAGTTTCCTGTAAGACGTACATCCTTTGCATCGGGGGCATAAAGGCTTATAACATATGTCATCCCTTCTTGAGTCCCCTCTTCCTCATGAATCACCTGGCTTGCCCCGCCCATATCTATCTCTACAACATCACCTTCAGTTTGAGCTCCCGCTTCAGCTTCGATTTCGCCAAAAGTAGCAACAACGTCTCCTAAGACTTCGGCTGTTGGTCCGAGCTCTATATCACCAGCGGTCGCTACAACGTCACCTGTGACCTTGCCATCGATTCTGATATCACCTCCAATAGCAACGACATCACCATCAACCACCTCACCCTCTTTAACATGAATGTCCTTTCCAAACTTTACGATGTCCTCTGAAGTTGACCTAACCTTGCTCTCACGAGGAGATGTTGCACGTTCTACAAGTTTCTCAGGATTCTCAACAATCTCCCCTTCGACAACCGCGCCTGGCTCCTGCTGAAGAATCCCTCCGATAACGACTGCATCACCTTTGACAACTGCACTTGAAGAAAGATACATGGATCCGCCGATAACGACTGCATCACCTTTAATTGTTCCATTGACAGTTAAGCCGCCGCCAATTATGACAACATCACCACCAACAGATTCCCCTTCGGCAACCGTATAGCCTGTTCCAATCCTGACGATGTCGCTATCGTCGATTGCAATGTCCATGCCGAGATCCGTGACGAGTTCCCTGGCTTTTTCCTCATTTTCCTTTGCCTGAGTGTCAAGAGTGCCTAGCGCCAGGGGATCTGCCTTAAGCCGAGTTGCCCAAGTGGCAGGGAAAGCGATTGACAAAAACAAAACGAAAAAAACAGCCCACAGTTTTGGCTTCATGACTTTTCACTCCTTCTTGTTTTGTGATTGGATGTTAGCCCATGTACCCTTGCCTTGCAAGGGCCATCTTCCTACAGAAATAACTTGCTCAGGAAGTACAATCCCGCAAATTGCACTGAAGCATAAAGAACTACAATTTCAATTAATTCTACTGCCAGACCAATCTTGGTGCCAGTCCCTCTCATAGCCCTTCTCCTTAACTTCAGGGGTGGCATTGTCAAACAAGTAACAATGCAACCATCGTGCCAGCAATGGGATGGTTCGAAGAATTCCCAGCTTGAGTTATCTTGTGTTTCTGGAAAGAGTTAACAGATGGGAGGGCCCAGCAGACTTTTGGGTTTTCCCTGGTGATGTCGGTCTGACACGCTTAGGCGATGGCTTGACACACCTAAAGGTTGCCCCGGGCTGGCAAAGCGGGGGGTTGCCTTAGCAGATGCCCAATGTTAGTTCAAGAAGGCGGGACAGCTACGACGCAGGCCTGTCTGGGCGAGAGATTCCATGGCGACGAAGTTTCCTGTGGAGGTTGGCTCTGTCAACGCCAAGGCGAGCTGCAGCCTTAGCAATGTTCCAGTTTGTCTCCTGCAATGTCGAAAGAATCAGAGATCTCTCATATGCCTCAATACGTTCAGTCAAGGTACCATGGGAGGGGACAGGCTGACTCTGAGGTAAGACCTCATGCACATCATGTTCGCTTATCTTATCCCTGTCAACCATGATGACCAATCTTTCGATTGCGTTTTTCAGTTCCCTTACATTGCCTGGCCAATCGTATGCCATAAGAGCTTGAATTGCTGCCTCAGTGAGCTCCCTCAGGCTTCTATTATTCTCCTCGCAGAACATTGCTATGAAGTGGCGCGCTAGCAGGGGAATATCTTCCTTTCTTTCACGAAGGGGGGGCACATGTATGGGTATAACTGATATCCTGAAATAGAGATCTTCACGGAAGTTTCCCTTTCTGATCTCGGCAAGTAGATCCTTATTGGTTGATGATATCACACGCACATCAATTTTATGAGGGTGCTTTGCACCGACCCTTTCAACTTCTTGTTCCTCCAGCACTCGCAGGAGTTTGGCCTGAGTTTCGAGATTCATGTCACCGATTTCATCGAGAAGAAGTGTACCACCATCGGCGAGTTCGAACTTGCCCTCCTTAGGTGTACTCGCACCAGTAAAAGCCCCCTTTTCATGGCCGAAGAGCTCACTCTCTATGAGATCCTTTGGTATCGCTGCACAGTTTACCTTTATGAAGGGTCCCCTGCAACGTGAGCTGTTCTCATGGATTGCAGCCGCCACAAGCTCCTTACCTGTACCGTTCTCACCTGTGATAAGAACTCTTGCATTTGTTGGGGCAGCCTTGGCAATCTCCGCTCGTAGCCGTCTCATCGGCTCGCTCTCGCCGATCATCCTTCTGCGCTTCTGGAGCTCTCCCAAGAGTTCGACGTTCTTGCGCTGGAGCTCATTCATCTTAAGAGCGTTTTCAACGGTTATGAGAAGGCGGTCAACTGGGGCGAAAGGCTTCTCAACAAAATCCACCGCCCCCAGCTTAATTGCTGTGACCGCAGTATCAATGGTCGCAGCTCCTGAGATCATGATAACGGGCAGATCAGGCTTGATCGCCTTAATGCGGCGTAAAGCCTCAATCCCATCCATGCCCTCCATGACGACATCGAGAAGGACAAGCGATACATCGTGGGTATCTACGATTCCAAGAGCATCTTCAGCACTCGAAGCCGTCAGGGTTTCATAACCTTTGTCCTTGAACAATCCAGCCAGACTAACAAGAATGTCACGATCATCATCAACAACAAGAATGCGTTGTCTTCTCAAGCCTTCTCCTCCGCGGGTTTTGCAACTGGCAAATCAATTCTAAAGGTTGTTCCCGAAGGACTTGTTTCGAAATCGATCTTGCCCCCGTGATCTTTGACTATTCTATGTACAAGAGCCAGGCCAAGTCCACTACCAGTTGGCTTTGTTGTGAAATAGGGATCAAAGATTTTTTGCTTCATCTCCTCGGGAATTCCTTGACCGGTATCCGAGATCTCAAGCCGAATGAAGGGTCCAATTCTATCTGCCAGGCGGAATGTTCTAACGCTTAGGGTACCACCTTTGGGCATGGCTTCAATTGCATTCTTGACAAGGTTTTCAACAAGGCGCCGCACCTGAGTTGGATCAGCGTGTATTTGAGGTAGATTCTCTTCAAGGTGCTTCTTGATGGATATCCTTTCAACCGAGGATTCAAATAGGGTAATGACATTCAAGACCAGCTCATTAAGATCGATTGGCTTGGGATTGGGTTCTGGCATTTTGGCAAATTCACTGAAGCGATTAGCCATAGCAATTAGATCTTCAACTTTGCGTGCCATGGTATCGAGCATGGCTATGACTTCAGTATTTTGGCTTTTCCGGAAGCGCTCCCTCAGTCGGTAGATTGTTGTCTGAAGAGGTGTTAGAGGATTCTTTATCTCGTGAGCAACTCTTCTGGCAACATCTCGCCATGCTGCTAATCTTTCAGCTTTTACAAGATCCTCCTTGTAGCGCTTGAGATCGGCAGTCATCCTGTTGAACGCCTCGACAAGGCTAGCGATTTCGTCTTTTGCATCAACGTCCACCTTGAAGTCAAGTTCACCCTTTGCCACGCGCTCCGTAGCTGAGGCGAGCTCCTCGATTGGCTGACTTATTCGGCGGGATATGATTCTGGAAAGCAAGAATGAGGTCGTCACCATTGCCACCACTATGAGGGTTATTACGACAGAAAGGAAGAGACCTTGAGAACGCACATAGAGGGGAAGTGAGCTGTAGCGACTGAGGTCCTCTCCTGTACGACGCATCATCTCAACTGTTCCTGGCTTAAGCATGAAACCGGTGACAAGGATTGAATCTGTGCTCACGGCAATTGCGGAAGCAACAACATCAGGATCTGAGAAATCATACCTGGTTGCCTTACTCTCTGGAGTAAGAGTGCTCTCAGGCAGAACAGCGTCAAGGCGGTCGCAATGCTCTGGATGGAAAAGTGCGAGTGCCCAAACCGAATCACTGCGAACGTAGAGCGCTGCGAAGTCCATCGCATGCCTCTTGCAAACTTGCTTCATCATAGCTTCGAGGCTCTTATGGGAGAGATGTCCTTCAAGGCGATAGCTTTCACCGAGATGGGATGTTGCAGCAGCTGAACTGGCTTCAAGATGATGCTTAAGGGCTCGTGCTAGCTCTAAGGATGTACGCGCAGATTGCTTAAGCACAGGACTACCAACACGCTCAAGGGAGTGAGCCACATAGCCAGCCCCAAAAAGAGCCATGAATACGATTGGAGCAGTTGAAAGGATAAGCATGACAGCTAGCAAACGTCGCTCAAACCTTCCCCGTTTCTTCATCACGAACTCATCGCTTTTCCAAAGTCGTGCTGGTTGTGAGCGAGATCATCTGCAAAGCAGGCTTCCTGGCTCACATCTTGTGTCTGATCGCAATTATGGATATATCATCTGCCTGCTCGCGACCTGCAGTAAAGCGTTCAACAGCTTTGAGGATTGCCTCTATCATCTCCTGAGCTGATGCCTGCCCTTTTTCTCTTATAGTATCAAGAAGTCTCTCATCTTCAAACATCTCATCTTCTAGATTAAGAGCCTCAGTGATGCCATCGCTAACTATGAGAAGCCCATCTCCCCTATCGAGGGAGCAGGTGGATTCGGGAACGTCGTAGTCGGGAAGAACACCGAGCACTGTTCCCTCAGCAGCGAGTCTTTCGATTTTTCCATGCTTCCTCTGTAAGATGGCAGGTGGATGGCCACAATTGATATAGGTCAACATGCCCTGGTTACAATCGATCAAACCAACAAACAGCGTGACGAAGGTCTCGTCACCGCTTGCCTCGATGAGATAACGATTTATCTCGTTTGCAATCATTGCTGGGCTTTTGGAGCTCGTTGCTGCGAGACTCCTTATCACTGCATGGATACTCGCCATTACAAGCGATGCGCCCAGTCCCTTTCCTGAAACATCACCGTGAGCGATGAGAACCTTACCGGGTTCAACCTCAAAGATGTCGTAATAGTCCCCTCCGACGGCTTTTGCTGGCAGACAGGTTGCCGCAAATTGCCACGATTGCTTATGAGGTAAGATCTTGGGAAAAAGATTGCTTTGAACCTCCCTTGCAATATCAAAATCGCGATCCATCTGTGCCTGCCTTCTCGTCATTGCTATGATATGATCACGGTTGGCTTTAAGCTCTTGAGCCATTTTGTTGAAGGATTCGATGAGAAGTCCAATTTCATCCCTTGCCTGAACTCTGACCCTGTAATTTAAGTCACCAGATGCTAAGTGTTGCGTTGCATTTGCAAGTTCCTTTATTGGAAAGCTTATGCGGCGCGCCAGGGCTCGTGAAAGCAAGGTAGCCGATACAGCAGCCGCCACAACGATCATTGAAAGTAGAATCATGATGTAGAGTCTCATCGTAGTCACCCACTCTCCAGCAGAACTGTAGAGGCTGAGATCCTTGCCCGTCTTGCGCATACGGGCTGTAAGACCCGGCTCCAGTGCAAGCCCTGCAACAAGCAAAGTGTCACGTGAGAGCGGGAGGCAGGAGGCAACGAGATCACGATCTGATAGGTCAAGTACTGCAGGAAATTCGTTGACTTCTATCTCTATTGTTGAGTCAATGCGGTCAAACTGGTACGGGAAGGAAGAGGTGAGATGCCAGATCTGGCCTGCCCTTTCGTAGAGACAAAGGAAATCCACACCTTCATCTCGTGCAATCTTCTCAAGGTATTTGCCGTCTGAGACGCTGTCGCTCGCTCTGCTTGCCTGACTAAATCTATTCCCCAGATGTTTCGTGGCTCGTATCGCATCCCTGTTGAGACGATCGGCGAGGTGGCGTGCAATTTCCATTGAATTTTCAAAAGATGCCCGAAGGGATGGGCTGCTGATCTTCTCAACAGGCGAAAGGAGAAGTTTCATACTTAGAAAGGCAATGGCGATAGATGGCGTGATTGAAAGGAGAAGGAAGACGACGAGAAGACGAGCTTCGAAGCCACGAATGCGAATCTTAGATTCCTCCTAACTCTTATGCCTAAGCTTATTGGCAAGTGTACCGAGCTGACCACACCCAGCAAGTATATCACTTCCCAGACTCTTTCTCACGGTAACGTTTCTGCCTTTTGCTTCAAGCAGGGAGGCAAATCTCGTGATAGTGCTCGCTTTGGGTCGCCTGTAGGGACAGTCAGGGAAGGGATTTAGGGCTATGAGATTGATTTTTGAAGGCAGGCCCTCGAGGAGTCTAGCGACCTCTTGAGCATCCCGAGGACTATCATTTATTCCCTCTATGAGAACGTATTCAAAGGTCAGGAAACGCTTTTTCTTAGAATAGTAGTAGCGAGCGGCAGCCATTACTTCCTTGAGTGCGAACTTACCAGCGACTGGCATGATTTCTTTACGCTTCTCATCCCGTGGATTGTTAAGCGAGATGGCAAGTTTTATCTCATAAGGCAGCTCAGCTAGCTTCACAATCTTCTCAGGTATGGCGCAGGTAGAGATAGTGATATGGCGGGATCCAATTCCCACCTCTTCGATGATTATCCTTATGGCTTTGACAACATTTTCGAAATTGGCAAGGGGTTCACCCATCCCCATGAAGACAACATTTGAAAATGGGCGTTTGAGGACCTGCCTGCGCTCTTTTGGCGTCTCGTGGGAAAGATAGTCTATTGCAAAATTTACCTGATCAACTATCTCTCCTGGGGAAAGGTTGCGGATAAAGCCCATTGTTGCAGTTGCGCAGAATCTGCAACCGAAGGCACATCCTACCTGAGAGGATATGCAGAGGGTTGCGCCTCTCGGGTGAGGCAGCAAAACACTTTCGATGTGAAGACTGTCGTGGAGTTGGAGGAGATACTTTGTTGCTCCATCTTCTGGGGAGACAATCTCATCGATCAGTCTCACACGCTTTATTGCAAACTTCTTGCTGAGGTGCCTTCTGAGGTCGAGCGGAAGATTGGTCATGTCTTCAAAAGACGTAGCCCTTCTTCGATAGAGCCAGTCGCAGATCTGGACTGCACGGTATCTTGGCTCGCCAAGTTCGGAAAGAGTTCGAGTTATTTCTTCACGATCAAGGTCGTTTATGGCAATCATAATCCTCAGAAATCAAGACACTTAGAGGCTACTTCCTCTATGCCGAAGGGTTTGAGTGCCTTCTCCATAACTGACTTCATCTCTTTTAGCGCTGATGGGCTTATCTCGGGCCGTACATATTCCGAGAGCCTTTTCTCGACAAGTTTTGCTGCTTCTTCGATAAGACGCCTGTCATTCACCTTGCCTTCAGTTTTAAGAGCCCTGCGATCGATTATTGCTGAGGGATAGTAGGCTTCCTCCTTGTAAAGCTTGAGGGTTTGCTCGGTCGTCAGGAAATTGCCCTCATCAAGCCCTTGCTTGATGGCATCGATTCCGAAAGTTTTTCCTCTGGGCTCAAGTCCTGCCTTGAAGCGCCTTGCCATGCCGCAGATCTCATTGTCGAGAACAAGCTTTTCAAGAGATTGACAGCTTTCAAAATTAAGCATGCCTGGGCCGGAGACGAAGTCGATCTTAGCCGCTGCTGCCATAACGAGTGTCATGGCTGATTCAATTCCAGCCTGAGCATCGAGAGCCTTAGCATCACTCATCCCGAGATAGGCTTGTGTCGGCAAGCCGAGGTGCTTCCCTACTTCGGCATATGCCACATCAATGAGTAGGGTTTCAATTGCCCCCATGGGGGAGGTCGAGTGACGCATGTCAAAGAGGGCAGGTGACCCTCCGTAGATTATGGGCGAGCCAGGTGTCCATGCCTGATGGATAGTAATTCCGCTCAGGGTTTCAACCGTATGTTGAACGACAGTGGCAAGCAGGCTCATTGGAGCCAGAGCTCCAGGAAGTGGCATGGCGATGAGCTGAGCTGGAATAGCATTTTGTGCACATTGACGCAAGTCGTGGCAACCCAGTTTCGACCATCTGAGAGGCGAAGATGGACAAACATCAAAGATCGCACACGGCTTTGAACGGAGCGACTCCTGTCCTGTTCTTGCCAGGAGAAGGTCTCGCATGACATCAAAGCCTGCCTCGGAGAAAGTGCCGGTAACGACGGGTTTGGTTGAGAAAAGACAGGAAATATAGAGACGAAGGCTATCGCTGACTTCCTTGGGGACATCTGAGGGTATCAAGCCTGTGCTTGTTGCCTCTATGTTCTCAAGAGCTTGGCAAATCTTTGAGAAGCGCACGACATCTTCAATCTTGGGAAGACGCATCTCAGACGTCGAGGCATCGAGGAGAAATAGAGCTGCAGATCCGGGATTGAAATGTACTTGCCCGTCACCGAACTCAAATGCGGGTTTGCCATCAAGATCAAAGAGTGTAAGCTCTTTGGGTGCGGACTCTATGGCATCTCTAACGATCTTCTGCCTAAATTTCACACGATTCCCTTCGCCCACCTCTGCTCCCATCTGCCTCAGGATGTCAATTGTCTCCTCATCCTCGATCACTATGCCTACTTGCTCAAGGATGACTAAGGCTTCGCCGACTATCTCCTCAAGCGTAGTCTCTTCAAGAATATTCAGCTTTGGCCTCTGGCTTTTCATTGTCCACCTACCTTTCAGTTCCTTAACCTTCTTTCTCTCTTTCATACTTGACCCAGCGATTGATGTCAAGGTTTCGAGAGGAGTCTTGGGAGAACCTGACAGCTTCACTTCTCGGCTGCTTCACCTTAGCATGTAACTCTGAGGAATTGACATCGCTTAAGCAAAGTCGTATAAAAGTATTCGGATAGGTGAATGCTTAACTAGGAGGTTGCTATGGTTGGACCCCAACTCTTTCAAGCTCTGGCTGATACGACGAGGCTCAAGATACTCAGGTTGCTATCAGACGGACCGATGAACGTCTCTTCTATGGTCAAGCGCCTTGGCTGTCTTCAGCCTGCGGTCTCCAGGCATCTAAAGGTGCTGCGCGATGCTTCTCTCATAAGAGGTAGGCGCAAAGGCAAGGAAGTTGAATATGCGATTTCACCTGATGTCATCACCGAGGCTATCAGTTATCTTGAGTCACTTGTTTGCAAGAGTGGTTTGGGAAGCCCTCGCCGGGCTGACTCTCAAGGCGCTTCTACCAAGGCGAAGTCCAGACACCCTCGAAGAGCCAGCAAGGTCGAGCCTTCGGCTGAGCCACCCGCCGAGGAGCAATTTGAGTTCGAAAGAAGGCAGGACGTCATGGACGATTTCCTTCTCTGAAAAGGTATTGCCCTTGACTTTCAAGGTGTGGTTAAATCCGTAGGAATAGCGTGAAAACTTGGCTGAGCGTCATCCATTGGCGATGCCAGGCTCAAGACTATTGAGGAGGTCTGAGATTGAGCAAATCTCAGGGTAGTGTGCTCGTCGTTGACGATGATCGCAATATCAGGAAATCCTTGCGCACCATACTCGAATACGAGGGCTACACTGTCCTCGAGGCTGCCACCGGTGCGGATGCACTCAAGATTGTGAAAGAAGAATCTATTCATGCTGTCCTGCTCGACATAAAGATGCCGGGGATGGATGGCATTGAGGTCCTCCGCAAGATGATGGCTGTAGACCCGTGGTTACAGGTAATCATGATTTCGGGTCATGCCACAATTGCCACAGCGGTTGAGGCTACGAAGCTTGGAGCACTTGACTTTCTTGAGAAGCCACTCGATCGCAGCATCATTCTCTTTAAGGTCAGGAATGCCGTGGATAAGCGTAAGCTCCTTGATGAGAAATGCTCACTTGAGGAGACTCTTACCAAGCCTTACCGCATAATAGGTGAGAGCCCTGCAATAAAGGAGATTCTCAAGACTGTCGAGCAAATCGGACCAACTCATGCGAGGGTTCTCATAACAGGTGAAACTGGGGTTGGGAAAGGGGTAATCGCAAGAGCCATTCACAAGGCTTCAGATAGAGCAAGGGCAAGGTTTGTTGAAGTCAGCTGTGCTGCGATTCCTGATGATCTTATTGAAAGTGAGCTTCTGGGACATGAGAAAGGGGCTTTTACGGGCGCGACTACGCGCAAACTTGGTAAGTTCGAGCTTGCAGACGGTGGCACTATTTTTCTCGACGAGATAGGGGACATGAGTCCAACGGTACAGGCAAAGGTTTTGCGTGTAATTGAGGAGGGCGAGTTCGAGCGCGTTGGCGGTACGCAGACAATCTCGGTTGATGTGAGAATCATAGCTGCGACCCATCGCGACTTAACAAAGCTCATTGAGGAGGGCAAGTTCAGGGAGGATCTTTACTACAGGCTCAATGTTGTTCCTCTCCACATTCCGCCTCTGAGGGATCGAAAGCAAGACATCCCTGTTTTGGCTGAATATTTTGTCAAGCTCTATTGTGTCATGTACAATGTCAAACCCAAGACAATTCATAAGGGACTTCTTAAGCGACTCATCGAATATTCGTGGCCAGGGAATGTTCGGGAATTGAGAAACATTGTTGAAAGAATGGTAATCACCTCGTCAGGTGATGTGCTTACTGAGAACGATCTTCCCCAACTCGCTGGGATTCTCACATCTAAGCCTGTTGATACGGATTTTGAAACCTATGAGGAGTTCAGACTGGCAACTGAGAGACGCTTCTTTGAATCCAAATTGCGTCAATATCAATGGAATATAGCCTTGACTGCTCGTAAGCTCGGCATGCAGCGTAGCAATCTTTACAAGAAGATCCAGAAACTCGGCATTGATGTGCCACGCCGAGGCCCCGAAGATGTTCAAAGTTAGCGGTGCGGTCCGCCTGCATAAGGGTGAAGCCAGGCGTATCCGCTCAGGTCACCTCTGGATATTCAAAAGCGAGATAGCCTCATTTGAGGAAGGTATTGAGCCTGGCGATCTTGTCTGGGTGATTGATGAACATGGTCGTAAGCTTGGCGTTGGAGCTGCAAATCCAGCTACAGTTATATGTGTCCGACTGCTTACCAGGGGAGCAAAGTCCGAGTTCACACCCAAGCTTCTTGAAGAAAGGCTTATTCAAGCGATAGGTCGGCGGTCGCATCTTGGATGTGATGCCAGGCGGCTCGTAAATGCCGAAGGGGACTTACTTCCAGGGCTGATAGTCGATATCTATAAGGATGTTGTGGTTGTTCAACTACAGATAGCCGCCTGGGATAGGCGGTGGGAAGCAATTGTTGATATTCTCAAGCGCCTTCTCGAACCAAGGGCGATTGTCCTGCGCAATGATTCCAAAGGGCGAATAACAGAGGGGCTTGATACATTTACAAGCATTGTCTTCGGTAGGATTGATGAAAACGTGATCATAGAAGAGAGTTCTATTAAGGTGGAGGTAGATGTCCTTAAAGGAAATAAGACAGGTTATTATATCGATCAGCGCGACAATCGTCACATGATTCTGCCCTTTGTTAGGAACAAGAAGGTTCTCGACTGTTTCTGCTACACGGGTACATGGTCAATCATGTGTGCCAGAGCAGGTGCAGGCGAAGTTCACGGGATCGACATTTCCCGGGGTGCAATTGAGCTCGCCACTCGGAATGCCAGAAGGAATGACGTGAGGATAAATTTTGAGGTTGGTGATGTTTTCGACGAGCTGCCTGCAATTGCTCGCCGAGAGGAGAAGTTTGACGTGATTATCCTTGATCCCCCGTCATTGGCTGCAAGACGAAGATCGCTGAGAGGAGCGCTACGTGGCTACATACATCTTAATCGCCTTGCAATGGCGCTGCTTAACCCTGGGGGAATCTTACTTACTTGCTCTTGCTCCCATCACGTCACCCAATCTCTTTTTGACGAGATACTCCAGCAAGCTGCCTCCCTTGTAAGGCGGCAGATAGCAGTTATCGCACGTGGTGGTCAACCCCATGACCATCCTGCGCTTCTTGCCATGCCAGAGACAACCTACCTCAAATGCCTTCTTCTGAGGCTCATCTAAAAATCTCCTCCATCTAAACATCTCTTCGAGGATTATATTGGGCATCTCCAGGGGATGGGACACACCATGCGTTCCCATGGGAGACATGTGTGTGTCCAGAAGACACACTCAGGGGAATTGGGGCATGGTAGAGGTAGGTTCTCAACTTAGAGCTCCACCAATCTGAATAAGATTATTTTGTGTTTTTGCAAGGAGTTAGGCGAAGATGGGACTCCTCTGAAGCGATTTCGGCTGATATGGGAATGCTGGCACACGCTATGCATAATGATCATGTGGAAATGATGGAGGCTGAGGGAAACGCTGGAGGATGAGATGCTTGAGAATCTTGCTTTTGCTACTTTGGTGATTGCAATAAGCTTTGCGGTTGTGGCTAATTCCTCAGCACAGCCCTTACTCCTCGATGGTGAAATTCTAAAGTACAAGATTTACTATGCGGGCATACCTGCAGGCTTCGCATCGCTAAGGGTAGAGCAGGCACATGATACAAGTGAAGCAATCTTTCGCATAACTTCACGAGCGCAGTCGAATGAATTCATATCCCTCTTCTATGAGGTTGATGACCGCATAGTGAGCGAATTCGATGCATCGAGACTGCTCCCGCTTCACTTTGAGAAGACTCTCAAGGAGGGCAAGCATCGCAGGCATGAGATCATAAGGTACACTGAGGAGACTGATAGCACCTCCAAGACTGTTGTCCCTGGCACTTTCGACATTCTCTCAGCACTATACTACATACGAGGTGAGCATCTTGAGGTCGGAAAGGAGATTCCTGTAAGGGTTATCGAGGGCGGTTCATCCTATGATGCTGTCGTCAAAGTTCTGCGAAGGGAAACTGTTGAATTTGGCAACAAGACATACGACTGCTATGTTATTGAGCCTGAGATCAAGGAAGGACCATTTATCAAAGAGGGCAAAATCCTTATCTGGCTCACTGCCGACCACCTGAGACTCCCGGTCCTGCTTAGAAGCAAAATAGCCATTGGTAACTTTGTTGCCTATCTCATTGATAGCCACAAAGGAGGTGCCCTATGAGAAACCTCTATCTTGCTGTGGCACTTGCAGTCATCGCCTTCATCCTTGGATGCGAAACATGCGAGACATGTTATGAATCGTGCTATGATAATCAGCCGCCTGCTGTACCAACTGGTGTTGGTTCGATAACCGGTGATGGCTACGTCGTTGTCTACTGGAATCCCGTTTATGAGGAAGATCTTGCGGGCTATGGAGTATATCGCTCACGCCATGATGAAGGACGTTATCGCAGGATTGGGACTGTAGATGGCGATGAAGAAACCGTGTTCTACGATGAGGATGTGGTGAATGGGCTCACATATTTCTATGCCGTTGATGCTTTCGATTACAGTGGCAACGAGAGTGAGCTCAGCTACGAGACAGTAGATGATACGCCGCGGCCTGAGGGTTGGGATCTTTACTGGTTTACGAGTGAATATGACGAGAGTCAGGCGGCCATCACCCTTTTTCCAGATGAGGGTATAACAATAGTTGCTTACGATGATCCATTTGCGGACTACTATCTCAGTGTTGATGATGAAGGGATAAAACGCATTGTTCCGATCGGTGCAAATCAAATCCAGGACTACGGCTACACTGAACATCCCGATGAGGTGGATGAAGCGCCTGTAAGCGGATGGTCAGTCGCACCCAACGGCGTCGAAGTGATACTCGGGCATACATACATTCTGAGAACAGGCGACGGCTATTACGGAAAGGTCAGGGTCGAGACAGTTGGACCTGACTGGATAGCTGTTTACTGGGCGCTTCAAATCAAGCGCTGGTCAACCGAGCTGGCACCTCGCAGACGAGGCTAGCTCAAGGGGGTGATTGGGATGAAGAAGATGTTGGTTATCGCGTTAGTCAGTGCAGCAATGCTCAGTGGAAGTCAGGCCAAAGCCTATGTTGTGGGTGAGTCACCTTATGTTGAAATCTGGAGTGATAGGGGCGACGGGGCAATCTACCATGCAGGCGAATTGGCTGAAATCTGTATCCGCCCTGCGCAGGATTGCTACATAATTGTGTATGAGATTGATACCGATGGCTACCTCAGACTACTCTTCCCACAGGATTGCTACGGTGATGGATTTGTCAGAGCCGGACATATTTATCGCATTGGCCGGGGGGCTCACGCAAGGTTCTATGTGTCTGGGCCTTCAGGTATTGCTTATATCCATGTGATTGCTTCATACGAGCCCTTCAGACGCCTCTACTGGAATGGATGTCGGGGGTATGAGACATATGGCTATGAGGTCAGCTGGGGCAACTTCAACGACTACTGGGGCTGTGCTTTGCCATCAAGAGTCTATGGAGATCCATATATTGCCATGGAGACCATAGATGAGTTCATCTGTCCTGATCTTATCGAAGAAGGTCTAGTTTGGGCAGATTTCACCTATTTCTATGTCGATGCCAGAGTACCTTATCCGAGGTATGTTTGTTACGATTGCCATGGTTTCAATCCTCACATAAGGCCATATACTAGCGTCTGCGTCGGATTCACAGTAACTTTCATTGATTGTGATCCATGCTTTCATCCATGGTCGTGGTGGTGGTGGTGCTCACCAAAGCGAGTTTACTGTGGACCTCGCTACGTTTGCTATGCCCGGAAGCCATGTCGCGGTTATCCGAGCATCTACAAGTGGAAATCACGCATGGATCCGTCTCCGCGGGTTGTCACGGCCAGGGAAATTAGGGCAAGAGATAGCGGGAACCTCACGAGGTCAAGCGGTGTTAAAAAGAAACAGAGTGTTCGAAATCTTTATTCACGAAGTGAACCCAGGGGCAAGAAAAGAGCGACGGATGTAAGCAAAGCTCGAACCAGGCGTATCGTCCATAGGGACCTTCAAGGAGACAAAAAAGTACCACGAAGGTCGCCAGATGCTAAACGCGAGAAAGCCTTCAATCTTAGATCAAAGAAGCATTCACGCACACCTCTGGCGGTGATAAAGAGGCTGGTATCACGAGGTGCAACTAAGGTCAAGGCAATGCCCTCCGTGCGGGCTAAGGTAAAAGGGAAATCACATTCAAGGTCACCCAAGAGCAAAAGGAGGCGGTTATCGAGGTAAGATCTTAGCAAGGGGATTGGCGCTGCTTCATCCTGACGGGTCCTGTCACCCGTCGCAAGCACCGGCTCGGGGTTACTGAACAGGGGCAGTAGCTCACGAGTCGGTGTATTTTTTTTATTTCGGGTTTGGCTCAGCGGTTGTAAATAATGTTGCACCTGAGGGTGCAAAACGATACATGTGTGCAGAGAATGCTTGACATAGGTCTGGAATTGCTGATAAAATGGGTATATCAGACAAACGGATGTGCACCAAATTGCATAGACAAGCGCTCGAACATCAAAGCAAGAACGTTTTAGACACGTTTTTTCGATTTCCCAAAACTGCCAATTATAGCTTTGTAAAGCATGTAATTGACGATCTTGCCGTTCCCGTCCTTGTTTTCAAGAGCCCTGCCCGCATCCTATTTGCAAACACGTCGGGTGAGGAGTTTCTTGCGAGGGTGCGCGGCGGACCTCAGAAAGTTCAATCCATCAGTTTACCAAAGCACCTCCAAACAATCAAACCGATAATAGCCTCTTGCCTCAAGCTAGCTACTTACGCCTTCGTTATGCAGTTGCGTATGGAGGGGTCGGGTCCCAACAATGGCTCAGTGGGTTTCTTTCCAGGTCTGATTACAGGCAGGCGAGTCTGCGTTGCAGTCTTTTTCAGACAGACTCCGCGTGATCCAGTTGCTTCAAGGATACTCAGAGACTTGCTCGAAAGCTTTGGCATCTGCGCTTATGTGCTGGATGAGAAGCTGAGAGGATTAGGTTGCAACGGTGAATTCCTCAAGGCCTTTAATCTGGGGGAGGAGGAGGTTATTGGCATAAAGCTTTCGGAGCGAATCAAATCGGAGCAAGCCAGCGTGCTTGAACGTCAAGCTGAATTCGCCCTGCGTATGGGCAGGAGCATCGATCTTGAGGCATACGCCCTTCCAACCACACGTAGGGGAATAACATTTGCCTCGGTGAGGGGATGGCCTCTATGTGGTGGTAAGAGTGGAGTTCGGGGATGTGTGGCGCTACTCTCACTGCTGCCCAGGGCAGAGCACCAGGTGGATGCCAAGGTACTCGATCTTCTTGCCAAGGTGGCCTTTGAGAAAGGCTTACCAACTTTCCTAACTCATTTTGACGGCAATGTCATAACAATGAACGAGCCTGGGCGTGATGTTGTGGGGCAAGCGAACCCATCAGGCGTGAATCTCCTAAGGGACATCGCTTGGGACGATGTTTCCCGAGTTAGGCATCTCTACAGGGAGCTAGCTCGGGGTGCTGAGTTTGCCACGGCACAAGTTTCTGCTACTACCCACAAGGGAAGGCGTGATTTCAGGGTTACTGCCCATCCATTGAGTATTATCGGAGATATCGGTGCCTATGTGGCCCTCCAGATTCACGATCTCACTGAATTCTTCGAGGTCAAGAGGCTTCTTGCTTCGACCACACGCAGCCTTGCTGAAGAGCGTGAAATACTAGCCAAAGCCATGGCTGACCTCGATGTGGGATATGTTGTTGTTGGAGAGGACGGCACCATAGTCAGGGTGAGCGAGTCGATACTTAGACGTTTCGGACTCCAGGCTGACCGCCTTGTTGGCAAGAAGCTTGATGAGTGGACTAAACTCAGTGTTGCATCGGATCTCATGTCTATGTTTGAGAGGGTCATAGGGGATGATGAGACAATCACTGTTCCCACAGTTGCCTACCCACTGCCAACAAGTGATGAGCCCGTCTACATAACCTTGAAGCTCTATCCGATTGTGCTTGACGGGCGAAAGGCATGTCTCATAGTCATTGAAAGTCTTACAGACATAGTGCGTGCGAAAAAGCAGCTGGAATGCGAGCGTGAACGCCTGAGGCTAATAACAAATGCAATTGATGAGGGTGTTTCTGTCATTGATGGAAGCGGGAGGATTCTCGAGGTAAACGATGTTCTACTCAGAGCTGTGGCCAAGACAAAACATGAAGTGATTGGCAAGCGTGAAGACGAAATTTTCGCTGCGGCTGTTGAAGAGCCTGAGATCTTGGTAGCCTATAGAGCTGAGGCCATTGCAAGAGCGAAGCCAGTGAGAACTGGCCCACTTTATCTCTCAAGCAAGATAAGACATTCGATTCGGCACATAGATATCACCTATCTACCAATTGTCTCAGACAGCCAGGTTTCATCACTCATTCAGATCGTAAGATTTCACAAAGCAGATGATGTTCCGAAGGATGAGCGGCGAGGTTATGTCCGACAGATCGAGACCATGCTTAATAAGCGGACAAAAGAGCTCTCAGGGCTGAATGAGCAATTGCAAGAAGCCCTCTCAAGGCTGGCGCTAGTTGCTCAATCCGGCATAGCCTTTAGATCACTGAGAGGTATGGAAGCCCTTACCAACTACTTTGTTGAGGAAGCTAAGCGTATTCTTGTAGCAGATTTCGTGAGCCTCCTCGTTACAGATCCCGATGGTGGCTTGGAGAATAGCTCATATGTCTATCGCGGGACGCCACCTCCTTCTGGTCAAATACCTAGTGACGTCTTTGAAAGCACCGTTGCCGGGTTGGGAATTGGTGGGGGGATAGAGAAGAAGCTAAGGCAGATTCGCCCGAACATGCTTCTTGCTCAGATTCACCTTGGAGCAAGTGGGGGACTCCTAACAGTATGGAGAAAGTCAGGGTCTTTTGATTCCCTCGATTGCAGCCTTTGTGAGCTTCTCGTTGCCCAGCTTGAGGTATCGATTCCCTTGGGTCGGTATGTCGGTGAAATACGAGTCGAGCGGAGACAGTGGGAGGCGTTTGGGAGGCTGGCACTCCGAATTGCTCAGGCACCATCAAGATCAAGTGCGACCGCAATCGTTGCCGATGAGGTCAGTACCTATCTCGGTGCGGAGAGATGCTTTGTGGTTTTCTCAAGTGGTCGAGGTCTGTGGATAAGGCCTATTGATGGCTCGAACCCGGAGAGGTGTTATCCAGTCTTGCGAACCCATGGTGTCCATGCAGATGCTTTGAGAGATTTTCTTTCAAGAGCTCTTGCCAATGGTTTCTGTGAAAGGAGATGGACAAAGAGGGAGCGAAGAGTCTCTACGTGCCGTTTTAGAGATCGGCGTTTCCTGGATCTCGTTAGTGAAAGGGCTGCCGCTACGCTTGGCGATCTCGATTTTGAAAAGCGAATGGGGACATGGTTCATGGCTGTTCCTTTTGCTATAAACGGCAGTGGATGGAGTGCTTTGGTGGTGGAGCTGCCTCAGTCAAAGGTCGTTTCTGCTGATGAAATCTGCTTTACCTGCCTTGCCGCTGGCGCTGCCGGAGCAATTCAGGGATCTTCATTGGCTGCCTGGAAGATGCGCGAGCTTGAGGTTGCCAGTGAGACGCTCGGTGAGGTAGCTCATGACCTCAAATATCCAGTCGTGCGAATCAAGGATGTTCTGGCAAGGCTGTCTGCACACAAGGACGGGCAACCACCTCAGAAGTTGCTTAAGGACACCTTCGAGGAGGTCGAGACGCTCAGGCATCTAGTTGACGAGCTCGTTGAGATTGCTAATCCAACACGGCATAAGCCTGAGATAGTTGATGCAAAAGATGTTGTCACCGAATGCCTCGATGTTATCGTGCCCGATGCCAAGAGAAGACGCATAGAGATGGCTTGCAGTTCGAGGGATGATTTACCACCGGTTTCTATCAATCGCAGAGATCTTAAGAAGGTGCTGATGAATCTTCTTGCCAATTCCCTTGTGGCTGTAGGTGAAGAGGGTTCTATCCATATCGAGCTCAGGTGTGACCGAAGATTTGGGACAGATTTTGTCAAACTTCTCGTCAAGGACTCAGGCCCCGGTGTGCCTAAGGAGATGCGTTCCAAGATATTCGATGCTTTCTTCAGCACGACTGGGGGCAGTGGGCTGGGGCTCTTCTCAGCAAGGAAACGTATGAGACTTTTCGGTGGAGATCTGACATGTGAAGAGGAACGTGACGGCACCACATCTTTTGCTGTTTGGATACCTATCGTGATGGGCTAGACCAAGGGGTGGTTTGCGATGGCTGCGAAAAGGAAAGTGCTTGTAGTGGATGATAAGCTTGAGAGCCTCTGGTCATGTTGTGATCTCCTCAGGGAGAGAGGTTATGAGATTGTTAGCTGTAGCAGTCCCGATGAAGCCTTGCCCACTTTTGTAGCCGAAAGTCCAGATGTTGTACTGCTTGATGTTAAGATGCCCGGCACAGATGGTCTTCAAATACTTAGAGCCATAAGGGAAAGGGACAACAATGTTTGTGTAGTGATGCTTTCAGCTTTTGGGGATACTGAAACTGTCGTTTCGGCAATGAAAATGGGTGCTGACAGTTTTGCTGAGAAGGGGCTTGATCCTGAGAAGATCCTCATAGTCATAGAGAAGGAGCTTCGTCACAAGGAGATGGAAGCTGAGCTTGTTTCGCTCCGGGCAGAGAAGCGGCTTGGAGAAGTTGGGATTGATCAGGTGATTGGTAGTAGCGAGCCCATGAAGCAGGTTAAGAAGCGCATCCTCGAATGTGCTGCCAGCGATTCAGCAGTGCTTCTGACCGGTGAACCAGGTGTAGGTAAGGATCTTGTAGCTGGCGTAATTCACTACGAGTCCAATAGGCGAAATGAACCCTTTGAGCATCTCTTCTGTCCAGGGATTCCTCCAACGCTTTTTCAATCGGAACTTTTCGGGCATGAGCGTGGCTCCTTTACAGGTGCCTACAAGAGGCGGTACGGTAGAATCGAGGCAGCGGGCAGGGGAACAGTTTTCCTTAACGAGTTTGCTGAAATTCCTCCCTCAATACAAGCCTCACTTCTGCTTGTAATCGAGACATCTACATACAGACGGGTTGGGGGTGAGGGGAGAGTGCTTACAACCCAGGCACGTTTCATCGGTGCAACGAATGTGGACATAGCTAAAGCTCTTGCCAGTGGAAAGCTACGGGAAGATCTGCTCTTTAGGTTAAGGGAGGAGTGGATTGAGTTGCCTCCCTTACGTGAGCGTGGTGACGATGTTATCGAGCTTGCCCAGCATTTTATCAACGTTTGGGCAAAGCGCTTCAATAGACCTGTGGTCAACCTCTCGGAGGACTCGCTCCAGCTACTCCGTACCTATGACTGGCCAGGCAATGTTAGGGAACTTCGCCAGATGATGCGAAGGGTTATTATGACCGGCAGCGAGGATGCTATCCTCTCAGACGTGGTGCTCTCGAGACGACATCGACAGGTTTATCCAGATGGGAATTCCAAGTCATCTCGCTCGCTTCGAGCGCGCCTTCGAGAGGCGGAGCGAGAATTTATAGCTGAGGCGTTGCACCGCTTCAATGGCAATCGACGGCAGACAGCTCGCTACCTCCAGATAAGCTATCGGAGCCTCCTTGCCAAAATGAAAGCCCACAGCCTGCGAGATTAGTGTGTGAGATGCTGCACCAGTGTGAAGGTTCTTGCACATGGCAGGGTGATCTTGCTTCACCTTCCTCGATTTCATCATGCCTATAGCGGCGATAGTGGCATGCCAAGATGTCCATCTCCATCATATAATCATTTGGGTTTTTGGCAGATAACATGCACATATCAACCTGCCTATCCCCAAAGCGCTACCCCAGGATAAGGTAGTATTCATCCTGATCTTTGGCACGAATCGTGCTGGACTAGGTCAATGAACCTCATTCGTGGCTGGAGCATTGCCGTCACGCTCTTACACTGGTGGGGGTAGCCAATCCCCCACCAGGGGCTCGCATTGAGGAGGAACAGGCTTACGATATCGGGAGTCCGGCACGGTCCAGGGTCAGCATAGAGCACAGACGATGCTGCCCGGGACACAGCGGGGACGCTTCGGAGGCGGGGGAGGTAACCTCCTCCGTCTCTTGCTTTTGCTTGACATAGACCTGTCATCATTCTTAAATTTCTTATCCGGAACTTTTTCGAGTTCTGGCTGTTTATGCACTTCTGGAGACACCGGCGGGTGTTTCTTCGTTCCAAACACCTGGATAATTGACTGGAGTTGAGACTATGATTTCAGTCAAGAATCTTACCAAGACCTTCGGTCGGACAGTCGCTGTTAACAACATTTCCTTCGAAGTCAACCGGGGTGAGGTCCTTGGTTTCCTTGGTCCAAACGGAGCTGGCAAGACAACCACAATGCGTATGCTCACTTGCTATCTCATGCCAGATTCAGGCACTGCTACGGTTGCTGGCTACGACATTGTTGACGACTCACTCGAGGTGCGCAAGCGAGTTGGATACTTGCCTGAGAATGCACCCCTCTATCTAGACATGGACGTTGTCTCCTATCTTGAATTCGTTGCAGACATCCGGGGTATTCCTTCGAACGAGAAGTTAAGGAGAATAAAGCGCATGGTTGAGATATGTGGACTTGGCTCTGTCGCTGGACGCACCGTCGGACAGCTATCCAAGGGTTTTAAGCAGAGGGTTGGTCTTGCACAGACACTCATCCACGATCCTGAGATTCTCATTCTGGATGAGCCAACGACCGGACTTGATCCTTCACAAATCATCGAAATACGTGAGCTCATCAAGGAGATAGGCAAGGAGCGGACAGTTATCCTGAGCACACACATACTGCCCGAAGTTGAGGCAACATGCTCACGTGTCCTCATCATCAATGAAGGCGAAATCGCCGCAAGCGGTACACCTGAGGAGCTCCACTCAGTGGCGGGTGGAGAGGATTCCTTCTACGTTGCGATCAAAACGCAGGACGCTCAAGTGGAAGAGAAGCTTCGGCGCATTGCAGCGGTTAGGGAAGTTAAGAAACTTGCTGACCTCGAGGAGGGCTATACACGTTATCTACTTAAGTCCAAAGATGGCGGAAGCGTCGGAGAGCAGATCTTCAAGGCAGCTGTGGAAAACGGCTGGATGATAAATGAGCTTCACAGGGAGACGCTTAGCCTTGAGGATATCTTCCTTAAGTTGACGACCAAGGAGAAGTCGGAATGAGCAGAACACTCGCAGTTTTCAAGCGGGAGTTTGCAAGCTACTTCAACAGTCCGATTGCTTACATCTATATGACAGTTTTCCTTGGACTTGCAGGATGGCTATTCTTCAAAGGATTCTTCCTAGTTGGGGAAGCTTCGATGAGATCCTTTTTCGGACTTCTGCCGTGGCTCTTTCTATTTTTTGTTCCAGCAATAACCATGAGGCTTTGGGCGGAGGAGAAAAAGGTCGGGACAATGGAGCTCCTCATGACATTCCCGGTCACTGATACAGAAGCAGTGATGGGAAAGTTTCTTGCAAGCTTCGCATTCCTGCTGGTGAGTATCGGTCTCTCGCTTGTTCTTGCAATTGTGGTTGCTGCGTTGGGTAATCCTGACCCCGGTGAGATTTTTGGTGGTTACGTGGGAGCAATACTCATCGGAGCTGCCTTTCTTTCTATCGGACTCTTCATATCCAGTCTGACTGAGAACCAGATAGTTGCCTTCATTGTCTCGGTGGTTGCAATCTTCGTCTTCTTTATTCTTGGCGATGATTTCGTTCTCATGGGTGTTCCGAATTGGATCGCTCCCGTTTTTAGTTTCCTTGGTCTCGGTGCGCACTATGATAGCATAAGTCGAGGAGTCATAGATACACGTGATATCATCTATTACCTTTCGGTTGTTGGCTTCTTTCTTTACCTCAATGTGAAGTCGATTCAATTGAAAAGGTAGGAGCGAACGATGGGAGGCAAAACGTACCGTGGAAATGTTCTTGTGGAGGTAATCATAGTTGTTGCCATCCTCGCAATTGTAAATCTCATCTCACTCAACTACTTTGCAAGAGCAGATCTAACTCAGAACAGGCTTTACAGCATCTCCCAATCGACGAAGGAAGTGCTGCGTGACCTCGATGATGTGATCAACATAAAGGTCTATTTCTCGAAAAAACTGCCCCCCTATCTTACAACCCTTACCCGTCAGGTAAGGGACATTCTCGATGAATATCGAGCCTATGCGGGTCACAATCTCGTCATCGACTTTGAGGATCCAACTGATGATCCTGAACTTCAGAGACGTGTTCACTCCTTAGGTATCCCACCGGTTCAACTCAATATCGTCGAGAAGGACAAGGCAGAGGTAATGAATGCTTACCTCGGAATTGCTGTCCTCTTCGAAGATAGAAGTGAGGTTATTCCAGTCGTTCAGAATGCCAATAACCTGGAATATGATCTTACATCGGCTATCGTGAAAGTTGCCTCGGGCGAACGTCGAATAGTTGGTTTCCTGACAGGTCATGATGAACCTGACATCGATAAGGAATATGAAGTTATAAGACGCTCCCTCGAGAAGCAGTACGAGGTCAAGCGAGTGAATACCTCAAAGGGGAAGCTCGTACCGGATGATGTCAATACGCTGATTGTCGCAAGCCCCAGGGAACTCTCCGATTGGGATCTCTTTGCCATTGATCAGTTCATTATGAGGGGTGGGCGAGCTCTCTTCATGGTTAACCGGGTTGAGATACCCGAGGGTTCGCTCTATGCAGTTCACGCTAAAGGTGTTCTCGATTCACTTCTTTCCGCCTATGGTGTGATAATCAAGCCTGATCTTGTAATCGACCGAAGCGCTGCTAGTGCAACCTTCACAGCTGGCTTTTTCACATACACCCTCCCATATCCCCTTTGGCCTTCGATAAGAAAGGAAGGTTTTTCCCAGGAATCGCCAATTACCAATCAGCTTGAGCGGGTTGTAATGCCGTGGGCAAGCAGCATCCAGCTCATCGACCGTGAAGAGGGCAAGCCCGAGTCGATTGTACTGGTTAAGAGCTCACCTCAATCTTGGTCAGATGAGCGCGGTTTGGATCTCAACCCCCAGCGCGATTTTACACCTAAGAGTGAAGTAGCCTCGAGAAGCCTCGCTGTTCTGCTTAAGGGTAAATTCAAGAGCTACTTTGCTGATCGTGATGTACCCGAGCCTGAAGGTGGTGTGGCCTGGGAGGGCACAAAGATAGATTCCAGCCCGGAGACTGAGATGATAGTCATTGGAAATTCACGCTTTGTTGAGGATGGTTTCCTGAGACAATTCCCCGAGAATCGAACTTTCTTCCTCAATTCGGTTGACTGGCTCACTCTTGGTGACCGTCTCATAGGAATCAGGTCACGAGCCATCACCTCGCGTCCTCTTAAGGAGATAGGTGAAAGCAGCAAGGTTGCCATAAGATTTGGCTCCACTTTTGGTGTACCAATTGCCTTTATTGTGTGGGGTCTGGTCAGGCTTCAAGTGCGATCGCGTAGGAGAAAGGACCGCCTAACTTTTCTAGAAGGATAGGTGATGCAAGAGTGAAAGTAAAATCCAGCCTTGTTGTAACTCTCGTTGTAGTTGTTGTGGTTTTCTTGATTCTCCAATTTGTCTCCAATCGAAATCAGAAGGAAAGACCACTCTTTCCAGGATTTAGCCGAGAAAAGGCAGCAAAGATAATCATCGACGGGAAGGAAAAGAAAATCGTCCTCGCTAAGCAGGGTGAGATCTGGATAGTTGCTAGCGAAGATTCTTTTCCAGCTGAGCATGGTGCCGTTGACAGAATTTTCGAGGAGATCGCGAAGTTCTCGCGTAAGGATGTTGTCTCAAAGAATCCTGAGAAGCACGCAGTTTACCAGGTTGATTCAACTGGTACTGCTGTCGTGATCGAGGACAGCAGTGGAGATACTCTGGTTGCCTTTGTTGTAGGGAAGGTAGGGCCTGATTATCAGAGCACCTATGTGAGGAATCTCTTGACGGATGAGGTTATTCTTTCACCCAGTTATCTGCCTCCTGTTTTTGAGAGAGGCAAACGAACATGGCAAGATCTTTCCATATGTGATCTTCAGCCCAATGACATCAAGAAAGTGCATATCAATCGACCCTCGGAGCAGGTAACACTTCAAAGGGATGCCTCTGGTTCATGGTACATAAGTGAGCCGGAAAGCCTTGCCTGCGATTCTCACCGTATTTCGAGATTGCTCCGCACCCTGGCATACCTTAAGGGTGATGAAATAGCTGGCAGGTCGCCAGTTGAGGGTTCTGGACTTTCCCAGCCCGACTCATCGGTTTGGTTTGAGCTTAGCGATGGTAGCGAGGGGAAACTCATCTTTGGTAATATCACCGATCGCAAACGCATCTACACCAAGAGTGACCCTGGCGACATTGTCTATCTGGTTGCGAGTTATAAAGTGAATGCTATAATGCCTAAGCTCAAGGAATTGCGTGCCAAAGAGGAAGAGGAGCAGAAGAAAGGCAGCTGATCTTGCCAAAGCGCCTTTACCAGCTCGATAGCTACCAGACAGCTTTTAGAGCGAAAGTTGTTGACATCTCGCAATACCAAAAAGGCATTGCCGTAGTTCTCGATGCGACGCTCTTCTACCCTGAGTCTGGTGGGCAGCCTTCAGACAGGGGTGAGCTGGGTGGAGAAGAAGTTGTTGATGTGATCGAAGGCGAAGATGAGATCCTGCACATTCTCGCCAAGGAGCCTACCTTCAAGATAGGTGACGAAATCGAGGGCAGGATAGCCTGGGAGCGTAGGTTCATCAATATGCAGCAGCATACTGGTCAGCATGTTCTTTCCCAGGCTTTCCTTCGAAGACTTGGGGCAAAGACAGTTTCTTCGAGTCTTGGCACTGAGCACTCCACGATAGATATAGATAAGCTTAACCTCACATGGAGCGAGGTCGAAGAGGTTGAGCGCCTCGCAAACAAAATTGTCTATGAGAACCGCAGCGTGAGGATCTACGAGGTGGCGTCAGGTGAAGCCCAGGGTCTCAGAGTGAAGAAGCCGGTCGATCGAGATGTATTGCGAATTGTTGAAGTTGAGGATTTTGACAAATCCCCCTGTGGAGGGACCCATTGCAGGAGGACAGGTGAAGTTGGGCTAATAAAAGTTCTACGCTGGGAGAAGGTGCGTCATACATCCAGGGTCGAGTTCATATGTGGCAGACTTGCAGAGTTGGACTATTTCTGGAAGAGCCGTTTCATCGTGGAGCTTGCTCAGGAGATGACGACCAAGGACACTAGCATACCAGCAAAGATTCGGAGCATGATTGGCGAACGCAAGGAGTTGGCGAGGACGGTGGAGAAATTGCAGGCACAGCTGGTGCGCTATGAGGCTCACCAGCTCGAAGATGACGCAGAAAGGATAGGTGGTGCTGAAGTTATTGTGAGATATTTCCCTGAAAAGGGTCCAGGTGCTGTAAGAACAATTGCACTCGAGCTTACAAAGAAACCTGGACGTGTTGCTATGCTTGCAGGCGGTAGGGACAGATTACATCTAGTCTTCTCACGCTCTGAGGATCTCGAGATCGACATGCGGCCCCTTATGCGTGTAGCCTGCGAGGTTATCGATGGCAGAGGTGGTGGCAAGCCAGAAGTTTGCCAGGGTGGGGGGCGCAAGGTAGGGGCGGTGCAGCAAGCGCTTGAAAGAGCTAGGGAGAACCTTCACAAGATTATTGCCAAAGCTTGACAAGTGCAGATGCTCCACATTAGCATAGTGAGGGAAAGGAAGGGGTAGTGTTGCTAAGATTTAAGATCACGCTCATAATCGTTTTGGCTTTAGGTGCTTCGCTTTTGCTTGTTTTTCCCTCTGCACTTCAGGCTTCTCCGACATGCATGCGTTTTATTGAAATCTCAACCGTCCCAAGGATTGCAGCCATCGGTCAGGCTGGGGTGGGTTTGACTGATGCAACCTGGGCACAGGTAAACCCGGCCAATTTGATCAATGTGGATGGAAGTCTCATAACCTTCTCCCACACTTCATGGTTTAGCGACATCTCACTCGAGGCACTTAGTGTTAACACATCTTCTGACAAGCACGGCCTGGGCTTCAGTGTGGTTGGACTTCATACTGAACCCCTTGAGAAGTATGATGCCGAGGACACTTACGAGGGCAGTTTCCGCTTTTTTGATATTGCTGTTGCAGCAACCTATGCGAGGAGGCTGGCAGGTGGCTTTGCTGCCGGTGTGACCGGCAAGGTTCTATATGAGAAGATTGACTGGGATGCAGCATCCGGGTTTGCTGCTGACATTGGCTTGTCCTACAAGGCACCACAGGGTTTCCTCTGGGGCGATTTTGGGCTTGGATTGCTTGCTAGGAATCTTGGAACACGCGTTGGCTACCATGGCGAAGAATTTGACCTCCCTTCGGCCGTGCAGGCAGGCATTTCCTATGAGCCTTCGCTTTTACCTCCGTATGTGAGCCTTCGGCTCGCACTTGACTATCAGAGCACTAGGGCGGGAGAGGATGGTCTCTTGGCTGGTTGCGAGATAGGCGTTGCCAGGATCGTAGCTCTGCGCTTCGGTTATCGTGGAGCTTATGAGAAAGAGCAGACCTTTGGTTTGGGCGTGAGTTTAGCGAGCGTATCCTTCGATTATGCCTATATGGATCTCGGTAGCGACCTCGGGAGAACCCACCGGCTTGCCGTGAGTTTCAAGACAGCTCCCATCTTCCCGTTGCCTGCTGAGAGTAAGTAGGTGGTGACTGCCTGTCCTCAGATTGTCTCCAGCGCTCAAGTCTGAGATTACCGTTTTCAAAGACGCCGTAGGAATAGTTGTCAATCCAATCCCCAATCACGAGACATGTAGTTTGTGCAACCTGAAATAGCTTCGGGCGATGCAGATGTCCAAGAACAACATAGTCAAAGCCCTCACTTGCCTTGGATCTTACAAAGGCTTGAAGGTTGGGTTGATTGTTGTTCTTGGAGCTTCGGCGCCTGCTCATCCTCGATATGAGGTCCGCAAGAACCATACCGATATCAGGATGGAGCAGACGAAAGCATGTGGATACCAGCTTGCTGTGCAATATCCCTTTGAGGAGACGGTAGCCGAGTTCACCGGTCGTGGCAATACCATCGCCATGGGAGATGAAGAAGCGCTTGCCTTCGAGGTAGGTATCAAGAAACTCGGTTTCAATAGCTAATCCAACATCTTCCTTGAGGAAGCCTCCCATCCAGTAATCGTGATTTCCTGCAATATAGAAAACGCGGCACCCCCTCTCAACCATCCTCCTCAGCCTCGCTAGCAGCTTAAAGGGATATCGAGGCACAACTGTTCTGTATTCAAACCAGAAGTCAAGCAGGTCACCAACTATGTAGAGTTGAGCCTTCTCGCGTTCAACCTTATCCAGAAATCTCATCAGCAAGGGAACGGACGTGCGTTCGACCTCAGGATAGGCACCTAGGTGGAGATCGGAGACGAAGTAGGTTCTGCCACAAGTCTCAGTTTCCAAAGCAACCTCCAGCAGGTTGTGGCGTCACAATACGTGGAGTGAATATAGCAGATATAGGGAGTCAAGGCAAGAAAAGTATTGACACCTGGAGCACACAATGGGTAAAATTGAGGCTGGCTTGTGAGGATGGGGGGTGTCCCCTCCTGGTGGTCGCTACTTTTCTTAGCTGACCAACGCCGTCTTACGGAACTTTTTTGCCAGGCTACTGTATAATCTCTTGGCCTAGGAGGAGTGAATCTGAACACAAAGGGGGGTGGAAAAGTAGTGCGGATGAGACTCGAGAAGATCCTGATAGTGGTTTGTGTTCTTAGTGTTGTACTGGGCTGTCAAGGGACTGGGTCAAGAGCTCAAGAATCAAGTGCAACAGCCGATTCGGGTGAGAGTGCAGTTACGAATCAGGACCTATCAAGCCCCTTTGTTGCTGTTGCCGAGAAGGTTATGCCAGCAGTCGTAAGTATTGATACGAAGAAAAAGGTCGAGACTGGTCCAATGATTGAGTTTGATGAGCCATTTGGACGTATATTCCGTGATCTGATTCCCGAGCTGCCGAAGCAGCGTTACGAGATACCGGGATATGCCTCTGGTTTCATCTTTGACAAACGAGGCTATATTGCAACCAACCACCATGTTGTAAGGGATGCTGAGGAGATAATTGTAAGGTTACTTGATGAAACTGAGTATGAGGCAGAGGTTGTTGGGAGTGATCCCAATACTGACATAGCAATTCTTAAGATAGATGCCGATAAGGATCTACCTGTCGTAAAGCTCGGGGATTCGGATGCCATCCGTGTTGGTGATTGGGCAATTGCTATTGGTAATCCGTTTGGCCGACTCGAGGGTACCATGACAGTTGGCGTGGTCAGTGCAAAAGGGCGATCTGCTCTGAGTATTGTCGGTGGAACACCTGCCCTTCAGGACTTTATCCAGACAGATGCATCCATCAACTTCGGAAACAGCGGTGGACCACTTGTCAACATCCGCGGCGAGGCGATCGGAATGAATACAGCTATCAATCCCTTGGGTCAGGGAATTGGCTTCGCTATTCCCATAAATCTTGTGAAACGAGTGGCTGATGAAATCATCGAACATGGAAAGGTAGCATGGGGATTCCTTGGCATTCTTCCCCAGGAGATCGATCGTGATCTTGCTGAAGCCCTTGGTGTCGAACCTAAGAGTGGAATTCTTGTAGGCTCGGTTGTTGAGGATTCGCCGGCTGAAGAGGCTGGTCTTAAGCGGGGTGACATAATTGTAAAGTTCAATGGGGAGAAGGTTGGAGATGTCGACCACTTCAGGCTCAAGGTGGCTGAAACGGGAGTCGGTAAGAAGGTTCCTCTTGAGATTCTGCGGGATGGCAAGAAGAAGCGGATAACTGTGAAACTTGGTGAGCGACCAACTGAGATCGCCCAGGCAGGGGTAAGGCACAAGGCTAAGAAGTGGCTTGGCATTGAGGTTGATAGCGTCAATGGTAGCCGCGGGAAGGCCCTGGCACCGGAAGGCGTTGAGAAAGGTGTTATCGTGGTTGATGTTGAAGTGGGAAGCCCTGCCTATGAAGCTGGCATAAGGCCAGGTGATCTAATCGAAGAGGTCGATGGAAAAGCGATAGAATCCCTTGATGATTATGACAAGGCAGTAAAGCAAGCTGAGGAGAAAGCTAAGCCTGTGCTGTTTTTGATAAGAAGGAATGAGATTAGTCGTTATGTTGCAATCAAACCGAGACAATGAGGCTGTGGTTATCAAGTTGAGGATAAGCGGTCGGGAGTCTCGGTTTATGGAGGGGTGAGGAAGATGGTAGGAAGTGAGAGAGGTTACATGGAAGAAGAAAAATCGTTGGCTCTGTATCTGAAGGAAATCAGTGATGAGCCCTTGCTCAAGGCTGAGGAGGAGGCCGAGCTTGCTCGGCGCATCCGTAAGGGTGATGAGAAGGCACTCGAGAAGCTCGTCAAGGCAAACTTACGCTTTGTCGTTAGTGTCGCAAGACAGTATCGCAACAGGGGATTGAGTCTTGCTGATCTCATCAGTGAAGGCAATGCTGGACTTGTAAGGGCTGCCAAAACCTTCGATGAGAAGAAAGGCTGCAAGTTCATATCCTACGCTATCTGGTGGATCAGACAGCGCATTCTCCAGGCAATCGCCGAGCAGTCGCGAATTGTAAGATTGCCACTCAATCGTGCTGGTACGCTCAGCCGAATCGGTAAGACATCTGGTGAACTTGGGCATCAGCTTGGCCGCGAGCCCACTCCAGGGGAGATCGCTGAGCATCTTGACATTAGCGAGAAGGAAGTCAATGATACGCTCAAGGTTTCCATTCCCCATCTATCGATTGATGCGCCAACTTCGGATGAGGATGATAGCTCGCTCCGCGAGGTCATTCCTGATACTGAGGCGCCTTCTCCTGACGAGGAGGTCATCGAGCGATCGATGCAGGAGGATGTTGCTGAAGCGCTCAAAACACTTACACCGAGAGAGGCGAAGATCCTTACGCTCTATTACGGAATTGGGCGGGAGGAAGCCCTTACCCTTGAGGAGATCGGGCGCATTCTTGGACTTACTCGAGAGCGTGTGAGGCAGATCAAAGAGAAAGCTATCAAGCGGCTGCGGCATGCCTCGCGCAGCTCTTATCTCAAAGCTTATCTCAACTAAGCCTTTTCACTTGACAAAGCCAGATGCTTGTCTTAAGTTGCCTTTCTGTGTGATCCAGGGGGTGACGTGTGGCTTCTGGCAAGATAACTCTCATAGTGATGCATTCATCGAAGCGAGAGCCAAGGACCTTTACCATAGACAAGCGTAAGGCATTCGCCGTTGGCATCCTCGGTATATGCCTGCTGATTTTCGGAGTCTGCGCCTCTTTTGTGGCGTTCAATCGTGTTATCGATAGCGAGCACCTCGAGAAGCTCAAGGCTGAGAACGAAGAGCTTCGTGTAGAGATTGCCTCACTCTCAGCCAAGGTGAGCAATCTTGAAGCCTCAATGGCTAAGCAGCTTCAGGTTGAGGAGCAGCTTCGTATCATCGCCGACCTAGAACCTCTCGATGCAGATGTTTGGGAAGTGGGTATCGGTGGACCTGATATCGAGCTGGCTGCTGGAGGCAATGGCATTGATGGCTCCGTAGCATCGCTTGATCAGGACATCGATCGCTTGCTTCGTCAGATAAGACTTCAGGAAGAGAGCTTCAGCCAGATAATGGAGCGGCTCAAGGCTAAGGCTGAGGAGCTTAGGCACCTACCATCTATCAGGCCTGTTGATGTGGGCTACATTAGCAGTGGCTTTGGCAGGAGGCGAGACCCATTCACCGGTCGTATGAGTCGTCACGAAGGAGTTGACTTCTCTGCTAGAAAGGGTTCAAAAGTCTATGCTACTGCCGATGGCATTGTGAGGAAAGCGGGTTATGAGAGAGGATATGGCTACACAATCGAGATAGATCATGGCAATGGCATCATCACGCGATATGCCCATAATGCCAAGCTCCTCGTGAGAAGGGGGCAGAAGGTCAAGAGGGGTGATGTCATTGCTTATGTGGGAAGCTCAGGGCGCTCCACAGCACCTCATTTGCACTATGAGGTTCGCGTCAACGGTGTACCACGGAATCCCTTGAAGTTTATCCTGCCTTCGGATAGAGTTGTTAACTAGGGAACCTGCCAAAGGTGTCTCAAGGTTTGCCAGTTCTATGCAAAGCGATTTGGCTTATCCGGCCTATAGAAGACTGCTTTCGGGATCTGCTTTCGAAGAGATTGAAACGAGAGCCCTTGAGAGGCTCAGATCCTGTAATCTCTGTCCACGCAACTGCGGTGTGGATCGTTTGAAGGGTGAGCTTGGATTCTGCCGAGGCCCCAGGCTTGCCAAGGTCTCTAGCTACGGACCTCACTTTGGTGAGGAGCGTCCGCTTGTTGGTCGCAATGGCTCAGGTACAATTTTCTTTACTGGATGCAATCTAAGGTGCTGCTTTTGCCAGAACTATGACATAAGTCACTTTGATCGCGGGAGGGAGGTCACTGCACCGGAACTGGCTGAGATGATGCTAGCCCTTGAAGCTGGTGGTTGTCACAACATCAACCTTGTTACGCCAACCCATTTCGTGCCTCAGATAATAAGTTCCCTCAAAATAGCTGCCTCTATGGGGCTATCGATCCCAGTAGTGTATAATTGCGGCGGTTATGAAGCCATTGAGACTCTGAGGCTTCTCGAAGGGATTGTGGACATCTATATGCCGGACTTCAAGTTCATGAGCCAGGCCAGCAGCAAGAGGTATCTCAATGCGAGTGACTATCCGCAGGTTGCAAAGGCAGCTCTAAAGGAAATGCACAGGCAGGTTGGTGATCTTGTCATAAAGGATGGAATAGCTCTTCGTGGGCTCCTCGTGCGCCATCTTGTAATGCCTAGTCATCTTGATGACTCCCGAGAGATTTTCAGGCTTATAGCAACTGAGATCTCACCTTCGACTTTTGTCAATGTTATGGATCAATATCGTCCCTGTCACGAGGCAGACAGGTTCCCTGAGATAGCACGGCGTATCTCGGTTGAAGAATTCGAACGAGCTCTGGATTATGCACGAAAGGAAGGGCTTGAGAGGATTTACTGTTAAGAATGATAACCGAGGACATTAAGAATCAACCTATAATCGTTAGTGCGTGTCTCGTTGGCCTAAGTTGCCGCTATGATGGAAAGGTTCTCGATAGCAACATCGTTGAGACCGTGATAGATTTTCTTAAAGGGCGATGCTTTCTGGCAGTTTGTCCGGAGCAGTTGGGTGGGCTACCGACGGAGCGCCTGCCCATGGAGATTGAGGGTGGTGGGGGGGCAGATGTTCTTGATGGCAAAGCCCGCGTGAGAGACTCTAGTGGAGCCGACAGGTCTCAAAACCTCATCCGTGGTGCTATGGAAGCTTATAAGATTGCTAAGCTGGCTGGTGCACGCATTGCCCTGCTCAAGGATGGTAGCCCCTCATGCGGAACCCACCGCATACGCAGAGGGGGAAGAAGGGTAAGGGGGCTTGGTGTGACTGCAGCTCTTTTTAGGAGGAAAGGTATTGCTATCCTGAGCGAAGATGATCTCACAAGGCTCAAGAAGAGGCAGCCATGAAGAGGGTTTCAAGGATTGTAGCATTCGTGTGTACATGCCTCATAATGGGGCTCTTGTTTTCGAGACTGGGATTCGGGTCTCGTGATATTGTCATCCTTGTCGCTATTGCAGCTTTACTTTCTTTGCTGACTTTGAATCTCCCCTGGGGGGGTCGTCTCTTTCCTCTCGATGCCTTGCTCATATCGATATGTTTGCTCAGGATGGATCTCAATGTTGTCTATTTAGGGGTGATTGTGGGACTTTCGGCATGTCTTGCCTGCAGGGCGAGGTGGCACAGCTTTATCGCAGTGGGAGCTCGCAATGCCCTTGGTAGTCTTGTTGCCATCTCGTTGTGGAGACAATTTCAGCCTGTTGGTCAGCATGAATCCCTATTCTTTGGATCACTTCAGTCCCAAACCACAGGATGGATGACGTCGGCAGCAGCTGTACCTGCTCTCTTACTCACGGCTCTGGCATACTTTATCATCGTCAGCACTGTTGATACCTTGGCGCGCAGCCGAAGAGAGTTTGGTTTTGGGGAATTCTGGTTTCTCAACTTTGGCAAGAATCTGCATCATCATCTCTTCACAGTCCTACTCGGTGCAATAATGGCAATTGCTTATAATACCGAGCTTGCCTCATCTTGTTTCATACTTTTCGCCTTTCCCGTTGTGCTCACGCGTGATGCTCTGCGAAGGAGTCTTGATCTAAGAACCTCAAGGATGGAAGCTATCAAGGCTCTGGCATCTTCAGTTGATGCGAGGGATAAACATACCTACGATCACTCAAGCAGAGTAGCGCGATTGGCTCGTATGCTTGCAAGAGAAATGGGATTTTCGGAATCTACTGTTGAAATGATCGAAGGTGGAGCGCTTTTGCATGATATTGGTAAGCTAAGTGTTGATGCTGAGATTCTAACCAAGCCAGGTCCTCTTGATGCCCGTGAGCGTGACGCGATTAGGATGCATCCTGCTATAAGTGCTGAGGTTGTATCACGTGTTGAACTTCTGAGAAGGTCAGTTGAAATCGTAAGGCACCATCATGAACGGCCCGACGGGAGGGGCTATCCTGAGGGTCTCAGAGGGCATGAGATTCCAGTTGGTGCACGGATTCTCAATGTTGCTGATGCTTTTGATGCAATGATATCTGACCGTCCTTACAGGAAGGGTAAAACCGTAGACGTAGTCTTAGAGGAGCTCCGACGAGGCTCAGGCACAGAATTTGATCCAGTTGTGGTTGAGTATCTCATTCGCCTGGTCAATGATGGAAAATTGGGCTGGCTCGGAATTCATAGCTCGTGAAAGTTATTGCGAATTGGATCTCGCAGTGTTAGGCTCTCTCAAAACTGAATAGTGGTGGGTCAAGCACCTGGCAGCCCGTGAAGCGAAGCGATATCACCCGAGGCGAGCGAAGCTAAAAAAGACTGAGATCGCCTGAAAACCATGGAGGGTGATAAAGTTATGGCACTAGGATGGCTGTTCGGTGTTATCCTCGAACTCATCCGTGTGGTTGGGTTCTGGGATGCAATAGGATGATGACGATGCGGGTTAAGTTAGGTGCTTGGCCCTCACGAACAATGACATTTAGGTTTTAGACCTACTTCGATGAACAAGAAAACTTATGTTTTTTCCTCAGCTCTTGCTATTTCAGCTGCTGTCTTTCTGGCCTCCAGCTTTAGCGATCTTAGCCACCTCTTAAGGAGCGAAGCCGGTGGTATCGTGCTCTGGTTTTTCCTCTTAATGACAGCAGGTGTCGTCACGTTTGTTGCCCTGAGGGGTGGGGGCGCTGTGACAGGCACAGCTGTTGTCAATTTTGCAATAATCATAACCTATGGTGGCAGTGTGGCCGCATGGCTTGCAGCAGTCGAGATGGCCATCCTTGTCACAGTTTTCTTGAGATTTGGATTCTGGCGAACGCTTTTCAACGTTTCTCAAATGGTAGCGTCTCTCGCCATAGCAGGCTTTCTCTATCGTAGTCTTGGAGGCACAAGCATAGCTCAGCCCCATGTGCTGATAGGTGGTGGGATGGGGATTGTTCTTGCCCTCGTTGGCTGTCATCTTAGTTACTTCTTTGCGAACACGGGCCTTGTTACCTTGTGGAATAGCTTTAGACTCGGTCAATCAGCTCTAAGAACATGGAAAGCAAACTATCTTTGGATGCTACCCCAATCATTTGCTGCTCCCTTAGTGGGTTTGATTCTGGCGTATGTCTATGTCCACTTGCCCGTTGCTCTTGTTTTCATCCTCTTTCTCTGGCTCATCTATTACGCCAGGACTTCGCGCACGAATGTGATATTGCAGGATGCTCAACGTGGCACAGTTGCTGCACTTGCCACCGCAGTCGATTCAAGTCTTGATTTCCTTGAGGGCGAATCTGAGAGGGTCGCAGCACTTGCTGTTGAGATCGGCAGGAAAATAGGATTGAGTGGATGGCGCATGCAAGCTCTCGAGTATGCTGCATTGCTGCATGATATTGGTTATCTTGCGGTTGGGAGGCGAATTCTTTCGAAGAATGCAAGCCTTACAAAGGAGGAATGGGCAAGGGTGAGGAGTCATGCCGAAGTTGGGGCGTCGATTGTTACGAGTGTTAGAGCTCTTGAACGCGTGGGTGAAATCGTGCGGGCACACCATGAAAGACCTGATGGACGAGGCTATCCCCGAGGTCTTAGAGGCGATGAGATTCCCAAGGAGGCGGCGATTCTTAAAGTTGCAGATGCATTTGTTGCAATGACGACACCCCGACCATATAGAGATGCCATGAGTGTCGATCAGGCCATATCAAAAATGAAGGAGGCACAGGGGACTCATTTTGATCCTCAAGTTGTCAAGGGACTCGTCGAGCTCTATGAGCATGACGGTCTTGAGCGATTCGCTGCTCCCCGAATTGCTGAGGCTGCGTAAGTGAGCTTTGGTCTTGTCAATCTGTTTGTGGTTTTTGGTGAAGACGCTTTTCTCGTAGAGCAAGCTCTAAGCCGACTGGTGGCTCGTATTTCAGATGCTCTGGGAGGTGACGTCTCACTCGAAAGCTTAGATTGTAATGAGGCTGGTGTTGAGACCATTTTGGCAGAAGTCTTGACCCCTTCGCTTTTTGCCCAGAGGCGGATAGTGACTCTCAAGCATCTTGTTCTTGGAGGCAAGAGCAGGTTCAACGCAGTAATAGAGAATCTCTTAGATCGTGACATCCCTGAAGGACAGTTCTTGATACTTGTTCCTGACAGGATAGATAGACGACTGAAGGTCGCCAAGTTGCTCGAGAAGCAGGCTGAGATATATGAGCTTCCACGGCTTGGCCACGATGGACTTGTGGAATGGATCATAGATCGCTTCCGGGAGCTTGGAAAAGTTGCGACACGCAATGTTGCTGAACTGCTTCTTGATCTCAAAGGTGAAGATGATACCAGAGCAATCAATTCCGAAATAGAGAAGATTGTTACATACGTTGGCGAGCGCGAGAGGGTGAAAGCGACAGACGTCGAGGCTGTTGCTGGTAAAACAAGGAGCGAGCATGTCTTCGATCTCATCAGCAAAGTTGCTCTGCATGATGTTGCGGGAGCCCTTGAAACCCTTGCAGGCCTTTTTATGACAGGAGAGTCGCCTATCGGCATTGTTTATCTACTTGCAAGAGAGATAAAGGCACTTTTGCAGGTCCATCTTTTCTTACGGGACAGGGGTTTGAAGATAGGGAGCAATCTTGACTATAGCGGTTTTGTCCGCACCTTGCTTCCTGAGTTCCGAAACTGGGTCGAGGAAAGCAAAATACCACATCGTGATAGTCTCATCAGGCAAAAGCCCTATGCGATCTATCGCAGATTTGTTGAGGCTGCCGGATTTGACCTAGGCGAATTGGTTGACTTGCTTGATGCACTTGTTGAAATAAACCTTGAGCTTGTCACTACAACAATAGATCCACGAATACTCATAGAGAACTTCGTGATCTCGGTTGGAGGATGCCAGGAGCAGGTATGATAGGGAATTCGGGAGCGACGAGCCTAATCGAGAGGATTGTGCAATCTGGGAATCTTGGGCATGCTTATCTCTTCTCAGGCCCTGAGGGTGTTGGGAAAAAACTTGCAGCCCTGAGATTCTGCCGACTCATAAACTGCAGATGTGATGGGAACTCGCTGTGCGAATCGTGCCAAATGATGGAAACTCTGAGCCACCCTGAGTTGCTCATCTTTGAGGATGCCAATGAGCCAAGGTGGTTCCGCAGAGACAGGCTTATGGGCGTTCTCGCTGACTCCGGCGTGAAAGATGAACAGACTTACAGAGCAACTGTTGATTCACTCATTGAAAGAGCTTTGCTTGAGGCTCCCTATCCTGCAGTGGATAGGCCTCTCGCAATTGATGGCTTTCGCATAGCAACCAATCTGATTTTCGGTAGAGGAAGCGTTCCTTCAAATGAGTGCTATACTCCACTTCAGTTTAGTGAAGCCTTAAGAAGACAGATTGAAAGTGGAGAGATTTCACCTTCTGAGCATTCGCTTCTCAGGATGCTTTACGAGTATCCCATCTCTGTCATGCCTTACAGAGGTGCAATTCCAATAGCCTATGTAACAGGCAGGCAGGGGTGGAAGTTTGTTCGCCCTCTTCAGAAGTTCCTTTCCATGCGTACCATCTCAGGCGGGAGGAAGGTGGTCATAATCGATGATGCTCATAAGATGACACCAGAGGCCCAAAATTGCCTTCTTAAAACCCTTGAGGAGCCGCCTGCTGACTCCCTCCTCATCCTCATAACTTCGCAGAAAGAGCTTCTGTTTGAGACAATTCTTTCGCGTTGCCAGGTAATTGACTTCAAGAGGCTAACCGCGGGAGAGATGGTGCAGTTCTCAAAGATTGTGGGTGGCGATAGCACAGAGGCTAACTTGTTACTTCCCCTTGCTGAGGGCTCACCAAGAAAATTGCTTGATCTGCTTGCAGGCGATATAGGGAGCAAGCTGGAAGCCATTGGTTCGCTCTTTGATAGCATCATCGCTGGTAGGGTAGTTGCCATATTTGACCATGCAAGAAAGATACTCGACGGTGCTGGGACACACCGCAAACGTCAGCAGGAGGCTGTTGGGCAAATTCTGGAGCTTACGGTTTTCTACCTTGTGCAGATCTTGAGACTCAAGAAGGGCAAGGGCTTGGTAGGTCTCTCACCCCAACTCGTCCAAAGGCTCTCAGAGCAGGCAAAGTTTGTTGAGGAATCACGAGTGCATCAGGCTCTCTCATTTATAGGCACTCGTTATGATATTGTGCGGAGGAATGTTGATATGGCAACTCTGCTCCAATCTACGATGCTCAGAATTGCCATACTACTTGGAAGAGGGGGACTTGTTGACAGGCACGCAACCTGAGGCTTATATTCCTAGCGATCCTGTGCCAGTGCTTCACACTTTGAAAGAATGCCGGTGATATGAAACTACCCGCCTTCATACGTCATGACCTGGGACTAAAGGTTGCAGCTTTGGCTCTTGCAATCTTTCTCTGGATCAATGTTGCTGAGAGAAGAGAGGTTGAGATTGTTGCTGAGATTCCCCTTAAGTATAATATTGCGTCTAACCTGACATTTGCTTCTGAAGTACCGACAAAGGTGAAGGTTCGCATCCGTGGCAAGGGTAAGTTTCTTCGCTGGCGACTTGGCGATGTCTATATGCTTGTTGATCTTACCCCTGCTGGAAGGGGTATCGTAACCAATGTTGTCTCGCCTGGGGCTGCTGTAATACCAGCTGATAAAGATATCAAGATACTTGAGGTGATTGAGCCTAAGGCGATAAGGGTTGAGCTTGATAAGCTTGTTACGGTCAAGCTTCCTCCCAAACCAGTCTTTAAGGGTTCGATTCCTGAGGACAGGATAATGATAGGAAAGCCATCAACCCAACCGAAGGTGATTGTGGTTGCAGGAGCCAAGCAGGTTCTGGATACGTTGTCTGCTATCCCAACAGAACCCGTTGACTTGGGTCAACTTGCAAAGAAGGGTAAGATTGGTGCGAAGCTTGACTTCTCCAAGTACCCCTTCGTAACGAGTGACACACGCGAGGTTACAGTTTTAGCCAGAATAGAACCTCGGAAGGAACTTGGGATTCCATCAGTCCCCCTCGTGCCAGTCGCTAGGAGGCATATCAAGGCCAAGTTTACCCCCGATAGCCTTGATATCTTTATCTCGGGAGCTGAATCGCAGATTGATTCCCTCGATCTACAGGAGCTCAAACTTGTAGTTAATGTAAGCAAGTTGCCAAAGGGGCAGCTCATCTTCCGTCCCGTTGTGAAGGATGGGGTTGCTTATTTCAGGGTTTGGCCTGCTGGTAAAGACACTTCTGAAGAGCCATCTTTTGAGTTGCCTGCACAGCTTGAAGCACCTTACAAGCTGGACGTTATCGAGGTGTCTCCACAGGAGATCGGTTTCGTTCAGCGGTGAGGTGGGCAAGAGGCAATGCGTATTCTCGCTATTGAATCATCATGTGATGAAACCGGAGCTGCTGTCCTTGACGACGGCAAGCTGATCTCCAATGTCGTCCAGAGTCAGCTTATCCACAGCGATTTTGGTGGAGTTGTTCCTGAGGTTGCCTCGCGAATCCACATCAGGGCAATCGTTCCCGTTGTAAGGAAAGCTCTTGAGGAAGCAGGTGTGGGAATTGAGGCTATCGATTTCATTGCGGTCACCGTTGGTCCGGGCCTGATTGGGTCACTCATAGTGGGTGTTGCCTTCGCGAAGGCACTTGCACTGGCTATGAAGAAGCCGGTTATGGGTGTCGATCATATCGAATCTCACATTGCTGCCAATTTTCTCACCTATGGACGGATTGACGAACCCTTCATCTGCCTTGTTGCATCAGGCGGGCACACACACCTTTTCTTTGTTGAAGGGACTTCCCTCGAGCTCCTAGGTTGTACGCGAGATGATGCAGCTGGTGAAGCATTTGACAAAGTGGCGCGAATGCTCGGACTGGGGTATCCAGGCGGTCCACTGATTGAGGAGCTTGCCTCGAGAGGCAACCCCAAAGCCATCGAATTTCCCAGACCCGTCAAGCTCAAAGGCTATGAATTTTCATTCAGCGGACTCAAAACAGCTGTTCGTTACTATATCGATGGGATCGGAAGGGAGCCGTCAAAGCAGGAAGCTGCGGACATTGCTGCAAGCTTTCAAGATGCTGTTCTCGAGATTCTTGTTGATAAGACAATAAGTGCTGCTAGAGAGAGGAACTTAGGAAGCGTATCTGCTGTTGGTGGAGTCGCATCAAATACGTTGCTTAGGCAGCGGCTCTCGCATGCTGCTGAGAAAGCGCATCTCAAAGTTCTTCTTCCTCCGCCGGAGCTTTGTACGGACAATGCAGCAATCGTAGCCGCGGCTGCACATTTAAAGCTCGCGGCAGGTGAGAAGCCTTCATCTGATCTCATTCCCTATTCAACACGCGCCTATTGAGATCGTTGCACGATGCAAGCAATGTTGCATTTTGCAGTCCCTGTTATACCTCGATTGTTTTGATTTGATGCAGCTGCTCGGCGTTGGTCCTGTAACCACTTCAGAACAAACAAGTAAACTTGATACTACCGCGTATGACTTCACCCTCTCTGGCACGCTTATTGCGACGGTGCTGCCTTGAAAGATTATCCGGGGAGGTAAGTGTGTCAGGACCCCTCGCCCTGAATCAGAGGATTCTGGTTGTAGATGACGAGGAACACATCCGTAAGATAGTCAAGTTCCAGCTTGAGAAGGCCGGCTATACAGTCGAGACAGTTGAGGACGGAATGAAGGCATTAGAGGCTGTCGAAAAGGCGCCTCCCGATCTCATCCTCCTCGATCTTATGATGCCAAAGATGGATGGCTATGAGGTTTGCAAGCGACTCAAGGGCAACTATCAAACAAGTCACATTCCGATAATAATGGTAACAGCCAAGACCAATCTCGAGGACAAGCTTCAGGGCTTCGAAGGTGGAGCCAATGACTATATAGCCAAACCCTTTGCCATAAGCGAGCTGCTGCTCAGAGTAAGGAATGTACTCCAGTGGAGCCAACTCCAGCGTCAAGCTAATCCCCTAACAGGGCTTCCAGGTAATATTGCAATCGAACGTCAGATCGAAAGAAGGCTATCGAATGGATCTGAGTTTGCCTTCATGTATGCCGATATTGATCATTTCAAAGCTTTCAATGACTACTACGGATATAGACGTGGTGATGAAGCCATCAAGCTAACCGCCGAAGTAATAGTCGAAGCCGTAAGGGAGGTCGGCGGGAGTGAGGACTTTGTTGGGCATATCGGAGGGGATGATTTCGTCGTGGTCACGACGCCTGAGAATTCTGAGCCCATTGCTAGAAAGATTGTAAGTCTTTTTGATGAGCGTATCGTTCACCTCTTCGACAAGGAGGATCTTGAGCGCGGCTATGTTGAGGTCATCAATCGTAAGGGAATTGTCGACAGATTCCCCTTGCTAACCATAACCATAGCGGTTGTCACTGATAAGCATGGCAAGATTGATCATGTAGCCAAGATAAGTGATATCGCCTCAGAGCTTAAGCGCTATGGCAAGACTCTTGATGGAAGTGTCGTAGTCAGGGAAAGGAGGAGGAACGGGCAAACCATGCCCGTCGGAAGGATTGAGAACGATTGATGAAAGAGATGCCATGTCAAAGGTCAACGTGGACACATTGCGACTTGCCTTGCCTCTGGCTGCTGCAGTATCCATAGGTGTCCCTGCCTTCGTTCATTCCTCTCCCTTTGATGTGGCGATAGCACTTGCCATTGGAATTGTTGTCCTCGGCGAAAGATTCATGTTCGGCAGCGTCAAAAGTCCCATCATTGATAGCTTAAGGATAATAGGGATAGCATTGATAAGTTTCGCTGCGGGTCGGTGGCAAATCGGCTCCATCCCCGGAATCCTGTGGTTCGGTCTTGTGACAGTTACAGCGCTTACCAAGCCAAGCCTGAGCAAGCTCAGCAGCATGCTTGTTGCTATTTTCGCTGGCGCCTATCTCGGTTCGAGAGTTTTTGCTGTTTCCGAGAGTGGCTGGTTCACATTCTGGATAATGGTAGCCACAAGCAGTGCGATCCTGGCAACAAGTGCTTACTATTTATCTCTTCTTAGACGGTCAAGTGCAGTCGAAGCAAGAATGCGATCTGAGCTTGAGAAGATAGAGACTGAGCATGTCGCAACCAGTCAGAATCTCCTTCGTCTCTATGAGGCAAGTAGAGCCACGGCACAGGAGGCAGAGCCTGGTGGGATCATGGACATGCTTGCAGAGGATGCGAGGCGGCTCGTTGGCTCAGAATCAGCTAGCGTTGCAATTTTTATCGAGAAGGATCTTCTGGCAAGTGTGACCAAGGGGATAAGCAGTGAGTTCAAAAGGAAATTGAGATGGCGTGTACGCAAGGGTGGAATGACCGAATGGGTGCTTTCGACGGGTAAGCCCCTCGTCATAAGTGACACTCTCAATGATGCGAGATCACGCGAATCCTCGGCTGTTCGAATTGGTAAGTTGAGATCAATAATGGCAGTCCCCCTCATAGCAGAGGATGAAGTCTTTGGTGTGCTCTATGTTGGTGACACACGCCCAAAGCGATTCGATGATCACGATCTCATGCTGCTTACTATTCTTGCAAACCATGCAGCATCCGCGATAAAGCAGGCTCGTCTGAGGAGAGAGCTCAAGCGCAAACTTGAGGAGCTTGAGGTAGCTCATCGTGAACTGGTTGGTGCTGATAGACTCAAGGCTGAATTCATCTCAGCTGTAACAAGTCAGATGCGTGTGCCTCTTGATGCGATAAAGACCTATTCTGAGACGGTGCTCAATCGCCTTGACGACACCACCTTTAAGCTCAAGAAGAAGTTTCTCGGTGCTGTTGTTGAGGAGGCCGGGAGGCTGCTGAGCACAGTAAGCGGCGTGATAGACCTGGCACGCATGGAGTTCGGTGAAGGCGACATAAGAGTTGAGGAAGTCAGCATTGCCGAGGTATTGAGGGATGTCTGCGCAGTTCTTGATCCATGCTGTATCGATAAAGAGACAGAGATTGTCGTTGAGTCGCCAGAGGATCTTTCTCAAGCCTATCTCGACAGGGATATGGTTTTCCTGCTCTATCGCAATCTTCTTGAAGCAGCAATCAGCCTTGCAAGAAGGGCAACACAGATAAAGATAGAAATTGGCGAGGACGAGAACTTCCACAGAACGCGCATTGCCTTCTCTCCAGCTGGTTCAAGCGTAGGTTTGGAGTCGGCATTCCATGCGATAGCTACTGATGACGTCATGCCAGCCGAAACAGGTCCTCTCGGGCTCACACTCCAGGTTGCCAAGAATATCGTCTTCAGGCATGGCGGACGCATCTGGGCCGAGACCCATGATCCATCCTCCTGGGCTTTTGTGCTCATATTTGGTAAAGAGCAGCGAAAGATTTGTCCTTCAGATCTCTTGCTTGAGATTATGACAGCACGACCTGAACTCAAGCGCATGCTCGAGCTGACAACTGACATGATCTCTAAGGTGATGCAGGTTGAACGGTGTCTACTCTTTCTTGAGGATTCGGTAAGCGGCAATCTACGGCTTGGCGCAAGCGTAAACTACAAGTTCCCCGAAGGATCGAACCTTGAGATCAGAAAAGGGGAAGGACTCACCGGGAAGGTTTACGATAAGGGCTCTCCCATTGTTCTCAATTCGGAAGGTGAGGCTGCCGAAATAGGTATAGATGAGTTACTGCCCTTTGAGAGAATACCGTGCATATCGGTTCCCATAAGGCTTAAAGGGTTGGTGCTGGGTGTTCTTACGGTTTCGAACAAGAACGCGATCGACGATTTCTTTGAGGACAATGATGTTTGTCTGCTTATGGCGCTGGCAGAGCGCATAGGCGTGGCGCTCGAGCATGCAACAAGCTATGAGAGCGCGAGGGATCAATTTGTGAGTGCCATGGTGGCAATGAAGGCAGTTCTTGAGGCGAGGGCTCATTCACCAAAGAATGAGGCACAGACTCGTTTAGTTGTTGAATTGGGTAGGGCGATGGGGTTGGGGGAGGAAGAGGTACGGATGCTGCAGTATGTATCGCAGATATATGATGTTGGGATGGTACGAGTGGGGGAGGAGATATTGCGGAAGCGTGGGGGATTGGGGGTGGTGGAATATGAGAGTGTGAAGCGGCATCCGGAGGCTGGTGTAGACATAGTTGGGCCGATAGAGTTTTTGGAGCAGGTGAAGGAGATAATATTGCATCATCATGAGCGGTATGATGGTGGGGGTTATCCGGGTGGATTGAGGGGGGAGGAGATACCGTTGGGGGCGCGGGTATTGGCGGTGGTTGATGCATATAGTTCTATGGTGAGTGAGCGACCTTACAGGCGGGCGATGAGTATGGAGGAGGCTGTGGAGGAGTTGAGGCGGTGTAGTGGTAGTCAGTTTGATCCCCAAGTCGTCGATAAATTCATCAATATTCTCAAAGCGGAAGCTCCTCAAGCGAAGGGGGCAAAGACGTGATACCTGATCTTGTGGCTGCTGTCTATGCCGATAAGGTTGGTTCGGCAGTGATTGTTATTGGCGCCCTGAGTGCTATCGTTTTACTTGGAATTTCTACGATTGTTGCCTTCCGCAGGCAGGCGAAGGCAAGCAAATGGGCTGAATTACAGGCAAAGCGAGCTCGTGAAAGTGAAGAAAGGGAGCGCCACAGAAGTGACAATCTAGCCAAAATCCTTGAGATCTCAAACAGGATAAATGCCACTCTTGAACTCGAGTCTCTGCTTAACGAAATTGCTCGTGCAGTGAGTGAGAGCCTTGGTTTCCGCATGGCACTTCTCAGAATACTTGACGAGGAAAGTGGCACATTTGTGGCAAGAGCTTTTGCTGGTTTGAGCCAAGAGGCGATAGAGAAGTTAAGCTCCCGTCGCATACCTCTTGAGACTTTCAAAACGTGGATGAAGGATGAATTTCGCATTTCTCGGTCCTATTTCATAAGCCACAAAGTGGGTTTCTGGAATGATCGTGAGGATGAGGTCTATGTCCCAGACCTTGGTGAGAGGGGCGAAGACGAATGGCATCCCATGGATAGCCTTTTTGTACCCCTCTGGACCCGAGATCAGCGGCTCGTTGGCTATCTCTCTGTTGACGATCCCGTTGATCGTAAGATACCGACCCTCGATACGATTGAGACTCTTGAGATTTTTGCGAATCAGGCAGTAACTGCAATCGAGAACGCAAGGCTCTATTCGCGCCTTGAGGAGAACGTTGCGCAGCTCCGTGAGATGACAAAGCGTCTTAAGGAGCTTAATGAGATGAAGACCAATTTTGTTGCGGCAGTTTCACATGAGCTTCGGACTCCCCTCACCTCAATTATGGCTTACGCTGAAACCCTTGCCAGAGACTGGGGTGAGACTCCACGCCAGGTACGAATTGAGTTTCTCAAGATAATCCAGGAAGAGGCTCAGCGATTGACAAAGATCGTTGAAGATATGCTCGATCTTTCGAAACTTGAAAGTGGCAAGGTTGATATCAAGAAGACTGATAGGGATCTCTGCAAGATCATAGAGGATGTAAAACAAGTTCTTACACCAACAGCTAAGAAGAAATCCATTTCGATTGAGACATCGCTCCCCGACGATCATGTCAAGGCTTTCGTTGATGGCAGTATGATAAAGCAACTTCTCGTCAATCTTGCAGGGAATGCAATCAAGTTCACTCCAGAAGGTGGAAGAGTAGAGATTACCCTCGCCGATCGTGACTCAACTGTCGAGATATCGGTTGAAGATACGGGCATCGGGATTCCACCAGAGAGCATCGATCGCATCTTTGACGAATTCTACCAGGTTGACTCCTCTGCAACTCGCAAGTACGGGGGCGCTGGGCTGGGGCTTGCTATTGTGAGAAACATAGTCGAATGGCATGACGGCAAGATATGGGTTGAAAGTGAAAGTGGAAAAGGGACACGTTTCACCGTCAGTCTGCCCAAGCGCAAGGCTGTTGCCCCTGCCAGGCCTGAAACCGGTCCAGATGAACCAACCACATGCGAAAGGCGTGTCTCTGAACTCATCGTCGACATGATTGCTGAAATAATGGGCGCCAAGACTGCCTCTCTTATGCTTCTCAACGAGGAAAATAGGGAGCTATATGTGAGTGCAGCGATGGGACTCGATGAGGCAGTCATTAGGAATGCTCGTGTAAAGGTGGGAAACGGTATAGCTGGCTGGGTGGCTGAGACTGGCAGGCCTGTTCTCGTACATGACATTGAAGCCGATGAAAGATTCGCACCCTCCCGAAGGCCTCAGTATGAGACAAAATCCCTGGTTAGTGTTCCTCTTAAACAAGGAGATAGGGTAATCGGAGTGGTCAACGTGACCAATCGGATAACTCTCACCCCCTTCACCAAAAACGATGCGGATATTCTTCAGATACTTGCCGATCGGATATCGGGTGTCCTTGGAAAGGTAAGACAGTACGAAAGTGTCAAGAGTGAGTTTGCAGCGATCACCAACTCGCTCAAGTGCCTCATAGAATCGAGGCGGCTTGCTCATGCTAGGAAGTCGGAGATGGTTGGTCGTTTAGTTGTTGAATTGGGTAGGGCGATGGGGTTGGGGGAGGAAGAGGTACGGATGCTGCAGTATGTATCGCAGATATATGATGTTGGGATGGTACGAGTGGGGGAGGAGATATTGCGGAAGCGTGGGGGATTGGGGGTGGTGGAATATGAGAGTGTGAAGCGGCATCCGGAGGCTGGTGTAGACATAGTTGGGCCGATAGAGTTTTTGGAGCAGGTGAAGGAGATAATATTGCATCATCATGAGCGGTATGATGGTGGGGGTTATCCGGGTGGATTGAGGGGGGAGGAGATACCGTTGGGGGCGCGGGTATTGGCGGTGGTTGATGCATATAGTTCTATGGTGAGTGAGCGACCTTACAGGCGGGCGATGAGTATGGAGGAGGCTGTGGAGGAGTTGAGGCGGTGTAGTGGTAGTCAGTTTGATCCCCAAGTCGTCGATAAATTCATCAATATCCTTAAAGCCGGCATGCGCCAAGAGCAGCATGTGGTCAATTCACTTGTAAGGAGGTAGATCAAATGGCGCGCGCAAAGGTCCTCGTTGTTGATGATGAGGAATACATCCAGCATATCCTCAACTTCAGCTTTGGAGCTGAGGGCTATGAGGTCATAACAGCAGGCAATGGTGAGGAAGCAATTGCCAAAGCCAAAGCCGAGAAACCTGACGTAATCGTTCTCGACATAATGCTGCCCAAGATGGATGGTTATGAGGCCTGTAAAAGGCTCAAATCTGATCCTCAGACAAAAGGCATACCAATAATCCTTCTCACTGCCAAGGGTAGAGAAGCTGATAGAAAGTTAGGAAGTCAAGCGGGTGCAGATGACTATGTTGTCAAACCCTTCAGCCCAGGCAGACTCATCGAAAGGGTCGAGGGGATGCTCAAAAGGTAAGGTCCTGCCATGGAGGGATGCACACATCTTGAGGCCAGAGCCGGAGGCAGTGTGGGTGAAGGGTCACCCGATTTGCTTGATCTTCTTGGAGACACCCGCGGAATACTTTCAAGTCTCGATGTCGGATCTCTGCTTGAGCACTTAGCCGAAGCCCTTGGCTCATTGATAAGGATAGACGGGCTCTCACTCAAGCTTGTTGGTGTCACTGAGGAGCTTCTTCTTGTGAGGCGAGGGAATGTTTTCAAAAGGGAGATCATCTACGGAAGTAGAATCCTGACACCTTCAAGTTTTGCTCAGAATGCTCTCACCAAGGGCGATCCACTTGTGATAGATGACATTGCTTCAGCAACGGGCTATACCTTTCCAACATATGTAAAGCGTGAAAATTTCAGAGCCCTTGTTGCAGTTCCCCTCGTTTCGGGAACCAGGCAGATCGGGCTTGTGACAATGTACCTGAGGGAGAACAGACAAATTTCAGGCAATATTCTGGCAATTATCTCCATTGTCGCAAGCGTTACAGCAGCAGCAGTCGAGAACTCCCAGCTCGTGAAACGGCTTGAGAAAAACTACTTTTCAACAGTTGAAGCTCTGGCTGCTGCAATCGAGGTTAAAGATCCCTACACTCGGGGTCATTCCAAAAGGGTTACCCAATTCGCAATAGCACTTGCTGAACGCTTTGGGGTCTCAGGCAGCGAGATGCGCACCCTTCAGTATGGAGCAACGCTCCACGATATTGGCAAGATTGGGATAAGTGGGAAAATTCTTAACAAGCCTGGAAAGCTCAGTGATAGTGAATTCGAAGTCATAAAGGAGCACCCTATAATCGGTGAGCGAATCATTGCTCGCGTTGACTTCCTCCAAAGTGCAAGAAGTATTGTTAGAAGCCATCATGAACGTTTCGATGGCACTGGTTATCCTGATGGTTTGCGTGATGAGGAGATTCCTTTCCTGGCTCGCATTGTTTCGGTCGTTGATTTCTTTGATGCACTCACTTCTGATAGGCCCTATCGTAAAGCGTATTCCTTTGAACAGGCAACGCTGCTTATACGGGAAGGCATAGGACGCGAGTTTGATCCCATGATAGCAAAAGAATTTCTTGCAATGAGCTCATCACTCGTCAGGCAAGATGAGTCTGATAAGTCAAAGTTTGCCCTTTCCACTTTGACTTAGCTTCTCCAGCTCCATTGGTTGCTCTTCCCCTATCCAGACTCTATAATATGTAGTCAGGATACCAAGGAGTTGAAACAACTTGACCGACGCTTTGCTCGCCGATGTTGCGGTACCCTTGCCCGTTGACGGCACCCTTACCTATTCAGTCCCCAATGCTATGCTTGATGAAGTAGCAGTTGGAAAGCGAGTAGTTGTACCTGTCAAAAGCAAACTCCTCACTGGTATCATCTGGAAGATACGTTCAGGGGAGAAGGCCAGGTCTGGCTTAAGACCGATTCGGGAGATCATTGAACCTCAGCCTGTTCTAACCCGTGAATTGATGAAGCTCGCTGAATGGATCTCAGGTTACTATGCTGAGCCCCTTGGAGAGGTTGTTGCGTGCATGGTGCCTCCTCAACCTGGTTTCAGGAACCTTTACAGGCTGGCAAGAGATCCAGGTGGACTGGCAATGGCAATTCTCAAGGCTGAAGAGCCGGAGAAATTTGCCTTGCTTGAGGCTCTCAAAGATGGAAAGGCAAGAAGCACTGAGACCCTGAGGCGCAAGACAGCTCTTAAGGGCTTGAAGGCCCATCTTGAGGATCTCGTCGCAAGGGGCTATCTTGAGCGCCAGATGTTGCTGAGGGGAAGAAGGGAGGGAAAAGCAATTCGTCAACCTCGTGCTTCGGAAATTCATCTTGAAAGGCATGATCTTACCAGAGAGCAACACCTTGCCTACGAGGTCATCAGCGAGGCTATCGATGGGCATGTATTCAAGGTCTTCCTTCTCCACGGTGTTACGGGTAGTGGCAAGACGGAGGTTTATCTGCGTGCCATTGAGCATGCAATTCATCTTGGACGCAAAGCGCTTTATCTTGTTCCTGAGATAGGGCTAACTCCTCAGGTCATGCAAAGGGTTCGTGGCTACTTTGGCGAAAGATGCGCTGTGCTTCACAGTCAGATCACGCCTGCGGAGCGCTACCGAACCTGGCGAAGAATTAGGTGGGGTGAGGTTGATGTTGTTGTTGGGGCAAGATCGGCTGTCTTCGCTCCCCTCGATAATCTTGGTGTTGTCGTGGTTGACGAAGAACATGATGCTTCTTATAAGCAGCAGGAGACACCAAGATACAATGCTCGCGAGGTTGCTATAATGCGTGCCAGGACGACAAACAGCGTTGCCATTCTCGGGAGTGCGACCCCTAGCCTTGAATCGTATTACAACGCTACTGTCGGTAAGTATCATCTCTGCGAGTTGTCGCAACGTATCTCTGGGGGTGAACTACCTCGTGTGGAGATCATTGATCTTAAGAACAGTGAGGACTCCTCTCTCGTTACCCCCCAAGTAAAGACAGAAATTCTTAATTCAGTTGAGAAAAATGAGCAGGTTCTGCTTTTCATAAATCGCAGAGGCTATTCAAACTACATCCAGTGTACTGAGTGCGGTTTTGTTGGGCGCTGCCGCAACTGTAATGTCACACTTACATATCATCTTAGAGCGAAGGAATTGCGATGTCACTACTGTGATTATGTTGAGCCGGCCTGGCCCGCGTGCCCGAAGTGTGACGGCACGAAGATAACATATGTTGGTAGTGGTACCCAGAGGATTGAAGAGTGGCTTGCGAAGGACTTTCCCCATGTACTAACAAGACGCTTTGACAGGGATGTTACCAGGCGTAGGGGAAGAGCTGAAGAAGTGCTTTCAGATTTCACAAGTGGGCTTGTTGGTTTTCTTGTCGGGACCCAAATGGTTGCAAAGGGTCACGACTTTAAGCATGTAGGACTGGTCGTGGTTGTAAATGCTGATGTGACCATGAACCTACCTGATTTCAGATCTGCAGAGCGCACTTTCCAGATTCTTACTCAGGTGGCTGGACGAGCTGGCAGGGGCGAGGTACCGGGTAGAGTTCTTATCCAGACCTTCAATCCTGATCACCATTCGCTCGCCTATGTTGCATGCCACAACTATCGTGGCTTCTATGAGAATGAAATCCTTTTAAGGAAAGACCTTAGTTATCCACCTTTCCGGCGCCTGGCAAGGGTTATCTTCCTGGGGCGGCGCAACAATGAAGCCAAAGATGCTGCACATACTTTCGCCGGGATTGCAAGGCGACTTGCCAGCAGATATCCTCAGGATTTTGAAATAGTTGGGCCAGCTCGTGCCCCGCTTGCGAAGATACGCAATGTCTACAGATGGCATATCCTTATCAAGGTTGCTCCAACCAAGCGAGCAGGGAGCTTCATTAGAAAGTGCCTCGAGAAGATGCCATCCGGAGGACACGAGAAAATAGTGGTCGATGTTGATCCTCAGGTTTTAATGTAGGTGCTAAAGTTATAGATTCGAAAGGGCTGGCTCGCTTTTCTGAATCAAGCAGAATTTAGCCGGGCGGGTAGGAAAGGTATGGTGTTATGCGGAATTCATCCAAGAGCCGCCTTGACCGACCGAAAGAGCTCTTTCAGCTCAAACGGCTTGGGAATGAAGCGGAAATCATGGTTGCGAATCCTCTCAAGTTGAGACTTCCCATTGGCATATCCGCTCGTCATGAGGATGCGTAGGTCAGATTTCTTCGAAAGCATCTTCTCAACGACATCGATTCCATTTGCGTCGGTGAGAACAACGTCACTAATGACAAGTTGGATTTCGTCTTCGTGCTTCTCCAACATCCTAAGAGCCTCTTCTGAACTTGCGGCTTCGTAGACAACATAATTATTCTCGCTTAGTGCCCGCTTTATCAACGAACGGACAGGCTCTTCATCCTCGATGACCAATACGCCCTCCCCATTGCCGCGGAGGTCAGCAAAATCGGCTTTGTCCGAAGACGACATTCCATCAAGATTTCCCTGTGCAGGTAGGAATACTTTGAATTTAGTTCCCTTGCCCAATTGAGTTTCAACATCGATCCAGCCCCCGTGACGCTCCACAATGCCATGAACAACTGAAAGGCCCAGACCTGTCCCTCTTCCCTTATCCTTGGTTGTGTAGAAAGGATCGAAGATGTGGTCGAGCGATGCGGGCTCAATGCCATCACCTTCATCTGCAACCGAGAGGCAAACATATTTGCCAGGAATTGCTGTGTCAGAGAGTTTATCCTCGAGTACAACGTTTTCAGTCGTTATGGTTATGTTGCCACCGCTGGGCATGGCATCGCGAGCATTTACAACGAGGTTCATTATCATTTGCTCTATCTGACTCTGGTCACCCCTCGTTGTCCATATCTCCGGATCGAGACATACGGTCAGGGAGATATGCTCGCCGAGAAGGCGGCTCACCATTTGTGCAATTCCCTCAACGATCTCATTTATGTTGAATGGGCTCATCTGTAGTTGCTGGCTGCGGCTGAAAAGCAGCAGTTGTTTGATAAGGTTGTTTCCTCTTGTACTCGCAGCCTTGATCTGCTGGAGGTCACGATAGATCGCTGAGTCGGCTTCAACTCGCATCATAATGAGATCGCAGAAGCCCTCTATGGCTGCGAGAATATTGTTAAAATCGTGGGCTATTCCACTTGCAAGCTTGCCGATGGCTTCCATCTTTTGAGCCTTAAGTAGATTCTGCTGCATCTTCTCCTTCTCACATTGAGCTTGGAGACGCCTTCTTTCTTCCCTTGCCTTTGCTAAGCGTGCCTTGAGAATCGGTGCGATTCTTTTCGCTGTGACTTCAAGCAATGTGACATCGGCTGGAGTGTAGTCGGTTGCCTTGTTGGCTACGATGAGGACACCTATCGCCTTTTGGTTGTCAACGATTGGTACAAAAAGCGAGCGATCGATAGCGAGAGGCCACTGGGGTGAGTCTACACCTTGATTCATAATTACAGTTTTTCCTGAGGCCAGTGCCTCCCTCCAGACGGCGGGCCAGAGCTCTATTTCAGCTGTTGCTTGATCATTATCTCTTGCCACATCGAATATGTTTGATTTGGCTGGGAAGACGAATTGGCCTTCTTCATCTATGTAACCAAAGATGCCATGCCTACTTTCAGTTGCATCCATTACAACCTGCAAAACTTGAGCATAGGCAGAATCATCGTCTGATGTTAGAAAGGCAGAGGCAATTTGATTTTGAATCTTAAGCTCTGCTTCGCGCTGCTGCCGTGCCTCTTCCTCCCTCTTGCGATCAGTTATCTCGAGGGTGATCTCAACCACTCCGATGATCTTGCCTTTGGCGTCACGCACAGGACTGCCTTTAATAAGCCATATCCTCCCATCGGGTGTCTTTATTTCTGCCTCTTTTGGCACCCCTTCGCGAAGCGATGCTATAACCGGACAATCTTCACAGGGTTTCTCTCTCTGGTGCCAGATCTCATAGCATTTTCTGCCAACCAGCTCTGCTGGATCTGCATTGACAGATTTCCCGGCTGACTTGTTTGCCCACTTCACGGTGAGACTAGCGTCCTGGAATGTAACCAGTTCGGATATGCTATCGAGGATAAGGGCTTTTTCATGCTCAGCGTGTCTCAGAGCCGTTTCAACCTTGTGACGTTCGGATATGTCTCGTACAATGCCTTGGATGATGGGTTTCCCATCGATTTCAAAGAGACTGGAGGAAACCTCAGCCGGGAAGGTTGTCCCTTCTTTGCGTTTGAAGGTTATTTCGAAGCTTACCGAGCCTTCTCTGGCGATGGTTTCAAATGCCTGACTTGAGTCCCTCAGAGCTTCCGTGGGATGTAGGTTGGTTACGTTTAAGGCTAAAAGCTCCCCCTTGGTGTAGCCCAACATTTTTAGCGCTCTAGGGTTTGCATCTATTATTTGACCCTGAAGGTCGTGTAAGAAGATGGCGTCCCTAGAATGGATAAAGAGTTTTGAATAGAGTTCCTGACTCCGTTGGAGAGCTTCCTCAGTCTCGTGCGAATGCACAAAGGCACCAAGGTGGTTGGCACATAGTTCAAGCCAAATCTTGTTCTCGGCGGTGAGTGGTTCTCGTCTGGTGAAGGCTAGGACTCCAGCAGGAGTGTTTCCAAATGGTAGTGGGATTGAAACGAAGCTCACGCCACGGTCGACTTCAACAAGCTTTCCCTGCGCTGCCTCACCAATGAAGAAGTGGCCTGCGGGCAAGCAAGCCGTGATGTCCCTCTCCAGTCTCTGCTGGTTTACTTTTCTTAGAAGATGGAGACACGGTGACTTCTCATCGTCAATGAAGTCATAAGTGCACCTTAAGACACAGGGTTTGTTTTGCTTTGGTTGCCAGACTGTAAGGGTTAAGCATTGGAAAAGTTGTGCGATCTCGGTGCACAGCAAATCGAGCTTTCTATCGAAGGGATCTTCTCCTGCAATTATCTGACTTATGCTCTTTAACGCTTGAGGATACGTCACGGGCTTTGGCTTATCAGAATGCCTCTTGATGACACCAACCAGCCAAGGCTCACCGCTATATTCGCACTTCTGGCAGAGCAGATCACAGTCAATGGGTGAGCCATCACCCCGGGTGAACTTGAAAGTTGCCGCTACGGTGGATGCATCGTCCTTGAGACTATCTTCAAGGTATGCTGAGAGTCTTTCCCAGTCTTCGTTGGATACGATCTCGAGCGGCCCAAGTCTTCCTAGGAGGCGTTCAGAAGAATAGCCGAGAAGCCTGACGACCTCTGGAGAAAGGTGTGCAAAGAGCATATCGCGAAGGAGAAACAAGCCAGCATCTGGCTGAGTAGCTGCCTCCCGAATTCCAGGTTCGCAAACGTTAAGAAGATCTCCTATTTCATCATCTGAGGGCTCGCTCTTAGCAGTTGAGGTCGGGACCTTGTCAGAGACAGCAATTGATGGCTGTCGAGCGTTCAAGAATTTGGTGCCAAATGTCATATCATCCCCTCATGATGAGAACTAAAGCAGCAAATAATAGGCGCCCCTTTTTATTTTTATCGGCTTGGCCCATGACAGGATTTAGATCATTCATAGGGGCATAAGATTTTCAAAGGCAAAACGTATGCTTTAGGTGAAAACGCTTGTCAGTGGCGAGTAAAGAGGTTAGAGTTTGAGGAGTTGAAGTATGGACCATCTTAGCTTGACAAGGTCGGGTTGACTGTAGCATAGTGCTAGACGGTAGATTCGCAAAAAGGAGGAATCTAGGCGATGAAGATGGTGAAAATATGCCTTTTTGGTTTGCTCATTTTCATGATTGGGTGCGCTGGCTCTACCAATTTCACAAGTGCTAAAGTCTACTACTACAAGAACAAGGACTATGCCAAGGCTGAGAGTTTTGCAAAGCTTGCTATTCAGGATGAGCCCCAAAACTGGGAAGCCTACCTGATACTTGCCCTTGCGCTTGCTCAGCAGGAAAAATACGCCGAAGCTGCCGATGCTTTTAAGAAGGCAAAGGAGCTGGCACCTGAGAATAAAAAGAAAATCGTAAGTGACAATCAGCGATCTTTCTTTGTCACTAATTACAACAAAGGCATTAGCGCCAATACCATGATGGATTATCAGAAGGCGGCAGAATTCTTTGAGAAGGCAGTTGCGGTTGATCCCGAAAATCCCAAGGGCTACATAAATCTTGGTGTAGCTTATTCAAAGCTTAAACAGCATGATAAGTCCCTTGAAGCATTCAAGAAGGCGATTGAGGTTGATTCAACGTCAGTGGAAGCAGTGGAAGCATGGCGCAATCTTGGAATTACTTACCAGGCGAATGGTGACTACGAGAATGCAGCCAAAGCATTTGCTAAAGTTGCCGAGCTTGCTCCTGATGACTACGATGGGCATTTCTCCTTGGGCGACATGTATTTTCAAATGGGTGACCGGCAAGAAGCGCTTGAGTCGTACCTTAAGGCTGCCGAAATAAAGGGTGATGATGCTGCACTTCAATACCAGATTGGCGCATGCTACTTTACACTCAAGAAGTATAAGGAGGCAGGGCAGGCCTTCCAGATGGCAGCTGCGCTGTCGAGAGACAAAGATCCAGATCTATACAAGGATGCTCTTTTCAATCTCGGGGTTTCCTATTTGAAAATGCAGGACTATGATGCTGCAATCACCACTCTAAAGAGGGTTCTCGCAATTGAGGAAACTTCGGAAGTTCACGAGATGCTGGGTGCAGCCTATGGCAAGAAAGGTATGAAGGAAGAAGCGATAAAGGAGTTTGAAAGGGCAAAAGAACTCTCGGGTAAGTGACTTTTCTTGAGGGCTTGACAGATTAAAATCAGTTGTTTAGGATTTGATGGAGTCTGGATCACACATTCCTGTTGTGTTGTTCCATTAATTGAAAATCCGACCCAAAATGCCTCAGTCTGGCTGGAGAAAATTAGCGACGAAAACCGGTTATCAAACGTAGAGAAGACCTAGGTTCTTGGGATGAAACACTCACCACTGCGCTAAGGCTAAACTGGCGCTTTCCAATCTATGGAGGGGGGTTAGGGCAAAAATGCCTCAGGAAGTAGAAGAAATGAACATTGCAGAACTTAAGACCAAAACGATCTCCGAGCTCCTGGAAGTAGCTAAGGAGCTCAACATCCAGGGCGTTAGCGGGCTAAGAAAGCAAGAGCTCATATTCAAGATTCTCGAGGCTCAAACTGAAAGGAACGGACTTATATTCTCTCAGGGGGTTCTTGAGATACTTGACGATGGATATGGCTTCCTAAGGTCTGCTGATTACAGCTATCTGCCGGGACCGGATGACATCTATGTATCACCATCGCAGATAAAGAAGTTCGATCTGCGAACAGGTGACACTGTTTCCGGTCAGGTGCGGCCTCCCAAGGAAAATGAACGCTACTTTGCGCTCCTGAGGGTCGAGGCAGTTAATTTCGAAAATCCCGATGTTGCTAAGGAACGCATTCTTTTTGACAATCTGACACCCCTTTATCCAAATGAGCGAATAAATCTCGAGTGGAATCCTAAGGACATATCAAGCAGAATTGCCAATCTTTTTACCCCGGTAGGCAAAGGGCAGCGTGGACTCATCGTTTCTCCTCCAAGGGCTGGAAAGACAATGCTTCTGCAAAGCATTGCCAATGCCATAACCACCAATCATCCCGACATCGTACTAATGGTGCTTCTCATTGACGAGCGCCCAGAGGAAGTAACCGACATGGAAAGAAATGTTAAAGGTGAGGTTATTAGCTCAACATTCGATGAACCACCGTCCCGCCACATCCAGGTTGCCAATATGGTTATTGAAAAAGCCAAAAGGCTGGTTGAGCATAAGCGTGATGTGGTCATCCTGCTGGATAGTATCACACGACTTGCAAGAGCCAACAATGCAGTGATTCCTCATAGTGGTAAGATCCTGTCAGGGGGTATAGATTCGAATGCACTCCAGTGGCCTAAGCGGTTCTTCGGCGCTGCAAGAAACATAGAAGAGGGAGGAAGCTTAACAATCCTGGCAACAGCCCTGATTGAGACGGGTAGCCGAATGGACGACGTCATCTTTGAGGAATTCAAAGGGACGGGTAATCTTGAGCTGGTACTTGATCGGAAGATTGCTGATCGCAGGATTTTCCCAGCGATAGATCTCAACAAGTCTGGAACACGCAAGGAGGAGTTGCTTCTTACTCAGGAAGAGCTTAATAAGGTATGGATTCTGAGGAAGTTCCTGAGTGACAAGAATCCGATTGAGGCAATGGAATTTCTGGTGGAGAGGATAGCTAAGACCAAGACTAATAAGCAGTTCTTGAAGTCGATGAATACATAGTTTCGGGGTTTTCAACCGGGGCGGTGAAGAGCCGCCCCTTGGTTTATGCAAGAGGAGGTAGAAAAACTTGAAGAAAGGGATTCATCCTAAGTATGTGAGGAGCAGGATCGTCTGTCTATGTGGCAATGTTATTGAAACGCGTTCGACGGTTCCAGAGATCCGAGTAGAGATCTGTTCTAATTGTCATCCCTACTTTACTGGGAAGCAGAAGATAGTGGATACAGCTGGTAGGGTAGAGCGCTTTCGCAAGAAATATGGTCTAAAGGAAAAGCCTGAAGACAGTGAATCCTAATTGTATGTTATGGAAGCAAGGCGAGTGACGATAGGTGGACAGGCTGTCATCGAAGGCGTCATGATGAAGTCGCCTAGATGGGTTTCTACATCTGTTAGAAAGACAACTGGTGAGATAGTCTCCCGGGTTGAATCCTATGTTTCACTCTCAAGTAGATCAAGACTCCTGAGATTGCCAATTGTCCGGGGAGCAATCAATCTCTTTGAGCAGCTTTTCCTTGGAATAAAGTCGCTTACCTATTCTGCAGAGGTTGTCACTTCAGAGGATTCTGAGGGAACTGAGGCTGCAAGCTGGAAATTCTCACTTTCGGCTGGTCTCACAGTTGTGGTCGCATTTGTTCTGGGACTCCTGCTTTTCTTCTATCTGCCTCTTGTGATTGCTGGCAAGGTTGGCGCAAGAGGATCAATCGCCTTTAACCTCATCGATGGTCTCATCAGATTGGCTTTTTTCTTTGCCTATCTTGGGGTGCTAAGTCTGTGGAAGGACATGCGGCGGGTCTTCGAGTACCATGGGGCTGAGCACAAGTCAATACATGCTTATGAAAATGGGGAAGAACTTGAACTTGAGACTGTTAAGAAGTACACCACGAGGCACGCAAGGTGTGGTACAAGTTTTCTCCTTGTTGTTATGGTTGTGAGCATCCTTGTCTTTGTCTTCATGGGGAGACCGGATAACATTGCTGAGAGATTTTTAAGGCTTTCAGCTGTGCCTATCATTGCGGGCATCTCATATGAGGTTATCAAGCTGGCAGGGAGAAGGCGGGAAGGATTGCTGGTCAAGATCATATCGGCTCCAGGACTTGCTCTGCAGCGGTTCACAACGCGAGAGCCGAGTGATGATCAGCTAGAGGTTGCAATTGATGCTCTCAAAAACGCTCTCAAGGCGGAGGTTGGGGCTTAAGCATGTGGGAAGCGGTTAAGAAAGCCCGTGAGCGATATAAGGAGCTCGAGAATCTCTTGTCGGATGAGAAGGTGGTTCGGGATCGCAATCTCCTCCTTAAGTATGCGAAGGAGAGAAGTGGGCTTGAGCGCCTTGTGAGGAAAGCTGAGGAGTTTGAGCGGATTGATAAGGAAATAGGTGATGCTGAGGAAATAGTAAGGTCATCAAGCGATCAGGAACTGGTGGATTTGGCAAGGAGTGAGCTCGAGACACTCCGAGAGCGGAAAGCAATCGTTGAGCGCGAGCTAAAGGAAATGCTCATCCCTCAGGATCCAAGTGATGAGAAGAATACGATTGTGGAAATAAGAGCAGGTACAGGGGGAGAGGAGGCATCGCTTTTTGCTGCCGACCTCTTCAGGATGTATTCGCGTTATGCTGAGCGCAAGGGGTGGAGGGTTGAAGTGCTTGGTTCGAATCCGACGGGGGTTGGTGGCTACAAGGAAGTCATTTTTCTTGTTGAGGGGCAGGGTGCATATAGCAGGCTCAAATATGAAAGTGGTGTTCACCGTGTTCAGAGAATACCCGTCACGGAATCCTCTGGAAGAATTCACACCTCAGCTGTGACAGTTGCAATCTTGCCCGAAGCCGATGAGGTCGATGTTGATATTAAACCTGAAGAGCTTCGCATTGATGTTTTCCGTTCCTCAGGTCCCGGGGGTCAGAGCGTAAATACGACCGATTCAGCTGTAAGGATTACACACCTGCCGACCGGACTTGTTGTACAATGCCAGGATGAGAAGTCGCAACATAAGAACAAGGCTAAGGCACTCAAGGTTCTGCGTTCACGTTTGCTCGAAAGGGCGAGGCTGGAACAGGAATCTCAGCGGGCGAAGGAGAGAAGACAGCAGGTGGGCACTGGCGATAGAAGTGAGAAGATAAGGACATACAACTTCCCTCAGGCTCGTGTAACAGATCACCGCATTGGCCTGACTGTTCATGACCTGGAGAACATACTCGATGGCGATCTTGATGAAATAATAGATTCACTTGCAGCTCATGATACCGAAATGAAACTTAAGGCTGCTGGGCTCTAATCAATCGCGCACTGTGGACCTCACCTCACTTATCACACGATGTGAAACGAAGCTCGGGGAGGCTGGCGTAGCTTCACCTCGGGTCGATGCTGAACTTATCATTTCCCATGTTTTGAAGATTCCGCGGAGGGAGCTTTATCTTGACCCCCACCTGAAACCAGGCAAGAGTCAAGTGGAGGAGATTGAGCGAATGGTGGACAGACGCGCAAGAAGAGTGCCTCTTCAGGTGATAGTGGGAACTTGTGAATTCATGGGAATTGAATTCAAGATTGAAAAGGGAGTATTCATCCCGAGACCCGAAACTGAGGTCCTTGTTGAAACAATTGTCGAAGCCTGCAAACCTCTTAGATCTTCGCCTGTAATTCTTGATATTGGCACTGGCAGTGGGGTTATTGCAATAAGCCTTGCCCATCTCCTAAGGCTTTCTCGAGTTGTGGCTACCGACATTTCGCCTCTTGCAGTGAAACTTGCAAGAGAAAACGCTATAATCAATGGGGTAGGAGATGTTGTCACATTCGTTATAGGTGATGCTTTGGAGTTTTTCAAACCAGGAAGCGAATTCTTTGACGTTTGTGTTTGCAATCCACCCTACGTCAGGAGTGACGAGATTAGGTTGCTTGAGCCTGAGGTGAGGGATTACGATCCAGTGATTGCAATCGACGGAGGAGGGGATGGGCTCAGGTTCTTTGATAGGATCATTCCTCAGATTGCGTCTGTGTTAAAGAGGGGGGGGCTGGTTGCATTTGAGATTGGTTTCGACCAGGCTCAAGAGGTTAAGATGATGCTTGAAGAAGGTGGCTTTGGTGAGGTAAGCGTGATAAAGGACCTTGCTGGTAGAAACCGTGTCCTAATGGGGAAGAGGCTATAGATGGACAAGATAGTTGTCAGAGGTGGGAAGAGGCTCAAGGGAAAGATCAAAATAGGCGGTGCGAAAAATGCTGTGCTACCGATGATGGCGGCCTGCCTTCTTGCAGAGGGCGAATCGGTAATCAGGAATGTTCCACTTCTAGCTGATGTCATAACCATGAAGAAGGTACTTGAACAACTTGGTGCAAAGGTCACCTTGCGGGGGCACACCCTGCATGTTGATACAAGTAATGTCAGTCGATTTGAGGCTCCTTATGAGCTTGTCCGAACTATGCGGGCATCAATCTATGTCTTGGGTCCGCTTCTGGGATCATTCGGTAAGGCTAGGGTTTCACTTCCAGGAGGCTGCGCATGGGGTCCGAGGCCTGTTGATCTCCATATTCGTGCGATGCAGGAGCTTGGTGCCAGGATTAGAATCGATCACGGTTACATTGTGGCCAGAGCCACCAACCTCAGAGGTGAAACAATTGTCTTCTCGCTTCCTAGCGTAGGGGCTACTGCGAATACCATGATGGCTGCGGCTCGTGCTAAGGGTAAGACGGTGATTGTCAATGCAGCCAGGGAGCCTGAGATAGTTGCTCTTGCGGATTTCATAAATCGGATGGGTGGCAGAATACGAGGTGCCGGAACCGAAACCATAGAGATCGAAGGGACGAGTCGCCTAGATCCTGCTCAGGTCAGGGTGATACCTGACAGAATTGAAACGGGTACCTTCATGATTGCAGGCGCCATAACAGCCGGTGAGATTACGCTTGAGAGCTGTATGCCTGAGCATGTTGAGGCTATCAGTCAGAAGTTGAGGCAAGGCGGCGTCATAGTTGAGAAGTCACGCAATTCCATCTACATAAAAGGAAAGCGTCGAATCAATTCGGTTGATGCCGTAACCGCTCCCTATCCTGGTTTCCCAACTGACATGCAGGCGCAATATATGGCTCTGATGACAATTGCAAGGGGAACATGTGTCATAAGCGAAACTGTATTCCCCGATCGCTTTACCCATGTTCCTGAGCTGAGGCGCCTTGGTGCCAACATCAAGATAGAGGGCAACACTGCTCATGTTGGCTATGTCAGACATCTGAGTGGTGCTCCGGTTATGGCTACTGACCTAAGAGCGAGTGCTGCACTTGTGCTTGCTGGTCTTGTCGCTGATGGCGAGACTCACATTTCGAGGGTCTATCATATTGACCGTGGCTATGAAGCAATTGAAGAGAAGCTGAGTAAACTCGGTGCTGACATTAAAAGAATGCCTGAGTAGGTTGGGTGAGGATACATGCGAAATCTCATACTTGGTACTGCAGGGCACATAGATCATGGCAAGACTGCACTAATCAAAGCTCTTACAGGAATTGATACCGACCGCCTGCGCGAGGAAAAGCTTCGAGGGATTTCCATAGACCTCGGCTTTGCCCATCTTGACCTGCCTGGGGGGGTAAGACTTGGCATTGTTGATGTTCCAGGTCACGAGCGCTTCATCAAGAACATGCTCGCCGGAGTAGGCGGTATCGATCTTGTGCTCTTTGTCGTCGCCTGTGATGAAGGCATAATGCCCCAGACGAGGGAGCATTTTGAAATCGTTTCGCTGCTTGGCATTAGCCACGGGGTTTTCGCACTGACCAAGACCGATCTTGTGGATGATGAGATGATAGGTCTTGTTCGGAAAGAGGTTGAAGAACTTATCGACCCCACCCCTTTTAGGGATGCTCCCATTGTTGCTGTTTCTACAAAGACCGGTGAGGGGGTTGAGCAGGTTAGAAAGGCGCTTTTCGAAGTCGCTAGCAAGCTTGAAAAGAGGCGGACGGGACAGATAGTTCGGCTTCCAATCGATAGGGTTTTTACTGTCGAAGGTAGAGGAACAGTCGTAACAGGTACTCTCTGGTCGGGGACTATCACGACTGAGGAGCATCTTAAGATTCTACCAGGAGACATCGCTGTTAGGGTCCGAAGTATAGAGGTGCATGGTGAGCCGGTTGATCGCGCTCTGGCTGGACAGCGGACAGCCCTTGGTCTTCATGGGGTGAGCAAGGATCAGATTGAGCGAGGTCACTGTGTTGTATCTTCAGGCGACTTCGAGGCAACGACAAGGCTCGATGCCGAGTTTCATCTTCTGCCTTCTACTCCACGTCCTTTGCGGAATGGTAGCCGCATAAGATTCCATCTTGGCGCAAGCGAGGTTATGGGGAGAGTTTTCCTGAGTGGCGAGCAAAGTATTGCACCTGGGGGAGAGGGATTTTGCCAGATCAGGCTTGAGTACCCAGTTGTAGCAGCCTACAGGGATCGCTTCGTGATCCGTTCTTATTCGCCGATGAGAACAATTGGTGGAGGAAGGGTTCTCAATCCTTTGGCGGTGAAGCGCAAGAAGGTGTACAACTATGAGATGTTGCTTAGCCATCTTGCGAAAGGCAATGTGAAGGATGCAATTCTTGCTCATCTTGCCTGCTGTGGCCATATGACTTTTTTTGATTTGCTTCCGAGGATCAACGTCGGAAGCGCTGTTCTCGAAGACCTGTTGAACAAACTCCGGAGTGAGGGTGAGGTTTTCAAAGTTAGTAGTGAGCTCTATGTACACTGCAAGAAAGTTGAGCAGGTTGAGATCCAGATAAGGGAAACACTGAAAGCTCAGCAGAGCAAAGATAGGCTCAAGTGGGGAATGCCAAAGGAGGAGCTTCGGGAGCGACTTGGTGGAACAGATATGGCTCTTGTGAACTGGGTGATCTCAATGATGGAGGAGCGTGGTGAGATTCATGTGAGGAGGGGGAGCGTGCGAATTGGAACCAAGGATGTTGAGCTCAGCTCTGATGAGAAATTGGCGAAGCAGACTATCGTGGATTCCCTGAGGCGAGGAAGATTTCAACCTCCGAGTGAAAAAGAACTTCGGCACAAGACAGGAATCCAAGAAAGCACTTTCCAGAAAGTAATAAGACTCTTGATAGAGGATGGACAGGTTGTACGTCTTCAGCCTGGCATTCTCATGCATGCCGATTCCATCGCTGATGCGAGGACTCTCGTGGCCTCATATCTCAAAGAGCATGGCAAAGCAACAGCCAGCGAACTTAAGAATCTCCTGGGAACGACCCGAAAGTACGCGGTTCCCCTTCTTGAGTATCTTGATCATTCAGGACTGACCCGAAGAGATGCACAGGGCATCCGCACACTTGTCAGATAGCCATTCCTATAGCGCTGCTAATTGACACCTGGTAGTTGCCTCTGTATACTTTGGCTATCACAAAGGAAGGTGGTTTGATGGCGCACGATCCTGTTGACCTTAGAAGCGATACCGTCACACGGCCGACCCCCGAAATGCGTAAGGCAATTGCTGAGGCAGTTGTCGGTGATGATGTCTTCGAGGACGATCCGACGGTCAAAGAGCTTGAAGAGCTTGCTGCTGAGATAACTGGTCAGGAAGCTGCCCTTTTTGTTGCCAGCGGAACCATGGGTAATGAGATTGCAATTCTTTCCCATACCCAGCGTGGAGACGAAGCCGTTGTTGATATCGACTCGCACATCTATAATTACGAAACAGCTGGGCCGGCTGTACTTTCAGGCGTTCAGCTTTCACCTTTGAAAACTGCTAGGGGTTGGTTCGCTATTGAGCAGCTCGAAGAGGCTCATCGACCTGACGATGTGCACGAGCCTGTCACCAGGCTTATCTGTCTTGAGAATACCCACAATCGTAAGGGTGGAAGAGTTATTCCGATTGAGGCGATGCGCAAGATAAGGGATTTTGCCAAGGCGAGGGATCTTAAGATCCATCTTGACGGGGCAAGGATCTTCAATGCCTCTGTTGCCTCAGGCGTTGACGTTAAGGAATATTGCTCACTTTGCGACTCAACTATGTTTTGCCTTTCTAAGGGACTGGGTGCACCGATTGGGTCTATGCTTGTTGGCAGCTGTGATTTCATAAGGTTAGCACGACGTTACAGAAAGATGCTTGGAGGTGGCATGCGCCAGGTTGGCATAATAGCTGCTGCTGGAGTCTATGCTCTCAAACACAACATCGAGCGCCTCGCTGAGGACCATCGCAGAGCTAGAAAACTTGCAGAGGCTCTTTCCGATATGCCTGGTATTCGACTGGAACCCGAGGAAATTGAGACCAATATAGTTGTCATAGACGTTGCTGACAGCGGACTGACGGTTGATGATGTGGTATTACTTCTTGAGCGCAATGGAGTACTTGTGGTACCTTTCGGGCGGACAACGGTGAGGGCTGTGACTCACCTGGACGTTGACGACGAGGATATTGAAAGAGCGGTGGCAGTTTTCAGAGAAGTTTTTTCGCAAGCAGTCGGATAAATATGGGAAACGCTGAGTGGAAGTTCTCACCCATAGATAAATCTTGTGCACGCAGGCTAGAATATGGTTTGAATATATCAAGCTTGGCTGCGAGGGTTCTGGCTGCGAGAGGTTTTGTTGCTGAGGACGATGCCAGGAGATTTCTTAACCCTTCGCTAGAAAACTTGGGTGATCCGATGCTTCTGCCTGATGTGGGGCCTGCAATTGAGCGCCTTATTGGGGCAACTGAAAACTACGATCACATCATGATTGTCGGACACGATGATGTTGATGGCATAACGTCAACGACAATAGTCTTTGGATCGCTTAAGCAAATAGGTGCTGACGTGTCTTACTATATTCCCGACTCACCCACTGAAGGCATTGGCCTTTCGCGCAACCTTGTTGATCGTTTCAAAAAAGCCGGCGTCTCGCTGATTGTTACTGTTGACTGCGGAGTAAGCTGCTGGAAAGAGATTGAATATGCACGCTCGATGGGAATAGACACAATAGTTACAGATCATCACGAGCCACCTCCCAGACTTCCAGATGCAGTTGGAGTTGTCAATCCCAAGAGGCACGATTCAAAATACGGATTCCGGGATCTAGCAGGCTGTGGTGTCGCCTATAGATTTATGCAAGCTTTCTGTGAGCGCTATCGCAAGATTGCGAATCCACCATCGCTTGATGGTATGCTTGGAATGGCTGCACTCGGCAGTTTTGCTGATCGTGTTCCCCTGCTCGGCGAAAACAGGATCATTGTTGCAAATGGTGTAAAGGAGATTCTTTCGAGGCGCTGGATACCCTTTGTCACACTCAGGTCGCATATCTGGGTTGATGACGATTCAACAATGACAGAGATTCTCTCAAAAATAGTTCCTCTTATCGGAGCCTCAAGATCGCATGAGGGGGGCAATCTTGGTTGCGAGCTTCTACTGTCCACCGAAGAGGAAGATGCCGAGGAGATTCTTTCGAGTCTTATCATGGAATCCGAGGCACGTCGTGAAAGGGCATACAAAGCTCTTGAGATTGTTAAGAAGGAGCTTTCTAAGATCGATGTTGATTCTTCCAAGGTGATTGTGCTCAAAGTCGAAAGATTACCTACCAAGACAGTTGGGTTCTGTGCAGCAAGGCTTGCTGACAGCCTCCACAAACCGGTCGTGATTATTTCTATGAAGGGTGACGAAGGCATCGGAGAGGCCAGAGGACCCAAGGGCGTTGATCTTGTGGATGCATTGGGTGCTAACAAGGATTTCTTCATCAGTTACGGGGGACACAAACAAGCCGCTGGTTTTTCAATCAAGAGATCCAAAATCGATGACTTTATGAAAGCGATCATTGACTATCTCGAGCCCAGAATAGATCCGTCTGTGGTAAGAAAGCAAATAGTGATCGACGATAGGCTTGATCCAAGTCATCTCAATATCGAAAATCTTAAATCACTTCTTTGCCTTGAGCCTTTTGGTGAGGAAAATCCACGACCGATTTTTCTGCTTGAATCTTTGCATGGAGATGTGCTTAAAGAAGTTGATGGAACCTGGAGACTGAACGACTTGACCCTCTCAATTGGGAATTATGCTGATCAGGTCGGTTGGGATGCTGATGATAGGATAAGCCTGGTCATCAGCCCGTTTGGAGATGGGAGCATAAGAGTTGTTGAAGTCCTTGACTGGAAAAAGGAAGCACAGGGAAGGAGGAAGTGAGCTGCCAAAATGGGTAATGCCAAGTCAGTAAGAAGAGCGAAGCAAAAGAAGACCAACACTAGGCCTGACAGATCGCTCGCCCGCAAGATTGAGAGGATAGACACAAAGATGCAAGCTGCACTCGAGAAAGGTGACTTTGTTGCTGCTAAGCAGCTTGCTGAAGAGCAGGAGCGGCTTCTTGAGCATTTGATGCTTGACCACTACGGCAGCTAGGCGCCACTAGATCGGATGTCTCGCCCAGTGGAAACTTGCTTATTCGTTGTTGCCACCCCTATTGGTAATCTTGCCGATATTACCCTTCGGGCTCTTGATACGCTTAAGAATGTAGACGTAATACTTTCGGAGGCTGTTACCAGGACCAGGCAGCTCCTTGCTCACTATGGAATCAAAAAGCGTCTCGAAAGCTATCGTGAAAGCAATGCGCATCGTATGATTCCCAGGATCATCAAGATGCTTGATGAAGGCACAAGCGTGGCTCTTGTAGCCGAGGCAGGGACACCTGGCATATCGGACCCGGGAAGAAAGCTTGTTGATGCGGCTCTCAAGGCAGGCTATCGTGTTGTACCCGTGCCTGGCCCAAGCTCTGTGATTGCTGCACTGAGTGTATCAGGAAGCAGTGAGAGGAGATTTTTCTTCGAAGGATTCTTGCCAAGAGCAAGATCCAGGCGTGTCAAGCGCTTGAGAGAGCTTGCCACATTGACATCTCAGATTGTCTTTTTTGAGGCACCTCATCGGCTAATTGAATGTCTAAAGGATATGCGTGAGGTGCTTGGCGATAGGAGATGCGTCATAGCAAGGGAATTGACAAAAATGCATGAGGAGATAATAAGGGAGGACATCTCTGGTTTGATTGAACATTTCACAAAGGTGGAACCGAGGGGTGAGTTCGTAATTGTCTGTGAGGGTTCGACGGAACACAGACGCATTCAGGCGAAGGATGTTATCGATCAGGCAAGACGGCTCGTGGAGCAAGGTCTTAAGCCTCGTGAGGCTGCTAAGGCTATAGCATCTCTCTACGGGTTGCATTCGAGTGATATTTATCGTGAATTGGTTTCGAAAGTGCGGAGGTAGTTATGGAGTGCAAGGTCTATTCAACCCTAACATGTCCTTTCTGCAAGATGGCAAAGGCATATCTTGAGCAAAAGGGTGTAGCCTTTGAGGATTTCGATGTTTCAAGAGATGTTGCTGCAAGGGATGAGATGATTAAGAAATCCGGACAGATGGGGGTACCTGTAATCGATATCAACGGGAATATCGTTATCGGTTTTGACAAAGAGAGGCTCGATGCTTTGCTCGCTGATTCCAAGTGAGTGTGAGGCTTTATGCTACGTGGTCTGAAACTTCGGGACGCCAGAAGAACCGATAAGCAGGCGGTTCTCGATTTTTGCAAGAACACATGGCGGGACTATGGTGATTTCATACCACATGTTTGGGATGAGTGGATACGCCAGCGCAGAGGGCGCCTCATAGTTGCAGAGCTAAAGGGTCGTCCGATTGGTATTGCCAAGATCACGGATTTTGGAAATGGCGAAATATGGCTGGAAGGGTTGCGAGTTGACCGAAGGTATCGGCGAAAGGGAGTAGCTGGGGCGATAAATAAGGAAGTCTTAAGAACTCTTAGGAGAATCAAACCACGACGTGTTCGCTTCTGCACGGGGCAAACAAACAGGGCAAGCCGGAGGATTGGCCGATCTTACGGTTTTGAAGCAATAGCTCGCTTCAGATACTACTGGCAAAGAACGCGAAAAGGAAAGGTGAAAGGTGAGATTGCAACACTTACTGATCTGCCAGCTGTATACGATTTTGTCACTTCGTCCAGATTCATTAAGCTCGCTTCAGGACTCATTGCCGAAGGTTGGGTTTTCAGGGAGTTCTCGCGGAGGCTCCTGAGGAATTACATCAAGGCTGGTAAGGTTCTTGTCATGAGGGGAGACGCGGAAATCAGGGGGGTTGCCATATATCCGCTTGAAAAAAGCGAGAACGGGATAACGCTCGGTTTTGTCGATGGCGACGAACGAGCCATAAAGATACTTGCGCGTAATTGCATGTATCTTGGTTTTCAATGTGGGAAGGATTATTGCTCGGTTGTTGTTCCCAGTCGATTTTTCCCGAAGCTCATTGAGGAAGCCGGCTACAAACGCAAGGAAAGCGCTGGCCAGGTGGTTATGGAATACCGAGGAAAGGCCCTCGTGTGAAGCTCCAACAATGAAATGGATATATCAACATCCTCGCCTATATAGCCTTCTTGATAGCGTGGTCTCACTATCACTTGCGGATAGGGTGAGGCGGAAAGTCTTAGAGAAAAGGATTGTGGGTTCGTTGCTGGAGATAGGTGTAGGAACAGGAAAGTGCCTTAATTATATTGGAGCAGAGTTCGTGGTCGGTCTGGATAGGTCGGAGGCGATGTTGGATTTTCTGAAGAAAAGGTCAACGACTCGGCTTGTTCTTGGTGATGCCCACATCTTACCTTTCAAGGGGAAAAGCTTTGATGTAGCCTTATTTTGCTACTGTCTTGCTGGACTCAGGCAACCGCTTGAGGCAGTTCGTCAGGCACTACGGGCCTCGAAGGAGGTCATAGTGATTGACTACAATCGGCCAAAGGGAATGCCGGTACGCCTTTGGAGGTGGATTGTGTGTGGAATTGGTTCAATCATATTTGGCTCGCGTGACGTTGATTTTGTGGCTCTAGCGAAACTGGGGAAGGCCAGCGTTCAGGATTTTTATTTGGGGTTGTACCGGGTTGTGGTTCTCAATGGAGCGCCTGATGCCGGAAATTGAGTCTCTTCTTTATGAAACCCTACAGGATGGAAGTGCACGCTGTTACATTTGTGAGCGGAGGTGTGTCATTCCCGAGGGTGGGTGGGGCTATTGCCATACTCGCAGGAATCGCAATGGCAGGATCTATAGTGTCACCTACGGTGAGGTTGCGGTAAATAACATCGCTCCGATTGAGGCTAAGCCTGTCTTCCATTATCTGCCGGGGTCTAAATGGCTCTCGCTTGGCAGCGTCGGATGTAATCTGAGATGCATTGGATGCCAGAATTGGGAAATAGCCCATGAGCAGCCTTGCGATGTCCCACAGACGAAGACGCGCTGGATTGAACCAAAAGAGGTGATAAGACTTGCACTTGAAGCTGGCTGCATTGGTATCTCCTGGACTTATAATGAGCCCACTATGTGGCTTGAGTATACAATCAAGGTAAGTGAGCTAGCTAAGAAGGCAGGGCTCCATACTAGCTATGTTACAAATGGATATATGACAAAAGCGGCTCTTGATAGGATTGGTCCCTTTCTCGATGTATATCGTGTTGACATAAAGGGTTTCTCGAGCAATTTCTACAGGCGCATTGCCAATCTTGCTGACTTCGAACCAATTCTTGAGAATGCTCTCAGGGCAAAAAGCAAATGGCATATGCACGTGGAAGTCGTCACCAACATCATCCCAGGCTACAATGATAGCGAGGTTCAGCTAGGAAGGCTTGCCACATGGATCGCTACGCGGCTGGGTAAGCGCACGCCATGGCATGTCACACGCTTTGTTCCCTATCTTGACCTCTCGCACATCCCATGCACACCCGTCGAAACCCTCGAACGTGCTCGCCAGATTGGGCTTGATGTTGGACTTCTCTACGTCTACATCGGTAATGTGACTGGCCATCCCGCCGAAAACACTTACTGTCCCAAGTGTTCCAGAGTTGTAATAGGTCGCTACCACTTCTCAATCATTGCCAACAACATCGTGGGCGGCGCCTGCAAGTACTGCGGCCAAAAAATCGCCGGCACCTTTTAGGGGGGTCGGAGCCAAAAATCTCCAAATCACCCATTTTGGGGTCGGAGCTAAAAATCTGCATTTCTGCTCCCCCGGCATGATTCTTGCTAAGCTAACGCGAATGTGTGGCGATGATGGGTATGGGTAGGGCGCTAAGAATAGAATTTCCCGGAGCAATTTACCACATCACATCTCGTGGTAACTCTCAGCAAGAAATTTTCCAGGACTCAAGCGACTATTCCCTCCTTCTTGAGTATCTTGGCGAAACAGTAAGAAGATACAGATGGATCATCTATGCCTATTGTCTCATGCCTAACCACTACCACCTCCTCCTGGAGACGAGGGATGCAAATCTGTCGAAAGGGATGCGCTATCTCAACAGCTCCTACTGTCAGGCATTTAACCGACGCCACGGACGGACAGGACACGTTCTCCAGGGCAGATTCCATGCGATACTTGTGGAAAAAGAGACGTATCTGCTTGAGGTAATCCGCTACGTACTCCTTAATCCCGTTCGTGCGGGATTAGTCACGTCACCAGATAAATGGAAGTGGTCAAGTTTGAAGGCAACCCTGGACAAAGGACCCTTCGCTACAGCGTTGGGCACAGCGACAGTTCTGGACTACTTTGGTAGCGATCGAGCTAGGGCCAGGAAAGCGTTCATGACATTTCTACAAGATGGCGTAGGGAGTATGAGCCCTATGCTCGAGGTACGCAATGAACTCATTCTCGGCAGCGTCAAATTTGTCAAAAAACTGTCACCACTGTTTAGAAAGGTTACAAAGCGACGTTATAGCAAGCGCTTTCCCAAGATTCAGCGCTTTGCTACCCGCCCGTCGCTTACCGAGGTTTTGGAGGTCAGCCCGCGTCCGGACGTTGATCCCGAGAAGATTAAGGCCGCCATCGAAGAACATGGGTATACGATTAAGGAGATAGCCTATCACCTTGGCATTACTCCCTCCAAGGTTGCGCGCTTGCTAAGGCATCTAAGGAGTAGGTAGATGCAGAGATGCAAATTTTTAGCTCCGACCCCAATTAGGGTGATTTGGAGATTTTTAGCTCCGACCCCATTTTGGGTGATTTGGGGATTTTTAGCTCCGACCCCGGTGGTGGTGAATGAGGTTTTGTATGATCCTGTGGGGAGCGATCGGGGTAGTGAGTTCGTTGAGATCATGAACACGACGCATGAGGAAATCTGCCTTGATGGCTGGCGCCTCGAGACGGGTAACGGAGCCTATGAGGATCGCTGGAGGACAGAGTGGGAGGGGAGTCCTTCTGACACACTGGCACCGGGTGGATTCTTCGTCATCGGTGAGGCAAACGTCGTGCCCCCTCCCGATGTCATCTGTGATCTTGACCTGCAGAATGGCCCTGACGCCTGCCGCATTGTTGGTCCTGACGGACAAATGGATGTCATTGGATGGGGTGACCATGAATTCGCTTGCTATTTCGAAGGTGAGCCAGCTACTTGTGCACCTTCAGGCTCAAGCCTTGCCAGGGATCCAGACGGCGTGGATACCGATTGCAATGGTGACGACTTTGTTGTCCTGCGCTGTCCGACACCCGCCAGATACAATCATCCACCTCTCGATCTTTTTCTCAAGAAAGCGTGCCTATCCCGATACTCATCTCCCACCAGTGCCAATCTTGATCTCGTCTGCCTTATCTCAAACACGGGTCTTAGGCCCTTTGGCGGGGGCTCACGAATCGTGGCAAGTGGTGAGGCTTTTGTAGTGAGTAGTTTCGTCGAGACTGATATCGAGCCTGGTTGTGATATGCACTTCGTGAATCGCTTTCCCAATCCGGGTTCAGGGCTTCACCTTGTGACTGTTTGGATTGAAAACGCCGATGACCTCAATCACCACAACGACTCACTCACAACGACTTTCGTAGTGGAACCTCCGCCACTGGTCATAAACGAGATTCTGTTTTGCCCTTCTGGGAAAGATTGTGAATGGATTGAGCTCTACTGCCGTGACGAAGTTGATCTGACATTTTGGACGCTCGAGGATAGCCACGGCAAACCGATCGCAATCTCCCGAGACCATCTTCAATTAGCCAGAGGTGACTACCTCGTTCTCGTTGAAGACGAAGAGATCTTCAAAACCAAGCATCCTGATGTGGCAACCAATAAGATTCTTCGGCCGGCTGGCGGATGGTTATCTCTAAATGATACCAACAATGCTTTAGAATTTGCAGATAGAGTCATTATCAGGGACACATTTGGTACAGCAATTGATTCTATAGCCTATGCTCAAGAATGGACTGAGTGTGGCTGCTCGATTGAAAGGATTGATCCCGATAGCCATTCCACACTTGCCAGCAATTGGTCACCCCACTACGGACAGGGTACAGGCAGCCCCGGCGAGCCCAATAGCGTAAGCATATTCTCATTTGAAAGATTGGGCTTTCTCAAACTCAATCCAAGGGTGATAAGCCCTAACGGCGATGGAAAAGATGATGTTCTTGCGATTCGAATTGACCTTCCTCAATTATGCGACGTCGAACTCAGGGTTTATGACCTAAGGGGCATTCACGTTGCCACTCTCCTGCGCGATGCATCAATCGAAGCAGGCCGGACGACCTTCTGGGATGGTCGCGACTCCGATGGCAATGCCGTGCGAAGCGGTGTGTATCTTGTTGTGCTAAGAGCAAAGGGAAGGCGTGACGGGAAAGCTTATGGGGCAAAATTGCCGGTCGTTGTCATTCGAAGGTGAAGCCATGGCCTGGTGCATGGGTGAGTCCCTATACAAAAAAATCGGCATGGCAAAGTCAACTGGCTCAAGCCATCACGTCCCCATTTCCACCCATTGGTTGTTTGCACTATTCTTGCTTCTAATCTTTCTTTTGATCTTTTCATGCTTTGTCCCAAGTGCCCAAGCCAGTTTTGAGATCATTCCCTTTGATGCTTCAATGCGAGGCTCACTTACGACTGCATGCATTGGGTTCATAAGCACCAAGGCAAGTGCACTCCATCCAGAGGTGGGCTGTGATTCCTCCACGAGCTGCGTAGGTATTTTCACATACAAGCCCTTCGGAATCAGTGAGATCTCTTTCTCAGGGCTTTGGCTCTATCTCAAGAGTGCAAGAACAAGATTGGGACTGTGCTACTACCGTCTAGCTGCCCTCGGCTACAGTGAGGATACGATAGAAATCAAATATTGTTTCGATTTTGGGGAACTTGCCTTCTGGCCCACCATACGTTTGGGTAGTGTGAGGTTTGACGGGGAGTATCTCGGGGGCATTGTTCTTCCCGATGTGATGCTCGTTGTGAACCTCCCCTCAGATCTCAGGCTCTTCCTCGAGGCAAGAAATCCCCTCGGATTGCACACTCTGGGATTGGATGAGTGCCCTGTTGCCATGAGGCTCGGACTCGGAATAAAGCTCAATCCCAGCCTCGCCTTCGGCTTTGAAGTCGGCAAGGTTGCGGGTGAGGCAACCTCGGTATCAAGTGGGCTCGAGTTAGGTCTGGGTAGCCATATATTCCTGAGGTGCGGAGCAAAGTCGGCTCCCACCGAATTCGCTGGAGGTATTGGAATCTCCTACGCAAGATTCGGTTTCAACATTGGCTCAAGCCTTGAGCCGGATATCGGTACAACACATGAAATTGGATGCACATACCAATGGTAATGCTACATCGACATCGGGAATGCAAACTGTTATTTTGCGCCATTCAGACATCAAGCGAATTGACTTCGCACCCAAGTTGAAGACCGATGACGCGAGAGGGATGCGATTGGGTGGGTGGGAGACTCCAGCGCCTTAAGCTTCTACTCACCCTATCCCACTTGTGCTACAGAGTTAGTGACCAAGCCCTGTTGACCCACAGGGCTTGCTGTGTTAGCTTGCCCTGGAAATGACTCCTTTGGGAAGAAAAAAGCGATTTCTTGTCGCTGGCATTGCAATTTTTCTTTTCTACTCAGGGCTCATTGAGCCTCACATTGTGAGGGTTAGCGAGCGTACTCTAACGCTTGGAGGTCTTCACCACGACTTAACTATTATTCATGTTGCTGACTTTCATACCGTCCGCTATGGGCTGCGCGAAAGAAAAGTGGTTGACATAGTTTCTCGCTATAACCCCGACTTTGTCTTTGTCACAGGTGATCTCCTCAAGCGTGACAGAGATGTCGAAACCTGTCTTCGTCTGCTTTGCGGTCTAAGAGCAAAGCAGGGTATCTATGTTGTGCTCGGAAATGCTGATTTCGAAATACTTAACCAACTTCATAATGGCGACATTGAAAAGATAGCGCCCAATTATACCTTCCTCATCAATGAGAGTGTTGACTGTGGCGACTTCATCCTTGTTGGGCTTGACGATCCAGTCACCCACAGGGAAGATCTGGACCTTGCTTTCAAAGGTGTTGAAGGTACCAAACCGATTCTTGTACTTACCCATTTCCACCCTGACAGCCTGCTTTGGGAACTTGAGGAAAAAAGAGTCGCTATGGTATTCTCTGGCCACACACACGGAGGACAGTTTGGATTGCGCCAAATTGTCAATGTATTCCCATACGCATACCGCAGTAGGTACATAGGGGGACTCTATCGACCTGACCACTTTTTTCTGAGCGTTACCCGAGGCGTAGGAACAAATATTTTCCCATTGAGATTTCTCTGCTATCCTGAGGTTTGTGTCTATCACCTTAGAAGGCAGGGCTGATTTGAAGCATGTTTGGGCTGCTAGATCTCAAGAAGCCTGTCTTTGCTGCTATGCTTCTCATCGCGGGCAGTGCATTCGCAGGCAATCCTTCTACCAGCTATGAGGAAATCCTTGGCGACGTTGAGGATGAGAATTCCTACCTTCAAGTTCTCTCACTCCTCGATGTCACAGCGAGACAGCCAGTCAATCTGCTCGTGGCTGACGAGGAAGAGATAGCTTCGCTTCCCTGGATTAGCCCTCAGGTAGCCAGTGAGATAGTTAGCCTGAGAAGCAAGGGCGAGCTCCATTGCTTTGCTGACCTGCGAAAGATCAAAGAACTTAGTCCAAGAACCATTGCCTTACTCAGCCCCTTTGTTATTTTCGAGAAGCCCAAGAAGGCGAAGCCAGCCATCTCCCCAGCCGCACGGATGAGGCTTTCGGCAAATCTTCCGCTTGAGAATCGCAATCAGGTAAAGACCTATCTTAGAGGCGAGATCGATGGACGATTTTTCACAACTGGCTTCACCCTTGAGAAGGATAGTGGAGAGAAGAGTCTAAACGATTTTCAATCATATCACATTACCTTAAACCACAGCGGCACAAACGTAATTTTGGGTGATTTCCTTTTGGTTTCAGGGCACGGACTAGTCTTTGGTGGTCCATATGGATACTCACCGAGCTTCGTAGCACCCTGGCGCTATACAAGCAGCACTGCGAGGCTTAAACCCTATACATCGACCCAAGAGAATCTCATGCTTCGTGGGCTAGCTTTTTCGAGGTCACTCCACATGGGAAAAGTTTGCATTGTTGCATCTTCAGCCAAAGTCGATGCTAGGCTTGACGAGAATGGAAACATCACGTCTTTTCCAATTTCAGGAAATCATACATCACAATCCGATCTCACAGCAAAGGATGCGGTTCGTGAAAATCTCTTGGGGGCGGTTATTCAACTTGAGCGTTCGAAATTTCGCCTTCAAGGCAATCTCTCGCTAGCACACTATGACCATGACTTCGCTCCCGCATGGTCGGGCAAGGTTTCTCGAACAAACCATATTATGGGTGGCATCGACTTTGCCTATGGAACGCGTTCGAACAGTTTTTTTGGCGAGTTCGCGACGTCAGGCACTGGCAAGAAAGCGTACCTCGGTGGCTTGCTGGTCAGAGGTAAGACAACCGAAGCGTTCGCAATAGCAAGACATTACGAGAACGGTTTCTTCAACAGGCATCAAGGATCTTTTGCCTACTATTCAAACATCGGTGATGGCGAGACCGGGCTCTTCATGCTTTTCTCTTTTGAGCCCTATGCAAAAGCTCTTCTTCGTATCGGTAACGATGTTCACAGCCAGAGTCGCCCCCAAGCCTTAAAGCGCTCAGGTTCTGAATCCTTTGTCAATGTTAGATTTGACACCCAAAGGCTGGTGCTTTGTCTTGATGAGAAGCTCAAACGAAGCGATGAAGCCTCGCATACTGAGAGACTACGCAGCCGTATTGAGCTTGCCTATAGACCAAGGTCAGGGTTTGAGATGAGGGTGAGATATGAGCATATAGGAGCGAGTGAGGAAGAGCCAGCCCGCACAAGCTCACAGAGTGAGCTTCTAAGATTTGATTTCACCTTTGAAAAAGGAGACTTGAGAATACAGACGGGGATTTATGCCTTTACGGTTGAAGACTATGCGGCTCGTATTTACCAGTTCGAACCTGGCCTTCCCTACTATCCAACAATGCAGGTCTTGCGAAGCGATGGCTCGAGATGGTATGTTAGATTATCCTATCGGCATCAAAGGATAGGTCGGTTTGCATTGAAATTCGACAGGACATCTTATGAGGAGAGTTCCGAAACCAAGAACTTGCTTTTCTACTATGGGCTAAAATGAAACCAGGCCATTCACTTGCACTACGCACGTCCAGCAAAGATCAGGCGATAATCGAAGCCTCGAGATGCCTTGCATGTTACGAAGCTCCCTGTGAGAGAGCCTGTCCTGCGGGTGTGCGTGTTGCCACTTTCATAAGGCGCATACGCTTTGGCGACTTTGCTGGAGCACTCAGAAAGATAGTTGCGAACAATGTTCTTGCTGGTACATGCGGCATGACATGTCCCAGGGGCAAGCTGTGTGAAGAAGCATGTGTGCTAAATAGGGTAGGTGCTGGAATAAGGATACGGGATTTGCAACTTTCAGCATTCGTCTTCGGAAGCCATGCATTCCCCAAGGTGAAAGAACCATCGCCTCAAACCAAGGTTGCAATCATTGGCTCGGGGCCAGCTGGCATTGCCTGCGCCTACTATCTCAAGCGTGCTGATGTTTGTGCTGTTGTCTTCGAGAGGGGAAATCAAGCGGGTGGTCTTCTCACATCTGCAATTCCACCTCACAGGGTAGATAGAGATATCGTTGAGGCTGAGCTCGACTATGCCCTGAGCGGTATCGAGGTTCGCAAGAAAATCGATCCAGCCCATCTCAGCAAGACTCGACTTCATTCCGACGGATTCGCTGCAATATTTCTTGCAACAGGTCTCTGGCAGCCAACAACAATTCCCTTGGAAGGTAGCGATGCAGCAGTTGATGGTTTCAAATTACTCTCCGACCTCGCTCATGGTGATGAGAGCTTGGGTGGACTCAAGGGGAAAATCGGGGTGATAGGAGGAGGTAATACCGCCTGTGACGTTGCTCTTTCGCTGAAGCTTCATACCGAAAGTGATGTAACCGTCCTCTACAGGCGTGGACGTGAAGAGATGCCAGCTTTTGAGCATCAGGTTGAGGAAGCCCTGATCGGTGGAGTGAAGTTTGAATTCAATGTGGCTCCTTTGCGGATCTTATCCCGGGAGGATCGAAAGAGGCTCCTGCTCGTAAGAACTCGACCAGGTCCTGTGGATGAATCGGGTAGGCCAAAACCTCTTCCCGTATCGGGAAGCGAATTCAGCATCGATTTTGACCACATCGTTCTGGCAATCGGGCGAATGCCTGATGCCTCCTGGCTGAAAGCAAATTTCAACCTCACACTTGATGGCGGAAGGCTTAGGATTGATGAGAATACAATGATGACTGCTGAGGAAGGGATTTTTGCTGGTGGTGATCTTGTTCGCCCAAAGGGACTTGTTGTTGAAGCAGTGGCTGATGGTCTCAAAGCTGCAAGGGCTATTTCCATGTTCCTTATGAGGCAGGCATAATGGATCTGAGATTAAGCTTCTGTGGAGTTGAGTTTCCGGATCCTTTCACGCTGGCGGCTAGCCCATCTACTGGAACAGGTGAGATGGTCGAACGAGCTTTCGATGCAGGATGGTCTTCTGCTGTTCTTAAGACCATGGCTGTTGAACGTGAAGAGGTCAACCTTGTCTATCCGATGATTGTTGGTCTCGACCATGAAGGTGAACGCCTGCTTGGAATGGAAAACATCGACCTGATTTCGGACCGTCCACTAAAGGAATGGGAACAGGATATAGAAAGGCTCAAGAAGCGCTATCCTAAGAATGTGGTCATAGCCAGCATAATGGCATCGTCGAAGGAAGACTGGCAGGAAGCAGCTCGCCGTGTTGAAGGGGCAGGAGCAGACATGATTGAATGCAGCTTCAGCTGTCCCCATGGTATGCCTGAGAGAGGTATGGGCTCGGTCATCGGCCAGAATGCCGAGCTTACTGAGAGGACTGCTAGCTGGGTGAAGCAAGCTGTGAAGATTCCGGTTGTTATCAAGTTGACTCCCAACGTCACAGATATTGTCGATATCGCCAGAGCTGTCAAGAGGAGCGGTGCCGATGGAGTATGCGCGATAAATACTGTAAAGGCTTTAGTCGGAATCGACATTGAGACTATGAAGGTTATTCCTTCAGTTGCCGGGCTCTCAACCTATGGAGGATATTCTGGGCCACCCATAAAACCAATTGCTCTGAAGTGCGTGGCTGAGATTGCGAAAAATGTGGAGATAGACATCTCAGGTGTTGGGGGGGTGACAACCTGGCAGGACGCTGTTGAGTTCATGCTTGCCGGTGCACGCAATGTTCAGTTGTGTACAGCTGTCATGAAGTGGGGTTATTCGATAATCGAAGATCTTATTGATGGTCTTTCCTATTATCTCGAATCCAAAGGCATGACATCTCCCGAAGGACTTGTAGGTAAAAGCCTTCCCAACATTACCAGGCATGAGGAGCTTTCGAGGGATTACAGGGTTGTTGCCCACATTGATGAGGAGATTTGTCTCCGGGACGGGCGGTGCTATGTTGCTTGCAGAGATGGTGGACATCAGGCTATAAAGGTCTCTGAAGACAGATTGCCCCATATCGATGAAGATAGATGCGTTGGTTGCGGTCTTTGTGTCAGCGTTTGTCCAGTTAGGGGATGCTTAACATTGAGGGAAAGATGAGAAAACTTGTTTTCGTTATTGCGTGTTATGTCCTGCTCTTTCCAGCTATTGTCCATTGCGCAGGCACTGACAGGGACTCAGTGCTTGCTGTTGTTGGAATTGTCACGGATGAGAGTGCCGAACTTGGGGATTTTCCAGCTTTTATTGTAAGTGCTGAGTCAGTTCTTGTGGTGGTCCCCTCTGATAGCAAAGGCAGCCTTCGGCGTGAGTTGCGTATAGTTGGAGATAAGCCTGACGTTCCCATGTGGATTGCACATGGTGTGAGCAAGCAGAGCCTTGACACAAGATCCAATGTGGTAATCTACTTTTCGAGACCGGGAACCTGGGTGCTTGCAGCGAAAACCGATGCTGTTGAGGATATGAGGAGGGAGGGCTTGATTGTTTCGCCTATTCAGTGGACTCCCCTTAAACGTTTACTTGAGCCATCCTTCGGTGAGGTCTTATCGAGGAAGCTTCTTTCGAGGAAAGAACGGCTTCCAGAGAGATTGGCAGAGCCGCAGATTGCAGAGGTTGATACCTTAAACGTCCTCGAGAATCTCACTTTCCTCTGCTTTGACTCCTCGAGCCAGACCTACAAGACGCGATACTCCTGCCGAAGTGAAACCTACGATGAGGTTGTTCCTTTTCTCACCAATCTTTTGCGGACCTATCTCAGTGATCCTGCATGGTCAGTTGATACGATGCACTTTGAGATATCGCTCTGCCCTCATGGAAAGCATCTTGTAAACATAATAGCTTCGAGACCGGGCAGGCGAACCAGTGCTAGCTATGTCATCTGTGCTCACTACGACGCAACAGCTTATCGTGAGGCCGACTGGGATTGGCAAACCGATCCTGCACCTGGATCGGATGATAATGGTAGCGGCGTGGTCGCGGTTCTTGAATGCGCCCGTCTGCTTGCCAATGTTGATCTTGATGTAGGTCTCAAGTTCATCGCCTTCTCGGGCGAAGAGCAGGGACTTCTTGGAAGTTCTTACTATGTCAACCATCTGTCTCAGGCAGACTCCATAATCGGCGTTATCAATTTTGATATGCTGGGGTATGCTCAACCTTCTAAATTGATCGAGATAACCTATGATTGGAAATCTGCTTGGCTTGCCGCGCTTCTAACTTCTTGTGCCGATTCTTCTTTCAGCCTTCCACTCGTGGGGAAGAATCGTACTGGCATTTACAACAGTGATCATGCATCCTTCTGGGCACAAGGAATTCCCGGGATTATGCTTAATGATCGTACTGAGGAGAGTGGGGTACCTGCCTATCCCTACTATCACACAACATCCGATACCCTTGGCAATGTGGACATCGGTCAGGTCTGCGATGTGATCAGATTGGTAACCGATTTTATGAGTCAATTCGCCACCGTTGGTGAGGATTCCTTAAGCGATATCGCACTTTCGCCCTCGAGCATAGAGCTGAACTGGCCAGGGCGTGACTGGGGTGAACCCCTGGTTGAAGGAAGTGAGGTTACTGCCAAAATACGTGCCACCAATCTGGGAGGCTCCATGCGCGAGCCTGTGCCCTATAGCCTCGAGATATGGGAAGGGGAAAGACAATCTGGCAGACTGGTCTACGATGATACTCTCGAGATCTTTCTGGCAAAGGGTATGAGCAGCGATCTTGTAGCCTCATGGCAGCTCGCCGAGGGATTCTATGGGGATCTGACCTTAACCTTCGTACTTCTTCCGATTGTCGAAGGTATCGAATCCGATCTTGGAAACAATGAAACACATGTGGAGCAGACTGTCATGCCTGAGCATCTCGTCTTCGATAAGCTCCATGTGTATCCCAATCCCCTCACCGATGTTAGATCAGCAAAGCTTGCCTTTGAGATTCTCTATCGTGAGACCGATCCCATTGCAGTTCTGGAGATTTCGGTGTTCGATATCACAGGTAGAATGATAGGTGAGGGAAAGCTCAAGCTCACCAATGTTTTCAAAGATTTCGAAATTGGCTATAACGCAAATATCGATCTTAGCGATTTTATCTTTGATGGCGATCTTGCCCCGGGGATATATCTCTTAGTCGCAAGAGCCAGGATAATCGGCGAGTCCGATCGAGCAGTGGAGCAGACCCTTTTTGCTGTTGACCGCTAGCTCACCTGATTGACTCAATTACTGTCGCATGATAGCATTCTTGGTTATGGAGGGTTAGCAGGTGGAAGTTGGTATAAGGGCAAGCTCACATCTATCCCCAGCGATACCGGCTTCTGGTAAGGTTACTTTGGAGGAAGCATCCAGGGTTAGTGATCTCCTTGATGCTCTTGGCATAAGTAGTGACCTCGTTATGCTGGTGGTTGTTGATGGGACTCTCGGTGATTTTGATACCCAACTGAATGATGGCTCCACAGTTGAACTTATCGCCCCGGTGAGTGGAGGCTAGCTCGCACCTTTCTAATCCAGGCTGACTCAGGAGGCGAAAGTGGCAAGACTGGATCTAATGATAACCAATGGGAGGATATTGACCGAGACAGGTTCGATGCATGCCTCGATTGGTGTAAAGGCAGGAAAGATCGCCTTCATCGGTGATTCGAGAGCCTTACCTCCTGCTGAGGAGATCATAGATGCCTCCAACAAAATTGTTATGCCAGGGGTCATTGACAGTCATGTACATCTTGAACTCCCGGTTGGAAGGACAGTCTCATGTGATGATTTTGCCTCTGGCTCAGTTGCTGCCGCCTTTGGAGGAGTAACAACCCTAATCGATTTTGCAACTCAGAAAAGAGGTGGATCTCTACTTGAGGCTATAGCAGAGCGGAGGGGTGTGGCGCAAGCCAAGTCCGCTGTTGACTTTAGCCTTCACTGCGCAATCACTCACTGGAATGACCGCGTGCGAAAAGAGATGACCAAAGTTGTGAGGCAGGGTATTAGCAGCTTTAAACTATATATGATCTATGCTGAGAGAGGATGGATGGCTGATGATGGGATGCTCTTTGAGTGCTTCGAGCAAGCCTCAAAGCTTGGTGCTGTGATTGGCCTACATGCTGAGAATCCTCATATCATATCAACGCTCGTTCGAAGAGCAGTTGTAACCAGAAAGAAAGGAGCCATCCAGCATGCACTTACTCGTCCCGACTTCACCGAAGCCGAGGCAGTCCAGAGGGCTATATATCTCGCCTCGCTGTGGGATGCAAGGGTCCATATCTTCCACCTTTCGACAGCTGAAGGTTGCGCCATTGTCGAAGAGTGGCAAAGTCAAGGCTATCCAGCCACAGCGGAGACATGTCCTCAGTTTCTCACTTTGACTGATTCATTGCTCAAAGGACGCTACGGACATCGCTATGCCACATGCCCACCCTTGAGAAGTCATGATGATAACGAATATCTTTGGGAAGCGCTTGAGATGGGGTCTGTGCAGACACTTGCAACTGACCACTGCTCATTTACGAGAAAGCAAAAAGATACATGGCAAGGTGATTTCAGGAAGATGCTTTTTGGACTTCCGGGCATTGAAACGCTCCTACCCATCGTTTTTACGCACGGATTGATGGCCGGAAGAATCGACGAGACGACCTTTGTAAGGTCTCTTTGTGCAAACCCTGCTATGATTTTTGGTCTCTATCCGCGCAAGGGTACGATCAGAGTTGGTAGTGATGCTGATATCATTGTCATAGATCCTGAGCGTGAAGTTACCATAAAGCCCCAGCGTCTTCATATGCGCTGCGATTACTCTCCGTATGATGGATGGAAGTTGAGAGGCTTTCCAGGCCTTACCGTGCTGCGCGGAAGAGTCATCCAGAAGGATGGCGAATTCCTCGGTGATCAGGGTGATGGGATTTTCATAAAGCGAAATCCGGAGGTAGCGTTTTGAAGCGAAATGCCAGGCAACTGACTTTGATAAAGGGTGGGATGATTTTCACGGGGAAGGTCAAGCAACCTTTGATAGAGGATGGGTGGATCCTCATAAAGGACAACAAGATACTTAAAGTCGGCAAGGGTGACTATACCAAGCATACGACAGGCTATAAGATCAAGACGATAGATGCGAATGGCAAGCTTGTCACCCCAGGTCTCATAAACTGTCATACCCATCTTTACAGCACACTTGCAAGAGGAGTTGCCCTCGGTGGCTCGGCACGCAATTTTGTTGAACGCCTCGAGACACTCTGGTGGCGGCTTGATAAGGCTTTGACCTATGAAGATTGCTATTGGAGTGCGCTTGTCGGGAGTCTCCTGAGCCTAAAGGCCGGTGTTACTACAATCCTGGATCATCATTCAAGTCCTTATGCTATCACTCAAAGCCTTGATGCTATAGCAGCTGGTATGAGTGAGGCAGGTATTCGCGGGTCGGTTTGCTATGAGGTCTCAGATCGTGATGGACAGGAGCGAGCCAACATCGGGATAGAAGAGAATGTACGTTTTGCGAGAATTGCTTCCGAGAACACATCCCGTATCGCGTCACTCATGGGACTTCACGCATCTTTCACTTTGAGTCAGCCCACCCTTCTTAAAGCAACTGAGGCAGCAGCTGCTAACAATCTTGGTTTCCACATCCACGTTGCTGAAGATGCCCATGACGTGATTGATAGTCAAAAGCGCTATCGCCGGCGTGTAGTTAGGAGATTGTCTGAAGCCGGGATTCTCTCAGATAGGACCCTTGCAATTCACTGCGTTCATGTGACTGACCCTGAAATAACGCTTCTTAATGAGACACGCACAAATGTTGTGCACTGTCCTCGCTCCAATCTCTCAAATGCTGTTGGAGTTGCTCCTGTTGCCAAGATGTTCAGGCGTGGGGTGAGGGTTGGGCTTGGAAGTGATGGCTTCGGTGCAAATATTCTTGACGATGCTTACATCGGCATACTCAGCTGGCGGCTTATTGAACGCTCGCCTACAGCTGGGTTTATTGAAACTGAGGTCGTCTTGCTCCACAACAACCAGCTCATAGCGAGTTCTATTCTGGGAAAGCCTGTTGGCCTGTTGGATAAGGGGTGCCTTGCAGACATTGCTATATTTGCTTATGAGTCCCCAACACCTTTAAATGGAGACAATCTCTGGGCGCATCTAATGAGTGGAGAGTTGAAGGTGGAAAGTGTGTTGGTTGATGGCAAACAGGTAATAAGAGACGGTAAGGCATGCCTGGTCGATGAGGATAAGGTTTTTGCCAGGGCAAGAGAATTAGCTCGCAAACTCTGGGAGCGGGTGTGATGGGGAAGGTAGCGAGACTGGTATGCATGAAGTGTGGCGCAGAGTACCAACCGGGGAGGTTCATAACGTGCCCTGAATGTGGACTCGAGGGAATCCTCGATGTTGAATTCGATTACGAAGAGGCAAGAAGGAGTTTGGAAAAATCTCCCCTCGATACGAGACAAGAACTCAGCATGTTTCGGTATCTTGAAATTCTCCCGCTAGATGACCTTCCTCAGGATATGCTAAAGGTAGGCTGGACTCCACTTTATAGATTCGATCGCTTGAGCAAAACTACAGACCAACCTGATCTTTACCTTAAGGATGACACGGTAAATCCGAGCGGTTCACTCAAGGATAGGGCAAGTGCTATTGGTATTGCCATGGCTGTCGCGGAAGGGCGGTCAGCAATCGCTTGTGCTTCAACTGGAAATGCTGCTTCATCGCTTGCAGTTCTCTCAGCCTCACCTGGACTCAGCTGCTACATTTTTGTTCCAGAGAACATACCGGCGGCAAAACTCTATCAAATTGGTGCCTGTGCGACCCGCGTCTTCAGAGTCAAGGGTACCTACGAGGATGCTTTTGATGTTGCAACTGATGCCATTGCCAGATGGAAGTGGTTCAACCGAAACTGTGCAATAAACCCCTATTTGGTTGAAGGGAAAAAGACGTGTTCGTTGGAAATTTATGAACAGCTCGGATACAAGGTTCCTGACTGGCTTGTTGTATCAGTCGGAGATGGCTGCATAATCAGTGGCCAGTACAAAGCCTTTAAGGAGCTTAGGGATCTCGGAGAGATCTCTCGGATCCCTAGATTGCTCGGTGTTCAGGCTGAAGGTGCATCCCCCATTGTCGATGCTTTCAATTCATCGACGGAGGTTGTTCCAGCAAGGGCTAAAACTATCGCTGATAGCATAAGAGTCGGGAAACCACGCAATTGGAGGAAGGCTCTACGGGCTTTGCGGGAATCTCAGGGAGCGGCCATCAAGGTAAGCGATGAGGAGATAGTGGAAAGTATGATATTGCTTGGACACGAGAGTGGTGTCTTTGCTGAGCCTGCTGGAGCAGCAGGATTTGCGGGGTTTCTAAAGGCACGCAAAGAGGGTATAATAAAGCGAGATGAATGTGTTGTCGTCATCGTAACGGGCAGCGGACTAAAGGATCCTACGAGCCTTGAGGGCAGCATCGAAGTGATTGACATAGCAACTTCCGAGAATATTGAGCAATATCTGAGTTCAAATGGATAGTGTAAGAATAAAGTTTGAGGTAAATGGCAAACCAGTAAGCGTAGTTGTCGAGCCCAATCTTACGCTTCTTGAGCTCCTCCGCGATCGCCTGGGTCTGCTTGGGACAAAGCAGGGCTGTGGTCGAGGTGACTGCGGAACATGTACAGTGCTTGTTGATGGCAAACCAATTCTTTCATGCATAAAGATGGCTTTCCAGGTTGATGGTTGCTCAATAACAACGATTGAAGGCATCAGTGAAAATGACAAACTCAGTATATTGCAACGCGCTTTTGTTGATGAAGGTGCTATTCAGTGCGGCTTTTGCACACCTGCTATGATTCTCGTTGCCAAGGCATTGCTTGATAGTGATCCGCGGCCTTCAAGGCAAAAGATTCGCGAGGCAATCTCAGGTGTTCTTTGCCGGTGTACCGGCTACAAGAAGATAGTTGATGCCATTGAGATTGCCTCGAAGCAAGAAGCAGGAGGACGGTAAAGTGGAAAAGAAGCGAGAAGGAGATCTCCTTGTCATTCGCCTCTCAAATGGTGAGGACATGCTCGGGGCTATGAAGCAAGCACTTGCTGAGGAGGGTATTACGTCTGCCATTGTGCTTGGCGGTGTTGGCATGATCAGGAATGCGGGTTTGTCGTTCTACAGGGGACGTGGAGAGTATGAGACGGTACCCCTTGCCACAGAGTCGGAGCTGTGCTCGCTCAATGGCAATATTTCAAAACACGGGGATGACCTCGTGATCCATCTCCATGCGGTGGTAGGTAGACCTGGTGGCAACGCTCTAGCTGGCCACCTTTCTTCAGCTATAGTGAATATGACAGCAGAGATAGCCATTCTTGTGGCACCACAGAAATTGGTGAGGAAACAGGACCCAGAGACTGGGCTTCGCACCTTAACTTTTGGATAAAGGAGGCTGAGGATATGGTGAAGTTTGCAAAGCGGATGTCGAGGCTTGGTACTGAGAGTGCTTTTGAGGTTTTGGCCAGGGCGAAGGCACTGGAAGCTCAAGGCAAAGAGGTTATTCACCTTGAGATAGGTGAGCCTGATTTTGACACACCGGATAACATAAGGGAAGCAGCTGTCAAAGCTATCTGGGATGGCTACACCCATTATGGCCCGGCTCAGGGCTTGCCAGAGCTGCGTGAAGCCATTGCTCGTGTCGTTGGCAAGGAGAAAGGCATAGAAGTCAGCCCTGATGAAGTTGTTGTCACCCCAGGTGCAAAGCCCATAATGTTCTTTGCAATGCTTGCCCTGGTTGATGAGGGCGATGAGGTGATCTATCCCAATCCTGGCTTTCCAATCTATGAGTCTGTTATCGAATTCCTGGGTGCAAAGGCTGTTTCTCTCAAACTCGAAGAGGAGAGAGAATTCCGTTTCGACGCTCAGGAGCTGCTCAAGCTTGTCACACCCAAGACCAAGATGATAATAATCAACTCCCCACAGAATCCCACTGGCGGTGTGCTATCGCTTAAGGATCTTGAGGCCATTGCTGAGGTGGCGAGGAAACACAATATCTGGGTCTTGTCTGACGAGGTCTATTCAAAGATTCTTTATGAAGGCCAGCATGTCAGCATAGCATCGCTGCCCGGTATGCGTGAGCATACGATAGTTCTCGATGGTTATTCCAAGACATATGCCATGACTGGCTGGCGGCTTGGATTCGGTATCATGCCCAAGGAACTAGCTGCAGCTCTGACTCAACTGCAGATAAATGCCACATCGTGTACGTGTAGCTTCACGCAGGTTGCTGGTATAGAGGGTATTACGGGTGATCAGTCTGCAGCCCAAAAGATGGTTGAGGAATTCAGGCGCAGACGTGATGTAATCGTTGAGGGTCTAAACAATATACCTGGCATCAAGTGTCTGAATCCCAAGGGGGCTTTCTATGTCTTCCCCAACATACAGGGTACAGGCTTGAATTCTTCGGAGCTTTCTGACCTCTTGCTAAATGAGGCTGGTGTCGCTGTTCTTCCTGGAACAGCCTTTGGGAAGTTTGGTGAGGGCTACCTCAGACTTTCCTATGCTAACTCAGTTGAAAACATAAGAAAGGCTCTCGACCGTATTGAGAAGGTGCTTGCTCGAGTGAAGAAGTGAGGATCGAAGTCAGGAACTCTCTGTGTGATAGCCTCGGGTTGGGGAAGTATGAGCTTGTGAGTATTGTTGGAGCCGGTGGCAAGACATCCCTCATGTACAGGCTTGCAAGTGAACTCGCTATCAAGGGCTCGAAAGCTTTGCTTTCGACAACAACTCGCATAATGTATCCAGAGGCAGGCAAGGTTGCCACGGTTATCCTGGGAGAGGAATCCCCAGCCACAGTTAAGCGTGTCCAAAAGGCTCTTGAAAGCTCCAACCCTGTTCTGGTCGGCAGAAGAAGGGATGGCCCTAAGGTGATAGGCTTCAGCCCGGAGTTCATTGATCACCTTTTTTCAAAGCTTGGCTGTGTGGCTGTGGTCGAGAGCGACGGTGCGAGAGGCAAATCCTTCAAGGTTCCTGGTGAACATGAGCCTCCAGTTGCCTCACTCACATCGATTTACCTCATCGTGATAGGTGCCGACAGTTTCTCCAAGCCAATTGCCTCTGACTATGTTTTCAAACCCCGACATGTGGCAGCGAGCCTCGGGGTAGACATTGAATCAGACGTTAGCCAGACTGTTGTTATGGGTGCACTATTTTCAGAGAGGGGTTACATCGCGAAGAAGCCACGGGATGCGAGGATGTGTGTCTTCATCAATAAGTTTGAAGATCCAGCACTTCGGTGTGAATGTAATCGAGGTGGTTCATCGATTCTGGCCTATGCCCATTGCATCAAAGGTGATCATCGCATCGACCGTGTTCTTCTAGGATCACTCGGAAGACGCGAAACATGCGCTACCTTTGTAATCAAGTAAAGTTATGAATCGAGTTGGTGGGCTTGTGCTTGCAGCTGGTAGTTCAATTCGCATGGGAAAGCCCAAGCTCTTATTGACGCTTGGTGGAAGGACAATTCTCGAGATGTCGGTTGAGAATCATCTGGCGAGCCGCCTGTCTTACCTTTGCGTTGTTGTACCAGGTTGGGATGGGAGGTTTGATTCAATACTCGGAGGCATGGAGTCTGATAGGCTCCACATCCTTACGATCAGGGAGCCGTGTCCTATGAGTGAATCGCTCAAACGGGGATGGGGGTGGCTTGTTGAAAATACGGATGTTGACGCGATAATGATCTCACTAGCGGATATGCCCCTTATAAGGCCCTATCTTATAAACCTTCTCATAGATGCTTACACAGCGAGTGAGAGCGAAATGTGCATCCCTTTTTATAAGAACATGCGAGGGCATCCTGTGGTCATCAGCTGTGATCTCACGGAGGAAATCATGAAACTGAGTGGCGATGTTGGGGCACGCCAGCTTGCTGAAAGAAAGCACATTTCACTCAAGAGGGTTGATGTGAATGATGATGGTGTTATCTTCGATGTTGATAATGAGCAGGATCTTGAGAATCTCAAAATAAGGTTGATGAGCAATGGATGAAGCAAAGCAGGTAATGCTCAAGGCAGCTGAGCTCTTGCAGCATGGTCGCAGGATTTGCATTGCTACAATTATCAAGAAGGAAGGATCAGGACCAAGATCCGTTGGTTCTAAGATGATCTTCTGTGAGGATGGTGAAACATTCGGTTCAATCGGTGGTGGAGCAGTCGAGTATGAAGTCGGAAAAATCACAGGTGAGGTTCTTGAATCAGGTACCCCTCGTCTGCTCGAGTTTGATCTTAGCGGCAAACAGCCTGAAATCGATGCCTTCTGCGGTGGTAGGGTAAGCGTTTTGCTCGAACCCATCGGAACAAGCAAGAGGCTTGTGGTTATTGGAGGTGGGCATGTGGGAAGAGCTGTTGCCGAGCTCGCTGATCGTGTTGGTTTTGCAGTTACAGTTGTTGACACCCGAAGTGATATCTTTAGCAAAATAGCGACCAAAACTATTCGCCTCGTTGCTGCTACACCTGATGAGGTACCAAAGAGCGTCAAGATTGATATGAGCAGTTTTGTCGTTATCTGCAGCAGGAGTCACAGTCTCGATGAGGCTTTTCTGGCAGCTGTACTACCCTTTAGGCCGCGCTACATTGGGATGCTTGGGAGTCGCAACAAGGCCAGAGTGATCCTAAAAGATCTTCAAGCAAAAGGCTTTGACAGAGATCTGCTCGAAAAGGTGCACATTCCAGTTGGGATCGATATAAAGGCTGTGACTCCTGAAGAGATAGCTGTAAGCATTGTTGCGGAGCTCATAAACGAAACTCGCAAGGGCAGTGGGGATTCGCAATGACAGCTTTACCTCGTGTGCTTGTTATTGGTGGGGGTGAGATGGGTTCGGCAGTTGCTCATAGATTGAGGCGGCTTGGTTTTGAGGTGTGGATAGCAGAGATTGAAAAACCTAAATGTATAAGGAGGCTTGTCTGCTTCGCATCTGCGTGCTACGGGGAGGATATCAGTGTTGAAGGGATGAAGGCTCGAAGATCTTCACTCGATGAGGCTGCCGACATTGCTGCTGCTGGAGAAATTCCTGTAATAGCCGAGGATTTCCGTGGGATCGCCTTAAGAATGAGGCCCGATGTGATTGTGGATGCTCGCATGCTCAAGAGGGAGTCCGATATATCGAGGGATCTTGCTCCTCTTGTTATTGGACTCGGACCCGGATTTGTGGCTGGTTTCAATGTTGATGTTGTTATTGAGACTAACCGGGGACACAATCTGGGTAGAGTGATTGAAGATGGTGAGGCTGAAGCGGCCACAGGCCAACCAGCTCCCGTTATGGGATTCGGCAAGGAGAGAGTTGTTAGAGCTCCGGCTCAAGGAGTTTTCAAAGCAAGTGCGAGAATAGGTGATATTGTAGCGAAGGGAGCAATAATTGGCATGATTGATGATTTCCATAAGGTAGAGGCTCCAATTGGGGGTCTCGTGCGGGGTCTCGTGGCCGATGGCGTCATGGTCGAGAGGAATCAGAAGATTGGAGATATCGATCCCAGAGGTAGGTCCATAAGGGCTGACACTATTTCTGACAAGGGTAGAGCTATTTCAGGTGGTGTCTTGGAAGCAATCTTGAGGTGGTACTGGTATGATCGCAAAGAAGATTGAGGTTTTGATTCCAGCTGACATCGATGACTGTCTTTCATCGCTTGCCAAGTATTCAGGTGATTGCGCTCCTCTCGCTGGTGGGACAGATCTCGTTGTACTTCTTAAGACTGGCATGAGGAAGCACATAAAGTACCTCCTCGACATAAGTTCCATCTCTGATCTCAAGGTCTTTACTATTACCCTTCCTGGTACTGCAAGCCCGACGAGACTTGGCATCGATAGCCAGGCTGATGTGATTTTTGAGAAGCTCAAGGAGTGGCGTGAGCTTGCCAAGGAAGGTAACGGCGCACCTAAGGTAACCCTTGGTTCAACCCACACCCACAGTGCTATAGCTACTTCACCTTTGCTCAAGGGCTTCGAATGCCTGATAAGGGGGGCTTCATCAATTGGGTCACCTCAGATACGCAATATGGGGACGATCGGTGGGAACCTTGCCAATGCATCGCCGGCAGCAGATCTTTATCCGCCTCTGATCGCACTCGGCGCCACAGCCACATTGGTCTCACATCGAGGTGTAAGAGAGATCGCTGTTGAAGACCTGCCCAGGGGACCTGGCTCAACTCTTCTCGAGCCCTATGAGATTCTCACAAGTGTTACTTTTGAAATTCCTTCTCTACCTTTCTACTCTAGCTACATCAAGATCGGATTGCGGAACTCCCTTGCTATTTCAGTTGCGAGTGCGGCTGTCTTTGCAACCTTCGATGGAGGCAAATTTAAGACTGTAAGGGTTGCTTGCGGTGCCGTTGCTCCAACTCCAATAAGGATGCGAGAAGTAGAAAATCTGCTTATCGGTCAGAGCCCGTCGCGCCAGCTCGCAAGAGAGGCAGGCGAAATCGCAAGCAAGGAGTGTGATCCTATCTCAGACATAAGAGCTACACGTACCTACCGCCGTCATGTAACTAGCGTCATAGTCTCGCGTCTCATTGAAGATGCTGCCGAGCGAGGTGGACGCTTTTTTGGGGAACAGGCGCAATGAATGAGAACATTGCTTCAGGTGTGCTAGAAAAAGCTAAGGAGGAACAACAATATGTAGTATCCCTGCTTCAGCACCTCATTCAGATTCCGAGCATGAGTAGGCAGGAGGGGGAGATTGCCAAGTTTGTTGAGAGCGAGCTTCAGGCTATAGGAATTGAAGGGGTTGGTCTGGATTCGATGGGAAGTGTGGTTGCCAGATGCGGGAATGGGGCAAAGGTTATCGTTTATGACTCCCATCTTGATACCGTGGGCATTGGCAATCCATTGGTCTGGAAGTTCGATCCTTTCTCAGGTCGTATTGATGGCGGCAGAATCTTTGGTAGAGGAGCTTCGGATGATAAGGGCTGTGCAGCTTGCATGATTGGTGCGCTTAAGCTGCTCGCGGAACTTGACGAATCCAAGCCCTTCACCCTTTATGTTCTCTTAAGTGTGCAGGAGGAAGACTGCGAAGGACTCGCCCTTGAGCATTTTCTCAAGTCAAACAACATAAGACCTGATTGTGTCCTCATAGGTGAGCCGAGTGACCTTTGCATCATGCGAGGCCATAGAGGAAGGGCTGAGATCGAAGTTGTGACGCATGGCAGAGCTTCACACGGAAGCATGCCAGAGGCTGGGGAGAATGCTGTCTACAAAATGGCTCGGATAGTTCGAAGTATAGAGTGGATGCAGGAGAGGTTTCGAAGTGATCCATTTTTAGGCAGAGGCTCGGCCGTGGTGACATCGATCGAATCCAAGTCGCCGTCGCGTAATACCGTACCAGATGTTTGTAGAATCTTCGTTGATCGAAGAACCGTTCCTGGTGATAGTTCAGAGAGCATTATTCGCGAGCTCGAGGAGATAGCTAGATTTGCTGATGCTACAGTGAGCATCACCCATTACCAGGGCGAAAGCTATACAGGCCTTGTGGCAAGCAGGGAGAAATTCTTCCCTGCTTGGTCTACACCGGAGGATGATGCGGTGGTGCAAGCGGCCGTCAGGACATTCAGCTGTCTTTTCGATGAGCCCAGGGTGGATAGGTGGCTTTTCTCAACAGATGGTAACTACTCACGGGGCGTGGCAGGAATTCCGACAGTTGGCTTTGGACCCGGCGAGCAGGCACTTGCTCATGTTGCCAATGAAACTATACCAATTGATCACCTGTGGCGTGCTACAGCTTTCTATACCGCTTTTCCTTATGTATATTGCACTATGTAGGTTTCGTGCGACTCAAGGTGGTTTTTGGGAATGAGGCCAAGAATTAGAAATGTCTGAAGATCTTTTTAACTCGGAATCCGCACATCCACCCCAGAGGCCCCTTGCTGACCGTATGCGGCCAAGGGATTTCAACGAATTTGTCGGACAGGAGCATATTGTTGGAGAGGGTTCTGTTCTGCGCAGGGCTATTGAGAAGGGAGAGGTTCATTCAATCATTTTCTGGGGGCCACCCGGTACAGGCAAGACAACGCTTGCCCATCTGATTGCAAAATCTACAGGCTCAGATTTTATCGCTTTCAGTGCCGTGACATCTGGTGTCAAGGAGATAAGGGAAGTTGTTGCTCGAGCCGAGATGAACATGAGGGTCCACGGGAAGCGGACAATCCTTTTTGTCGATGAGATTCACCGTTTCAACAAAGCGCAGCAGGATGCCTTCCTACCACATGTGGAGAGGGGAGCAATAATATTGATTGGCGCAACAACTGAGAATCCTTCATTTGAGGTCAACTCGGCTCTACTTTCACGTTCACGTGTTGTGACACTTGAGAAACTTTCGGAGGCCGACCTCAAGAAGATAGCAATGCGAGCGCTTGGGGATGAGCAAAGAGGACTTGGGAAATTGAAGGTAGTTATCTCAGATGAAGCTCTTAACCATGCCATTCGCCAAGCTGACGGTGATGCCAGGGTTGTCCTCAATGCACTTGAGCTGGCCGCTGCAGCCACCACACCTGATGAAGACGGGCTGCGCAGGATCGACCTTGAGACGATTGAAGGAGCACTTCAGAAGAAGGCACTTCTTTATGACAAGACGGGTGAAGAACATTACAATATAATATCAGCTTTGCATAAGAGCCTCAGGGGAAGCGATCCTGATGCAGCTCTTTACTGGCTCGCGAGGATGCTGGAGGCTGGGGAAGATCCGCTTTACATTGCGAGACGTATGGTGAGATTTGCTTCTGAAGATATTGGTAATGCTGACCCCCAGGCACTAGTCGTTGCTGTTGCTGCCACCGAGGCTGTCAAACTCATAGGTATGCCCGAAGGCGACCTTGCACTTGCGCAGGCGGCTATCTATCTCGCTACTGCTCCCAAAAGCAATGCGGTTTACAAAGCATATGAGAAGGCCCGGCAGGATGTTATTTCACAACCCACTCCCTCTGTGCCTCTTCATATAAGGAATGCCCCAACCCGCTTGATGAAAGAACTCGGTTTTGGTGCTGGTTATAGGTATCCACATGAATATAAGGATGCTCTTGTTGATCAGGACTACCTACCTGCGGCTCTTAAAGATAGGGTATACTATGAGCCTACCAACAGAGGCTACGAAGCGAAGATAAAGGCTCGTCTGGATCGGTGGCGGGCTATGTTGGCTGAGCGAAGGAGGAAGAGCAAGTGACATCGCAACAGCGTACAAAGACTATGGTAATTGCACTTGGCGGTAATTCTATCATTCCGGTTAACAAACAAGGAACAATTGAGGAGCAATATGAACTAACCAAATCAACGATGGTCCATGTTGCGAAGCTTATCGAGGAGGGGCATCTGATTGCAATAACTCATGGAAATGGGCCCGTCGTTGGTAACATCTTTATAAGGAATGAAATGGCAAAAGATATCATTCCTCCCATGCCTCTTGACATCTGCGGTGCTGATTCTGAAGGAGGAATAGGCTACATGATACAGCAGGTCCTCCAGAACCAGCTCAGGCAGATGAAAATTGACAAAGATGTCTTCACAATAATCACCCAGGTTGTTGTGGATGAGAATGATCCAGCTTTTGAGAATCCAACCAAACCCATCGGTCCCTTCTATACACGTGATGAGGCAGAAAGAATTTCGAGGGAAAAGGGCTGGGTGATAATAGAGGATTGTGGACGTGGTTACCGGCGGGTTGTTCCTTCACCCAAACCTCTTGAGATCGTTGAGTGGCGAGGGATAGAGAAGGCAATTGATTCCGGGGCGATTGTGATTGCTGTTGGCGGGGGTGGCATCCCGGTTGTGAGGGATAAGAGTGGCGACCTGAGAGGTGTCGAAGCAGTCATCGACAAGGATAGAGCCTCGAGTGTGCTTGCACGCCAGCTCAGGGCTCAGGTACTTGTTATCCTCACGCAGGTTGAGAAGGTTGCTCTCAATTATGGCAAGCCAAACCAGAAGGATCTTGACAAATTGACGATAGAGGAAGCCAAACGCTACCTTGCCGAAGGGCAGTTCCCACCTGGCAGCATGGGACCAAAAATAGAGGCTGCAATTGAATTCCTCGAGAATGGTGGTGAAGAGGTGATTATAACCCTTCCGCATCTCCTCTATGAGGCTGTTCAGGGAAGAAGATGCACACGCCTGGTAGCCTAAACTAAGGAGCGTTCGATGGCTGGGCTTGGAGAGATAATTGAAGTTGCGAGGGGCAGGAAACCTTGTGATCTCGTTCTTAAAGGAGCTCAACTTGTCAATGTCCTTTCAGGCGAGATCTATCCCGCTGATGTGGCTATCTTTGGCGGTCTGGTCGTCGGGATTGGTGACTATCGAGGCAAGGAGGAGATTGACCTCAGCGGTAAATTCCTATCACCGGGCTTTATAGATGGTCATGTGCATATAGAGAGCTCAATGGTGGAGGTGCGGGAGTTTGCCCGAGCTGTTGTGCCCAGAGGTACTACGTCTGTAGTTATTGATCCTCACGAGATAGCCAACGTCTTCGGTCTTGAGGGAATACAGTACATGCTGAGATCGAGCAAATTCAATCCCTTAAATGTCTTCCTCATGCTTCCCTCTTGTGTGCCAGCCACTGAGTTTGAAACCAGCGGTTCGAGTCTTAAGGGATTTGATCTTTATCCCCTCCTTACCGAGAAGTGGGTCCTCGGCATCGGGGAAGTTATGAATTATCCCGGTGTGCTTGGACTTGATCAGGACCTTCTGGATAAAATCACTATGGCAAACGAGAAGAGGGTTGATGGGCATGCTCCTGATCTCACAGGACGTGATCTTTGTGCATATGTAGCGGCAGGGGTCAAGAGCGATCACGAGGCGACAAGTGTGGATGAGGCCAGAGAGAAGCTTAGACTCGGGATGTATGTTATGTTGCGGGAAGGTTCGCTAACCAAGAATCTACGCGACCTTTTGCCCATCATCACCCCTGACAACATTCACAGGTGCTTTTTTGTAACTGACGACCGCCATCCGAAGGATATCCTCGAAGAGGGTCACATCGACTTTATGGTGCGCACAACGATTGCCAATGGTATCAAACCCGTCTCAGCCATAAGACTGGCAACTGTGAATTGTGCTGAATACTTCAAGCTCGACAATCTTGGGGCAATTGCGCCGGGCTTCATTGCAGATATCCTGGTACTTGACAATCTCGATGACTTTAAAGTCGAGATGGTGTTTAAGCGAGGCAAGCTGGTTGCCAAGGATGGCGAGCTCCTGCCGCTGGAGGTTACTCCACCAAAGATAAACTTGAGGAGTTCGGTCAATGTGAAGTTTCTCACTCTTGATGATTTCAAAATCCCTGCGAAAGGAAGCAAGATCAGGGCAATTGAAATTCAACCCAAGCAGATAAAGACAAAGGAGGTTGTGGCTGAGGCGAAGGTTGCTGGTGGCTTAGCGGTTAGTGACCCAGAGAGAGATCTCATCAAAGTCGCAGTGGTTGAAAGACATCATGCTTCAGATAACATCGGAAAGGGCTTTCTCAAGGGGTTGGGGCTTAAGCGAGGGGCTATGGCATCGAGTGTTTCACATGATTCCCACAACATCGTTGTTGCTGGAACGAATGATGAGGATATGCTCGAAGCGGTCATCGACATATGTCGTATGAAGGGTGGTCTTACGATTGTTTGTGATGGTAAAGTCATGGCTCGGGTTCCTCTTCCGGTCGCAGGTTTGATGTCAGAAGAGCCAATGAGTAAGGTCAAGGATGATCTGGAAAAGCTAGATGATGTTGCGCATAGCCTCGGTGTGACGATAAGTGATCCATTCATGGCACTTTCGTTTGTTACTTTAGCAGTTGTTCCCGACATCAAACTCACTGATCTTGGACTATTCGACGTTCGTGAATTCAAGTTTGTTGATGTTTTCGTAAAGTGAGGTGGATGGCCTTGCTCAGAGCGAGTATCTTGTTTCTTGCCTTTGTAATTGCGCTGGGTGGCTGCTCTAGGAAGGAAAAGCCTCCTCAGACTTCCTCGATAAGGGTTGGACTTGTGCTTTCCGTTGGTGGACTGGGCGATAAATCTTTCAATGATTCAGCTTACAGGGGGCTTATGCGAGCGAAGGATGAGCTCAAGATCCAGCCTATCTATGGTCAGCCTGAACAGATGGCTGAGGATGAGAAATATCTCAGACAATATGCTGAGCAGGGTTTCGATCTTGTTATCGCCGTTGGTTTTTTAATGAGGGATGCTCTCGACCGCGTTGCCAAGGAATTCCCAAATACCAAGTTTGCGATAATAGATGCGGTGGTTGAACGCCCTAATGTTGCATCGCTTGTTTTCAAGGAACATGAGGGTTCATTTCTTGTGGGTGCGATAGCAGGACTCATGACCAAGACCGGTAAGGTTGGTTTCATCGGAGGCATGGACATCCCCCTGATTCACAAATTCGAGGTCGGATACACTGAAGGGGTTCATTATGTCAATCCGGATGCTGACGTCATCGTAGCATATGCAGGTTCAGGTCCTGAGGCGTTCCACGATCCTGTCAGAGGCAAGAGCCTTGCTTTGAGTCAATTCGATCGCGGAGCCGACATAATCTTTCAGGCAGCGGGCTCAACAGGAAATGGAGTTATAGATGCGGCACAGGAACGCGGTCTCTATGCAATAGGTGTGGATGCCAATCAGAACTACATGGCACCTGGTCATGTTCTTACAAGTATGCTCAAGCGTGTAGACGTTGCTGTTTATGAGATAATAAAGGATGTCGTCGAGGGTAAGTTTTCTGGCGGTATACACGTCTATGGGCTTGATGTCAATGGAGTGGGATATGCTCTTGACGAATACAATAAGGATTTGATACCTAAGAGTGTCATCGAACGCATTGAGAAGATAAAGAAGGATATTGTAGCCGGCAAGATTAGGGTGACTGATTATACGGCCACTCACTAGACATGCCTTACCAGGTGCGGTTTTCCCCTGTATGATCGCTAAGAGGAAGGATCATGGAAATCTCGATCTAGGAAAGGAGGACCAGAATGCGCTTGCTGTTTGTCTTTTTGGCCTTAGCGTCTCTTGTCACTGCTGCTCATGCAGAGTATCTCAACTTCCCTGACATAAATGGGAATACAATTGTCTTCACTTGCGAAGGTGATCTCTGGACAGTTCCTGCGCAAGGAGGCGTTGCCACAAAATTGACAGCCGCTAAAGGACTTGAATATATGGCTAAGTTCTCACCTGATGGTGAGTATGTGGCTTTCACCGGTGAATATGACAAGGGAGGTAATGATGTTTATGTAATTCCAGCATCTGGTGGTGAGGTAAAACGCCTAACCTACCATCCATGGTCCGACTATGTGCTCGCCTGGTCTGCTGATGGTGATAGCATCATCTTTAGATCGGCGCGCACTTCTCCAAATTACACCTACAAGGTCTTTGCTGTATCCAAAGATGGTGGCTTCCCCAGGGATCTTAATCTTGGTGAGGTTTCCTTGATAAGCTTCGTACCCGATGGCAGGCACATTGCCTTTAATCGATATTCAAGGGAATTCCGAACGTGGAAAAGATATAAGGGCGGTTTGGCACAGGATATCTGGTTTGGCGATCTTAAGACTCTGGAATTTAACAAGCTCACCGACTTTGAGGGAACGGATGCTTTCCCAATGTGGTATGACGGTCGCATCTATTTCATTTCAGACCGCACAGGCACAATGAACATTTTCAGCATGAAACCGGATGGAAGCGATCTTAAGCAACATACTTTCCATGATGATTATGATGTCAGATGGCCATCTATCGGTGGTGGAAGAATCGTATATCATCATGCTGGAGATATATGGCTCTTTGACATAGCATCGGGCAACTATCATAACGTTGACATAATCGTTCCTTCAGACAGACAGGAGGAACGAGAAAGATTTGTCGATCCGGTTAAGTATCTGACGGATTTTGAAATCTCACCCAAGGGCAGGAGGGTTGCTTTCTGCGCAAGAGGTGAGCTTGCCCTTTTCCCATCAAAGGAAGGCAGGTTGATCTACCTTACAACACGTTCTGGTGTCCGTGAGAAATTTCCTAAATGGGCTCCCGATGGGAAATCTGTACTTTTCGTCTCAGATGCAACAGGTGAGGATGAAATCTATGTTGTAGATATTTTCAAGAAGAAGCCAGAGCAGATCACCCGTGGAACACAGGGCTGGAAATATCCGCCTGTCTGGTCACCTGATGGCAAGAAGATCGCTTATTCAGATGGCTCACAGACGATCTACATCGTGGATCGTGAAACTGGAAAGATCACTCGAGCAGACAGCAGTGACTACTGGGAGATAAGGAGGTATTCATGGTCGCCGGATAGTCGTTACCTTGCCTACGACAAACCCGATGATCACCACTTCAATTCAATCTTTATCTATGACACCGTTACTGGTCGAGTCCATCGTGTGACCGACCATTTCACCAATGATACAAATCCTGTTTGGGATCCTGAGGGTAAGTATCTCTATTTCCTATCCGACAGAACGATCAATCCTCTTCTTGGCCGGATCGCTTTCACAGCAATAATAGATAAGACCACAAAGCCCTATCTTGTAATGCTTCAGAAGGGAGTCAAATCCCCATTCTTCCCTAAGGAACCCGAGGAGATGGAGTCAGAGAAGAAGGAAGAGGAAACCGAGCAAGAGAAGGTTGAGGTTAAGATAGATTTTGAAGGGCTTTCCGATAGAGTTGTTGAATTTCCGGTTGAGGCTGGCCACTACGACCTGCTTACGGCAGCCAAGGGAAAGATATATTACAGATCGCGTCCTTCTATCGGAATGAAGGAAGGTGGGCGAAGGGGCAGTGAGCGCAAGCCAATGCACAGTGTTCACATGTTTGACCTTGAAGGGAAAAAAGACGAAGTGATTCTTTCAGGAATCAATTCCTATCGCCTCTCAGCTGATGGTAAGAAGATTCTCTACCGCAGGAGAGATAACTTCTATGTAGTCGATGCCGGAAAGAAAGCGACTGAGAATGATGAGAAGGAGAAGATTGATCTTTCTAGATGGCACATCCGTCTTAAGCCGAGGGAGGAATGGCGTCAGATTTTCAACGAAGCATGGCGGCTTCAGAGAGACTTCTACTGGGCACCTGACATGGCGAAGATGGATTGGGCTGGAGTAAAGGCTAAGTATGAGAAGATCTTTCCCAAGATTGCAACGCGCTATGAACTCCATGATTTGATTGGCCAGATGATCGGGGAGCTAGCCACCTCCCATACTTACATCTGGGGTGGTGACCTTGGTCGCCCCGAAAGAACACCTGTCGGTTTGCTGGGCATCGACGTTGTTGCGGAGGAAAGCACTGGACGTTATCGCATAGCCAAGATCTATGAAGAGGAATCTTCAAGCCCTGAAGCCTATTCACCTCTTACATTGAGCCATGTAGGGGTTAAGAAGGGAGATTACATCCTTGCAGTAAACGGAACTCCCCTTGATACAGCGACCAATTTCTATTCGGCGTTTGTCAATCTAGCTGATGAGGAGGTCTTGCTGACCGTCAATGACAGGCCGACAATGACTGGAGCGAGGGACCTTATTGTGAAAACCATTGACGACGAAGCCGACCTCAGATATCTCGATTGGGTTAGGGGAAATCGGCGCTTTGTAGATGAAGCAAGCGGTGGAAAGATAGGCTACATCCATCTTCCAAACATGGGAACAGCTGGATTGGTTGAATTTCAACGCACCTTCTATCCCCAGATCGAAAAGCCAGGCTTGATAATTGATGTTCGCTACAATGGTGGCGGTTTTGTCTCCGAACTTATTCTCGAACGTATTTCGATCGAAGTGCTCGCCTATGGTAAGGCCCGCAAGGGTAAACCCTACCCTTACCCCGAGGAGGGTATGAGAGCTCACATGGTAGCTCTTTGTAACGCTCATGCAGGTTCTGATGGCGACATCTTCACGCGAGCCTTCAAGCTTGCTAACCTCGGAACCGTAATTGGCACGCGCACCTGGGGAGGTGTCGTCGGCATCCGCATGGACAAGCCATTCGTCGATGGTGGAATGATGACCATACCAGAGTTTGCCTGGTGGGAAGCAGAGGGGGGTTGGACACTTGAGAATTGGGGAGCTGTGCCTGACGTTGAGGTTGACAATCTTCCCGGCGATGTTATCAGGGGGCATGATACCCAGCTGGAAAAAGCTGTTGCCTATCTTAACAGCCTGCTTGAAAAGGAACCTCTCGAAGAGCCACCCTTACCGCCTTATCCTGATAAAAGTCACAAATAGAGGGTTGGAGCCAAAAATGGGATAGCGGAGGGCAGCTGGGTTTGGCGAGGCGAGCGTGAGTGTTTGTCGCGAGTTTTGGGCTTCTCATCAGGGGGGAATTGGAATGAAGCGGGTTGCTGTACTGGTTGAGGATCTCTATCAGGATCTGGAGGTGTGGTATCCAATTCTAAGATTGAGGGAAGAGGGCATAGAGGTTGTTGTGGTTGGAACGGGTAAGGGATCTTACAAGGGGAAGTACGGTTATCCAATTGAAGAAGATGTGTCGGTTGAAGATGTTAAAGCAAGTGAATTCGATGGCGTTGTGATTCCCGGCGGCTATGCACCAGATTTTCTGAGAAGATATCCGAGAGTAAACTCGTTTGTAAGGGAGATCTATGAATCCGGAGGTGTGGTTGGATCAATCTGTCACGGTGGCTGGGTTTTGATCTCCGCTGGGATAGTGCGTGGGAAAAGAGTTACGTCATTCTTTGCTATCAGGGATGATCTTGTGAATGCAGGTGCGAACTTCGAGGATAGTGAGGTCGTCGTTGATGGCAATCTTGTGACATCGAGAATGCCGGATGATCTGCCGGCTTTTGTAAAAACCATTATAGAAGTTGGAAAGAGTAAGTGAGAACCTTGATCCAGGAAGGTTGATGTGGCAAACTGCCTTACGTTTATTCCTGTGGCAGTATGGCTTTGCTCAAGGGAACCGAGAGCAAAACTCCGACTCCGGCTTCGCCAAAATCTATGCCTTCGTCTCTCAGAAGCTTAATGAAGCTTTCAATAGCATCGGGGCTTTCAACAACAGCCAATATCGTAGTTGCATGGCGACGCTTCTCGCCGACCAGCTGCCTCAGACCTGCAAAGATTGGAATCTCAAAAGCAAGGAATTGGCCAAGTGCCTGTCCTTCTGTAATTGTTGCTTCGGTAACACCAACCTCAACAAGGAGTGAGGCTATTTTCTCAAGGTGATGTCTTGCATAGAGGAATATGATGAGTAACTCCATAGCAACCTCCTCGCTCAGGCACCTTTCCCGACTTCGCCTGCCTTGGTAATTGCAAGCTTAACAAAGGGTGGACCAATGATCTGGAGAATGAATGTCGTGGCTGTTATCAAACTGATTATCTCAAGTCCCAGCTGCTGCCCCTGAGCTCCCAGGCGGGAGAATTCTTCATAGATGCTGAAGGCGATTCCAATTGCCACTCCAGCCTGAGAGAAAAGGGTAAGGCCAAGATATTTGCGCAAAACGGCTGGTGCTCCTGATATTGTTGCACCTAAGCTTGCCCCGGAGATCTTGCCGACTGTTCGTGCAGCAACATAGAGCAAACCCAGAACACCCATGGAAGGCAGAAGCTTCACATCCAGCCTTGATCCAACGAGGATGAAAAATAGGACATATACAGGGGGTGTGAAATTCTCAAGAATACGGTAAGCATGTCCTGTAACTCGTGGAGATATGTTGCCAAGTGTTAGTCCAACAAACATACATGTGAGAATTGGTGAGAAATGATGTGTCCTTGCTATTCCAGCTGCTACAAAGATCGCTGCAATTGTAAGGATGAGAACCTGATTGTCAGCTCTAAAAAATCGTAGAAGCAGGCTCAAAAGGATAGCAAGGATGACCCCAATGGCAATAGCCAGACCTATTTCAATCGCGGGTTTCTTCAGAATAATATCGAAGGAGAGTTTAGTATGAAGAAGGCTTGCCTTAGCTACTGCGAGGGAGAAACCATAGAGGATAAGTGCAACTGCATCATCGAGGCCAACTATGGCGAGTAGTGTAGTTGTCAAAACACCCTTGGCTTTGTATTCCCACAGAACATCGACGGTTGCAGCCGGAGCTGTTGCAGAAGCAAGAGCTCCGAGAAGCAGGGCTAAGAAAACTTCACGGGTGAGAACGTATGAGACAAGAGCTACCAAGATGTATGCCCCGAGGGCTTCGCAAAGCAGAATGGAAGTAATGTATTTGCCGAGTTTGCGCAGCGTAGAGAATCTTAATTCACTTCCAATCATGAAGCCGATGAAGCCAAGCGCAGCCGTGTTGATGGGCGAAAGGGAATCCAATGTCTTCTCGGTAATAACGTGAAATCCTGAAATGCCAACAATTGTGCCGACGAGAACATAAGCGACAACCTGTGGAATTCTCAACTTCCTGAAGAGTGATCCCCCGCCAAAGCCAGCAAAGAGCAAAATGCCAAGAATCAAGAATATGTCCATTTAGGCTTCCTCTGCCTTGCGAAATGCGTCGATTATCTCTTGGGGCGACTTTGCTTCAAGCAACTGGTTTCTGAAGCTCTCGCGGTCAAGGAGTCTTGTCAGGTGTGCTAGGACGCTCAGGTAGGTACTAAGATGCTTGGATTTTGGAGTGCCTATAAGGAAGACAAGCTTAACTGGCTTGCCATCGAGGGACTCGAAATCGATGCCGTCAGGATTTCTTCCGACAGCGATAACGATGTCAGAGACAGCATCAGTCCGTGCATGGGGGATTCCTATTTCGTGACCGATTCCGGTCGTGTTGAAGTGTTCGCGTTTGAATGTCTCATCCATGAAGGTCTTGAGATCCTTAACATCAGGATGAGATTTCAAAAGCTCTGAGAGTTCGATTATTACATCCCGCTTGGTCTTACCCTTGAGGTCAAGTTTGATCTGTTCAGGCTTGAGATAGTTACTGATCTCCATGGCTGAGCCTCCGTTTTCATCTTTTTCCGGGCATATTCCGAGTTTACCGATTTTGGACACCGTGATATTATGCCTAAGCGCATGGTGTGTCAATATCACAGCAGAAGAAAAGCTTGGAGCCTTTGAAATGGTTTCCTCGAGAAAGGGTAAGTCTCAGGGCGAAGGCGAGATAGCCGTTAGAATGGATGCGATTTCGAAACGCTTTGGCGAGATAGTGGCCAATGATGGTATCAATCTGACTGTCTATCGAGGTGAGGTGCATGCCCTGGTAGGAGAGAATGGAGCGGGCAAAACAACGCTGATGAACATCCTTTACGGTCTCGTAAAACCGGATGCTGGGACTATTACGGTCGACGATATGCGCTTGCCTGTAGAAAGAGGTTTTCTTGGAACAGACTACGGGCTCGGGATGATTCATCAGCACTTCATGCTTGTAAAGCGTTTCACTGTTCTCGAGAACATCATACTCGGATTTGAGCCGAGCAGAGGGGGCTTCCTTGACCTTCGAGCTGCAGTACGAAAGGTTGAGGATATCATGCAACGCTACGGCATAGAGGTTCCGCTCGATCGAAGAGTTGAGGAACTCAGTGTGGGTGAGGAGCAGCGTGTTGAAATTCTCAAAGCCCTTTACCGGAATTCGCGGATCATAATAATGGATGAACCCACTGCTGTACTCACCCCACAGGAAATCAAGAAGCTCTTCGAAACTATAAGGATGCTTGTGGACAGTTCTCACACAATAATCTTCATAACCCATAAGCTCGAAGAGGTCATGGAAATTGCAGACCGCGTTACTGTGCTGCGGCGGGGCAGGGTGGTCAGGACGAGGCGAATTGATGAGGTTGACCCAGAGGAGCTGGCGATAATGATGGTTGGGAAGAAGATCGAAGCTCCGAGAAGAAGCAAGCATGCAGTAAGCATGGAATCTTTGCTCAGTCTTCATGATGTAAGCCTGCGCTCTTCGAGAGACATTGTGCTCCTCTCGTCGATCGACTTCGAAGTAAGGAAGGGTGAGATATTTGGGATCTGCGGAGTCGAAGGCAATGGGCAGGATGAGCTCTTTGATGTCGCCATTGGTCTACAAAAGCCATCATCTGGCAGGATCCTCTTCCGTGGCAAGGATATAACACATCTTTCAACGGCAAAGCGGCGTGCACTTGGCATTGCTTATATCCCACCCGACAGAGTCACAATGGGTATCGTTGCAGGGATGAGTGTTAAGGAGAACATGCTCCTTGGAAGGCAGAGAGAACCAGGGCTATCTGGAACTTTCTTCCTAAAAGAGGATGCTATCACCAATCTTACTCAGAGGTTACTCAAAACCTTTGGTATAAATCCTCCCCTGCCAGATGCTGAGATTGGAACTCTCTCCGGTGGCAATCAGCAGAAGGTCATAGTTGCAAGAGAGCTGAGTCGTGAGCCAAGTTTACTCATAGCTTCGCAACCCGCACGTGGTCTTGACATTATGGCGACAAGACTCATCCATGATTCATTGGTGAAGCATGCCGAAGCAGGTGGGGGCGTACTTCTTATATCAGCCGATCTCTCTGAGATTGTGGAGCTTTCAGATCGCATAGGTGTCATGTACAAGGGTCGTATCTTGAGTATCCTCGAACGTAAAGAGGCAGATGAAGAGAAGCTTGGGCTCCTGATGCTGGGGTTTGCACAATGATGCCAACTCAAAAATTGCTTGAGAGATTGCTTGCTCCAGCACTTGCACTCGCCTTTGCAATGGTGATCGCGACCGTCATAGTTGCTCTCCTTGGTGAAGACCCTTTTCACATAGCTTCTGTCATGTTGTCAGGCTCACTTGGGAGTTTAAGGAGCCTGGCAAATACCCTTGAGGAAGCTACCCCTCTTATTCTCACAGGATTGTGCGTGGCGATAGGTATGCAAAGTGGTCTTTTCAATATTGGTGGAGAAGGGCAGCTCGTTGTTGGAGCCTTCATAGCTGCGTGGCTGGGGGTCAAAGTTCCAGTTTCCAATGCTGGCTTGCACGTTGCTCTCTGTCTTGTAGCTGCTGGAATTGGAGGTGCGATCTGGGCAGGCATCGCTGGCATCCTAAGGGCAAAGCTTGGAGCGCACGAGGTTATCAATACAATTATGCTCAACTATGTTGCCTTTATTTCCACGAATTACCTGGTAAATCTTCCCTATTTCAAGAAACCTGGTCAGATACCCCAGACTTTTGATGTGGCTCCGAGTGCTGAGATCCCCAGATTGACCTTCGTTTATAATTATACTCGCCTGAATGCTGGACTGTTCGTAGCAATTGGGGCTGCTTTACTAATTTGGATTGTGCTGTCCAAAACAAGTTTCGGCTTTGAGATTCGCTGTGTTGGACACAATCCGGTTGCCAGCAGGGTAGGCGCTATATCGGTAGTACGCAGCATGATACTGGCAATGTCGATTGGCGGCTTTCTTGCCGGAGTTGCCGGGGCTGAAAGAGTTCTTGGAGTTCATAAACACTTTGTTAGCCCATTTCCCTTTGGTTATGGCTTCGGAGGGATTGCTGTGGCTTTGCTTGCCAGAAACAATCCATTCGGAGTTGTTGTAACGGCGATATTTTTTGGAGCACTTGCAAGCGGTGGAGCTCAGGTTGACATGGTCACAAGCATTCCACGGGAGCTCGTAACTGTAATTCAAGCGATCATAATTCTCTTCATAGCATGTGAGTATCTTTTTAGTAGATACAGACCCAGGATGAGGGTTCTCAAAGATGAATGACGTGACAACTGTAATTAGTATCTCCTTATTGCTTGCCACGGTGCGTAAAGCTGTTCCTCTTATCTTTGCGAGCACAGGGGGTTTCTTTAGCGAGCGATCGGGCGTCATAAATATTGGACTTGAAGGCATGATGCTCTTCGGCGCCTTCAGTGGTGCCATAGTCGCTTTTTTCACCCATAATGCATGGTTAGGCGTGCTTGGGGCTGCTTTCATCGGTGGACTCATTGGAAGTTTGCATGCTTTTGTAACTATAGGCTTAAGAGCAAATCAGATAATCTCAGGTGTGGCAATTAACTTGCTTGGAACTGGCGCCACGATCTTTCTCTGCCAAGTGTTCATTCACGGTGAAAGATCCTTCTCGCTTGGGCAGGGCGATAGGCTACCATCACTTGGGCCCTTCATACCGCTGACTTATATTGCTTTCATTCTTGCTATTGGTGCAGCTATTTTCTCCTACTACACCGTCGGTGGATTGAGGTTGCGAGCTGTTGGTGAACATCCTAGAGCGGCTGACACCCAGGGCATAAAGGTGAACAGGATTCGCTTTATGGGTGTGGTTGCAAGTGGAATCTGTGCAGGTTTGGGTGGGGCATATCTTCCTATGTTCTCGGGATCATTTGCGAAGAATATGACTGCTGGTCAGGGTTTCATAGCTCTTGCAGCCCTCATTTTTGGGAAATGGAATCCCATAGGTGCCCTTGGTGCCTCACTTCTTTTTGGATTTGCTGATGCACTTCAGGAAACACTGCAGGGAAGAGCTCATCTTCCGGCTCAGGCTTTGCAAGTTGTGCCATATGTTGTGACCATGGTGGCCCTTGCTGGGGTGATAGGCAGGTCTATTCCGCCAGGTGCTATAGGGAAGCATTATGAGAGGGAGCAACCTGAAATCTAGATCAGTGTCCCTCGAGAAGCTTCATCACATCCTGTGGTGTCCTGGCTCTTAGAACCTTTCTTCTGAATGCTTCATCCTTGAAGAGCTTGACCACCCTAGCCAGAACCCTGAGGAATTCATTGCGTGGCTGCTTGTCTGAAGATGCTATCATTACGACAATCTTTACAGGCTTGCCATCGAGGGAGTCGAAGTCAATTCCATCCTCGCACCTTCCTATAGCCATAACCATGCTGTCGACAACGTTGGTTTGAACATGGGGAATTGCTATTTCATTTCCTATACCTGTTGTAAGGATGTTTTCTCGCTCTATCAGTGACTTCTCAAATGCCTTACCATTTTTTATGCTAGGGGATCTCTCGATGACACGGAAAAGCTCCCGCAGTACCTCATTCTTTGTCCTGCACTTGAGGTCAATTATGCGGTCAGGTGATAGAAGATCAGAGATTCTTGTATCCTGTTTCATGTCTCCATCTTAGGCACGACACAGATGAATTTTAGGGGGGAATCTCCCTTGTTTATGAACTGGTGCTCCTCATCGGGTTTGACAAGCACGAAAGAGCCTTTCTCAATCATGTACTCTTTGCCCTTCTGCTTGACTGCACCGTTGCCCTCAATCACATATACCTCATGTTCCCACGGATGGGTGTGGTAAGCTGTGTGTCCCTTAGGGGCAATCTCAAATATACGCATCACGAAATTGGGTGCACCCTGGTCGTGTCCGATAAGAACCTTCATAGTGACTCCTGATAAACCCTGCTCACCTATCTCTGCATTAGCAACCCTGCTATCCTTATCGACATACATGTCTTTCCCTCCATATGATGATCCGAAACTCCAATGTATCGATTCCGCTCTGAGAAGTCAATACCATGATGTTTGACTTTATTCGAGGAAATGCCCAAGGCCTTGAGGCATCTCCTACTCATAAATCACTGCCGTTCCACTTGCGCTCACCATTAGCATACTGCCACCCGATCCCATGCCACCAATCCCGATTGTTTCGTAATCGAGATCAACCCCGACGATGGCGTTTGCACCAAGCTCCTTTGCTTTCTCAATCATCTCTTCCATTGCCACATCCTTCGCCTTACGGAGTTCATTCTCGTAAGCGGCTGATCTGCCTCCGACGATATCCCGGATAGAGGCAAATAGGTCCTTAAAGATATTCGCGCCCATTATTGCCTCACCGCTAACCATTCCCAAATACTTCACTATTCTGTGCCCTTCGATTGAAGGTGTTGAGGTTACTATCATTTCCCATTCCCTCCTACTTTTTTGCCATTGCTGTCATTGGATTGATTGGCCTCGGTGGGGCAGGCCAGAAGTACTTGAAGGCTATGCCAAAAGAATAGGGATGTTCCAGGGGAGACCCCTTGTAGCTGTCTGGATAGTGATGCCTATTTAGCCACCTGGTATGCTCAAGATAGAATGCGAACCTTCTCCGGAGTGTTATCTCAGTTCCCAAAGTTGCTATCCCTCCCATTGAGGTGGCATAAGCATAGCTCCCATAGATTGACACTTTATCAGAGATATCTTTACTTGCGATGATGGCAATCCGTTCGGGTAGATACGTCATTAGCCTCAGATCGAGTGCGACATCGATGGGCAGGCGACGTGGCACCTGAAGTTTGAACTCAGGAAATACACCTGCCCACTGATTGGGAAATGTTCCAGCTCTTGCTTCATCAGGGGAGATTGCCTGGTCATTCTTGTTACGCAGAGGAGCTATGAAGGTAAGGCCAATCTCATAACCTATGCTACTTCTTGATGCTCGCCTACCAATTGAACCCTTCAGGAATACAGAATAGTCAGATACATCTGTTTGCTCTCCATCCTCGACACGCGTTACACCAAGTGTGGCTTGAGAGCCATCGGCGATGTCTGCTTTTTGAAACATCGCTGAGTTACAGCCAATCTGGGTTATGAGGGCAAAAGCTAGCACACTCGTAATCACTTTCACGGCTCTAACGTGAAAGGCATGGCTTACGCGTGCATCAAACCCATAAGCGCAAAAATGCATTGCATAACATCCTTGTCCCTACTTTCTCGGTGGCCTAACGGGATTGAGATTCTCATCGACTGCACCAACTATCACAAGTACGGAATTGTCTGGATCAAGATAGCGCTTTGCTGCCTGTGCCACATCTTCGCGTGTCACTTTGGAGATGCGCTGAGGGTAGGTATCGAAATAATCGTGGGGGACATCGTAGAAGACGATGTCCCCGAGCCTTCGAGCTATACTGGAGTAGGTCTGGGTGATGAATGGTTGCACCGAAATGAGGAAGTTCTTTGTTATCTCTGTTTCCTCATCGGTGATAGGTTCGGATTTCATGCGCTCGATTTCCTCTTTCACAGCCTCAATAGCCTTGATAATATTTCGAGGTCGCGTACCAAGATGGATATAGAAAGCCCCGGGCTTGCGCGTAAGGTCAGGCTGTGAATTGACGACGTAGGCGAGGGATTCTTTCTCGCGAATTCTATCAAAGAGCCTTGATCCAAAAACCTGGCCACCAAAGATAAAATTCATAACCTGGAATGATTCATAGTCGGGAGATCCGAGGTCAGGACGCTTCATCCCCCAGAAAAGCTTCACCTGTCTTTTCTCTGGCAAAGTCCTTACAATCTGTCTAAAGCCTTTAGCCTCAGGTGGTGGTTGCAAATCAGTGGGGGTGGTACGCTCATGCTTCCACTTACCAAGTTCTTGCTTGAGGTGCTTGAGCATTGTGTCCTCATCGAAATCACCAACAACAGCAATTACAGCACCAGCAGGTGTCCAGGTTGCATCATAAAACTTCTTCACATCTCTGAGGCTCAGATTCTTGACAATTTCATAATTGCCGGTTTCTCGTCGTGCGTAAGGATGTCCATGGTAAAAGGCTTTCCGGAATTCATCGAAGGCAATCTGCCTGGCGTCCTCCTCTGCTTGAGATATCTCCGAAAGCACCTCGTGCCGGGCTCGCCTAAAGTCCTTTTGTGAAAATGAAGGTGAAGTCATAAGGTCAGACACGATATCAACAGCTTCATTCCAGTGGTTGGATAAAACTGTAAGCGATAAGTAGGCACGCTCCAGGTCTGAAGTTGCTTCAAGATCGCTTCCCAGCGCCTCGATTCTCGCATAGAGATCCTCATATGGATAATTCCTTGATCCCATGGCAACACTTCTTACTGTGAGCCTTGCCAATCCTGACTTTTCTTGTGGCTCATAGGAAGCGCCAGCAAGCAGGTAGGCATTTACGGCAACTATCGGTAGGTTGTGATCCTCCTTGAGTATGATGGTCAGTCCATTCGGTAGAGTCTCAAAGTGAGCATCACTTAAGGTAGTTGCTGCACTTCCAGCCTCAAATGATGCGGGAAGAAGACTGCATATGAGTTGCTCCTGCCTGGCCATTCCAATAAGGTCCCTATCCGTGATTTCGCTATCCTTGGGGATAAGCCAGCCGATTGTTGCACTTTCCCAGTCGAGATATTGTTGGGCGATGGAGTGGACTTCCTGCGGTGTAACCGATTTCATATTGTCAAGATATTCATCTGTATAGCGCCAATCGCCCAGAATCTGTGCACTTGCAAGTTCGAGAGCTCTCTGGCGAACCGTCTGTCGCTGCAGAATTGTGAGTCCCTCAATGCGTGTCTTGGCTCGCTCCACATCTTCTTGTTTTGGCACAGTCCCTTTGAATTCCTTGAGCGCATCGAAGATAGCTCTTTCGCACCGTTTGAGATCTTGATCCTTTGGAACCGAGACCATGAAGAGAAATCCAAAGGGATCGATTGTCGGAATAAGCATAAGATTGACCTGGCTTGCCAGACCCTTGTCCACGAGTCTTCTGTTGAGGAAGGTCGACTTCCCGTTTGCAAGCATTTGACTCATTACACTTGCGATTTCCCAATCACGACTGGGATACTTGGGTCCTTTGAAGAAAATCATTATCCTTGCCTCAAGTGCATCGCCCCGAACCGTTACTCTTCTCAGCCCAGCCTGAGGGGGTTCCTCAGGCATGATGTCTGGAGGCAAAGGCTTAGCCTCTATTTTCCCAAAGTAGTTCTTGACCTTTGCGATAGCTTCGCTTTCCTCAACATTGCCAACCACAGTAATGATTGCATTCGCTGGTTGATAATATTTCTCATAGAATTGACGTACATAGCTAGGCTCGAGATTAACAACATCGCTGAAATAGCCACCTGGATACCAGTGATGATAGGGATGAACTTTGTAGGCTGTCGCGAAAAGATCCTCGATGAGAACGACTATAGGTGACTCACCTCTCATCGCTAGTTCTTCTAGAATGATGTCCCTTTCCTCTTCAACACCTGTTGAGTCAACGATTGCATTTGCCATACGATCTGCTTCGATGTCGAGGATTACATCAAGCTTATCGCTCGGCAAAACGCCGCCGAAGTGGGTGAAGTCCCAATAGGTTTCACCATTGGGTATGCCACCGTTCTTGAGAATCTCCTTTGTGGCACTATCTCCTGGATACTTCTTGGTTCCGTTGAAGAGCATGTGTTCCACGAAGTGCGATGCACCTGTTTTGCCAACGACCTCATTGCGAGAGCCTACCTTATAGACAACTGAGATAGCCACAAGGGGTGAGACCGTCGATTTCTCAGCTATCACGACTAAGCCATTTTCTAGCACAGTCGAGGTTGTGGCAAGACTTGAAGATGCTCCAACGGTTAAGCAGAGGCATATTGCTAAGGTTACGCCAATTTGGTATCGCATTGAATCATCCTCCGAATTGAGCTAGGGACAAAGCATGCGGCAGAGCATCCAAATTTTCGATTGATTTTAGAGTGGCAATGGGTGATAGTCAAGGGAGATAACAGGGGAGAGAAAATGGTACGGGATCAAGCAAGGATTGCAGCAGTCGCCATTGTTTCAATTGTTCTGCTTTATGGTTGTGCAGAGAAGGATAGGAGCGTTTTCCAGCCGGATCTGACACCTCCCCAGGTGAACTCCATATCTTTCAATGAGGGAGTTGTGTCTTGGCATACGGATGAGCCCGCTACATGTGTTCTCCACTATGGCGAGCGTCCCGGGATCTATGATCACTATGGCTACAATGTCTCCGATGGTGGCACGGATCACTTCGTTCGATTAGTTGACGCTGATTCAGGAACCTACTATTTCCGAATTCTCGCACGTGATATCAGTGGTAACATGACGACAACCGACGAAGTTGATTTCCTGATTGACGAGCCGCAGACTGGAAATTTGCTCGTCTATACGGTGGTCGATGTTGGCTGGGGAGATTGCAACTTTCTTGAGTTTCCCAATGGGACCAATGTCATGATCGATGCTGGCTATGGGAGTCTGGGTGAGTTTGAGCATGCCAGTGATCTTTTTGAATTTCTCAATGCCAGAGGCATAAGTCCACCTGATGGGATCGCTTATATGATTGCTACACACAACCACGGTGACCATTACGGTGGCTTTCTCGATCTTATTCCCCTCTACAGTGAGACAGTCTTTATGGCTCCAGCCGAGCCGTATTCGAGTGTTTGGGCATCGGTCGGGGCAAAGCTTGATGAGTTCAATGTACCTCGCGATAGTCTGGCTGAGGGTGATACGAACCTCAATAAGTCTGTGCTTGCATGGGACAACGAGGATGGGGTCACAGTGGAGGTTCTGAGTGCCGGAGCAGGGAAGTACTACCTAACAGGCACCGATGACGACAGGCTAAATTCGGATTCGATAGTCTTGAAAGTGACCTTTGGCGAGGTAGATATTCTTCTGACTGGTGATGCTGAGGATTTTGTCGAGCAGCGTATGATAAAGTCATACGGTGCCCTCCTTGATAGTGATATTCTTAAGGTTGGACATCATGGCAACAGCGATGCAACTTCAGAAGAATTCTTACGTATTGTTACTCCAAGGATCGGGCTGATTTCCAATTCGCTCGCCGAGAATGATGGTGTCTTTGATCAAAGTGTTCTCAATCTTCTGCGTGCTTATGATGTTGACTACTATACTACTGATAGAGCCTATCCCAATGCGGGAAGATATGACCAGGTGTTGCACGGCAATATCTCAGTTACCACTGATGGGGAATCCTATGTCGTGCACGTTTGGAACTAAGAGAACGGCTGGCTATGTTGAGCCGAGGATATGACTGAGCACGCCATCCCAATTGAAATCAGAAGGCGTCGTAAGAGATATAAGGAGCTCTTGAGAGCTCTTTTATATATTTCACCAGCAGCCATCATCATCCTCGTTTTCCGTGTCCTGCCAATAATCGCTGCCTTCGGGGTCAGTTTCTACTACGTAATAATGGGGAAGATTGTTGGATTTGCTGGCTTAAGCCAGTACCTCATGTTGCTATCGGATAGTGAGTTCTGGAATGCTCTGCGAAACACAAGTTATTTCGTTGTCGGTACAGTTCCTGTGAGTCTCTTTGTTTCACTTTTCATAGCTGTCCTTCTCAATCAGAAGATAAAAGCGCTAAGCATCTACAGAACCATCTACTTCCTTCCTGTCGTGACTTCGCTCGTGGCAGTTGCAATTGTCTGGAAGTGGATATTTCATCCGCGACTTGGTCTGTTTAACTCCTTCCTTGAATCCATCGGTTTCAATCATCTTATGTGGCTCGAGGAGCCGCGGGGTGTGTTTGCTATGCTTGCAGCAAGGATGGGTATCGAGCTTCCTACGTGGATGGCTGGTCCCAGTCTTGCACTTGTTGCTATCATTATTACCAATCTCTGGAGAGGCATAGGTTACAACATCGTGATTTTCCTTGCAGGCCTACAGAATATTCCGAATGAATATTACGAAGCTGCAAGAATAGATGGAGCCAACAGGTTCCAGACATTCTGGAAGATAACCTGGCCGCTGATATCTCCAACAACCTTCTATGTTGTCATTATGACAACGATTGTCTCGTTCCAGGTGTTCACCCTTGTCTATCTCATGACAGGGACACCTGTTGGTGGACCTCTTGGGACAACCAAGGTTCTTGTTTACTACATATTTGAAAAGGGCTTCGAGTCCGGCGGAGATATGGGCTATGCCTCTTGCGTTGCTCTTGTGCTCTTCGTAATCGTTCTCGGGTTGACACTCATCCAGAGGCGGCTCATTGAGCGGCGTGTCCACTATTATTAGGAGGCTTAGGAGTTGAGGTTGCTTCGGCGAATACCGATACATGTGCTGCTCACAATCGGTGCAATAACAATGGTTTTGCCGTTTATCTGGATGGTCTCAACCTCCCTTAAAACTCCCCAGGAGACTTTTATTCCCCCTGACTTCTTTCATTTGCGTCCAACATGGATACCTGAGAAGGTGATATTCTCAAACTACGTTGAAGCCTGGAACGAGGTTCCATTTCCCCGGTATTTCCTAAATACGGTTTTCATTGCCATCTGTACGGTCTCCGGGGTTCTCATAACCTCATGTCTGGCAGCCTATGCGTTTGCCAGGTTCGATTTTCCAGGGCGTGAGCCTCTCTTTGTGTTTTTCCTTAGCATGATGATAGTTCCGCAGGCAGTCTATCTTGTTCCCTCCTTTATCATTCTCTCCAAGCTTGGCTGGGTGGATACTTATCTTGCTCTCATTGTGCCATGGCTGGCTCAGATCTTTAGCATATTTCTCTTAAGACAGCAGTTCAGAACAATTCCAAATGATTACTACGATGCAGCTCTTATAGACGGATGTAGTCGCATGGGATTTCTCTGGCGGATTCTTGTACCACTTTCCAAGCCAACACTGGTTACAATTGGACTTTTCTCACTTCTTGGAAGCTGGAATACGTTTATCTGGCCCTTGATCATGACAAACAGTGATAAACTCAGACCCATCCAGGTTGGACTTTCCTATTTTGCACAGGAACAGGGAACTGAATATGGACTTATGATGGCTGCCGCCACATTCTGTGTCGCTCCCATCGTCATAATCTATTTCATTGCTCAGAAGCAGGTGATCGAAAGCTATGCACGTAGTGGTATCAAGGGCTAGGCTTGCTAAGATCTTGCTCGTTGTCGGAATCACTCTCAGTTTGATGTGTTCTGGTGGTAGAAAGCACAAAGGTGGGGTGGAGATTACCTTCTGGCATGCAATGGGTGGGCCGCTTGGTAGGGTGCTCACAAGCCTTATAGATGAATTCAATGCCACTCATCCCAATATCCATGTAGTCTCAGTCTCCATGGGTCGCTATACAGCACTTAGCCAGAAGATTATGGCGGCTGTTGCTGCTGGCAAACCCCCAACAATGGCGCAGGCCTACGAGAACTGGACGGTTGAGCTCATAATAAGTGGAAGCATAGTTCCAATTGAGAAATTCATTCATGGTCCAAATGGGCTTTCCGAGGAGAGTTTGGCAGATATCCTTCCTGTTTTTATCGAGAACAATATGTGGGATGACGTCATCTGGTCATTTCCTTTTAACAAAAGTGTGCGAGCGTTGTTCTACAACAAGGATCTCTTCAGAGAGGTTGGGCTGGATCCCGATCATCCACCGAGGACATGGCAGGAATATCTCAGCTACGCTCGCCGCCTTACAAAAGATGTCGATGGTGATGGCCATCCTGAGATATGGGGAACTGCAGGTCAGGTCAATGTATGGATGTTTGGTAATCTTCTCATCCAGAATGGAGGAGAGTTTCTTGCTCCCAATGGTCAGGAGGTTGCATTCAACAGCCCCGAAGGAGTTGAAGCTCTGGCTTTCATGAAGAAGTTGCTCGCCGACAGTGTTGGCTTTGTTGCTTCAGGCTTTGAATATCAGAATGACTTCCTGGCGGGTAAGGTTGGCATGATGGAAGGCTCAACGGTTTCTCTGGCTTTCATAAAAGGCAAGTATGACTTTGATCTCGGAATTGCCCCCATCCCGATGGGTAAGCGGCCTGGTGTGACAATTGCTGGTACGAATGTTGTAATCTTTGCCAAGGCAAGCAAGGAGGAGCAGGAAGCCGCCTGGGAATTCATAAAATGGTTTACCGATACCGAGCAGACAGCTCGCTGGGCAGCTGGCACTTTCTATGTTCCTGTAAGAAGGAGTGCTTTCGATTCAGAGATATTGCGCAAGCGTTTTGAGGAATTCCCCGGATTAGAAGATGCTTTCAATCAGCTCAACTATGCGACCTTTGAACCCAAGATTGCTGGATGGTACGCGGGCAGAAGGTATCTTGCAGAGCGTTCAATTGAAGCTGTCTTAAGGGGTGACGCAGACATAAAGCAAGCTCTGGATATGGCAGCAGCTAAGGCGAATGCCGAGATAAAGCGCCTCAAGCGCTTGAGGGAGAAGCTTGGACTGGTTAAGAAGGGTTGACCTTAAGCCGGCATTTAGTTAAAATAAGCCAATTCAAAGGAAGGCTTGATGTGAAATTATTACCTCCAATCTTTCTTCCAATACTTACCCTTCTTGTACTGGTGATTGCCCCTGGCCTGTACGCTACCACAATCTGTGATGTTCAGGCATCTGATCCGCAGGGACTCTCGCCTCTCAATGGCCAGGTTGTAACCATAAAGGGAATCGTGACAGTCCCTCCAGGTATTTTCGTCCCTCAATACACTTCTATATATATTCGTGGAGTGGGAGATGATGACTGTGGCATCAATGTCTTCGGGTTCGATCCCATTCCCGGACTCGCTCCTCACGACAGCTCCACTCTTGGTGACACCATAAGGGTGACGGGTACGGTTGAGGAGTATATAGCGAATTTTGGTGCAACGACTGAAATTGTCTTCTCGAGCATCTCAAATGTAGTTGTCCTCGGTAAGGGGCCAGCACCTGAACCTATCACCATGGCGACCGGTGATATAGGCAGAGAGGAGAATGAAGGCAAATTCGTGAGAGCAACTGGGAGAGTTGTCATCAAGGAATCCACACGTGAGTTTACCATAGATGATGGAACAGGTCCCATAGTGGTTAGAGATCAGAGTGGCAATTTCAGTGCAGATCCTGTCTGGCAGGATCTCTTTCTGGGCGACGTGGTGACGGTTACAGGTGTCGTGGCTCAGAGTGATGCGACTCCTCCTTATACGAGCGACTATCGCATCTGGCCACGAAGCCCTGAATATGGAGATGTTGCAGTTCCTGTTTGTACTCCTGATACGACCATAAGCAGTGCCATGCTCGAGATCACAAATCAAAGCGGTGAGAACGTAAGAATCTTTTGCCCTGAGTGCGGCGAGAAAGTCTATATCCGCTTCGCTGGTCCTCATCTTGGAAGGGTTGAGCTCAGGATATATGATGACTATGGCAGGCTTGTTGCTACACTTGAGGATCATCTGACACGCTGTGGTAGAACCGAGCTCGAATGGGATGGTCGCAATGAACTGATGGAAGCACTTCCTATAGGACTTTACCACATTGCTGTGACCGCAGAAAATCCCCTCAATGGTGAGGTAACAACCAGAACATTGCCCATTGTTATTGGGAGAAGGCTCAAGTGAGGAAGCAAGTTGTATCAGCTCTTGTGCTCGTGGTTGCTCTTGCAGGTATAGCTAGAGCGTTGCCGATTGCTGATGTCAAGGAGATCGACAAGAATGGCATCCCCATCTACTATCTTTCCGGTGAGATTGTAACTGTCTCAGGGGTTGTCACAGTTGCCAATAGGAATTTTGCCACGAGTGGCATTGACTTCTATCTTCAGGACAGAACAGGTGGAATCCGCATAAGTAAGCGGCGAGCTGGCTTCATATCTGTCGAGGTCGGTGATTCGGTCACCGTGACAGGCCGGATTGACGTGGATGAGCTCAGCTGGCCTTATAGTGGCAATACTAAGCTTGTTCCCCTGAGCACCAATGACGTGGTGGTTGTTGGAAAAGGCACCGTGCCTGGGCCCGTCCTGATAAGGGGACTGGATCTGAGGCGTGAGGTCAGCCCACCCAATGAGCCCTATGAGGGCAGGCTTGTCAAGGTTGCCAAAGTCACTTTTGATTCGACGCTCTGGAGTCAGGCTTCCGGCGATTTCGATATCGAAGCCACCGATGGCGATACCACCTTTATAATTCATATTGATGCTGATACGGACATAATCGGATCCGATGTTCCCAAGACTCCGGTGATCGTTGTCGGAGTTGTCGTCCAGAACGATCCGTCCAAGCCCTATCTGAGTGAGTATACCCTCTGGCCTCGCTCGCGAGGTGACTTTATCAGGATGGGTGCCGGTTGCGGAACGGCAGTTGCCGAGCCTGCGCTTGCGGAAGTTGGTTCAGGTGAGTTTGATCTCAAGATAAAGGTCTTTGGCAATGAGATTGATACCATCACTGCACTTGAAGTTGAAGTGCCAGTGGCTGACGAATGGGGCTGGGATGAGCCACTTGCTGAGATCGGAGGTCCGGGACTGAGCGGAGCCACTTTTGAGATTGTGGGGAATCGGGTGATTGTGCGATCGGCGAGTATCACAGATGAGGCAACCTATGGTGAGGTTGTGCTCAAGGGCATCGTACCACCCGATCAGGCAATTGTCTCAGAGATTGCGGTCAGGACCTCAGTTGATGGGACGACTTTTGATCTCATCGAGCACCTGCCCACTCTCAGGGCAATCTATGCTCTTGGTCCAGTTGTCATAAGTGAGGTCTATCCAAATGATGGCTTCACCTCTTCGAGCGATGCCTTTATCGAGCTTTACAATGCAGGCTCTGAGAGGGCAACGCTCGAGGGGGCTGTGCTCTGCGAGGTCACAGGGGAGGAGCGGTGTGAGGTTGCGATAAGGTATAGGTTTGGTTCTTCAGACACCATTCCACCCGGTGGCTACTTCGTGATTGCCAATTCGAGATATGGATTCACAGCACGCTTTGGTTTCGAGCCTGATGTTGAAGCTCCCATCGCACCCCTTGGGAGACTCGGAGGCGATGGAATAGTTTGCGATGGCGAGCAGCGCCATGAAGCCATATCACTCTGGCGTGAGCCAAGCCTTTCGATTCTTGTTGACTATGTTGAGTATGGAGACACGCTTGTTTGTGCAGGGGACATGTGTGATGAATTCCCCCTGCCAGCCTTTCCCATGATTCCTCCCATTGGTTACGGACTCATTAATCACGTCTCACATGAACCCTGGTCTGATTATGAAGCCACCCTGACAGCCATACCCACACCGGGCGAGCCCAACGAGATCGGCTACCTCAAGGCAAGGGTGGTTGAGGTTATAAGTCATTCAAATGATGTGACTGAACTGATTTTCAGTGAGCCCTTAAGATCGGTAAGTGCTGATAACTTCCTCCTCAACGGAACCCGTATGATTCGAATCTACCAATCGCTTTCAGGTGAGAAGGTTTTGCTTTTCAGTTCTAATCAGCCTGGCGGCAATGCAACGCTCGAGATCTCAGGAGCTGCTGGCATTGATCTCGAAGCCACCCTCGATACCACCATAACCTTCTATCTGACCTCTATCGGGTGCAGTGATGGCTGCGAGGTTCAGGCTTTTGACGAGCGTGGTTTCTCGCCGCTCAACGGTCATAATGTGAGCATGATAGGTTTCATAACGGTTCCGCCTGGTATCTTCCAGCCAAGCTATTCATCAATTTACGTTCAGGCCCTCGACGGTTGTGGCGTGAATGTCTTCTCCTACGATGTGCCATCACCCCGCCCTGAGCTTGGCGATCTGGTTCTGGTCACGGGTGAGGTTGAAGAATACATTGGTACATCAGCGGGGAGCACCACTGAGATCTATATGAGCAATCCAGCAGCTTTGACCATCCTTTCACGGCATTATCCCGAGCCAGATGCACTTGTTCTCAAGACAGGCGAGGTTGGAGCGGAGGAGAATGAAGGACGGCTGATAGAGACTCAGGGTGCTATCGTCAGTGCTTCCGATCACGACTTCTACATTGATGATGGTTCGGGTGGCATCCAGATCTACCAGAACTTTACTTCGATCGATTTCAGTCGTTACAAGGTTGGCATGTATGTGCGGGTGAAGGGTGTGCTGCTTCAATATGACTACACCAAGCCTTTCCTCGAAGGCTACGAACTTGTTCCCCGCTTTGAAAGTGATATCACAATCATTGAAGATGCCTTTCCAGAGGATGTTGTGCTCAAGGGTGATGCCTACGTTTTTTGCCCATCGTGTGGTGATGAGACTTATCGGATAAGCTTTGGTGCCAAGGCTTCAAGCCAGGTCGTCATACGCGTCTTTGACGCAGCTGGCCGACTCGTGAGGACGCTTTACAGTGGAGAATCTGTTGGCAGATCTGAGGTCCTCTGGGATGGAACTGGTGATGATGGTAAGCCTGTGCCGCCTGGACTCTACGTCTGCTTCATTGAGATTGTTGAGCACGGCACGGGCAGGATTTCCACAAAGAGCATGCCTATTGTCGTTGGTACGCAACTCAGATAGGAGGGATAGAGGTGGCTAAAAGCAAGGTGGGTGTTTTGCTTTTGTGCCTCGGGTTGATAGCGAGCTCTGCATGGGGTTATGTTTTCGACTCGATAGACGTAAGCAGTAAGGCGAGAGGCATGGGAGCTGCATGGGTTGCAAGTGGGGATGATGCTTCTGCAGTTTTCTACAATCCGGCTTGTCTTATCCTTTCGGAGTCACCCAATGTCTATGCTTCCATGTTTCGACCCAATTCTCAATCCTTTGAGACTCTCACTTTCTTCTCCTATGCTATGCCAATCGGGAATGACCAGCGGGCAAGTGTGAGTTTCAGGAGTTTTGGTGTTGACTATGAAGGTGTGAGCCTCATGGACGAGTGGACATTGAGCCTGGGCTATGCTATTTCAGTAATGGAAGATATTCACTCTTCGCTCTATCTAGGTGGTGCATTCAACCTCTATACCCTCGATTTTGGCAGCACGGCGGCAGGTGATCTTGGTAGCGAGACAACCTTTGGGCTTGATGTCGGAGTGCTGGGTATTCTGCGTGACCGGACACGTGTTGGGTTCCTGCTCAAAAACATAAATGAGCCCTCTGTAGGGGCGACTACAAGCGAGCCCCTGCCCCAATGGGTAACTGCTGGTGTCGCATATCAGCCCTATTATGGTGTGGTAACCGAGCTCGACCTGAGGGCCCTTCGTGGTGAGAAGGTTGAGGTGCACATGGGGATGCAGTTCATGGTGACTGACTTCCTTAATGTGAGATTTGGATTTCAGACAGAGCCCAACTCGCTTTGTGGGGGCTTTAGCGTTGGCCATATGGGTTTTAACCTTGATTACTCCTATTCGACTCATCCTGTGCTTCCTGGTACGCATCACATTGCTCTGAGGGGGACTTTCTAGGGGGAGAAAGTATGAAGAAGGTGCTCGTCCTTGTCATTATTGCTCTTGCTGCGACCATGCTTAGAGCAGCGGAGTTCCCCATAGATCTTAACTCAGCCACCCTCGAAGAGATCATGCAACTTCCCATTCCGCCTGAGCATGCAAAGGCAATCTATGAATATCGTGAATATAGGTCGTATTTCAAAAGTGTTTACGATCTCATGAAGGTGCCTGGGATAGATGCTGAGGAGCTCGAAATTCTCAAACCCTTGGTGCGCATTGAGCCTGTGGAAGCCGACTACCTTGCGCAGCGTATGCAGGTTGCCCAGCGCAACGTGAGAATGTGGGGAGCATCTGAGGGTAGCAATGAGGGGCTTATCGATCTCTGGATAGATATTGCCAAGGATCCCCCCAACATTAACACCGCAAGTGTTTACGATCTTATGAATCTTCAGAATGTTTCACCTGTGGATGCTGTTGCAATTGTAAAGCATCGCAAGGCTATAGGTTCTTATCGTGGAAGAAGAGACCTCAGATATACTCCGGGCCTATCTGGCTGGGGGTATATGAACGCCAGATCACTTGTGAGATACAAGGACAGGGAGCAGAAGGGTGAACTTCATGGCCGCTATCAATTGCGAGCGAGAAGTGCCTTCTACGATGGTGATCTCGATGAGCTCCTCAGGGAAGATGTATTCTCGGCTTCTGGCGTCTATGATTCGTGGTACGAGAGGCTCAATCTTGACAAGACAAGACCTGAGGTAACTCAGAAGCTTTACCTCAAGTACTATCTTAACGATAGCCTCACTGTAAGAGGTGGGTTGCTTTCGTGGCGAGGTGCTGGTGAACAGCGATTCGATGAACACCTTAAAGGCTTTGTGGGACTTGAAGGACTAAGACTTGGGCCCGTAAGAGTAGAAAAGATCTACGTTGGTGACTATCTGGTCGGCTTCGGGCAGGGACTTGTGATGGAGAATAGCGACTATTTCAAGCCAAGGAAAACCGGTTATTCCTGGGACAAGCGCTACTATGGCATCCTCGGTGATATATCGAGGAGCGACGAGTATCGCCTCAGGGGAATCGCCCTTCAGGCTGAATGGAAGAAATGGAAGTTGCTTGGTTTCTATTCAGATGATAAGAAAGATGCAGTTCTTAATGAGGACGGTTCGGTCCTCAGTTACATTCTGCTAACGCCAACGATTGATAATAAGGTTCTTACCCGCTATGGTCTTCCCCCGATGAAAGATGCTCTTGATGAGCGCCTCTTCGGTGGTAATCTCAGATACATAATCACCCCGGGAACTCATATTGGAATCTCAGGCTATGAAAGCCATTACAATCGCTATTTCAATCCCCGAGGTGGGGAGACTGTAATCGAAAGGTTTGATCATGTCAGCGAGGCTGACAATGAGATCTTTGCGTCGTATCGTAGCCCAGGTAAATTCCGCCGGGTTTTAGGAGTCGAATTCCAGAGTGTATTTAAGAATTACTGCCTCCAGGCAGAATATGCCGAGCTGGATGAAGACGGCAGTACACTTAAGCTCGGAGATGATCCTAAGGCCCTCGTTGCATCGCTCTGGGCACAGTACAACAATCTCAATTTCCTGTGCCTCTATCGTGACTATGATCTTGGGTTTGACAACCCTTATTGCAGGGGTTACTCCAATTACGAGCGCTTCAAGGGAACGATCCTTGAGGATCAATACTACTTGACAGACCCTCTCTATGGTCTCATTTTCGACAATTCAGTTACTCCCCAGGCTGAGCGAGGGATATATTTCTCATCACGTTATCGTATCACTCAGAGCATAATTCCTCGATTCGAATATGATCGCTGGACACGGGTTGCCGATGGTGCAACTTACTACCGTTTTGTTGGTAATCTTGAAGTGAGGCTTCTCTATCCCTTGAGATTTAAGGTCAGGCAGCAATTTCAGGGTAGAAATCGAGGTGACCGCCTTACTCCTACGAGTTATGGTCTCAATGAGACTCGCTTGGAGCTTGAGATGCGTCTCTCAAGATACGACATGGTTGAGTTCACATACTTGCGAGGCGGAACCGAGTGGCCACCGCGTCCGAGGCTTGTTGGCGATGTTGATCCCGACGGTGATCATCCAGCATCAGGTCAAGCCTTTCAGCCATCGGAGGCATTGCTGCTGCATGCCATTCACAACTTCACTGACCGCTTGAGCCTAAGCATCGGGGCACTTGCCTATAATGGTTTCATCTGGTTCTTTGAGGAGAACGACTTTGTTGCTGTGGACAATCGCAACTCCACACGCTACTGGATAAGTGTTCAAGATCGTATTTCTGAAAGGTTCTGGCTTGAGCTCAAGGCTACCTATGATCGGGGCTTACCAATAACCAATACCGATGTGAGGCGCTACAATCAGCAATATGGTCTAAATATCGATGCGCCCAACATAATTAACAGGGAAAGATACTTCCGTATTCAGATTGATTACATGTGGTAAAGGGGGTCAACTGTCATGAGCAAAATCGGGCTTGTACTTGCTCTAGTTCTCGCGATGGCATCTATGGCTTTTGCATATAGTTTCCTTGAAATGGCAGTTGGCTCGCAGGTCTTTCCTGGTTCTGCAAGGTGTCTTGGGATGGGAGAGGTTGGTGTGCTTTGTGAACAATCGCCTCAGGCAGCTGGTCTCAATCCGGCTTTACTCGGCAAGCTTAAGGGTTGGGAAGCAAGTGGCTCCTACCGTTTTGTCTCCTTCGAAGATAAGTGGTCGCTTCCAACCTACGATAGCTTTGATGCTCTGCTTGGCTACACCTGCTATTCGCGAAACTCCAATCTCTACAACGGTCTGAGCGGCGGCGTAGCGACGGGACCGCTCGAGAACCTGAAAGGGGTCTCGCTGGGAGTGAGCTTCGCAGAGGTCTATGACTTCACCTATGATTTTCACGAAGAGGTAAGGGACAGGAGCACAACCTCGGTTCCAAGCGATAAGCCTATTGCAGATGCTTTGGTCGATGCTACAGGTTCGATCTACTCACTTGCCTTTGGCCTGGGCAAGCAGTTCACTCATGACATTGGGGTTGGAGTGGGTCTCGAATATCTCTTCGGCGATTTTGACATAACAAGCCGCTTGTCCAATATCGATGTTACCAAGATGTCTTGCTGGGATGACACTACCACGCGTACCCATGACGATTTCAAAGCATCTAAACTAAAGGGAACGAGATTGAGAGTTGGAGCAACCTACAGGGTGAACAAGAGACTCGATGTGGGTTTTGTGGCTGTTGGCAAGACAGAGATTAAAGGGGACTACAATGCCACCTCACTCGGTGGCTTGCTCTATTATCTTCCACGCAGGGCAAGCGAGGGGGACATCAAGCTAACCTATCCCTCATCCTTTAGGTTGGGTTTCACCTTTAGACCCCGTAATGAGCTCTTAACGGTTGTTGAGCTCAACGCTTGCTTCACCAACTGGTCAGATGCTGGCAACAGCGCCCTTTCAGGACTTAACCTTGAGGATACCTATGAGTTTAATGTTGGGGTGGAGCATGTCTTCTATAGTGGGCGGCCTGTGAGATTCGGATTTTTCTACAGGCAATCCCCCCTCGATAGTGAGACAAGCGAAGCTGCTGTCACAGCAGGTAGTGGCTTTATGGTTGGCAGTTTCAAAGTGGAGTTTGCCGGAAAGGTTGGCTGGCGAGATTATCGCTACTTCGATCTCTTCGATGATTCGATCTTCTGTGCGCGTTCACGGGATTTCACCGATAAGGTTGAAGAGACTTCGCTGAGTGGACTCGTGACCATAAGTCGTAGATTCTAGGGGGCTGGGATGAAGAAGTTGCTTTTCGCATTGGTCGTTATTGCTATTGCCTCAATTGGATATGGCAAAGAGGAACCCATCCATATAATCATCATGCATACAAATGATGTTCATGGTGGAATCGACAGGGAGGGAGCAACCTTTATGGATGAGGAATTTCCTCCACAGCTTGGTGGAGGTGCTTCCCTTACGACACTGGCTAAGAAAATGCGGAAAGAGGCACATCGAGAGGGCAAAGGCTTTCTCTTGATCGACACCGGTGACATTTGGCAGGGAACGCCAGTTGGTAACTACAAAGGCGGAGAGGTAGTAATAGAGTTCATGAATCGCCTGGGCTACGATCTCTGGGTCCCTGGCAACCACGAGTTTGATGCTGGCGTTGACAATGCTTTCAAGCTCATGAATATGGCGAAATTCCCTGTCCTTGGGGCGAATCTTGTGGATGCTGAAACAGGTCAAATTCCTCCACCCCTTAAGCCCTACATCATAAAAGAGGTTGCTGGGATTAAGATAGGCATAATCGGGCTCATAACTGAAGAGACGGTCTATTATTCACCTCCCGAGACCGCCCAGCGTCTTAGGTTTCTCGATGTCAAGGAGGTCACTGAGCATTACATTGCCGAGCTTAAGGATAAAGTCGATCTCATATTTGTCATTGGCCATCTCGGGATTCCCTATGATGTGTGGTCAGCCTACCGTGAGATGGTCGAAACCGGGGTGGAAAAGAGGATAAGGTATGGCATGAATGCCATGGAGCTCGTCCACCATGTCAGAGGCATTGATCTTATGATCTGTGGGCACATCCATGTTGGGTATGAAGGGGGTTGGGAGGATCCAGTGACCCATACGATTTGCCTTCAGACCTATGGAAGAGGAACGGGAGTTGGTATCTATGAGATCCTAGTTGATCGGCATACTCGCAAGATAGTGGGCTATGAGCTGCCTGAGTGGAATGGTTCTATAGTAACGCTCTATGAAGATGAATTCTGGCCTGATTCTTCCATGGCTCAGTTCATAGGGGAATGGGTTGATAGTGCTGAGGTCGGGATGGACGAGCCCATCGGGAGAGCCCTTGTTGATATAACCAGGGTCGGCGTCGGTGAATCTCCGCTTGGTGATCTTGTTACAGATGCCATGCGTGAGGCGGTCGATGCCGATGTTGCTTTCACAAACTTAGGAGGCATAAGAGCCAATATTGGTATGGGTGTGATAACACCGAGGGACGTTTTTAGAGCTGTCCCCTTTGACAACAGAATTGTTTATTTCGATATGACAGGCTCTTTTCTTAAACATGTGCTTGAATGGCGCGTAAAGGGCATGCGCCAGGGTGTCTATGTTTCAGGTATAAAGCTTGTCTATAGCAGAAAGCGACCTGACTTCGATCGCATTGTTGAGCTTTACGTCAATGGTGAGCCCTGGGATCCCGATCGCATCTACCGGGTTGCTACAACTGATTTTATTGCAAGTGGCAATATTGGTCTTCAAATCCTTACTCAGATTGATCCCCAATATGTCCACCGGACAGATGTGAGTGTAAAGCAGGCTGTTATTGACTACATAAGGCACCATTCACCACTTGCTCCAAAAGTTGAAGGGCGCTTCGTAAGGGATGACGACCGAGCCCTTTCACCTGTCCTCGAGCGTGCCATACGGCGCATGAAACCTCTCGAGGAACTTACCCACTAGGCCTGCCTGAGTTGAGCTTGCTCAATTACAAGCCTGGCTGCCTATCCATTTGACACATTTCCGTAGTAGGTATAGGCTTGAACTCTGGAAAAGTGCATGTTGGCTCAAGTGCGGAGGTTTGAGATGAATTGTGCAGATTGTAAGACCAAGGAATGTCGAGAGGGTAAGGATTGTACGGGCGATGCAGCGAGGATTGCCTCTCGCTATACTGGTCAGACCCTCGAAGTTGCCCGAACCGCAGCCTACATTGAAGCAGCCTACTACATGCGGAAGAATCGCCTCGAGGAGCTCATAGAGTTTGCCAGAATGATGGAATACCGGCGACTTGGAATTGCCTTCTGCATAGGTTTATCAAGCGAGGCTGAAAGGCTTCAGCGGATTCTTGAGAAGCACTTTGAGGTTCACTCGGTTTGCTGTAAGGTCTGTGGCATAGCCAAGAGTAAGTTTAGCTTGAAACCCGTGTCAGGTGATCCCGACGAGACGATGTGCAATCCCGTTGGCCAGGCGATGGTGCTCAATCGGGTCGGGACCGATCTTAACATAATAGTTGGGCTCTGCATGGGGCACGACGTAATCTTCACCAAGACCTCAGCCGCACCGGTCACAACGCTTGTGGTCAAGGATCGGGTGCTTGCCCACAATCCCTGTGGTGCCCTCTATTCCAACTACTACCTCCGGCGCCTGAACCCTTGAACACCAGCCATCCTCCACCCATTCCCTTGTTCATGGGCTTTTCGGGTTGCATTGGTGCAGGGTATGTGCTAAAATGGCTGTTGCGAGCGCTCAAGAGCAGATAAGCGGCATGGCTACACTATTCTTTGTTCTCGTCAGGTATGCAAGAATACGCTTTACCTCACCTTGTTGGCAATTAGGCTTTGTGCTGTAGCTTCCCTATCTGCACACTGAGGAGCTGCGTTAGGTTTTCTTTGGGGTATTAAGGTGAAAGGAGGTTGCGATGCGTAGGGATATGTGGTTTCAGCTGTTGGTTGGAGTGGCAGTAATTGTGTGGTGTTTTGTAGGGAGTTGTTTTGGCTATGAGGTGCGACCTGAGCGTTGGGGTGAGGGTGGAGTTGTAGTAGGCTGGGGGGAGATGGTTTCGGTTCCCTCATCAGAGTTGGAGGGTGTGGTAACGATATCGGCAGGAGGGTCGCACAGTTTAGGCTTGCGAGAAGATGGAACGATAGTAGCGTGGGGGAATAATTACTCTGGTCAGTGTAATGTACCCGAGCCCAACAGTGGATTTGTGGCGATGGCGGGAGGGGGTGGCCACAGTTTAGGCTTGCGAGCAGACGGTACGATAGTGGCGTGGGGCGCCAATGACAATGGTCAGTGTAATGT
>JAOZOU010000091.1 GCA_029933125.1 bacterium | reverse complement strand
GCTTTATGCACCAGTGATATGCTGATGTGTCAGCTACTGCGAGAATGAAGCCCTTATAGCCTCGCAGTGGCCCAGTGAATACGGCCTTCACACACCAAGGGACACCATAACCGTCTGGACCACGCAACGCTGTTGCGTAGAGCCAGGCCGCAGCTTCGCCCTTCTCCCTTCTTATCTCTCGCAAGATGGTAAGCCATGACTTTTCGCTGTTACGTCTCTTCCTTCTTGGCATCTTCACCTCCTTCTGGGAGAACATTTGTTCTTTCGAGCCACTTGACAACCTCCTTCATATACTCGGTGCACAAGTCACTCAGTTCCGAGTCCCTTCCACCTTGCTCCACCTCGAAAGTCCGCTTGAGCCTGAGAGCCTGCTCAAGCACTCTTGCGACTCCTGGCTCAAGGATATACCAGGCCGATATCAGGTGCTTGAGGTAGTGGTAGGAGACGTCTCTGCTCATTAAGTGGTGAAAAGCCTTCAGCACGCTTGTGGGGTGCTCTGCATAGTTGTAGTATGAGCTCTCATCTGCCACAACAAGACCTTCTCCTCGAGCTCGCAGTGGTGCTGTGAACACAGCCTTGATAGGCTGTGCAGAGACGTCGTCCAGGTCTGGACCACGCAAAGCGGTTACATAACGCCAGGCTGCAGCCTGGCCCTTCTTCCTTGCTACAGCTCGCAGAATTGTGAGCCACGTCCTTTCACGGTTGCACTTCTTCCTTCTGGGCATCTTCCTCCTCCTCCTCGGCTGAGCCGAGAACTTCCTCTATCTCCTCTGGAGATAGACCATCTTGGATGGCTATGCGACGCAGTCGCTCTCGGGTCGGCAGTGTTACACGGACGATACTGCCATCAGTAGCTCGCTTGAAAGCCACTGTTGGTGAGAGTGGCTCTCGTCGCAAAGCGACAAAGAAGCGACGCTTGACGAGCGTCACACGAATGCTGATACTTTCAGCATCGGCCTGGTCGGGATACTCCTCACGGAGCTTTAGCAGGCGATTGCGGAGGCGAGTGGCCTCCGCTTTTGAGGCAGCAGGGAGCAAGAGCTCCTCCCCAGGTTGTAGAGACAAGGCTTCGCAGAACCAGTCCTTAAGCATCGCTGACCTCCTCCAATAATTCGAGAACGGTTTCCAACTGGAACAGCATGACCTCTGCGGCTTCCAGCCACTCACCCCAAGTGCGAGACCGTCTGATGTTCGGCCAAGCGTTCAAAGCCAGAGGGTCAATACACTGACCAAACACAACTCGCAGAGGGCAGCCCTCACACGGAACAGCTGGGTCCAGAAGAAAGCACTCGCAGAGCGGACAGTCCTCTGAATACCAGCTCTCGCCAATCTCAACCTCCATATAGTGATAATCTGTTATCCACTCTGGGTCCTGCTGCTTGACCCACTCTATCATTCTTCCCCAGTGGTCTGCAGACTGCTGGGTTGCTTGGATAGCCTCTTTAGTGACCTTCATCTTCACCCTCCCGTCTTCCTGCTTCAGCCATGCGGGCTCGGATGGCAAGCTCGAGAAACCGCTCGCTCAAAGTCTTTGCCATCTGCTGCAAGGTGAACTCTGCGAGTAGCACAGTGAAGAGGGCTTTTTCTCGCTCGTCGAAAACCTTCCAGATGTGGAGGATGCTTTCCACGTGCTTGCTCCTCAGCTGCTCGCCCTCTTGCATGAGAGTCTTCCCAAATGCGGTTGTCGCTTCTGCAACAGCGTAAAAAGCTTCCTCTCCGATACCAAGAGCCTCA
>JAOZOU010000090.1 GCA_029933125.1 bacterium | reverse complement strand
ATCTAACAATCAGCCGTCCGAACTCAACAGCATACTCCCATGAGGTGCACCACACGAGCCCTCGGCTAACAAAGCCGAGATACTCTCGACCGTGATACATATTCACCTCGATGGGGCCAAAGGCCAACGGTGCTCGACCTGTTGGTCTGAAGAGCTCGTCTGTGAAGACGAGGTTTGTCCTGTCCTCTCGGATGTGGATACAAAGCCTTCCTGGCATATTTGCCTCACCTCCTCCCTTTTCAGCTGTTTATCCACCTGATGATAATCCACCCTGCCAGCCACACAGCTAGCAGGAAACCAAAGAATTCAATCATCATCTTCCTCCCACGGGAGGTCATCTAACCATCTCCTGATGAGGAGACGGAGCTTCTTGCTGACCTCCAAAATGTCTTCGACCTCTTGGTCTGTAGCTTCTTCAACATTGCTTTCCTGTTCGCACTCAGCCATCTTGACCTCCTGTGTCTATAGCGTTCTCTCTGTCCAGCCACTCATCCACAAGTGCCTTGTATTCCTTTGCCCAGGACTCCAGGTCTTCTGGTGGTGTGAAGGATATCAGTCCGCGGAGCAGAAGGGAGACCTTTCTGTGAAGTGTTCGCCAAGCACTCTCCACGTGCACCAAGTAGTGGAGAAGCTTGCGACGGTGCTCGTGGACAAACTCAAAAGCCTCGACTATACTCTCGGGTGAGAGCCTCTCGAAGTCGGTGGCGTTCTGCACCACTTGATGCATGCTTTTGCACCGCAGAGGCCCTGTGAATACTGTCTCCACGGGCCACTGACACGGAACGTCTGGTCCCCGCAGAGCGGTGACGTAGTCCCATGCAGCGACCTCTCGTCCTGCTTCAAGCAGTTCTTGCACGATGTGCTTCCACTCTTTATCTCGGTTTTTCACTGTCAAATCCTCCTTTCGAAGGACATTCGTCCCCCGCTTCTTCAATGAGCCTCTCGTAAGAGAGGCGTATCTGACGACGCTCTTCCGAACTGACGTTCAAGCTGGCAATGTATTGCCAGAAAGCTCGCCAATATGCTGAAAGCTCTCTGAAAGGACGTTCATTCATCTTTGTTCTCCTCTGGAAGAGCGTTCGTTCTTCTGAGCCACTTTGCGACTGCTCGTGTGTATTCAGTGGATAGGTCGCTCAACCCCAGAGTCTTGCCGCGCCGCTTTGCCTCTAGCACCTGCATAAGGACCTTTGCAACCCGTGGCTCGAGGACGTGCCAGACTGATATTAAGTGCTTGAGATAATGCTCATCTTGTCTCCGCATCAAGAAGCGAAACGCCTTAAGCACATTGTCAGGACGCTTAACACACCAGTGATACGCCGATGTGTCGGCTACTGCGAGGATGAAGCCCTTGTAGCCTCGCAGTGGTCCAGTGAATATAGCCTTCACACACCAAGGAACACCATAACCATCTGGACCACGCAACGCTGTTGTGTAGAGCCAAGCTGCGGCTTCGCCCTTCTCCTTTCTTATCTCCTGCAAGATGGCAAGCCATGACTTTTCGTCGTTACACGCTTTCCTTCTTGGCATCTTCTTCCTCCTCCTCGGCCGAGCCGAGAATTTCCTCTATCTCCTCTGGAGATAGGCCATCTTGGATGGCTATACGACGTAGTCGCTCTCGGGTCGGCAGTGTTACACGGACGATACTGCCGTCTGTAGCACGCTTGAAAGCCACTGTCGGTGAGAGCGGCTCTCGTCGCAAAGCAACAAAGAAACGACGCTTTATAAGCGTTACACGAATGCTGATACTTTCAGCATCAGCCT
>JAOZOU010000089.1 GCA_029933125.1 bacterium | reverse complement strand
CGTCAGGTCATCTGTGCTGCTATTGCCGCCGCGCCCCTGAAAGGTCATCCGATCTATGTTGCCGCGGTTACCGTCCTCAAATTCGCCGCGCATGAGTTCAATTTGCGTATGAAGATTCTTGAGGAGGCGATGTCCGCATCAGTTGTTCTCGTTGAGCAGTCCGGTTATCCTCTTCTGCTACAGACGACGGAAGAGATGGACAAGCTCATGGCTGCTCAGATTCCTATTGAAGAGCAGCAAATTGCACTTGCCGCTACTATCCGCCCGTTCTTAGCCGTCACCAACCCGCTCGCCTGGCTTTCGCTCGGTAACTATATTGATTCGTTCAACGCCCAGGTCGCTGCACACAAAGCCGTACTTATGCATTTCGAGCAGCTCTGGGAATGGAAACTCGCAACAGTCACCGAAGTCGTTGATGGTGACACCTTTAAAGTTGATGTATATGACGAACTAATCAGGTTCGAGGACATTGATTGCCCTGAACTCGACACCGAAGCCGGCAAAGCTGCTAAAGCTTATACCGAATCACGGCTGCTGGGCAAAGAGGTCGAACTGCGTGTGAGAAAGCATCCCGATGAACACAACAGACGAATCGCAAAAGTCTATCTCGATGGCAAGAACTTCGCTTATGAACTCGTTCAGCAGGGTCATGCCAGATTCGTCTTCATCAAACCTAAATGAAGTGAAAAACTAATGAGCCCGCAAAAACTGTCTCAGGCTGAAAAGACCGCGTTGTGGTTCGTCAACAGGCGCGCCTTTTATGACACTCTCCAGCAGCGCCAGTCCAAGTTTGCGGCTGCACTCCAGCAACAACTTTTATCTTCTCGTGCTCATTACTTCTTAAACATGGGCACCCGGCTTCAGGTCCGCAGCTTCCCGCTCGGCTGCCAGATAAGCATTGATGGTAAGCTCACGCCATATCTCACACCGCACACGTTTTTCGATTTATCAGAAGGTAAGCACTTAGTCGAACTCCATTATCACGATCCCGAAACCAACACTCTCCGGAAGCTTCATCGAGAGGTCATACTCAAGCCCGGTAAGCGTATTGTCTGCAAGCTCTACTTCAAAAAGCCGGTCACACTCGCACCGGTTACACAACCAGCAGCACCCATGGGAGGGAGTGAAGAAAAGAAATGAAAGACAAAACCCTCGATCGGACTCAGGAACTCATCCGCAACATCAAAGATTATGACCCTTCAAAACCAAACAACGCCCAGCTCGCAGATGACATGCGTATCTGCTTCGCGTGGTATTCCTCGCTATGTGAAGGCAAAAAACTCAAATTCACGAAACAGGAAGTCATCGAACTCGCCCGCAAAATCTATCAGGAGATCGAGAAACGTAAACGCGAAGGCAGGATGAAGCATGAGTGGAAGCCCGAACAGATGAAACCTCATTCACATGAACTGTTCAAGATCATTACCACCTCGCCGCATCTCTCCACGGATCTCCAGTCAGATGATTCTGAATCTGAAACACAGGATCAAATGTTAGATTTCAGAGTCGAATTTGTTGAAGAGCGCAAAGTCGGCAAATTCACATCCAAAATCTTCCGCTACGTTACGCCCGAGGGATATGAAATTGATAATGCGTTTTATATCCGCGTTGAGGATCAGGAGGGTAACCTCATTCATGAAGTTGATCAGCCGCCCGGTCATGATGTCATCTTCCGCAAGCTCCAGACGATCATCCCACCACCGCCGGGCGCTATCTCGGACACCCCTTCCCTGATTTCACCGAAGAATCCGTTCTGGCGTTTCACAACCACGCCAGAAGAGCCTGTTCTCTGTTATCAAGTCTTCTCTGAAGATGATTA
>JAOZOU010000031.1 GCA_029933125.1 bacterium | reverse complement strand
GGCTTGCTTCTTAAAAGAATAGACGCATCATCTGCCTCCGGAGCAAGGCTCGAATGGGCTCCATAGGGTGAGAAAGGAATCGAAATGAGCAGCGAGCACGCAATGGAGCACCGTTTTCCCGCCCCCGGTGTGTAGACGCCTGCCATAAGGGCAAGCAAATCCCCCAAGTATCCACCCGCTTGGCCTGGGCCGAGTGTACCTGGCCGCAAAGCAACCGCAGGTTGACAGTATCACGCCCTGGGGATCTTCCGCTGTGAACAGACGGTGGCAACTGTAAGTGGGGTCGCACACTCTAGCATGACCACTGCTCAAATACAAAAGTGCGGCGGCGTCGTAGGCTCCCACCCCACGCCCTGGCAGTACCATCCGCGCCGGAGGGCTTGTGTACCATCTACCGACGGCACCCGAGATGGGAGCCGGCTTACACACCGCCCACACTGCGCATGCGGAGCAAGAATCAGCCCTGGGAGCTGGGTTCCCTCGAGAACTGGGATCGACGCAGAGTGACAGTAGTAGCATGCACTATCAATGGTGAAAACCAGCGTGGGCAGAGAGAAAACACGATGAGCCAGTGAATTGGCAATGTCAATAATCGTCATTGACGACTACGCAGAGATAGTTCCATCGGGTATACTTTCGCCTGTCCAATCATCGGATTGTGCCGCCGAAATGAAGTTCCTGAACACATCCTGCATATGCGGTGCCCAAGGAGGCACTGGAGTGTTCGGAAATACTGCTGGGGTAGAGCTCAACTAGCAGGATGCTCAGCAACACAACGAGGCAAAGCCTATGGTGAGCGATCGCTGGTATCATGTCCATCCCCTTCCTGAGAAGCGTGGTTCTTCTAATCATTTTGAGTTTGCAGCAGTCGCATTAGACTCGGGCCAACCACCGAGCCAATCACACCGCATGTTCAATGTGAGGGCTCTCCAAACTTTCAAGGTAGTCGGAGTGGACACTCCATCGCGTCCTCTACAGCTCCAGAGCTGGTCCGCGCATTACTGGAAAACCCTGCCATCCTCCATCTTGAAAAGAAACTCACCAAACCCAACCGGTTTAGAAGCTCCTAGCTCGCATGCGTCGCCCTGGGGGGTATTATGTCAAAGGCTGCCACTCCCAATGAAGGATTCGGTTCCCGGTATGAGGGATGGGTGGGGACGTCGTGACCCACTGGGGTGGCTAGAATTGTGCGTCACGGCGAAGCCCGTTGGAAGTTCGTATAGCAGATGGCCAAGACCGTGGGAAACCTGAGCCCAATTCCCTCAGCAAGACCGGTATCCGTTCCTAAAGGCATCTTCAACAACAGCTATTGTGGCGAAGCAGGCGCCAGGAGAGCCATAGTCATCTGCGGGGTAAACATGAAACCTCTTCTACTCGATAGATCTGCACCAGGAGGATTCTGGGTGATTATCATAGGACTACCATGGTGAGCGTAGGAACGGTTACAGATCGATGCATCTGCCTCGGGGCCTGCATCCGTGGATATTCCAACATCGTTGGACAATGCGACTGGCGGACCTTTCGGTATGGCCCCTCGGGTCAAATACTCGTCATTTGGATCGTCACTGCCGCGGATGGTGTGGATATTGTGCAAACGTCCATAAAGGCGTCCATTGTTGGCGCGATAGTGGTTCAAGCGGACTGGTATCTCTCTTGCCATCACAGACTATCCCCGGGTCTGGCTGTGATGTGCGTCATCGGGTAATCGGCATCTCTGTCTTCCGCGGTGAGGTCAACGAAGTTGTGGCAGCGTATTCTTGCAAAGCCCTTCGTCGATATTCGGATCATGACCAAGGGTCTCCGGGAACACATTAGAGGCATGAATCGAGAATGCAACAGATCCGCAGACCACACGGTTCATCTCGAATCCAACACCCACAGCATACCACAACTCATCAACAGACCCTCTTTCCTGATCTGTAACATCCTCCAAGAACAATCATCCGGCATGCTAGCCCTTTCATGGGAATCAGAGAGATCAGCCCTCAGAGTGCCTCCCCAATATCTTTCCCAGGGCTCTGCCCGCCACTCTAATCATTTGTGTTACCGCCTATCTTGTGCCTGAGCCATCAGTGATAGTTTGACAATCTCGGCAGCTGCGGTTGCCGCACAACCTATAACACGTTGCCCTCCATGAGCCATCAGACAGATTGTCATGCAGCGGGTACCAATGCCACGCAGCGGTGACTATGGGACCAACCTACGCCGTTTGCCTGCCATACCCAGACTGGGTGTAGCTCCGAATATCCTGGGGCCAAACGCATGACGATTCCACTGGCGCCCGTGATCAAGCTCAGCTGGCCTCTCAGCGGCCGATCTTCATAGCCAGATCCTCCCGAGCAAGCTCAAGGAGCCTAAGATCTCAGGCTAGACAAGGCCGGTGCTGGCCAGAGTATGCTTTCAGCGAAGTAGGCTCCTTGAGAACCGTACCACCAAATGCCGGTTCGGCGAGTTCGCGAAAGGGCGAGCCAGAACACGCCTATGAGAAACAATCCCTTGAAGATACGCGATGCTCAGTAGGACGGCTACTGCCCAAGACTTTATGGCGGTGACAATGTAAAAAGAGCCTGTCTTATCACGTGCATGCGACCTTCTATTGAGTCGCCTCTTATACGCGTGGTTCCCCGCAACAGAAGGGCCAGGCGCAAAACAGTAACCGACACTAGCATGCACATGTTCTCAAATGACTCTCGCGTTTCCACAATTGAGGTGGTTGCCAACAATCCAGCCACTCAGCCCAAGCTATTGGAATAGGTAACATCCTCTCCGTTCAACCTTCCTTGACAAAGCCTCAGCTACGGCATTTCAACCGCAGCAGGGATACCGAGGCACTAACCCTAGCAATCTGAACGAGTCGGGGTTACCAAGCCAGCACAGTCGGCACGCGGCGGCAAACTTCTCCTTCTCCACTACAAGCTTATGAAGACACCTGCAGAGGTGGTCGAACCGAGAGGGCCTCCAAGCGACGCATGGGAGATATTGAAGCCTACCATCCGATAGGTCACTCCAATTCCGAAAGTGGGACCAGTCAGCGCCTCATCATCAGCATAGTCGCTGAGAACACGCCTGTAGCCAACGCGTAACGCCGCCAGCCCATAACTGACCTCGCAGCCAAAACGCACCTTATTGCTCTCATATCTGGGCAGCTCTATGTCGCCGGAGACAATCAGATCGCAATGTGACCAAGTCTTCACCCAAGACAGGCCAATTGACGCAGTCACAGGCAATGGAGCCTTGGCATCAACCAGGGACATACCTGGGCCAACATTCCTTATTGTTACACCGGCAGAAATACCTGGATCATCCTGTCTGCGCCACAGAAGGCCAAGGTCGAAGCAAAGCCCCCTGCTTCGCTCATCCTCTATCGCGCGCAACACTGCCTTCACCGTCCCTCCCAAGGCAAGCGACGGCATCATCTTTCTAGCGACCGATAGACTTATGGCTACGTCGTTTGCAGTGAAGCTACCGCTGCCAGATTCATCGGGCTCTGACTGCCTAGCCATCGACCCATAGATCAAACCCGTGGTAGAAACACCTATCGCAGTCGAAGGGTTGAGCCTAGCCGTGAAACATGCGAACTCACAGTTTGTATCAACTATCCAAGTATTGTGCACAAAACTTGCCGTGCTCCCTTCTAAAGTAGCAAGCCCAGCAGGGTTCCAGTAGCAGGCTGTGGCATCGTCACTCACAGCCACAAAAGCCCCCCCCATGCCAGTAGCACGTGCTCCAACGGGTATATTTAGGAAACTAGCAGCGGTTCTACCACCATCAGCGAAAGAGCCTGCAGCCATTACCAAAAGGATGATCAACCCATCACGGAGATTGGTCAATGCCCGTGTCTCCATGGCTTCCTCCTTGCCTCATCTGATTACAGCGATCTTCCCTTTCCTTACACCCCGTCTGGTCTCAATTACAATAATGTAAGCCCCGTGGGAAACCATGTTCCCATTAGCATCCTTTGCATCCCACATTGCCTCCATCGATCCCTCACCTGACACCTCTTGGACACCGCTTCCTACCTTGAGCACACGCACAATCTCCCCAGCCACATCGTAAATCTTGACATTAGCAGTCGGATCGATAGGGATGTTCCGAATTGATAGAATCCCGTCACGCGAAGGCCTAAACGGATTGGGATAGACAACAACCCTCTCAAGATCCACCACAGGTTGGTAGCCGCCGAGCATGTATGTCCCGGGACCGTCTATCCGCTGCTTGACAAGAAGGCTATCAGCCAGTACAACGCAATCGTTCGGGTCAATCAATCTCCAATCCCAAGATTGCTGTTGATCGTCACTCGATCGGACTAGCTTAAAGACCCGAAGGTCTCCCTCATAGACACCTTCCGCCCCTCCAACATCTCCCTGCTCATCCTTGGAATATGGAATGTACAGCCATGCAGCAGCCCACCTCACAGGCGCGTTCGTTGTCATCACGCCGGAAGCTGGATGTTGCGATATTACTCTGATACTGTTGTGATCTGGACCACATATGCACTTGACCTGACCCCGTTTCTGGAGTGCATCTATTGCGGCTGACAATGAGTCACTTCCTAGGTCACCAGCGGAAATACTTATGACGCACGGTTGGGAAAGACAGCCAGGACCCACAAGGACAGCTGTCCCATCGGAGGCGATGGCACAGCCACCAACTGACGGTTCTATGACCGGATCTACAACAAAGACAGATTCACCAGCGACCTCGCCACCGACATTGCCTGCAAGATCAACACCCTCCGCTCTGAAACTTGCATTGCCCCAACACTGATCTGACTCAATGAAGAATGAACCAGTAAAACTAGTCTCCGTCTGGTGCTTTATGATGAGACTGTCCTCGTAGTGGCATCCATTAGCCCCATCCACTACGTAAGAGACCCTTGGTAAGTCCCTGAGGGCTTCATCCGAATGTATGGAAACTTCCACACAGCCTGACGGAATGTTCTTGACAACACTCCCCGCCGACAACTTCCCCCTGGTCTCGGGAAATTTCCCTGCGGACACTATCTCTACTCTGATCACAGGGGGATATGTATCAGCATAGAACGTATCACTGCAGGCAGCTATGTTAGCCGCAATGTCGCTTCCAGTTACACTAATGAGTGCCGGCCCGTCGCAACCGGCAAGAACGCAGTACCTGCCCCGCCAAATCTGCCTGGTTGCGTCAACCGGTGTCATACCCACCTGTAAGGGTTCACATGTGCCAGCCTGATTCACCTCGACAAAAACATTCCCCAGTGACTCATTCCCTTCTATGGTTAGTGTAACACATGTGTCCTTGCCAGCGAGCCGATGTGATTTGTCAACCTTGAGAACTGGTGGAGTTCTATCGATGCAGAACCTTACCAGTGCCGTGTCGCTACAGTTGCCGATCTCATCAATCGCTCGTATGCTGAAATACCAAAGATCCTCATCAAGATTGCTGAACGATATATGCTCAGTTTTCAGATCTACCGTCGAATCCACTTCGCTTGGACTCGAGGGAGAGCTCGGAGCCAAGGCATAGCTATAACCAACTACCCCAGAAGCATCGTAGGGAGCGTTCCAACTTATCTCTACATCCCTTTCTTGATAGCAGGAGTCGGGCTTAGCATGTGGGCTGCACGAGAGATTTTCCACGCGTTGCACACCCGAATCGACACAGATGGTATCTATTGGCGAGAATGCCACATTTCCAGCCATGTCTGCGACACGTATTCGGAGGGTGGATTTGCAGTCGGATTCATAAGTGTTGGGAATATCATCCGCATCACACCAATCACATTCAAATCCACAGCTGTCACAGCAGTCAGAATCGACATCAAAATGCACCCACGTGTCACCATCATAACTGTACTCGAAGGCATCCCAGTCTATACCAGAAAGCCCATCCACAGATTGCCCACAGTACTGAGTTATCTCTCGACTATACCACTTTCCTGAGAGCGGATAGTTTATCGTCACAAGATCAGGTGGATTTGTATCGAGAATCACCGTATCTCCACAGGAAGTCCGATTCCCACATTCATCCTCAAAATAGACGTAGACACTCTTTTTACCATCGCCGCCGGACAACTCACAATAAAGTGTTGTATCAACACAGTTTCTTCCCTGAAGGTCCTTCCATTCACAATCACCGCAGATCCCGCAAATCTTCATACCCTTCAGACCACTCACGTCAAAAGCAGCGATACCGAGCATAACGCCGGTCTCATTGGTAAAATCCCGGGAGAAGCTGACCACACAAGCTGGAGGTATGGTATCAACCATCATTGAGCCTTGATCACAGCACCTACCGCTGTCTTCTCCACAACTATTAAATGCCTTCACACAGTAGGCATAGACAGCACCAAGCTCAACGGACTCGTCGTCATAGGACCTTCGCTCAGGATCATCCACGGTGGCAATCAGACTACCATCTCTATAGATATTAAAGCCTTCGACAGGACAAGCCTCGTCTTCTTCGCACTGCCACGCCACATGTACTCTCTTGCAATTGCTGTCGCTAGCAGCACAGATCATCGGAGGTTCAGGTTTCGCAACCAAACGACCAGCGGCACAGCTCAGCGCTGACACACCACAGGCATTCTTTGAAGCAATACAGTAGTCGTGGGAGACACATACATCAGCAGTGAAGTCGTCATACTCAGATACCGTGGGAGCGAGACTTGCTAACCAGGCCCCATCCCGAAGGATTATCAGGCTGTCGGCATTGCAAGCACCTGTAGACACGGCATTCCAGGTGAGCTGGACTCTGTCGCACAGATCCGCGGTCGCACTAAATGCGTCAGGCGGGACCGGTTCGCACGGAGCAAACCCCTTAGCAGCTACAGTATCAGATTGGCAGGTGCCATCAAAAGCAGCAACTGAATAGACGAGAAAACTGCAGCAGCTCATAGCAGTATCAGTGTAGGATCGAACTCCACGTTCGACGTCACATATTTCCAGGCCATCTCTCACGATTCTGAAGCCACCGGGTCCATTGCACTCCGGATATTCCCAGCTGATCACGACCCGACCACACACATTGTCTGATGCCTCTATCCCAGAAGGACGCGGAAGCTCGCCCTCATAATCCTCGGTCATGGACTCGCCAACAGATTCATAGCTGATCTCCCCTGGACTGAATGTGTAGCAATCCTTGGTTGGCGTCACTCGTCCACTCCAGCCACATTCCACAGTAGCACTATAATAACCACTACTGG
>JAOZOU010000088.1 GCA_029933125.1 bacterium | reverse complement strand
TTGCCTTGCCTGACATTTCTCCGGCTACTCTTCTATATACCAAGAAATTTGCCAGGGGTACAAACCGTAAAAGATGGTAAAAATGAGAGGCTACCCCCTATATGTGGGTAAGCGCTGCTGTGATACCCCAATATGTGGGGGTTAGCAATAAAGAATGTGTAAAAATTCCAAGAAATACCAAAGACTTGCGTCAATTTCGGCTCAGTCCGTTGGCGAGAAATAGCCGATAAGAGTTGCCAAACCACAGTGTTGTGATAAGATAGCCTCCAAAACTATCGGAGGTGTCGCTTATGACAACGACCGTGGAACCGACTCCAGCCATTCTAGACTTGAATCAGGCCCTCGAAGGTTTTAGAACCAATGTCACCCCCTTGCTCGACCCTGCTCAAGAAGAGGACTGGGACGGGGTCAAACTGAAAGAGAAAGAATGGGCCATTCTGTTGGCCGGGCTGCGGTTAGTAGGGCACTGCATCGCCATCTTGATCCACCGTCTCGCTCTGACGGAAAGTGTGAAGTTGGCCGCTAACGTGCGAGCGCTTGGGAAAGCGGGCCTCCACTACACCAGTGAGGGTCTCAGAGAAGTACCCGTTACCCTCATCGGTAGCATTCGAGTGCGAATCCCGGTTCTGTACAAGCTAGCGCGAGAGCCAAGGAATCGGCCTGGCCGAAAACGGAAACGGGGTAAGCGCGGCAAGAGCCGAGGGCGAGGGTTCTATCCCGTGCTGACGCTGCTGGGCATCAGTGAAGGCGTGAGCCCGCTGGTGCGTTGTTTGGTGAGCCAAGCGGCCACTCAAGCGTCTTCTTTCGAGCAGGCGAAGCAGTTCGTCACCTGGTTGGGTCTGGGCTTCAGTACGGGCCGTATTCGGCGGATAAGTGAAGCCTTTGCTCACCTCGGCCTAGCCATCCGTGACGAGCAATTGGCGCGTCTGGCGGAGGGAACGTTACCGGCGGGTGAGGCCCTGAGGGGCAAACGTGTCGTTATCAGTGGCGATGGAGGGCGCGTCAAGATCCGCCGTACCTATCGTCGGGGACGCAAGCGTAAGAGTGGCTGGCCGGGCTACGAGACCAACTGGCGCGAACCCAAATTGTTAACGATCTATGTCTTGGACGAACAGGGGCATAAAGTGAACACCCTTGAAGTTCCCCTGGTCGCCGATGGCACACTGGGGGGCAAGGATGAATTTCTGAAGATCCTACACCTCCGTCTCCACAAACTGGGCATTGCCCAGGCTGAGATCGTCGTCTTACTAGGCGATGGAGCACCTTGGATCTGGAACAATATCCCTCCGCTATTGCGCGAACTCGGCTGCCGTCCCGAACAAATCGTCCAAGTCCTGGATTATCCTCACGCCGTAGAACATATTTATCAGTTGGCCGAGGCGTTGTTTGGAGACACAGCCAAAGGGAAGGCATGGGCTGAGAAGTGGGCCAAGAAGTTCAAAAAAGGTCAGGCTCAAAATCTCGTGGCCGAGATACAACGTTATCTGGTTGATAAAGTAGGTGAGGACTTGGATACTGTACGAATCCAGTACGGCTACTTCCAAAACCATCAAACGAACGGCCGTCTGGATTATGCTCGCTTCAAAGCTCAGAAATTACCCGTCGGGAGTGGAGTGGTGGAAAGTCTGATTCGACAAGCGGTCAACTTGCGGCTCAAGAGCAGTGGCAAGAATTGGCTGGAGGAAAATGCGGAAGCATTTGTACACGCACGTTGCCAGTGGGTCGCTCATCAGTGGTCCGACTTTTGTAACGCCGTTCTAACATCTGGCCTTGCTCCGCCTACCTGAGCTTATGTCTATTTTACCATCTTTTGCGATTTGCACCCGATG
>JAOZOU010000087.1 GCA_029933125.1 bacterium | reverse complement strand
GAAAAACAAAAGAAAGCGGCAAGTCATAGAGGTTCGCATGCAAGGCTCCTTGCAGGTCCAGGAACAGGTAAGTCACTAACTATGACAAGACGGATTCTATGGCTAATAACTCAACAGAACATCCCTCCAGGCGAAATTCTTGCCCTTACGTTTACTCGTGCAGCAGCGTCAGAATTAAGGCGTTATGTTAAAGACAACCTCGAAGGAATGGCATCCCGGATTCCGAGAGTTTTTACTCTACATTCTTTTGCCCTGAAGGAGCTACTTAGAAATGCCCCTTTAACTCGACTTCCACAACCTCTTCGGATTGCGGATGATTATGAGGAACGACGGGTTATCATCGAAGAATTAAGCGATCTAATTGGTAAAAATGTGAGGGAGACCCAAAAGCTACTAAATGAACTCTCCGCTGATTGGCAACGGTTAACTGCTGATACTCCGGATTGGGAAATACGTTTCCCTGACCCATTATTTCTGGGAGCATGGAAAGAACATAGAGAGATTTACGGATATACTTTAAGAGCGGAGCTTGTCTATCAGCTAAAACGAGTATTGGAAGAACAAGGGGAAAGCTTGGATTTGGAGGGACCACCAAAATATGTAGTCATTGATGAATACCAAGACCTAAATGCTTGTGACCTGTCAGTTATCAAATCATTAGCTGCGCTGGGTAGCGAGATATATTGTGCTGGGGATGATGACCAAAGTATCTATGGCTTTAGATTTGCAAATCCTGAAGGGATAAGAAGATTTACTGCTGATTACAACCCCTCTACACCATTGGTATTGGATATTTGCCAACGATGCTACAAGGAAATACTTGATTATGGTCTTTATGTAGCAAAACAAGATCCACGCCGTATTGATAAGCCTATTAAACCCAAAGACGAAGCCGAACGGGGGAAGGTTCACGTATTGAGATTTCTAACCCAAAACGAAGAAGCTGAGGGTATTGCAGAACTGTGCTTTTGGCTTATCAATTTCCGAGACATCTCCCCAGATGAAATATTGATCCTTTTACGGACTGATAGAAACAGCCAATTTTCAAATCCATTACGAGATGCTCTCACGGAAAAGAATATTCCTGTTGGAACAGTGTCAAACCCATTAGAACCTCTAAATCGTGAGCAAGGTCGAGAATTGCTTTGTTTATTGCGATTAACTTGTAACCGAGAAGATCATCTTGCTTGGAGAACGATTCTCGATTTGGGGAATAGAGGAATCGGTGAGAAGACATTTTCTGAACTGTATGAAATGGCGAGAAGAAGTGGGATAAAATTTTCGGGGGTGCTTCAGGAAGTTAAAAGGCACCCAAACAGATTACCACGAATTGGGAGCAGAGTAGCCCAAAGAGTAAGAGAGATAGAAAACTTTCTTAACGAATTTGGAAAACCAAAAGTAGAGAACTTAATTGAGTGGATTGAAGATATTGCAAACAAAGTAATCAATGATGAAGATGAAAGAAGAGAAGTGCTTGCCCTATTTATGAGGGTAAGGGAGCTTGGCGAGGCGGAATCACTGGAAGAACTTTTGAGAGCTTTGAACGTATCGCTTGGTGATGTAGAACAAGAGAAGGAAAAAGGGAAAGTCGCTATTATGACAATGCATCAAGCCAAAGGATTATCGGCAGATGCTGTGATAGTTGCTGCTGTAGAAGATGAGTATATCCCAGGGAGGGCGATAGGTGAGGAGATAGACGATGAAAGGCGTCTATTGTTCGTGTCACTTACTCGCGCCAGAAAGTATCTCTATGTTACCTTTTGTCAGATGAGAACAGGGCAGCAATGCCATTCTGGGAGAATAGCTGGTAGACCGCAAAGAACGTTTACCAGAT
>JAOZOU010000086.1 GCA_029933125.1 bacterium | reverse complement strand
AGTGATCCTTGACGTTTCGGGGATTGCAGGCGTAAGGGGCACGGGGAATTTAGCGGCGATAAGTTTCGCAGTGGTAGGCGAGGCAGGAGATAAAAGCGGGTTAGACATATCCAATGGACTGCTGGTGAACACGGAAGCGGAAGAGATACCTGCGGTGTGGGTCGATGACGAGGTTATCGTTGGTTCCCATAGTTAGCACCAATGGAAGATAAAAAGAATCTGTAAGGAGGTACGAGAGGGGATGGGAGAGAGAGGAAAAAGTAGTGGAAGGATCACGAAATTGCCAATGACCGGGACAGGTATGACTGTTTTACTTGTCTTAATAGTAATAGCGTTAGCGCTTACGTCGCTTGCAGTTACACCAGTAATGGCACAAGAAGCGGAAGTTACGGTCACAGTTAATGCACCGGAGTACGTAGAAGAAAAAGAGACATTTGACGTGACCATAGATGTGGAAGGTATCACGGACTTCAATAATGGAATGTTCGACCTCATTTTTGATCACAAGGTAGTGAAGGTGGATGACGTTACAGATGGCAGCATAGATGATACGGAGATACCAATAGCCATGTGGGCGCCTATGGATTCGGACACGATAAAAGTAATGTTAGAGCTTTCTGGAACTACCACAGTGAGTGGTTCGGGATACTTAGCGAAAATAAGTTTCAAGGTGAAGGGGAAGGATGGTGACAAAAGCGCGTTAGAACTTTCCAATGGAGAACTCGTGAAATACGTTTTTGAGGACGATAGAGCGACACCAGAAGCAATAGAAGCGAATTGGAATAGTGCAGTGGTTAAAGTAGGGATAGTTGAAGAAGAGGGGGAAGAGGAAGAAGAGGAGGAACCTACGCCTACGCCAACATTAGCTCCTGGAGAGACACCGGCACCTACACCTGAAACAAACGTAACTGAAACTCCAGCACCTACTCCAACGCCAACATTGGCGCCCGGAGAGACACCGGCACCTACGCAAACGCCGACATTAGCACCGGGAGAAACGCCAAAGCGAGAAGTAACACCGGCAGTAAAAACAACGCCAACGCCAAAGTCCACAGCAACGCCAACTACTAAGGGAAAGTCAACGCCAACACCAACGCCAAAATCGGCAGTACCAGGATTCGAAGCTGTTCTCGCAATAGCAGTGATATCGGCAATTGCGTATATTCTGCGGAGGAGGAAATAGGGAAGAAGCGAATAAAAAGGAAAATTTTGTTGAGGGGGATTTTTTTTCTCCCCCTAAGGATATGGGATAAAGAAGCGCCGGGGAGGGGAGCTATATAAATACTCTCTATAAAAAAGGAGGTGATAAAAAGAAAAAAATGAAAACGAAAAACTTGGTATTAGTAGGAATAGCAATATGCACAATTCTGCTGACATCGCCAGTGCTTGCAAGTGCTGGTTATTTAAAGATTTACGGCAATGCAAATGAAGACGATACCATTGATATGCGGGATACAACGTACATAAAGTTAGTAATCTTCGGTAAGAAACCAGCCACGACTTTTGCAGATGCAAACTACGACGGCAAAATAAGCATGCTGGATGTGGGTCAGACAAAGTTGATCATTCTTGGTAAGGAGAAGAAGCTTACGATTATCGATATGAATGATAGGACGGTGACTGTGTCAAAGCCGATAGAGGGAGTCGTTGTCACTCATCGTGAGCAATTCGAGCAATTACGATCGCTCAAGGTCCCAAAAGATATAATACTTACAGCAGAACGTCAGATTCTAACTATGGACGAGTATACTATATACTTCGCCGAGTATCAGGATCTACCAGATGTCGGAAGTTGCAGTAATCCTAATCTTGAGGTGATAGTGGGACTACGTCCGGACGC
>JAOZOU010000085.1 GCA_029933125.1 bacterium | reverse complement strand
GACTGAATCCGACCCTCATCATCCTCGAATAACGCCACGAGACGCTGAGCAGTCTCTACTGCGTTTCCAGCTGTGTGCTCCACTCCCTCCAGAAAGAAGTCAAGCCATGTCTCCCACTCCCCATCTGACCTCACCAAATCAAGCAAGCGATAATACTCGTCCCTGTGTTGCTTAAAATATAGACTCAAATAGAGGAGCGGCCTTGAAAGGATGCCATCGTGGTGCAAGATGAAAGCAATCAGCAGCCTCCCTAGCCGTCCGTTACCATCCAAGAAGGGGTCGATAGTTTCAAACTGAGCGTGGGCAAGCGCCGCTTTCACCAACCCAGGATATGGAAGCCGTTCATCATGAAGGAACCGCTCTAATGCTGCCATGCAATCCTCTACATATTGCGCTGGCGGTGGGACGAAGTGAGCATTTCCCGGTCGGGTCCCACCAATCCAGTTCTGGGTACGCCGAAGCTCCCCCGGCGACCTTCTGCTTCCCCTGCCACGCCAAAGCAATATCCCATGCATCTCGCAGATTAGCCGATTCGAGAGAGGGAAACCTTCCCTCAGGCGATCGATTCCGTGCTCAAGTGCAGCGACGTAGTTGGAAACTTCTACCACATCATCGAATGGGACACCCGGCGCTTCATCCAGCTCAAAAAGGAGTAAGTCAGCCAGCGAGGATTGAGTTCCCTCAATCTGCGATGAAAGCACTGCCTCCCGGCGGATGTAGGCATATAGAAAGATACCCGGATCAGGCAGCAGGGTTGAGATGCTATCCAATCGCCCGAGTGCAAGGGTGGCTCGCTCCAGTAGGCGCAGCCTATCCCCGGATAGATCAAGCGGCGGCTTCGGAGGTAAGGGATCGGGAACGAAGGCATTGACCTTTTCTCCTCCTACACTTGTCGCCAGATACCTTCCGGTCATTCCACGACGCATCTGCTTTCCCTTATTGAACGATCGTTAAATAAGACGTCAGCTTATTAAACGATTCTACGAAAACGTTTAATAGCGCCCATGACATGCCCAGCTCGCTCAGAATATCCCAGGTTGCCTTTCTTCGTGCCTCTGCGCCTAAACCCTGTGGACGTAGAACTCCGTACCAGCCGTGCGCTGGTCACACACCCCATCCCGGGATCACCCCGTACCTCACGATCATCGACCCTATTGCACTCGCCAGCCACCGATACCGTTACCCCTCGCCATTCACCGGAGATGTTGTATCATGGATAACACGACTGCAAGAGAAAAGCCCCTGCATCGAAGGGCTACATGGTGGCGGCTCAGAGCCGTCGCTCCCTAGAACAGCCCATGATAGCCAGCGCTGGTGAATGCATATCACCGAAGAACCATGACGGTCAGTCAGGTGGGCAGGAAATTGTGAAGTCAGCAACCCGCCGGGTCTCACGGCGGACCCCTGAGGTTAGGATAGCCACTATACGCTCCCTCGTTGATCGGGACAGAACGTGCAACGTTGGCGTCATTGGAAGCTATTCCACAATTAGTCGGACGCACGCTCAGTGATGACAATACCCCTGACGTGCTGCGTTCACACTACCTCCCTGCAGCAGACAACTTCGCAAATTATTCAAGCCAAGAAATTCAAAATTCGAGCTCCGAAGTAGTGTCGAGCCGATGCCTCACTGGACTGGAGGACAACCTAGGTCGGAAGGAGACTTTGAAAGAGTTTGAGAGAGCCACCAAAATGGCTCCCCGGGTAGGATTGGAACATGCAACATTCCGGTTAACAGCCGGATGCTCTACCGTTGAGCTACCGAGGAACCAGTTTATCTGAACCGCACTGCCAAGCGTCCATGTGTAGTGAGTCGCCGCTTAAAGACCCGCCTCAAGCGGCTCGTCAAAGGTGTG
>JAOZOU010000084.1 GCA_029933125.1 bacterium | reverse complement strand
TGAATTCGTGGTGTCTGTGGTAGTGTTCTTCCCAGAAGACCCACTCAAAAGGTCTGAGACATCGTATTTAAACGCCTCGATACCGCAGAGACACCAAATTATGTCAATCTCATCCAGTTCGAGACGATATGCTGTTATCAATTCATTATCGTTTAGAGGCGCTAATGAATAATCGCCACAGTTTGAACCAGTGATATCAGTATCGAAAGTGTGCCAGCAGTTTGTTATTCCGAGCCTGACATGATTCACGTCCCAGTTGTTTTGGAGCGAGGCAGGAAGAGTATGAAGAATTAACTCGGCGCCAAAATCATCGCCGTTGTAAGACGCGTTCCCGAAGGGGTAGTAAGCCTTCTCGTTTGTGTGCGTGCCTTCAGGGACTTCATACACGCCGTCTGAGGTAGAAGACCAGAGATAAGATTTGTTTCTGTGTATCTCGTGCGTGTGGCAATTTGACAAATCCCAGTGGTCGTAAGCCACCCTGTAAGGTCTTTTCCCAATATTTTTCACCCAGACGAAGATTGGCTCATAATCGTGGTCGTGCCCAGGGACACAATCTTGGCACTCCCAATATGCAAAATATTGTATCAAAAATGCATCAAATCCCGCATAAACATCATATCCTTTGACAACACGATAAAAGACAGCATCCGGGCATTGATCAAGGATTGAACTCCACAAATACAACCACGGCTTGTACTCGTTTGCAACCCCCTTTGCGGTTTTAGAAGTCCCAGGAACCGAGTCTGTCCCAGTGCCAACCCAAAGACCAGGTCCCGCAAAGCGTGAATAATCATTTCCAGGTATTTCTCTAAAACCCTCCTCTTCCTCTCCACCAAGAATATCGGCAGAAGAAGGGAGTTTCGGCAACTTCCACTCTTTTCCGATTTTAGGCACACCAGCACCCGATTTTTCCGCGTAGCCGATTTCCAACGGGTAAATCCAATTGTAGTCAAAATACACCAGTTCATTCTCCTTCTCACTCACTTTGAACTCGTTTGGTCCTGGGTTCACGCTTACTACTCTCTTTTCTTGAGGCAGCACAATCTTTAAAACACTTACAAAAGTCGGCGAATATTCGGCAAGTTCGTAGCTGGATTTGTACTTTCCTGTCGCAAAACCGTTTGTGTAGTCTGCTTTAAGATTGAATCGAACGACGAGGGTCTCGTCCTCTTTTGCGATTTGTACCGCCTCAACATCCTGCAAGAAGAGGTCTTCCATTCCCTTCTCAACGCCCTCTCTGTTATTTTCAAGCAGTTCGTGTGCAAACCGCAGGTGTCCCGCTCCCACCCCTGCGTGCTCGCAGGGATAAAAAATGCGCCACTCTCCGAATGCGGTCGTCTCGTTCAGGACGGTCAGCGTCAGAGTGCTTGACGGCTCCTTCATTTTCTTCTCACCCAATTCTCCATTAACCGCAACACAAGGCACCACGCAACTTACGAGCATCGCTAAGAACAGAACCACACCCAAGACCGCCAAGCCCTTCAAAAGGTTGCCCCCCATTTTATCCCTCCCCTTTCTTCTTTTCTTTACTTTTTACCCGCCGGACACAATTCTGACGATCTTTATTTTTACCTCTCCCTTTTTCCCACTAACAACTACTTTCTCGTCCTCCGGCACCGGCTTGCCGTCGCGAAGCACGACCACCTCCACCGGATTTATCCCCAGTCTCTCCAGCACGCTCTCGTAGGTGTCCTCGTTCGAGACTTCCACTCTTTTCGCCTCCTCTTCTTTTAAACCCCGCCCACCCATCTTAACCCTCCTCAAATTTCCGCTTTCTCTTACTCCTCCGCCTCCTCAACCATCGTTATCACCGCTCTCGGGCACTCGTGCGCACAAATCCCACAGCCCTTACAGTAAA
>JAOZOU010000018.1 GCA_029933125.1 bacterium | reverse complement strand
CGAGGAGTTGGCGTGCAGCTTCTCGATTCAGGTCATGGTATGAGAAGCGGGAGCCTTGGCCTTCGAGGCGTCCTTACTGAGGTACCGAACAGGTTGAAATGAGAATGTAGCGTTGGTTCGGGGGATTGCCTCTCTCGTATGCACTCCTGGCGCGCTTGGTTTGAAGCACCACTGTCTCAACCACCTCCGTGATTATTCACCCTACCTACGTTAGGGTTTGACAGGAGTAGCAGCACCTTGTTAGTTTTGAGTGTAAAATCATGCCGACGGGCTAGCTTTCCCCTGAAAGGAGACAATGTTTTTCAAAGCGAAACATATCCGATTGGTGATGGCCCTAGGAGTGACTACTTTGTGCGTCGTTGCCTCTTGCAAGCCGAAGCAAAGAGAAGGCGAAGAGATGATACGTGAGTCAGCAAGTAGCCCCGAATCACTTCTTGTTCAAGTCCAACTCAATGAGGGCGGCTATGCAATTGGCGAACCAATCGAGATGAAACTCATAGTGACCAATCTTACTTCACGAGCCTTAAGGCTCTTCTTTCCAACCGCTCAAAGATATGATTTCATTGTTAGTAAAGGCAACGAGGTGCTCTGGCGATGGTCGGATGCTAGGACGTTTGCACAGGTGACATCCACGCTCCTTCTTGAGCCAAGAGCGACCATAACCTATGAGGCAACCTGGGATCAAACTACCCGAAGCGGCGTAAAATTGCCACTCGGACGCTACGCAATAAAAGGTGTTCTTACAACAAGACCGAGTATCGATACGGAACCCAAAGTCTTTGGAATAGTCGATTGAAAGGGATGCTATCAATTGCGGAGGGTAACACGTGAGGAATGAAGCAAGAGATATCGAAGCTGTTGAGAATCTAAATGAAGCCCGAAAGAAGATCATCGAGCAGGTCAAGAAGGTGATCGTTGGTCAGGACAGAGTTATCGAAGAGATGTTGATTGCCCTGCTTTCCGATGGGCACTGTCTCCTTGTCGGCGTACCAGGGTTAGCCAAGACATTGCTCGTCAGCACAATCGCAAGGATTCTTGACCTAAAGTTCAGCCGCATCCAGTTTACCCCTGATCTTATGCCGGCTGATATAACCGGAACGGATATAATTGAGGAAGATCGCTCGACTGGAAAGCGCCAGTTTCGTTTTGTCAAAGGTCCGGTGTTTGCCAATATAGTGCTCGCTGACGAGATCAACCGCACGCCTCCCAAGACCCAGGCGGCATTGCTTCAGGCAATGCAGGAGCGGCAGGTGACAGCGGGTGGAGAAACCTATCAGCTTGATCTTCCCTTCTTTGTGCTTGCAACTCAGAATCCTATTGAGCTCGAAGGTACCTATCCTTTGCCTGAAGCCCAGCTCGACCGTTTCATGTTTAACATCTATGTCGACTATCCTGATGCGGATGAGGAAGTTGAAATAGTTGAGACAACCACAAGTGCATATAGTCCGGATCTGGAACAGGTTCTCAATGCTCAGGACATAATTGAGCTTCAGCGCCTTGTTCGCCGCGTCCCTGTTCCGAGACACGTTGTCGAATACGCTGTTCGCCTGGTAAGAACGACACGCCCGGGCAGCGATGGTATTCCCACCTTCATCAAAGATTGGGTAAGCTGGGGTGCAGGCCCAAGGGCTTCCCAATATCTTATCCTCGGAGCCAAGACACGCGCCATCCTGCAGGGGCGTTATACGCCAACTTGTGAGGATGTGAAGGCGGTTGCAAAACCTGTACTCCGCCACAGAATAATCACCAACTTCAACGCCGAAGCCGACGGCATAACATCGGTTGATATCATTGACAGGCTACTTAGTGAGGTACCCGAAGTTGAGAGCGACTGAAGACTATCGCAAGTATCTCGATCCAGCTGTTATCTCAAGACTTAAGAGCATAGACATAAAAGCAAGACTGGTCGTCGAAGGTTTTGTGTCTGGTCTCCATCGTGGCCCCTACAAGGGTTTCTCGGTTGAATTTGCAGAGCACCGTCAGTACATGCCTGGCGATCCAATACGCTACATCGACTGGAAGGTTTATGGCAAGACAGACCGCTTCTATATAAAGGAATATGAGGAGGAGACGAATCTCCGCGCCTATGTGATTCTGGATGCAAGTGCATCGATGGGATATAAGTCTGATGGCATTACAAAGCTCGAGTATGGATGCTATCTTGCGGCATCACTAACCTATCTAATGCTTAAGCAGCAGGATTCCGTTGGGCTTCTCACTTTTGATACCAAGCCACGAAGATACATTCCTCCAAGATCCGTCAGGCATCATCTCCACGTGATTCTTAAAGAGCTCGCACATCTTGAAGCAGCACAAGAGACCGACCTTGGCCTTTGCTTGAGGGAACTTGCGCAAAGGGTAAAGCGACGCGGGCTCATAATTCTCATCTCGGACTTACTGGATGATGAGACTCGCGTGATAAGGGGTTTGAAACTTTTCCGGCACCGAAAGCATGAGGTGATCGTTTTCCACGTGCTCGATCCCTATGAGATAAATTTCCCCTTTGAACATGAAGTTATCCTGAGAGATCTTGAAACTCGTGAAGAGGTTCCTGCCGTACCCTGGGAAATCGCTGGGGAGTATCGTAGAAGGGTTGCAGATTGGATTGACCGATATCGGAGCGTTCTCAGGCAGAGCAACGTAGATTATGTACCACTCAGCACATCGACGAGCTTTGATGTTGCCCTTTTCTCCTACCTCGAGAAGCGGCAGCGGTTGGGTTAGGTAGCGGACTATGGGTTTTCTGCATCCATCATATCTTGTTGCAGCGCTTGTCGCACTCGTTCCGCTTGTAATCCATCTCCTTCACAGACAAAGGGTGATTGTCATTGAATTTCCCTCACTTGAATTCTTACGAAGACTAATGCGCCGCAAGACCCGTCGCTTCCAGCTGAGGCAACTCCTGCTTCTAATCCTGAGAATCCTCATAATGCTTTTCCTTGCTCTTGCCCTAGCCCGTCCGACTCTAACCGGTACGCGAGTCGTCCACGGGCACTTACCGACAACAGCAGTGATCATTCTCGACAACAGCTTAAGCATGATGCGGGAGAGGGATGGAGAGGAGCTCTTTGAAATCGCCAAGCGAAAAGCCCTTGAACTACTTGATTACTTTGATGCTTCCGATGAAGTCTATGTGACACTTACAGGTGGAAAGCCCGTGACGGGTGGCACCTACAGACTTGAGGACCTCAAGAGGGAAGTTGCCAACCTGCGCTGCTCAAAAATTGCTGGTGATATGGCGACAGCCATAGGCGAAGCCCTTGATAAACTCAGAGCCTCAAGCCTTGCTGCCAAGGAGATCTACATTATCTCCGATATGCAGAAGGGCGATTGGGGTGGATTGGAGGCAGTCCCGGAGCGTGCCACGGACCTGCCGCAAGACCTGAGGGTTATGATCGTTGATCTTGGCGATGAAAGTCCCAATGCATGTGTGAAAGCGATAAATCTTCGTCTTCCTGTTGGTGAAAGCTCGATGCAAATGGAGGTTACCTTCCAGCAATTTGGAAGAGCCAATCCTGGAGGACGCGTGGCAGAGGTTTATCTTAGGGATCGGCTGCTCGATCGCGGAGTTTTTTCACCAGGAGAAGTCGGTAGTGAAACCAGGACTTTCGAGATTCCCAGCCTGAACGGTCCCGTGTGGGGAGAGGTAGCCATTGCGGAGGATCACCTGCCCGTTGATGATAGAAGGTATTTTGCCTATTCTTCACCACGAAGACGGATTGCTGTAGTTGGAGATTCCTACTACATCAAGATGGCACTGGCACCTCGAGGGGAAGGGAGGTTCAATGTTGCCGAAATCGAACCCGGTGCCATAAACGATGAGACACTTGCAGGGATTGATGCCCTTGTAATATCCAATGTTGCTCGATTTGCGCCCCTTGAGATTGAAGCTCTCACGAGCTATCTTGAAAGCGGTGGCGGCATTGTGATGTTTCTGGGTGATGCTACAGATGTCGGAGCCTACAATCGCAAGCTCCTGCCCCTTCTCGGAGATCTCTCAATTGAGGCTGCACGAGTCGGTGGCGGAGGATTCTATACAATTGATAAGGTGGCTTGGGATCACCCGATCTTCTCCAAATTCAAAAGAGGTGAAAGCCCATTTGTTGGGGTGAATTTCTATAGCTTCTTAAAGATCGTACCTGGACAGGCAAGAGTTCTTGCCTGGTTTTCCGATGGTTCTCCAGCGCTCGTCGAGCCTAGGCAAGGCATTTTGATTTTTGCCAGTTCAGCAGATGGGCTTTGGAATGATCTTGTTGCAACAGGGCAGTTTGTTCCCATACTCCACGAAGCGTTAGGCTATGTTTCCTCACAGGTTTCCTTGAGAACTTCCTACCTTTTGGGCGAGGAGATCAGCCTTAGGGCCCCACGTGCCAGTGGGGAAGTTGTGCTTGATGGTCCAACTGGTGAGATTCGGCAGTTCCCCGAAGCAGTTGGACAGATGCAGAGATACCGTATCAAAGTTGGTGGCGAACCGGGCATTTATTTCCTAAAGACCCAAGATGAAACACTTGCGGTTTTTGCTTTAAACGTTGATGTAAGAGAGTCCGATTTCACTAAGGTGGAAAGCGGCCTTGTAAGGTCAGCTTTCGATGGTGCTCAGATTGGTTTTTTCTCGGATAAGGACGATCTTGCCGAGGGCATCTCTTTGCTCCGGCAAGGACGCGATTTGCTAAAATACATTCTATGGATCGTACTGGCTCTTGTTGTAGCCGAAAGCCTAATTGCTGCCAATCTTGCAGGTCTGTTGCGCAGGTCCCAGATCAGCGATGCTCTCGAGCATTCTTGAAATTCTTAAGAAATCTCCAAGTATTGAGCGCTTCCTCAATGCGGTTGAGTCTGAGCAAAGGGTTGAAGTTGGCGGGCTGGCAGGCTCAAGTACCTCAATCATTGTCGGGATTCTCTTTGGGCGTCTTTTGCGGTCAGTGTTTGTGGTCTGCCCTGATGAGGCTGAATCGCTCAAGGAAGACATTGAGGATGTCGTAGGCCCAGAGAATGTGGTCTATTTCCCAGACTGGGAGATCCTTCCATATGATGAGCTCTCACCGCACGAGGCAATTGTAGGTCAGCGCCTCAAGGCACTTTCAGATCTTCTCGAGGGTAAGAAGAAGATTGTTGTTACCTCTCTCAGAGCCTTTCTGAGACGCATAATCCCACCAGAAGACCTTGCCAAAAGCCTTTTGAGAATAAGAAAGGGCGATACCCTTGAACTGAAGGATGTTGTCAGAAATCTCGTTGAGGCAGGCTTTACTCGGGTTGCTGCCGTTGAAGAGGTTGGGACCTTTAGTGTGAGAGGTGGAATTGTAGATGTCTATTCGCCAGGTCTTGAGAATCCTGTTCGCATAGAGCTGTTTGGCAATGAGGTTGAGTCCCTGAGGGAATTTGATGTCATCTCTCAGCGCTCAGTCAAACATCTTGATAGTGTCACCATCGCTCCAGCAAGGGAGGTAGTCCTTAATGATGAATCCGTCGAGCGCTTCCTATCAAGCCTTAGAGGTAAGCGCCTGAGAGGAAGACGCATTGAGGAGGTTGCGATTCACGTCAGGGATCGCTTCTTTTTCGATGGCTTAGAAGCCTATGCCCCGACTTTCTATTCGTGCGAAGCAGCCCTAAGCTCCTATCTGCCATCTGATGCCCTTGTGGTTCTCATAGAGCCTGAGTCACTCAAGGATAAGGCAGAGTATATTGTTGATGAGGTGAGGATGCGATATCAGCAAGCTGAGGGCCGCAAGAATCACCTTCCCCTGCCAGAGAAAGTTCTTGATAGTCTCGATATTGCAATTGATAGGGTCTCAGGGAGAAAGATTGTCGAAATCTCTGCCTTCAAGCCTACCCCAGATGCGATGCATCTCGATTTCCGTGCCCCTGAGACATTTGGTGGAAGTCTTAAGGTGCTGAGAAACGTTCTTGAGGAATCAATAGCTGATGGCTATCGCATCTACATTCTTTGCGATAATGAAGGGCAGGTCGAACGCCTCGAGGAAATCATTTCCACCGACAGCGACTGTGTGACGATTGGCGTTGGAGCTTTAAGACAGGGTTTTGTCTTCAACGAAGCCAGACTAAAGGTCATTACAGATAGTGACATCTTTGGTAGATACAAGCGCAGACCTCGCTATCCGCGTTTCAGGGGTGAGGGTCCGATTGAGAGCTATCGTGCTCTTAACGTTGGTGACTATGTCGTTCATGTCAACCACGGCATAGGTCAGTACGGTGGTGTTGAGCGCCTCGTTGTCGAAGGTAGAGTAACTGAGTGTCTTCTTGTTCACTACGCTGGTGGTGACAAACTCTATGTACCTATTGATCAACTTGATCTTCTCCAGAAGTACATCGGCAAGGATGGCCAACCCCCAAATCTTAGCAAGCTCGGTGGCGCTGGCTGGGAGCGCATCAAAGCACGCACCAAGAAGGCCATCAAGGAGATGGCAGAGGAGCTTATAAGAATCTATGCTTTGCGCAAGGCTCGCCCAGGCCACGCCTTCAAACCCGATACGCACTGGCAAAAGGAACTCGAAGCATCTTTCATCTATGAGGAAACACCTGATCAGCTGCGAGCGACAGAGGAGATCAAGCGAGATATGGAAAGTGATCGGCCCATGGACAGGCTGGTCTGCGGTGATGTTGGCTATGGCAAGACTGAGGTTGCGATCCGTGCAGCTTTTAAGGCTGTTATGGATGGCAAACAGGTTGCAGTGCTCGTGCCAACCACAGTTCTTGCACAGCAGCACTTCTATACCTTCAGGGAGCGGCTTGCAGAGTATCCGGTTATCGTCGAGATGCTCAGCAGATTCCGCACTAAGCGTGATCAGAAGCGCATAATAGAGGATCTTCGGCAGGGTCGAATCGACATAGTGATTGGCACCCACCGCCTTTTGCAGAAGGATGTTGAGTTTAAGGATCTGGGGCTTGTAATCATAGATGAGGAGCAGCGCTTCGGTGTTGCCCACAAGGAAGCTTTCAAGAAAATGAGAGCCACCCTTGACGTTCTCACCCTTTCCGCAACTCCCATTCCACGCACCCTCCACATGGCTTTGCTCGGAGCACGCGACATGTCCGTCATTGACACGCCACCCAAGGACAGATTGCCAGTTGAGACAGAGGTTGTACCCTATGATGAGGAGATCATTGTGAATGCTATAATGCGTGAGCTCGATCGCGGAGGACAGGTTTTCTTTGTTCACAATAGGGTTGAATCAATTGATACTGTTGCAGCCCATGTTGCAAGCCTCGTGCCCCAGGCAAGAGTGGCTGTCGCTCACGGACAGATGAAGGAGCGAGAACTCGAAAGGATAATGCTGGATTTCGTGCAAAAGAAATATGACATTCTCGTCTCGACAATGATTGTCGAGAGCGGTCTTGATATTCCATCCGTCAACACAATTATCGTAAACAGAGCCGATACACTCGGACTCGCCCAACTCTATCAATTGCGTGGTCGAGTTGGAAGATCCAAGCATAGGGCTTATGCCTATCTACTCGTTCCCAAAAGACATCATCTTACCGAAGAGCAACGCAAACGCCTCAAGACGCTTACTGAATTCACAGCCCTTGGTTCAGGTTTTAAGATAGCGATGCGTGACCTTGAGATTAGAGGTGCTGGCAATATCCTTGGTCCGCAGCAGAGCGGATATATTGCAGAGGTCGGTTTCGATCTTTACTGTAAGCTCCTTGAGGAGGCTGTAAAGGAGATAAAGGGTGAGCCAATTGAAGCGAGGGTTGAGGCCAAGATCGAAACGGATCTTTCTGCCTATCTGCCTGACACCTATGTTGAGGATTCCAAGCAGCGTGTGATTTTCTACAAGCGCCTGGTTGAGACAAAGGACATTGCCAGTGTCGATGAACTCGAAGTGGAGCTTGAGGATCGCTTTGGGAGCCTTCCACCCGAGGCAAGCAATCTGCTTGAATTTCAGCGTCTTAGGGTTTTAGCTCAAAGAGCAGGGATGGCAAGGGTGGTTGTCAAGGCTTCAGCGTTGCATATTGAGCCCAGTGAAGGACGGAAGATTTCAATGGAGGAGATTGAGCGCATAATGGACCTCGGAGTCGAAGTTGAGCTTCAGGGTGGATCAAGACCATGCGTTCGCCTTAAGGTGATTTCAGAATCGCCTGATGCTCGGCTCAAGCTGATGAGAAAGGTATTGAAGGCTCTCGAGGCTATGTGATAGTTTGGCTCAACAACAGAAAGGAGAGATACCATGGCGAGAAACTTGCTTGTCTTCTTGCTTATCGCAGCAGCTATGGCGGTGATATCGTGCGGAAAGGAAGATCAAAAGGTAGTAGCTCGCATCGGTGATGATGTCATTACTGTTGGTCAGATAAAACAGGAATATCTTGCAATCAGTCCCGATGCGCGTCCTGATCTCAGCACGGTCGATGCCAAGGAACAGTTTGTTAAGGATGTTGTCAGCAAGGAAATCGTGAAACGGGAAGCGATAAAGCGGGGTCTCGACAGGTCACCGGATGCCATCAAAGCCTTCCAGAATGCTCTTGAGATGCAAGCCTGGCGTGCCTACTACAATGATAAGGTGAGGTCTCAGGTCAAGATCACCGAGGATGACATCAAAGATTTATATGCCAAACAGCGTTACCGCTATCATCTTGGCTGGATCTTTCTCCGCTCAAAATCCATGGCTGATAAGGTAGCCGAGAAGCTCAAGCAAGGACAAAGCTTCGAAGATCTTGCAAGCATCTATTCCCTTGATGCCTCTCGTGATCGCGAGGGCGATTTGGGAATCCGTCCTCTCGGTCTTATGCCAGCTGATATTGAAGACAAGATCATGACCATGAATCCCGGCGATGTGATTGGACCCCTGCCCTATGATACCTACTACGTCCTTGTTAAGCTTTACTCGAAGGAGCCCATTGAACAGCAATCCTACGATGCAATCAAAGCAAACCTCGAAACAATGGAAAGGATGAGACGTGAGAACACGGTCCACAGAAACCTCGCAGCGAAGATACGGGAGAAATATCATCTCACCTTCCATGATGATGTAGTCGATCTTGTTGTTTCAAAGTTCAAGGCGCTTTATTCAAAACCTGACGTCGAGCCAGGCTCAATCCCCGATTTCTCCGATGAGGAGCTTAGCCGCAAGCTTGCTACCTATGATGGGGGAGAATGGCAGGTTAGGAATTATGTGGAGAAGCTCAAGGCTCAGCCTGGGCTGGTGATACTTAGCGAGGCATTTGATGCGGAAACACTCAAGTCACTCGTTGGTGACTTGATAACAGGGGAATTGTGGACTATGGATATGCGCAGTGAGGGCTACGAGAATCGCCCCGATGTTCGCCGAGCAGCTGAGAGAGCGCAGGAGGAAGTTATCGTAACTGCAATGCATGATGAAATCGTCAAAGATGTAAAAGTTGATGATGCAAAGCTTAGGGATTTCTATGAGAAGAATAAGGATCAGCTCGTGACAGATCCTGGAACAAGGCTTGCAGTAATTGTCCTTGCGAGTGAGCAAGAGGCTCAGGATATTTACAATGAGCTCGAGCAGGGCAAGGATTTTGCTGGTCTTGCGAAAGCGAAATCTATTGATAAGACAACTGCCGAAAGAGGTGGCGAGCTCGTGCGTGTGCTCTACAATAGAGATCTTGAGAAATTTCCACAACTTCAAGAGGTTGTTGATAGTCTCGATGTTGGTGGGTTCTCGAAACCCATGATGGTGCCGCCTGGCTTCGGACCCGAGGGCTATATGATTGTAAAAGTTCTTGAGAAGATTCCGTCGAGGCAGCTCGAGTTCGAAGAGGTCAAGGACATGCTCGAGAACCGTGTTCTCCAACTTGAGCAGGATCAGGTTTTTGGGGATTGGCTTAAACAGCGCATGCAAGAATACAAGGTCGAGGTTTATCCTGAAGCTATTGCCTCCGTTGATTTCGCAAGGCTTAAGGAGCAGAGAGATTGAAAAAATCCATCTTCATTTTGTGTCTGCTTCTGCCAGTTGCTGGTTTTTCGCAGGAGCTCATTGATAAGATTGTGGCAGTCGTCGATGAGGAGCCCATCCTCATGAGTGACATCGACAATGCCCTCGATGAGGAGATCTATCTCATGCAGATGAGGGGAGAGGCTGTGCCGCAGGACTCGGCATCACTTGACAGCCTCAGGAAGGATGTACTTGAACGCATGATCGACCGAAAGGTAGTTGTTGTTAAAGCCAAGGATATGGGCATTGAGGTGACGCGAACCGATGTTGAGGATGCGCTTGATCGATGGATAGAGGATATGACGAAAGCCGCAGGCTCCAAGGAAGCCTTTATGAATGAGCTCAGAAGGCAGGGAATGACTCTTAAAGACCTCAAGCTTCGCTATCGCAAGGATATTGAGGAACAGCTTCTCGTGGATCGGCTCATGAGGCAGAAGTTTGGGAATATAGAGGTTAGCGAAAGCGACATAACGCGCTTCTATCAAAACAAATTCGATTCTATACCTGAGCTGCCTGCCGTTGTTGGCCTGTCGCACATAATCATTGTTCCCAGGGTTGATAGCAAACGGGAGGCTGAGGCGATAAAGCGAATCGAGAGTGCCCATGAGCGCATCACTGCTGGCGAATCCTTTGAAACGGTTGCGAAAGATGTCTCCGATGATGCCCTGACGAGGAACAACGGTGGACTTATCGGCATGGTGAGCCTGGCAGATCTTCGTGAGGAAATTGCAAACATTGCTCGTGATCTTGGTCGGGGGGAGGTTTCGACGCCAGTTCGAACGCGATACGGATTTGAGATCGTCAAGGTGGATACGATAATCGATGGTCGCTATAAGCTCAGACATATTTTCGTGAGGCTGGAGCCAAGCCATGAAGACACCTCACGGGCACTAAAATTGGCTGAAGACATAAGATCAAGGGCTATGGGTGGGGAAAGTTTCGAATCACTTGCGCGTCAATATAGTGATGACGTACAGACGCGTACAAACGGTGGATATCTAGGTGAGCTGGATGTTTCGGCTCTTGATCAGGTTTATCAGGATGCTATCAAGGGAATGGAACCGGGTGACATATCTGAAGTAATTCATACAGACCAGGGATTTCAAATTCTTAAGCTGGTTTCAAAGGGTTCGAGCAGAAAGCCAAGTCTGGATGAAGCCAGACAGTGGATTCGCAACTTTATCGAGACAAGGAAGCGCCAGGCACTTCTTGAGAAATGGCTTGAAGAGGCAAGGCAGGAAGTCTATATCAAGTACCTCGATCCTTGATCCGAAGTGACACTTTGCGGCTGGATGTTTTTCTCAAGCGAGTTGGATTGGTAAAGCAACGAACCTTAGCTAAACGACTTTGTGAAGAGGGTCGTGTTGACCTAAATGGGAAGCCCGCTAAGGCGGGTAAGGAGATCAAGCCAGGGGACGTGATCGGTTTAGACCTGCGCAGGGAGCAGCTTGAACTCAAGGTTGTTGAGATTCCGCAGAGAAACTTTAAACGCACCGAGGGTGCCAGGTTTTACGAATTGCTCAGACAGGAATTCAACGACCCCTACCTGTAGATCTCCCGCAGATTGGACAGCCAAGTGAAACCAAAGATTGCCATATCAATGGGCGATCCAGGTGGTATAGGACCTGAGATCGTGCTTAAAGCGCTTTTTCAGATTTCTGCCAGGCGTTCCGCTCATTTCTCACTCGTTGGCAGTGGGAAAATTCTGGAAGCAACTGCTAAGCGCCTCGGCTTGCCAATAAGCTTGGCAGAGGCAGGCTTCAAGCTTGCCAGCGGCGAAACTATTCCCATCCATGAAGTGGCAACGGCTCGGGTCAGATATCAAGTTGGGCGACCATCGCGATCTAATGGGGAGATTGCTGGTAAGGCAATTGAGGAGGCCGCGCGGCTCGCTCTTTCAGGTGAAGTTGATGGGATCGTAACTGCTCCGGTTTCAAAGGAGTCGCTGGCTCTAGCAGGCTATGGCATGATTGGCCACACCGAGATGCTCGCGAGAATGACAGGGACGTCTAAATATGCAATGATGCTCGTAAGGAGGAAATTGCGAGTGATCTTTGCAACGGGGCATGTCACCATTGGCGAAGTCCCCCAGATGCTGACGATCGATGACATCCTCGAGCGCATAAAGCTTGCAGCCAAATATATCGATCTTTATATGGGGATTCGGAAGCCACGTATAGGTGTTGCATGTTTGAATCCCCACTGTGGTGAGGGTGGATTTCTCGGTGTTGAGGAAAAGGAGGTCATAGAGCCAGCAATCAGGTCAGCAAGGAGGAAGAGGATCAAAGTAGATGGTCCAGTCGCAGCAGATTATCTTTTCTCTGATGCTGTTTGGAAGAATTATGATTGCATTCTTGCCATGTATCATGACCAGGGGATGATAGCATTGCGATCACACGGTTTTGATGATGTCGTAAACATCACACTTGGTATACCCATAGTGAGAACTTCGCCAGGACACGGAACAGCGTTTGACATCGCAGGCAAGGGCATTGCCTCCGAGAGAAGCATGATTGCTGCAATGGTCGAGTGTGCGAGGATAATAAAGAGGTTGAGAAATGCTGGTTGAGTTTGCTGACGTGAGCAAGGTCTATGGACGCGAGATAGTTGCTCTGGACTGCATCAATCTCGTCATAGAAAAGGGGGAATTCATTTTCATAACAGGACCTTCAGGGGCTGGCAAAACTACGCTACTTAAATTGATTTACATGGATGAGTTCCCCAGCAAAGGTGAGGTGCGGGTTGGTGATTACTCATCGAGCACCATTCATGGAAAAGATATTGCTATGCTAAGACGCAAGGTCGGTGTCGTGTTTCAGGACTTCCGCCTGATACCGGATCTAAGTGCCTTTGAAAACGTTGCGATAGCGTTAAGAGCCGCTGGTAAGAAGGCGGCTGACATAAGGAAGCGCGCAAACATCGTTCTTCATTCTGTTGGTCTCTCGGCGAAACGTCACCAGCTACCACCAAAGCTCTCAGGTGGGGAGCAGCAGCGAACGGCAATTGCTCGAGCCATAGCTCTTAGGCCATCACTTCTGCTTGCAGACGAACCTACAGGGAATCTTGATCCTGATACTGCACTTGGCATCTTTGATCTTCTCGTTGACATCAACAGAGCTGGAACCACAGTTGTCGTTGCCACACATGATCTGCGGCACGCCGAGCGGCTTGGCAAGAGGGTTGTGAGGCTGGATGCAGGAAGACTTGTAAGCGATGAAGGGGGCAAGTAAGTGTATCACCTTAGACAGGCACTATCGGGGATAAGAAGAGCAGGCTTCATGTCTGTTGCTTGCATCATCATAATGACTTGCTCGCTTCTCATACTTGGCATCTTCCTCATGGCAACCGCCAACTTGAGGGAAGTTCTGAGATATGCACACGAGAAGGTTGAGATAGTGGCTTTTCTCCATGATGATACCCCAAGGGAGGCAGCTGATTCCCTCATGGCAGAGATTGGGAAGATTCCTTATGTGGAGACGATACGCTATGTGAGTCCATCAGATGCCCTCGAGAGGCTGAGGACGGAATTTGGAACGCGAAGTTACATCCTCGATGCACTTGATATCAACCCACTGCCAGCATCCGTCGAGGTGACGCTCAAACCTCAGTATCGGTTAAAGGAAAGGATAACGGGTGTGGCTGAAAGGATTCGTCAGTTTCCCCAGGTTGAAGATCTCAGCTATGGAAGGGGATGGATTACAAGGCTCGAACGCCTTGTTAGAGCGGTTGCCCTTGTGGATCTCGGTGTGGGGCTCATTGTCGGTATCGCAGCTGTGGTCACAGTCTCATACACGGTGAGACTTACCCTTTATGCAAGGCGCGAACTCATAAGGATTCTCAAGCTCGTAGGAGCAACCGATGCTTTCATCATGCAGCCCTTCCTCATTGAGGGAGCTATCCACGGTTCCATCTCGATAGTGCTCTCTCTTCTGGTTCTCTATGCTGGCTATCGGGTTATCAATGTGAAGGTACCCCAGGCTGTCTTCATGTCATGGCAGCTGATCCTCTTCTTTGTTGTCTTCGGTTTGTTCGTTGCCATGCTCGGCAGCTGGGTTTCACTGCGCTCCTTTTTGCGCGAGAAGGTCGAGTAGTGAGAGCAAGAGTATTCATAGGATTTTTGATTTTCATCTTCGGCCTCAGCTTCGCCTGCTGGGCAGATGAGAATCCTCAAGCTTCATCCTCCAGCGGTCTGGCCGGGGATCGGAGCTCTATCGAGAGACGTCTGCGTGAGAAGGAGAAGCAGCTTGAGAAGATAAGAAAGGAACTGGAAGCCAAGAGGCGAGAGGCAGAGATGCTTGCCGGGCAGGAAAGGGATCTGGCATCTGAGATCGAGAGGATAAACAGTGAGATCAGGGCAAACCGTGAGCTCCTCGAGACACTTAAGGCAAAGAAGAGAGTTGTTCTTGAGGATTTAAGCCTTACCGAGAAGGATCTTGAGCGAGCTCAGGCATCCTTTGAGAGTGCACGCAACAGGCTCGGACAGCGCTTGAGGGCTATCTACAAGTTCGGCAGAGGACAGGTGATGGAGATCCTTCTTACGGCTCATACATTTGCTGATCTGGCCAAACGAATCTATTATCTTTCAGTAATAGCCGAACATGACCGTGAGCTGATGAAGGAGTTTGAGGATAGACTCGAAACGAGGCGTGTGCTGCTTGAGCACATAAAGAGCAAGAAGGCTAACCTGGAAGCTGTCGAGAGAGAGGTTGAGGAGGAAACCCGCAATCTTGAACTTAAGAGGCAAGAGCGCGACGCTTTGGTAGCAAAGCTTAAGCAGAAACGATCCTACTATGAGAATCTTGCGAGGAAGCTTGAGGAGACAAGCAGGGAACTTGGATCGGTCATTGACAATCTTGAGAGCAAGAAGCAAGAGGTGAGGGTTGAGACACCGTTTGAATCAAGGCGTGGAAGTTTGATGTGGCCATGCCAGGGTGAGGTAATTGGAAGTTTTGGTGTGGAAACCCACCCGAGGTTTGGCACTATCATCAGGAATAATGGTATAGATATCAAAGCACTTCCAGGAACAAAGGTGCGCGCAATTGCCGCAGGAAGTGTAAGTTTTGCAGGAAGGGTTTCAGGACTCGGTAATTGTGTTATTATAAATCACGGAGATGGCTATTACTCTCTCTATGGTCATCTCGAGACCATTAGTGTTGAGACAGCCTACGTGGTGAAGCCTGGTGAGGCGATTGGCACTCTTGGCGAGACAAGTACACCCGAAGGTGCAGTGCTTCACTTTGAAATAAGGAAGGGTAAGGAGCCATTGGATCCAGAGCAGTGGCTCTTGAAATAAAGGGGTGAGGGAAATGGGTGAAAATGATTTTGAGATAGTCCAGGTTGAGCTCAAGGGTGAAAGAAGTGACTACTTTGTGAACAAGAAAGGCCTGCCGATCGAGGTCGGGGACTATGTTGTTGTTCAGGTTGAGCGCGGAAGGGACATGGGCAAAGTTATCCGCGTTGGAGAGAATCTTAAGAAGGTGACAAAGATAAGGCCAGTGACTCTTGAGGTCTTAAGGAAAGCGAACCAAGAGGACATAGTTAAGTTTGAAGAGAACAAGAAGAAGGAGGAAGAGGCAAGAAAAGTCTGTGAGGAGAAGATCGCAGAACACAATCTACCCATGAAATTGGTTGATGTTGAATATCAGCTTGACGGTAGCAAGATAACCTTCTTCTTCACAGCCGATGAGCGTGTTGACTTCCGTGAACTCGTAAAGGATCTTGCAGCCATATATAAAACACGCATTGAGCTCAGGCAGATTGGAGTTCGCGATGAGGCAAAACGCCTGGGCGGGATTGGCTCATGCGGCAGAAGATATTGTTGCACAACCTTCTTGCAGGAGTTCGAGCCCGTCACTCTGAGGATGGCAAGAGATCAAAGCCTTTCGGTGAGTCCTACAAAGATATCGGGTGCATGCGGGAGACTGATGTGTTGTCTGGCCTTTGAACGTGACTATTACATGGAAGTGGCAAAGCGTCTTCCCAAGATCGGTAGCAAAGTGAAAACAATCTATGGGGAGGCAACCGTAACCGGCATAGACATATTCTCCCAAGTAGTTATCGCGGAAGACGAGAACGGCAATGAGATGCGTCTCACCGCTGATGCTTTGAAGGCTGCGCAAGAACAACCAGCGGTGTATGGAACCGAGAAAGCGGAGGAAGAGACTGGCGATGAAGAATAAGTTTTACATCACAACTGCGATTGATTATGCAAACAATGTCCCACATCTTGGTACTGCATATGAGAAAGTGTGTGCTGATATTATAGCCCGCTACATGCGCCTCAAAGGCTTTGATACTTTCTTCTCCATGGGCAATGATGAGCATTCTCAAAATGTCTATAAGGGGGCTATGGGTAAGGGGCTTTCACCGCAGGAATTCACTGACCAGATGGCTCAGATCTTTCAGGATACATGGAAGGCAATTGGTATATCCTATGACAGATTCATTCGAACTACAGAGGGTAAACATGTAAAGGCTGTCCACGAGATTTTTCATAGGATAAATGCGAGGGGTGATATCTACAAGGCGAAATACTCAGGTTGGTACTGTGTCTCTTGTGAGGGTTTCCTTAGAGAGGATGACCTTGTCGAAGGCAGGTGTCCGGCTCACAAGATGGAGCCAAAATGGATCGAGGAGGAAAATCTATTCTTTGCACTTTCGAAATATGCCGACAGAGTGCTCAGGCATATAGAGGAGAATCCAGATTTCATTCAACCTGAAACACGCAAGAATGAAATCGTAAGCTTTATAAAAGGTGGAGTAAGTGATGTCAGTATCTCGCGAGCCGGAGCCGAATGGGGTATACCTGTCCCAACTCAGCCAGCCCAGGTTTTCTACGTTTGGTTCGATGCTCTCATAAACTATCTCACATCTGTCGGCTTCCCTGACGATATGGAGCTTTTTGCTCGCTACTGGCCAGCTGACCTTCATGTGATTGGCAAGGACATAACGCGCTTCCATTGTATTCTTTGGCCAGCAATGCTCATGAGTGCCGACATCGATCTGCCTCGCTCAATTCATGGCCATGGGTTTATCACATTCAAAGGCGAACGCATGAGCAAGACGCTCGGAAACATTGTTGATCCCCTCGATCTCGCGAGAAAGTATGGTCCAGATTCGCTTCGCTACTATTTGGCAAGAGAGATCGTTTTTGGTAAGGATGGAGATTTCTCCTGGGACCAATTCATCCAGCGCTACAATTCGGAACTTGCAAATGATCTTGGCAATCTTGTGAATCGAACATGTGGCATGATCAAACAGTATCTTGGCTCAAGGATTCCAGCAGAGGGTGAGCGAGCAGGTGATGGTTTCGATAGGATGCGTTCAGAGTGCGAAAGATCGCAGGCAGCTTATTTCAAAGCCATGGATGCATATGAAATCCACAATGGCATAGGAGAGGCATTCAAGATAATCCGTTCTGCCAATCGCTTCATTGAGGAAAATGCGCCCTGGGCACTTATGAAGCAGCCCGATGGCAAGCCCAAGACTGCTGCAGTTCTCTTTACAGTTTGTGAGACATTGAGGCAGGTTGCTGTCCTGCTATCTCCCTTCATGCCTAGCAAGGCACAGGAGATATGGCGGGCACTTGGGATAAGGCGTGATATAACTCAGAGTGTCTTCGATGAAACCCTAAGATGGAGGAAGGACTGGAGTGAGATCTCAACTGAGATAGGTCCCATCAAACCCCTTTTCCCGAGGATAGAAATCGAAACCAGGCGGGAGGCCGCTGTGTCTTCTCAAGATCCTAAGCAAATCACGTTTGATGAATTCAAGCGCATGGACTTGCGGGTTGCAAAGGTGAAGAGTGCAACCCTGGTACCGGGTGCAAAGAAACTGCTTAGGCTCGAGATAGATCTTGGCGGCGAAGAAAGACAGATTGTTGCAGGCATTGCTGAACACTATGCACCTGAGGATCTGGTTGGCAAAAGAATTGTTGTTGTTGCCAATCTCAAGCCAGCGCGCATACGTGGAATCGAATCCCAGGGTATGCTTCTTGCTGCGACAGATGGTGATAAAGTGATCCTCATTGTGCCGGATAAAGATGCGTCGCCTGGAGCAAAAATCTCCTGAGGTTGATTCGTGATTGACACCCATGCTCATCTTTCCTCAAGCAAGTATCGTGGTGACTTGCCAGCTGTTCTCAAAAGAGCACGCATGGCTGGTGTAGTTGCCATAATAAGTGTTGGCTATGATATGCCATCAAGTGAAGCATCAGTCAGACTGGCGGATCTCGAAGAGGATGTCTTTGCCGCTGTTGGTATCCATCCTCACGATGCACGCAAGCTCGATGAGGAGGCACTGGCTAAGCTTGAGGAGCTGTGCCAGCACCCCAAGGTTGTGGCTATCGGGGAGATAGGTCTTGACTTCTACCGCAACCTCTCACCTCGAAAAATCCAGGAAAAAGCTTTTAGGGATCAGATAAGGCTTGCAAGGCAGCTAGATCTTCCGATTATTGTTCATGATCGCGATGCTCATTCTAAGGTCATCGAGATTCTCAGGAGTGAAAAGGTCTCGAATGGAGTGATGCATTGTTTTTCTGGAGACCTTAATGTTGCCCGTCAGGCTGTTGCTATGGGGCTATATATCTCTTTTGCGGGTCCTGTAACCTATGGGGGTAAGAAGGCAGCACAGATCGTAAGGCGCATACCTGAAGATAGACTTCTCGTCGAAACTGATTGTCCCTATCTTGCTCCCGTGCCGCATAGAGGGAAGCGAAACGAACCAGCCTATGTGAGATTTGTTGCTGAAAGATTGGCAGATCTTCTGGGTAAATCGCTTGAAGAAGTGGATGCCATAACCGATGCTAATGCTCGCCGCCTCTTCAATCTTCCGGCTTAAGGACTCGCGTGTGATCCTTTACCATGTAATCACTGTCCACTTATTTGCTTAGCACACCTACTAAGAGATAGCCTGGCAGGTTGTTGAGGGGACCGAGTAGTCGGCTGAGAATCTCGACGAACCCGCACCACCCAAGCCAGAGGGGACGCCACCGTGCGAAGTAGTATTTGAGGAAATGGAGCTCAGCAAGCCTGCCCGTTCGATATTCCCTGTCAAGGTGAACTCCAGATTTTTCTGCCAGCTGCTTAAACGAAGTTATCGGTATCTCATGACCTGGTTGCCAGGCAGATCTCGCATCAGCATAGCGCTTGGCTTTGAGGTAGGTTGTGGCTTGAGATGATGGTGCAATGAGGATTATCTTGCCCTTGGGCTTGGTCACCCTTGCCATCTCCTTTACGATTGCTATCTGTTCGTCCTCGTGGAAGTGTTCGATCACACCAGCACTCCAGGTGACATCGAAAACCACATCTTTGAAAGGAAGTGCAAGGATAGATGCTTGTACCATAGATGGTTCCAAACCTTCCGAGGCAAAGAAGCTTCGCGAAAGCTCAAGAGCCTCGGATGATAGATCCAGAAGAAGGACATGCGCTCCGGCAATTGCAAGATCGAGTGATACAAGACCCGTTCCTGAACCTGCCTCAAGGATATGCTGGCCTGATGAGTCGGGAATCTCGCTTTGCAGGATGTCTCTCACCGTGCGATAGATGACATCCTTAGCGAAAAACTCTCCGAGCCGTGTTGCGACAAGGCCGCGCTTACGAATCCAGATATTGTTCCAGCGGTCAGGTTCTCCCATCGCCCCTTGAAGATACCAGAGGCAAATGGGCTACGCAACCAGTCACTTCGCCCACGTTCCCCGGGAAATGTGCCAGCGGCTTTCTTTCTGGGGAGCAGTCTGATATTATGAAGATGGCCTTAAAGGCAACGGTGTCATGAACATTTTCCGTCCGCAGCAGGAAGATCGGCAGCTCCGTATTGCTTCATCACAAGTACATGATAGTTGACGCCAATTCAGCCAGTGATCCCATCGTCATAACTGGATCTCACAACTGGAGTTATTCGGCGGATTCAAGGAATGACGAGAATACTGTGATTTTCCATGATCAAATGATATCCAATATCTTTCTTCAGGAATTTGCGGAGCGCTATCACGAGAGTGGTGGCAGTGGGACTCTAGGTCAGGTGAGTGGTATCGACAATGTCTTCGTTCAGGACTTAGGCTCAGGTCAAGTAGCTCTCCATCAGAACATGCCCAATCCGTTTACTTCATCTACCAGGATCTGCTTTGAAAGCACATACAATGCGTCAGTTTCCCTCAGCATCTATGATGTGGCGGGTAGGCTCGTGCGTACGCTTCTTGATCAAGAAAACCTTTCACCCGGTTTGCACATTGTGGGTTGGGACGGCACAAACAATCGCGGAGATCGGGTTACGAGTGGCGTCTATCTCTGCGTTCTCCAGACCGATGCGGGAAGTGTGAAGCGGAAAATGGTGCTGGTTGATTAGTGACGATGGCACTTTGTTTATGCCCTCTCATTTCTTTCCGGCTTTGGGATCGTCAACCGGCTCCGGGCATTGAAATTGCAATGCTGCGAGTCTAAGATAAAGGCAGAAGGGGTAGAGAAAAGAGGGAAAAAAGTCGGAGGTGGCACCTATGGCATTCAGAGTTTTGTTCATCGCTCATGCCCCCGATGGCAATGCGAAAGTTCACAGGAGTAGAATCACGACAGGTAAGATGGATTTTACAGCTGTCATCGTGAAGGATCAGGCTCAGGCAATTCAAGCTGTGGAGGATATGGTTGCGGATGGCAACGTTGATTCAATTCTTCTTTGCCCAGGCTTTCGCCATGAAGATGTAGCTGAGATAGCGAAAGTTGCTGGGGAGAAGGTTGGGGTTAGCGTTGCACGCGGGGATGGGCGTAGCATGGCACTTGCCCGTGAAGCAATGAACCGCGCCCGCTGGTTTGAGTGAGGACTTCCGCACCGAGCCCTCAATCGAGCTTGAAACAGTTTATTTTCTTTGCTATAATGAACATTGAGATCTGGAGCGAAGCAGGAGACACTTAAAGAATAGGACATCTATGGGGAAAAACAGGGTGACACGGCGAGATGTTGCCCTGGTTTCTCTATTTTTGGGCCTACCCATGGGGCCCTAAGAGCGGTTCATGCAGGTGCATTCTGGCGCGAGCCCGGGACCATGTCTGGGAAGGCAAGATATGGGCAGTACACATAGAAGAGAGTGGACAAGGGGTGAACAAAGAAACAAAGGAGGATAAAATGGGTAAGCAAGTTTGGTTCTTGTGTTTGCTCACCGTGAGTTTTATGCTCATCTCATCAAGTTTGGCACATGCGGGCATCTCTACCTTTACCTATCAAGTCCCGGAACCAGTGCTCAGAACATCGGGCAACCATGTCTATTTTGACATCGAAGGCTTCGGGTCAAGCACGAATCCGTATTATCCAGTCCTTCCTACACGTAAGGTGAACTTCGAGATTCCTTATGCTGCGACCAATGTAAGTGTCTCCGTTGTCCCTCAGGGTCAGCAGTCGCTTGGGCACTTTGATAACTATCTTATGCGGACGCCCCCCCTTCTGCTCGGGGATCCGACATATAAGCCCGAGAAAGCACCTGAGGAGCTACCAGAGATTACTCCTATCCAGCCATACCGCTATACGGGTGAGCGCATCTTCCGAGGACATCACCTCATCGAGATCATCCTTTATCCTCTTCAGTATCGTACTTCGAATGGAGAAATCCTTTTTACGCCTTCCTACAGCATTGAGGTCACCTATTCGATGGCTGTTGACTTTAAAGCATCGGAGGAGATGGCTCGGAGAGCGCGGTCAAGCGTTTTTGAACCCCTTGCGAAACAGATAATCGAGAACTATGCGACAGATAGTGATAAATTGCTTGCACCTGAGCCACCAGGGGCACTCTACGATCTCAACAATCCCCAATATGCCATAATAACCTCATCCACTTTTCAGGCTGTGGCTGAAAGCCTTGCTACTTGGAAAACCAAGAAGGGTATTCCCACGAAGGTTTACCTTGTCTCCTGGATTGAGAGCAATTATCCCGGCTACGATACTCAGGAAAAGATCAGGAACTTCCTAAGATTGGATGATTCGACACCGCGCTTTGACTATGTGCTTCTTCTCGGCGATACAAACGTGATCCCTGACCGTAAGTGCTGGAGTCAGGATGGCGATGAGGTGCCATGCGATTACTACTATTCCGATGTTGTCGACGGCTCTTACGGATCAGGCTATGATTGGGATACAGACAATGATCATGTCTGGGGTGAGTTTGATGACACAATAACCTGGCTTCCTGATATCTATGTTGGACGTATAGCAAGTAGGTCAGTGGGCGAGGTTGAGACAGTTGTAAACAACATCCTTTCCTATGAGAAAAATCCGCCTACGGGCTCATGGCCAAAGAAGGTTGTCTTTGGGTCAGCCTTTGCCAATTACCCTACAGTTGATTATGACCCCACCGACATGGCCGCTGTGGCCGAACATGTAAGACTTGACTTTCTCGATGGAGCAGGCGTGTCCTACGACAGGCTGTATGAAGCGGCAGGCATCTATCCGACCTCTTATACTTATGACTTCCCCCTTACAGCAAGCAACTTCGAAAGTCGTGTTGGGCTGGGGTGTGGACTTGCCTTTCCGAGCGGACACGGCAATTATTATGGCAACTATCGCCTGGTCTGGGCATGGGATGACGGGGATGGATACTATGATGATGGGGAAGGTTCGTGGTATGACCTCTGCACTCAGGACTACAATCCATCAACGGGTGGGGAAAAGCCTTACGTCCTTGTTGCGGCATGTCTGGCTGGCCAGTTCGATCGAACCGAGCCCTGTCTTGGTGATTACATAATTGCCAACTGGGGAATTGGAGCTGTCGCCTCGAGTCGAACAAGTTATTACTGCGTTGGCTGGGACGATCCCGACTGGCCCTGGAATCAGGGGCAGGAATACCGATGGTGGCAGGAGATATTCGCCAATGGCAAGTATCACATGGGACAGATTCATGGTGATAACAAGTATCACTACGCGGTTGACTTCAATACTCTATACGATGGGGATTATGGTCCGGATCAGGACTATGCATCGCGTAAGAACATGTTCAGTTCCAACCTCTTCGGCGATCCCGAACTTCCCATCTGGACTGACACGCCGACTTCCATGAGTGTGACCCACAACAGCACCCTCCCAACCGGACCTTCGACTTTCGATGTCACCGTGACATCCGGTGGTAGCCCGCTTGAGGGTGCAACCGTCTGTTTGTGGAAGGGTGATGAGGTCTATCTTGTTGGGCAGACCAACTCGTCAGGTGTTGCCAGCTTCACACCATCACCTTCGACAGCAGGTGTAATGTACGTTACGGTGACCAAGCACAACTATATCCCCTACGAAGGCTCGGCAACTGTTGAGGCTGGTGACACAGAGCCACCCCAGGTGACGGTGTTGGTGCCCAATGGTGGCGAGGTATGGGACATGGGCTCGAGTTATGACATCACGTGGACGGCGAGTGACAATGTGGGGGTGACCTCGGTAGATATTCTCCTGTCCACTGATGGGGGAGCTACCTTTAGTCATACGATAGCTACAGGTGAGGCGAATGATGGGGTTTATACGTGGATGGTGGATGTAGAGCCAACGACCGAGGCGCGTGTTAAGGTTGTGGCGCATGATGGTAGTGGCAACAGTGGTGAGGATGAGAGTGATGGTGATTTTGAGCTCAGGGATGCGGATGCGCCGCAGGTGACGGTGTTGGTGCCCAATGGTGGCGAGGTATGGGACATGGGCTCGAGTTATGACATCACGTGGACGGCGAGTGACAATGTGGGGGTGACCTCGGTAGATATTCTCCTGTCCACTGATGGGGGAGCTACCTTTAGTCATACGATAGCTACAGGTGAGGCGAATGATGGGGTTTATACGTGGATGGTGGATGTAGAGCCAACGACCGAGGCGCGTGTTAAGGTTGTGGCGCATGATGGTAGTGGCAACAGTGGTGAGGATGAGAGTGATGGTGATTTTGAGCTCAGGGATGCGGATGCGCCGCAGGTGACGGTGTTGGTGCCCAATGGTGGCGAGGTATGGGACATGGGCTCGAGTT
>JAOZOU010000030.1 GCA_029933125.1 bacterium | reverse complement strand
CGCTGAAGCTCATGCAGAAAGAAGGGACATGCACCGAAGGCTGCTATCCCTTATCGAGAGGCTGCCGAAAGCGGGTGTGTTCAAGTCCGTGGATCGAAGCGGAGATGGAGCACTACCGGATCGGCACGTATCACAGAGTTTACAACGATATTCCGGGCACTTTATGGAAGAACCGTCTGCCGATTTTCGCAGCGGTGCCGGTCTATAACACCTGGCGCTGGGACGGCAAGATAGGCATGCCCAAAGGCGAATTTCTGGGCTATCACGCGATTTTGATAGTTGGATATGACTTGGCTGCGAAACGACTGAAATTCAAGAACTCATGGGGCGAGGAATGGGGTAATCGCGGCTATGGCACGCTGCCACTGAATTACCCTATCCCGGAAGCGTGGGTCGTACGCCCGCGCGCGACACCGACACCAAAGCCCGAACCGAAGCCTGAACCGCCGCTCCCCCCCGGGCATGATATTAAGATCGAATGCCAGCGGATTCGAAACACTCTCTTCGGTGCGCGACTGGATCTGATGATAAGGACAGGGATAAGAACAGGGAAAACTTATCAGTTAGAAACCCGACCGGGACTCTTCAGCTTCAGGAAGCGATTGAGAAAGGGTGAGAACCAGCTTCGATTATATGTGCCCTACCAGTTTAATCGCGCGACAGAGCTCACCTTCACCTTCAGACGCGGAAACGTGAGGGTAATTGCGCAGAAACGATTAAAAGTGACTGCGGAGCTGGAGGACGCGTGACATGGACAGAGATGAACGTCTGAAACGACTATTGGGTGCGAACAACCTTCACTTGCGAGTGATACTCGAGTTCTACAATAATCGCGGCTACATCGACAACATGCGCGGGATGAGTGCCCGCCTCGGCGTGGCGCACGTAACACTCAAGAAAGTCGTGAATGATCTCATAGAGCTGGGCTTCCTGGAAGTCATCTTCACCGGCAAGAGCAAGATCGTACGGCTGGACGAACGCAACAGGATCACCCAAGAAGTAATCAACTTCATCAAATCGGTCGAGAACCTGAGCGAACGCTAAAGCAATTCAAACTTCCTTCTTCTTTTTTTTTCCTTTTTTCACCCTTTTTCCCGCCTTCTAAACCGAAAGTGCAAAGAAGAACAACGAGATAGCGAAAATTAAGAGCAGCGATAGCACGAGATACAGCCTGAGATACCGCCGTGCGATATCGAGTTCACGCTGCAGCCAGTGCAGTTTCGCAATGCACGTGCGATAATCGCCATCTTTCAGATAAGCGATGATAGCATCCGACGCGAGCTCCGCCATCGAAGTTTCCTGCAGTTCGCTGCACTCACGGAGCAGACTGTGCGCCTCATCCGATAGCCGCGTGAAACGCCTATGCGGGCTGTTCACGGGCACTCACCTCCTCCATGTTGTGCTGTGACTCCTCACGCTGCCGTTGCTGTTGTTTGAGACGCCAGACTTCAAATGGAGTAGCTTTCCGCAGCCGGCAGAAGACAAGATCGCCGGGCTTCAATCCGAGCCGTTTCTGAATTTTTGACGGGACGGTGATGCGATAATCACGCAACAGTAAGACAACTTGCACTTCCGGCAGATGCGATTCACACATAATGAACAGAAATGAAGACAGAATTAAATAACTTCTGCAGTAATCGAAATGGCAGGCAAATCCGAGCCTGATGAATCAGGTAAGCCACAACTCTGAGATATAACAATAATAGTCGGAGGAAGATGGATTTTGATCGGTAACTTCCAGCTTGAGAACATTCATCCCGGCACGAGCGGGAGTGATTGAGATAGTTTTAATTACGTTGTTTTGCGTGGAAGAGCTATAGAGATCAATTGTACCCTGCGATTGAGATTCAACCTTAACGGTAACAATGCCAGCATCGCTCTTGGTCTTACAACGGATGTTCAATGTGCGAGCATCGGTGGACGGAACATAGAACGGGATCGCGATTTCATCATCCATATGATCGCTGGAATTGTACAGAACACACGTGAGATGCTGATAATAATCAGTTGCGAGAGCCCATGTGCCTTCAATTACACGGTAGTCACCAGAGATAGCATTCCAGTGCCAGTATTTCTTCTGATTAGCGAGGATTGCATCCACGACTGAATCGACTGTGGCGAGATCATCATGGATGTCATTAAGACCCTTAGTGCGAGTAATGAGGTCTGCGATATCTGCCGCAATGGAAGAAGAGGCGGGGGAGCCGAGCCGCGCATCTAAGTCAAAATCAAGTTCATCGAGATAGCCAGCGCGGGTGGCAGTCAGCCGAGAGAGTAACGTATCGATATCGGCGGGAATATTAGCGGCATCTAATTCTGCGAGCCGCGCTTCCGTGCATACGGAAGCGAGAGCAACTTGATCAGCATCAGCCCACGATAGAACGAGCCAGCCGTCACGGCAAACAACAGGGCGTGGATCGGACCCACCGTGGAAGGAATAAGGTTCGGTAGCGATGCCAAAGCCATTATCCGAGTTGGAATGATCATCGAAATAATTTTCATAGTACGAGATGCGAGTGCCACCACGGTCCTCGATTTGATAACTGTTGGAAATAAAATTATTATGGAAAATAAGCACATCCGAACAATCGGATTCTACGTAGAGTCCAGTTTGGACTGAGCCGAGGTCGTTCTCAAAAATTTTTGATTTGAAAATTTTTTCGAGATAGAGGAGATAAGCGACACCGTGTTTAGAGAGATCAAAAACATTATGACTGATTTCAATGAAGGAAGAAGTACCAACGACTTTCAAAGCTTCGATAAGGTTGGCATTAGAAGCAAAAATATGCCTGATAGAAGAGTGATCGGAAGAAGAAAGCCAAATACCAGAAGAGTTTGTGGCACCATCTAATTTCAGGTTATCGAGTAACACCCGGTCGCCGGTAACCTTGATGCAATAATCACCATCGGAGGGGGCAAAAGGAGAGAAGGAAGAGATGCGGCAATCATTACCAGAAACGGTGAAGACATCATCAGAAGAAGGCTGAATGATGACGGAATCTCGGGTCTCACCGAGCAGCGAAATGAAATTCTTAGAAACGGAAACGTTTTCGGAATAAGTACCGGCTTTAACAAAAATGTGCGACCAACTTTCTGCAACATCAACCGCAGCTTGAATGGTCTTCTTCGCGGTCTTCCAGGACTCGCCATCGTTCGCATCATTACCATTCGTGCCATCCACATACAGCGTCTTCGCGCCCAGCCCGAAAGGAACATCACGCGCGCCCTTCTTCCAGTCGCGCGGTGTCGTATACCGATGAAACCACCGGCGCCATTCGAGATTCCGGAACGGAAACAATTCAGGATTCATGGTTACAATGAAGCGAGATACTCAACAAACCGCGAATCGGAGAGCATGGTGAGCGCATTCTGCACCGCATTCCAGAGCAGATTCGCAACCATCTCCGCAGTCTCCATGGACGCGAACTCAGTTGGATCGTAGGTGATGCAGAGATACGCCGCATAGTTCGTAGCACAGTCGCGTATGATGCCGTGCTTATCTGCATCGAACGTGAAATCGGGCGACGTACCACGTGCCGTACGCTTCATCACAGAATCGATGAGCGACTCAGCCTGAAGTATGTTCTCCTCGATATCATCATCAGAAAGCGACGAAGAAATGCTCTTCACACGCTTCTTCACAATTGCCGCGGTGGTATAAGTTACGGACATTTCTTATTTCACCCCTATCAAGGACGGTTTAGCAAACGGTAGCTGCGAGAGCGCGAGCTCCAGCCAGCGCGATTTTGAGGACGTAACCGGCGGGAGTTTGCTGGGTTGTGGCGTTGTGAACTGCAATGCCCGTTCAGTGCGAATCTTCATCTCGCAAAGATGCGCGAGATAGTAATTCGCAGCGAGCTTGAGCACATCATAATCCACCGGCATTTTGTAGTACCGGTAATCGGCAAAAACCCCAACCTCTGCATTCGTGGTAGTTGGCGCTTCAGAGAGTGTGATGATCCCGTCGCGCGCATTCACCGATGCAACTTCAGTGGAGGAATGCACCGGATTCATTTCGCTGTCGTAATCAACGAGATACACGGTGACATCATCAGCGTCCACATCAGAATCAAAGTCCGTATCGGCAATCGGCTTGTGTGCGGTCGTGAAGATCGTATTGGAGCCATCAATGTCACCTTCGAGCTTCTCGTCATAGACCTCAATCGTCGCGAGCCTCAGAACCGCGCGATCGGCTTCAGGGATGAGCGAAGAAACATCAGCATCTGAAATCTCAGCAACCGTGAAATGCGTGAGCAGCCGCAGCTTCGAGAGCGACGCGTATGACATGGTAAAAGATAGAGCTCAGAAAGATATTAAGGTTGCAGAAGCTTGCGCACGCCCGGCGAGCTGGAATGCGTGATGCCACGTGGAGCTTTCGGTTGTTTCTCAGACTTTTCAGTTTTCTCACCACTTCCCCTTGGTTCCCCTTCGCCTGCCGGTTTTCTCTCTTCCTCTTTCTCTTCTTCTTCGTCTTCGCTCTCTGCTTTCTCTTCGCGTTCGATGATGGCTTTGAGCGCCTGGATGATCGAAGGACGATGGAAATGACGCTCTTCGTAATCCAGCAGCCGCTGCGCGGTGTTCTTGTGAATGTTCAGCCTCTGCAAATCTGGCATAATATCAGGTTCTGGTTGCGATAGGAACCTGTGGATGTCACGTGAGAATAGCTGATAGACGGTCTCGCCATGGATGCTGGAGACACGGCGGAAGAGCGGATAAAGAGGCGGAGGTGAAGATGGAGAACCTCTTTCCCGGGAGGGACGGGAGCGCCCTTCCGCCGCGGGAGGTGGCGTTGCTGGCTGGGTTGCTTCGGGCAGGTTTTGCGAAGCAGCATGAAGCGAACGAAGATATTTCTCGGCTTCCGCACGCGAGCCGAACACTAAGAACGAAGATGAAGGCATATAGTCGGGCGGGCATTCGATGATCTCGCCCTTGCGCACATTCAGCCGTGCATTGGTGATCGCAGCATGCGGATAGTCCGGTTTGACGATTAAAAACGGCATCGTGATTTCAGCTTCCTCCTGCTACGTAGGATGGAAATCCCCTCCTCCCCTCCGCTTCCACCCGGACCGGATAGAGGATAAAGGGCGTACTGTGAAGTGGCAGGGCAAGGCAAGGCAACGCACAAATACTCGGGAAGAAATTGGAAGACGGAGCGAGAGGAGAGGAGCATGCAGTGCTCCGTCAAGTTCTGTTGCGAGGAGGGAAAGGTTGGGCGTATTCATGGCACTGCAATAAGATGGAGCGTTCTGAGAGTATAAAAATTTTTCGGTTTTTTTTCACTCACCCGAATCTGTTTTTTTAACTCCTTCTCTCCCAAATAGACCCGTACTCAGATCACCTTCTCTTCACATCATACTTCAGCTTCCCAATAGACATCTCTATCAGCCGTTACATTAGCAGGTGCATTTATTGTGAACTGTGTATCCGTGATATCTGATACCCAGCAATTAGCTACTTCGCTATGTGTTCCTGTTAATTGCAAATCACTTGGTGCTTCAACCAATCCGTGGTCTACTACAACACTTGAGTTTCCGCTTGGTATGGTTGCTGTGTCACTTCTTGATACCTTATTCCAGTCGCCAACCCACTCTATATGCGCTGTCCCTCCTCCGCTTTTCACTAATATCGTGCCTACATCACCCGCAAAGTACGGTTCAATTACGGCAACTCTACTAACGGCAGATGCTTCTACTTTGATTCCATAAGTTAGACCCTCAAAGTAACAAGAAGTTAATGATACAGACTTAACATTGTTCATAGTAATCCCATTAGTTGCAGATTCAAATGACACCGTAGCTAATTCGGCAACAATATTATGCAAATGTATGTCTGTTATATGATTGTAGAGACTTACATCTCTTATGGAGAACGGTCCAAGCGAGCCTGTTTCGTAAAGCGCATACGATGCATAAATACCGTAGTTAGAGTTACTGTATATATGGCAACCTGATATCTGCCCATAATAAGTATAGCCTCCTATCTTAATCCCCGAATCATTGAAGTGAGATATGTGTAGGTTCTTGAGAACCGGGAGTCGACTCCTGAATATTTTTATCCCAATTGGAGTGACATCTTCACCTCCAAGTCCTAAATCTGCAATTTTGATGTTATGAGTGTATGTGCCAACCTCTCCGATTTCTATCAAGGACTTATTCATTTTAGCATGCAAATGCGTTCCCTGTCCCTCACCACGTATCTCTAAATGACTAAGACCATTCTTTATGCTAATAGTATCACTGATATTATATGCACCTCTTTTTATAAAAATAGAACAACCAGAACCACTTTGGTTTATAGCCCATTGAATCGCGTTCTCGGCATGGTTAGGATCATTTTCGGTAAAAACTACCGAGCCTTCACAGTCGATCACGCGATAGCCACCTGAATCGAGCTTCGTAACCAGATATGAATAATCCCGCGAAGTTACTTTCAGATCATCAGCCGTCAAATGGGCAGTTACAAGTTTATTGTCTCTAAATCCATACTTGGACATAAAAATCCTCCGTTTTTTTCCCTCTCACACTATCATCGCCGATAGACCACACTGGTGTTGGTGCCGTTATACCAGATCGCGATAACATCGCTTGAGGCGACGTTCTGATCCTTGAGATGCCCTAAGACTTCGGCGGTCGTGCCATAAGCATGGATGTACGGATCGGCACTTGCATCAACTGTGACAGCCATATCTCTTCACTCCCTCCTGCGCCCTCCATTACAGCGTTCAGAAAAGATGATAATCTGCTCCTTCAGCTCCTGAATCGCGGATACGAGGTCTTCCCGAATCGCCTTTTCGAGTTTGCGTGAGATGTTCTGCCGTTCCCAGAGCAGATAGCAAGTGACGGCGATTGGGAAGCCGAGCGTGCTGATAAGCGCTGGCAGGTCTGGGGACATCTCTAAGCAATGCGTGTGTATTCAAGTGTGACCAGTACCTTCCCACCAGCTGTACTCTTAGAAGCTGTGAGTTTGTAGTAAGACCCGGCTTCGACGACGTTGTTGGATGTTGGCGTTGCAGAATCTTCAGTGTTGAGAGCGGAAGAGGCGGCGACTGTGACGACACCGTTGGCGGAATTGCCGCTGGCATTCGCGCCGGTAATGGTGCCATCATCGGTGCCTGCAATCGCCTTCATGACAATGCTCCGGATTTTGTCGATCCGGACTTTGAACGGGAAATAGATTTTCGTGGCTGTCTGCTCGCCATCTTCGAAACTCATCGGGACGGTGACGATGCCAGGAGTCATCGCGGCGATTTTGTTGTCTCTGAACCCATATTCAGTCATTTCTCATAGTTCTCCTTTCTTTAGTTCACTCAGCGGATCAGGCATCACTGACCTTGATCAGGCAGCAGGCTTTCTCCTGGATGACTCCTACTCCATAGGCGGCATCGTAGTAAATGTAGTGGTTCGCATATCGCTTGAGATACTCATACGATACTGTGGGCTTCTGCT
>JAOZOU010000029.1 GCA_029933125.1 bacterium | reverse complement strand
ATTCTTCGTTGTTGTGCTCTCCGCGATCCTCTTCCCTGGGATTGTGATCTCAAGGTTGCTTCTGGAGGAAAAGCGGAGGCACTGTCCTTCGTTGAAAAGCTGAGCATCTGGTTTGCCATCGGGATTGGAGTCGATGGGATAGTGTGCTTCATCGGACTTCTTCTTAGACTCACCCTTCATACTGTAATGCTCAAGCTAGCTATTCTCTATGGCGGGCTACTTCTGCTCGAAATCATACATCGTAGCCAAACAATCTCACCTGAGGAGCTGCACGAGGAGCCCGAAACCCAAAGAGCACGGCTCCGACACATTACTCCAACCCTAATCACTCTGGCTCTTGCCATCCTCTTCTCAGTCGTCACCCTCACAACACCTCGTGATTATGACGATTGGTTCTATCTCGCATACATTTCTGACTATGTCGCGGGCCAGCCACTTGCTTCAGAAGATGCCATCTTCGATCAGGCAAAGCCAGCTCCGGCTCGCGCCGTGTTGGGTGGTACATGGTGGGTCATCGAGGCCGTCTTCTCAAAAGCGTCAGGGTTGCATCCGGTTGATTGTCACCAGATCTACCTGTCACTTCTCCTCGTCCCCTTCGGAACATTTGCCATCTACACACTGGCAAAGTCCCTTTTCCAGTCAGTCTCGACGGCAGTCGCTGCCTGCGCTTTGCAAATGCTCTTCTATCTCTCAAGCGTATTTCCTTACAAGAGCACAGGCTGGTTCGTGTTTTGCCGGATAGCGCAAGATAAGGCTGTCGCGTGCTTCACCATTGTCCCGATTGTGGCAGCTTCAGGCATCAGACTTCTCCAGGGGAAGAACTACTCGAAGAGGCTCTTGCTTTTCTACCTGGGGATCCTCGGCGTATCAATTCTCGTCCACCCGATGGGTCCTGCCTGGAGTGGATTGCTAATTGCCCCACTCATCATCATCGAATGGTTAAGGCACCGAGATCGTGCCCACACTCTGAAGTATCTATTGATGCTCCTGCCTTTTGTGGGCTACATAGTTGCGCTTATCATGGGGAGGCAAGCCGTATCGAGTTCCATTACTGTTCCACCCCATGATGTGACACCAATACCGCCAATCCTTTCGAACATCTACTTGCCCGGCAATCCTTTTGGGAAGCCCATTGAGACATTTCATCCAATCGTGACCGTATTCGCTCAGGGGTTTCGCATTCTAAGCCCTCTCTTCATCACTCGCTACCCCCTGGCTTTCGCAGGACTTGCACTCACGGTTGTTACTTTGAGGGATTTCAAGAGCCAGATTGCTGCAAGATTTCTCGTTGGCACAACCGTAGCAGTTCTTCTCATCTTATTCACACCGCCAGGTGTCTGGTTTGGCTCATGGCTACTAAACCCAAGGCTTATCTTCCGGCTGGTATGGGTTTTGCCGTGGGGATTCGTGATCACCTTCGCTCTGGCAAGACTCAGACTGCGTCCACCTGTACTTGCTCTCGCCATCATCGCAATTGGGCTCGCGCTTGCTAGGGGGAATCCACAGAATTACATCACTTCACCAAAAGCCATGTACGACCGAAACCGACCATCGAAGGACGCTCGTCGAGTGCTCATGCGACTTGCTTCAGAGCCTGTGCCTCAGGGTCTTGTCTTCGCTTCGGAGGCAACCGGGCGCATGATCCCCGCGTTCGTTCCCCAGGCATATCCGGTGAACTTCAGAGAGTATGGACCGGTCAGCCAGGATGATCTCAGTCGACTTACGAAGTTGAGATCGGTCGAACCCGAGTTCCTCGATCTAATCGACGATCTCGATATAGGATACGTAATGCTTGAGGCTGACCTGCCACTGGCTCATGCCATAAGACGCTCGCCTCGGGCTTTCATCCCGCTCTTCCGCAACGCCTCCTACATGTTATGGGGCATCAACCGCCCCAGTGGTCAACTTACCCGCTAAACGACCGGGATACGAAAATAGTCAAAATCTAAAACTGGATTCAGTCGCCGGGCTTCTTCCCGATGACCTGGACCCATTCAACCTCGACGGGGGGCTTGAGTTTAAGACCTTCGACTGCCTCGCGGTATGCTTGAGCGTCCTTGATTCTTTCAATCGCTACGACATTGAAACCAGCTTCCCTAAGGGCTTGCCTGAAATCCTCCTCCGTGAAAAACAGATGGCTCTCACGCATTTCTTCCTGCCAGTGCTCCTCGCCCTCCGCATGATGTTTGGTAATGAATTCGACCGCATCTGCCACATCAAGTTTTGCTGTGCTGCCCTCGATCTCGTAGTTCACCTGCCGCGGCTTGAATTCCTTTGCGAATCTCATGAACCTCTCGAGAAGCGACTTGTTGGCAAACTCCACCTCAATAGCCTGTGGCTCTGGCTTCAGGTAATCTTGTATGAGCACGACCCCACCCCTTCTCAGTACGGTCGATGCAATCCTCAGAGCTCCCAGGACGCCTTCGCGCCCTCTCTCCGAGAAAATCTCATGGAGGCAATTGATGAATACTGCAGTGTCGAACACCCCATCGGGGAAAATGCTGTCTTCTATGTCTGCGCAGACTGTCACCACATTGTGGAGACCCCTTTCGGAGACAGCTGCAAGCCTCTCTGGCAGCCTGTCGACCCCGATGATGTGGCTGTCGGCTGCAACTTCAGAAAGAAATCCAAGGACGAAGCCGCTACCGCATCCGAATTCGACTATGAGTCCAGATCTGAGATAGCGGACTAGATTTTCAAGCCTTTTTCTTTTGCGCTGCAGCTGCTTCCTCAAACTTTCTTCATCCACCACTTTTGGACTGCAATGGAAGTTGAAGCTGTCGCTTTCATGACGGCCCACACTGCCATGAGCCCCTGATCGAAGATCACAATTCCTTCAGACCCACCAACCCTAATCATAACCCTACTGCGTCGATAGTCAAACTCTATACTCATCCACCACCCCCACCCCCACCTCGGGGTCGGAGCTAAAAATCCGCAAATTGCCAGTTTTGGGGTCGGAGCTAAAAATCTTCAAAATGGGTATCAGGGACGGCTAAAGTCTGCTGTTAAGAGTTAAGAGATAGTGGCAAAGGCATTGTAGTTACGTTATCTCCTTAAATACCAGCGAGTTGCGCGCATTAGCAAGAAATGTACCGATCTGCTTGAAATGCAGATTTTTAGCTCCGACCCCGGGACAGTGCGTGGATGAGGCGGTCGATCTCTTCAAAGGTGTTGTAGAAGTGGGGGGAGATGCGGATGCGCCCCTTGCGTGCGGACGTGACGAAACCTCGTTTGAGAAGACTAGCCCAGACGGCTTCAGCCTTGCGCCGTTTCGGGTAGAAAGAGACAATGCCTGACTTCTCACGATCCCCCCTTGGACTAAACACGCGATAGCCGTGAGCCTCGAGTTGTTCGCACAAATAGTCGGTCAGGGCAAGGATGCGGCGTTCGATTGATGCGATACCGAGCCGGTTGAAGAGGCGAAGAGCCTCAAGCAACCCGCAAAGCCCAAGAAGATTTTTCTGAGCGGACTCATATCGCCTGCAGCTATCGAAGAGTTTGTATTCAAACTTGTAGTAGTTCTGCCAGCCAACAACTGACATCCAGCCCGGCATCGGGTGCTCCAGTTGCCGAAGGAGCTCGGGTCGGCAATAGAAAATCCCCGTGCCTTGTGGTGCAAGCAGCCATTTGTGTCCACCCGCTGACAGGGCATCAATTCCTGCCTTCTTGACATCGAGCTTAAGAGCTCCAATACCCTGGATTCCGTCAACGACGAGATAGACACCTTTGCTGTGGCAGATTGTCGCTAACGCCTTGAGGTCATTGCGGTATCCGCTCAAGAATTCGACAAAGCTTATGGCCACTAACCGTGTCCGTCGATCTATCGAACGCTCGATATCTTCCAGACGAATCCGCCCGTCTTTTTCTGGCACAAACTTTATCCGAACTCCCTTGGACTGAAGCGAAAGCCACGGATAAACGTTGGCTGGGAACTCAACCTGTGGGAGAACGACATTGTCACCGCGCTTCCACTGTATGCCTCTAGCAACCAGATTAAGCCCGTGCGTCGTATTGGTGACAAAAGCAATCTCACTGGGCTTGGCTCCCAGGAGCTTTGCCGCCTGGCGCCTTGCTTGCTCGGCACGCTTCTCCCAGAGATCCTCAGCCCTTCCACCATAAGCAAGCTGCTCACTCACTTGCTGTCTTAAGGCTTCGGCAACAGGCCTGGGAGTGGGGGAGACAGCAGCATGATTGAGATAGACAAACTTCTTAGTGACGGGAAAGAGGTTCCGTATCTTATCGAACTTATCTGCCATTGGTACACCAACCCCGTTTTACGACGTTTATCCGACATTTAGCGGATTCCGAGTTGCAGCAACGCCCCGGAGGGAACGTCACCAACCTAACATTTCCTCATGAGTGCCACGGGTTGAATGGTAAACCCGACCCAGTCGCTAAGTCAACCGCTGTAATTCCCCAGGTTTGCGTTGCGAGTGGTCAGCAAGCTCGTATGCCTACCCCACGACCCCATCCCCTCCGCCCTGCTAGCATCACCTCCGCCGGCAAGGTCCCTAATATGTCAAAGTCACCTAGTCACATGGAACGCGGGTCAACTTACCAGTGCAGGCCTCCCGACAAGCGGTTCATCCACCAATTGTGGTCGTCGGTCACGGTCGGGGCGATTCAGCGGCGCAACCGGTGCTAGCTCCACTGGAGCCACTACAGTTGAATTTATCAATTTTATGATTGACAAATGCAATGACATAATTAAACCTGTCAATTCAGGGGTTGAATTCATGAATGCAAGGCCAATTGGTGAGTGCCCAGCCTGCAAAGCCAGCTTGCGCATTACCGAGCTCACATGTCCAAAGTGCAGGACGAGGATCATGACTGACATCGAAACATGCCGCTACTGCGCACTCCCACCTGATCTGCGCCACTTCATGCATGTCTTCCTAGCAACCCGCGGCAACATAAAGGAAGTAGAACGCCAACTCGGCATCTCCTATCCAACAGTACGCAAGCGCCTCGATGAGCTTCTCGCAGGACTGGGCATCGCGGAAGGGTACCGTGGGGCCGCACCACGCATGAGTCGCGCCGATGTCTTCGAAAAGCTCCGCAAAGGCGAGATCTCGGTCGAAGATGCCGTCGATCTCCTCGGCGAAGGACCTTAGGGTGAAATTGGTAGTTAAGCTCACCACGAGATCGGCTGACTGCGTCACGGGTTGGACTATCACTTCCACTTCTGATTTCGATAGTTCTCAGCCAATCTGCCTAAAGCAGAGACTGTCGGAGTGGGTGTAAAGCCACTTACGTGGCGAAAGCGGGTGCCATCGAGACTGGAATCCAGCGGACGCTTAGCAACATAGTCAAACTCAGCCATCTTGATGGGGACGAGGAGGGTCTCATCAAGACCGAATGCCTCGCAAACAAGACGCGCAAACTCATATCGAGTCAAGACCTCACTCCCGGCAATGTGATACCTTCCGGTAAGATCCTTCTCAAGTGCAAGCACAATCGCCCGAGCCAGATCATCCACAAGAATTGGACTTCGCTTCTGGTCGGTGAAGACCTTCATGGACTCGCCCTTCCCCAATCTTTGAAGTAGAGCAGTAAGGAAAGTGCCGCTCACAGGACTCCCGAAGCCGTAGATCAAGGATGTTCGGAAAACGAAGGCATCAGGACAAATGTCTAAGAGGGCCCTTTCCGCTTCGAGTTTCGACTTACCATAGACGCTCAAAGGATGCGCCTCGTCATCCTCGCAATAGTTGCCCTTGGAACCATCGAAGACAAGATCAGTTGATGCGAACACAAGCTTAGCTCCAAGCGTCTCTGCCGCAAGCGCAATCTCTCGGGTTCCGTCCCTATTAATCGCAAAAGCAACCTGCGGATTCTCTTCGCAGACATCAGGGTGGGTAAGGGCTGCAAGATGGATGATGATGTGAGGCTTAATCGATCTGATAGCATCCGCAACTCTATCGATATTCCTTAGATCAAGCCCTATGGCCTCCACGCTGCTAGGTGCAACCTTATGCGAGCAAAAAGTGCCAACCACTCGGCATCGTCCAGCAAGCCTGCGGGAAAGATTCCAGCCGAGGGTGCCACTCACACCTGTAACAAGCACGGTGTGCGAGGAAGCTATCTTCACAAACGCTTCCCCCCACCTTCACCGATGGGCTCCAAGTAGGCAGCAAGCGGACCAAGATAGCGACGCTCAAGCCTCGCAACAACTTCGAGTCTGCCATTGACGAGTTCACGCCTAAGCACAGTCCCAAATCTATGGATGTAGGCAAGCAACTTTCCGTTTTCTGCCGGGAGTAAAAGTTTTACTTCCTGCTTGCGGTCGAGGACAAATCGAAGAATACGCTCACGTATAACATCGATGCCCCAGCCATAAACAGCACTCACAGGAATAGAACCTTCGAAACTCCGCAAAGCCACTCTCAGGTGCGATTCGTCACTCACGAGATCGACTTTGTTAAACACAAGGATTTCAGGTTTCCCCTTTGCACCGATCTCATCAAGGACAGACCGCACTGTGGCAATCTGCTCCGCGTAGTCGCGATGACTCAGGTCAGCAACATGGATGATAAGATCAGCCTCAATCACACACTCGAGAGTCGCATGGAAAGATGCTACAAGATGATGCGGGAGCTTACGGATGAAGCCCACTGTATCACTCAGGAGCACCCGCTCCTTCATGGGAAGCCGCAGGATACGCGTGGTAGCATCGAGGGTCTCAAAAAGACGATCACCTGTTGGCACATTTGCCTGAGTGAGCCTATTGAAAAGGGTGGACTTTCCTGTATTGGTATAGCCAACGAGACTAACCTGGGTGAATTGCTTGCGCCGCGCAGTCCTTACGGCTCTATCACGCTCAACCTTCTTGAGTATTTTCTTAAGCGTGAACATGCGACGTCTGATACGCCTGCGGTCGACCTCAAGCTGGGTCTCACCAGGGCCGCGAGTACCGATGCCACCGCCGGTTCTGGAAAGATGCTCCCACATACGCTTGAGTCGCGGTAGGGTGTATTCGATCTGGGCAAGCTCAACCTGAGCCTTGGCAATGCTTGTGCGAGCACCCAAAGCAAAGATATCGAGGATGAGCTGACTGCGATCGATCACGCGGCAGCTGGTTATCTTTTCAAGATTGCGTGCCTGAGCAGGACTGAGGTCATCATCAAAGACTATAAGGTCGATGCCCTGTTCCCTGCAGAGCTCACCAATTTCCTCCGCCTTGCCTTTGCCAACAAAAGTGGCTGGATCGACGTGCCTTCGCTCCTGTAAGACGCTAGCAACTACCTCACCACCTGCCGTGCGAGTAAGTGATGCGAGCTCATCAAGCGATTCCCGTGCTACAGTTCTGCCTCCTCGACCACTAAAAATCCCTACAAGCAAGACCTTCTCAGGTGTTTGCAATCCTCACTACCCCCTTTGTAGGCTTGACTTACATCGGCATCCTTCGAAGCACCTGTGTATGCTTGTTACTCGGTGACCGCGCATGG
>JAOZOU010000083.1 GCA_029933125.1 bacterium | reverse complement strand
AGCAGTTACTCCTTCTCGCCCTTCGGTGTGCCGTTGGGGGAGAGTGGTGGTGATCCGTATGGATATACGGGTGAGTGGTGGGAGAGCCGGGCAGAGTTGTTGTATCTGCGGGCGAGGATGTATCAGCCCGGCACAGGCAGATTTTTCACCAGCGATCCGTGGCTTGGCGACACGTTGAGCCCACAATCTCTCAATAGATACTTGTACGTCGAGAATAATCCCATCAATGCAACCGACCCAAGTGGGCTCTTCAGGTTTGCCAATGCTACGCATGACTACCATCAGCGAATCGAGGATGCATGGTATCTGCAAGCGCGAACGTTCCGTCACGTGGAGTTTCCTATACCGGGAGCAGGTGTTGGGGGCGCAGCATGGCGTGCCGACATGATCACTTCTGCTGGAGCGGTGTTCGAACTGGAGCCTCATTACAACGGCGCCGCCGGTCTACGGGAAGTTAGAGACAAATTGTGGGCGCTCCGCCGGGCAAGGGGTCAATACATAGCAGGTATAATAGATTGGAATACCTTGCAATGGCACTTTGGCACAAAGCCTGAATTTGGCTCAATAATCAGAGTGAAGCTTAATCCGTATTACGATCTCGTAGCCGATTGGATTGCGGATGGCCTTGTTGTCTATTGGGCTGAGCCAAGGCCTCGGCCGTACCACATTCCCATCCCAAAGCGGTATGAAGATGAAGTTGGCGACAGATTACGCAGGCGGCGCGGTTGGCATCCCCTTAACCCGCAACTCGCTCCTCAACCTGCATACACAGTTCAGGTGGTGGAAACATGTGGTAAGGTTATAGTATACATAGGTGGTGCTGTGATAGTCTTGACATTGGTCGAAGACATCCTCTCGGGTGGAGTTGGTGTTATAGATGATGCAATCACAGTGCCAGGAGGGATACTCTTGATAAATTGGGGGAATCAAATAGCCGCTTGGGCTCCACCTGCAATGGCCCCTGCTATACCCTGATTCAAGGAGGCAATGAGATGGCTCGTTCGAGAAGGTTAACGGCTGCGGAGGTCAAGGAGATTGTAAAGAGAGGTGGTTCTCTTGCAAATACCGACTTGTCGGGGCTTGATTTGCAGGGGATGAATCTCATGCAGATGGATTTAGCGCAGGCCAATCTGGAAGGGGCAAACTTGAGCCAAGCTGATCTGACATGGGCCAATTTGAGAGAAGCCAATCTAAAAGGAGCGGTGCTAATCGCGACGGGTCTGGCTGAAGCCAGATTGTTCCGCGCTAACTTGGAAAGAGCTCGGATGGCCGGAACTTTGCTAGGTGGGGCTGACTTAAGACAAGCGAATTTGACAGATGCCGATCTGAGCGGAAAACCCGAACATTTGATAAACCAGGCAATCGCTGAAGGAGTAGACTTAAGCTTGCATCCATGGCTGTATAGTACCGAACTCGCGGTGGCCAATCTGGAGGGTGCCATTCTGAAAAGAGCCAATCTAGAAAGGGTTATATTGATGCAAGCCAATTTGGAAGGTGCTGATTTAAGTGGTGCTAATCTGACAGAAGCCAATCTGGCAGGGGCCAAGTTAAGGAAAGCTAATCTGAGGGGGGCGAATCTAAGGGGAGCCGTTTTAGAGTACGAGGGCCAGGTAGCGGATTTGGAAGGCGCTGACCTGACGGGTGCGACAATGCCAGATGGGTCTCTACATCCATAGCCCTAGAAAGTGAAACATCTGAGAGCACGGAGGTCGCGAAAGTGGCTTCTGTGCTTTTTGGCTCTTTTGACCCGTATAGCTGAAACAACCGGCTCATCCAGGTTGTGAGCGGCACTTTGACAACAGAGTTCAGCTACAATGGGGTGGGCGACCGCGTGGCGAAAGTGGTGAACGGGGTGGAGACGCAGTACACGCTGGATCCGGCGGCGGGGTTGACGCAGGTGCTGGTGGAGTCAACGGGTGAGGAGTCA
>JAOZOU010000017.1:1552-24514 GCA_029933125.1 bacterium | reverse complement strand
ACCCGTTCCCATTCCGAACACGGAAGTTAAGCCCTCCAGCGCCGATGGTACTGCCTTGGCGCGGCCTGGGAGCCCACGACGCTGCTTTCCGCTACTCCCCTTTCGGTGCAAGCGTGGAACTTTTTCCTGATTACGCCGAGTATCAATATGGAACATGGGGATTTTCAAGTAAGCGATCGCCAGCACGGGAGGGATATCATAGGATCGATCGGAGAGATGTAACTAATCCCTCGTTGATAGTATGGCATAGATGAGAAGAGAGTTGGATTCAGAATCGTCCATCTTCCTAGGAGGTGTCCAATGAGGGAGCGCAAGCTCACGGGTATTAGTCGTTTGAGTACCATGTGTCTTGTGCTATTGTCGGCGGTGCTGGTATTAACCAGCGGTTGTACCCATCGTGGTAGAGGGACGAGTCCGGCCATGGACTGGGTGGAGGTAGCTATAGAGTTACCGGAGAGTTCGGCAGTTGCTTACCCCGAGTTGAAGATCGTTACAGATTTCGAGACAGTCGCTGCTGACACTAGTGGAATTACGAGTGTTGTGGTGGATGACGTTGGCCAACGCGGCTCAGTGGTGTTGATAGACGATGAGGATAGAGTAATCATGATATCAGATTTGGAACCTGGATGTAGCAGTGTACGAATCACAGATTCAACTACTGCTCTATCTATTGTGATGATGGATCCGGTACTGGACGGGATTGAGGAGGGGCAGCGCTGGGAATTAGCCGCAACGATCGTTTCTCAGGACTCATTCCCGCAACTGGTCTCGAGCGTGAGGAAAGCGATATCCATACATGGCTCAGGTTTTCTTGACAGCGATGATGAACAGGATCTCTTCAGGCTTGCCCACACTGTCGCGATTGGGGCACTGGACGAATTCAGTGAAAAGGTGCGCCGCGTAGGCCTGGGGACCAATGAACCGCGCACTCCCTATATAGAGGATACCGAGGGGCCAGCCATTCTTCTAAGGAATCCTAGGGGCATCTATTATGCGGTCGGGGCTTACAACACGCTTGGGTGTGGTGGTTCGGCTGTAACAAGGGACTCGCTGTTCGTACTTGGCAGGAGAACCTACATAGTTTGGCCGATACATTGGGGAGAAGCGACCACTTTAGAATACGATCTTGGTGACGGTGAATACAAGATTTGCTTTGACAAAGGTGGTTCGGTACTCGATGACGGACGCTGGGAGTGGTGCTCTAATCTGTGCTGCTGTAACGAGGTGACACTTGGAACGTGCTGTAACGTCGGTCAAGCACTCTGGTATATACTCTGTGACATTTTTGCGTTGCCCCACTTTGAGAGAGTACCAGGGATTCTGGGCGATATTCGTAAGATCGAGAAACTCGCCGAGATAGTGACTGACATAGCTCGGTTAGAGCCCTTGGCATTGGCAGAAGATCTCGCCTGGCTGTGTAAGGAGAACCCGGATTTAGTGATTGAATTGGTATGGGGCGATCCGTCAAAAGCACCGGCGAACGCTGCTCAGCTGATTATGTACAAAGCTAGTGTCCTGCAAAAGCTGTTATCAGTGATAGATGTGCCGAATCAGCTAGGCTTTGTATGGGAACTCATCTCCGCGCCCACGCGCGTGGAATACAAGATCTCACAAGTTGATGGAGTCTTATATCATAGGCAAATGTTCAACTGGCCGTCCAGGAGCAAACTTGCTGCCAGGACGGGGTCTGATGGCGGAATTGAGTTGAGTTGGACTATGAACTCGGATGCGGATTTTATGTGTTACAGACTCTACCGTTCCATTGCCCCCGGGGTATGCCCACGGAACACGCTAGTCCATGTGGCAACTATTTCCACAGATACCGTTTACACGGATCTCGATACTGTCGAGCAAGAGTCTTACTACTATCGACTCTTTGTTGTTAACCGATCGGGGAACTGGTCAGGAAGTAACGAGGTTAGGCCTAAGTTAGGGGGGTGTGATTATCCTTACCAAGTAATCATTTCTGGAGAGGTGTATCTTGATGGATTACCCCGAACGAGGCTTACTAAGCGATGTGGGGAAGTTATTTCAGGATCCCTTACCTGCACAGTGTACAACGAGCCGGAGCATCCGGATCTGGTACACACCTTGGTAGTTGGGCTTCGTGACTCAAGTGGCAGATGGGTAGGCGGTGATCCAGAAGTAGTCCGGATGCTTGTTCCTGACACATGCGGGACAGTTCTTACTGATTGTAGTTTCGATGGGATTGGACTTCCCGCTGTGTCCGGCAACTACACTCTTTGGCTGGATGACATAGAAACTGACAGTGAATCAGAAGCTACCATGGCGTTTATGGACGCAATTGTGGATTCTGAGAGCTTGGTGAATAGGCGCATATCTCAGAGCGGGGGTATTGATGTGAGAGTGAGTTGCTCGAACGGATTGGTTGCATATTATCCCTTCGATGGCAACGCGAATGATCACAGCGGATGTGGAAACCATGGCATCGTCCATGGAGCCACGTTGACTGCGGACCGGTTTGGCATAGCTGCGAGCGCTTATGATTTTGACGGGGTGGACGATTATATCAGAGTGCCGGATGATCCCAGTTTGAACTTCGGGGAAGGTGATTTCTCAATCGTTGCTTTCATATACCCTAGGAGTATCCCAAAGCCTGGAGACCAGTGGGCTGGCATTGTAATCATGGATAAGAGATACACATATGATCCAGGTATGCACACGCCAGGATATAATCAATGGCAACTGAAGTACCGGCTGGGAAATAAAATTTGTCTGTGGACCTACAGTCACGAGCAGTCGAGCGAGGTCTGCAGCCCCAGTGACCTAGAGTTCAGTAAATGGTACCATGTAGCTGCTGTCCGGCATGGTACTGATTTGTTGTTGTACATAGACGGTGAGCTCGTAGCACAGACAACGCATCCCGCAGTAGATGTTTCGACGCCGATGGACATGTTCATTGGGGTTGACGGCAAACACCTTCTCGTCGACGCTGCGGGGAAGTGCTTCTTTGACGGGATAATCGACGACATACGAATATATCGCGTAGCACTTTCGGCAGCCCAAGTCGATTCCTTGTATCATCTCGGCTGGTGGGATCCCGCGGGGTAGGCAGATGCTTGAACGGCACTCCCCACGCCCTCCCAAACTTGGTGAAACCGGCGCGATGCGGGATAGGCCGGCGCCGGTGTGAAGAAGCCACGTTGTCGTTGTTGCGTTGGGGGTAGTCTGACGGCAGCGCGTAGATGCTCTGCAGGTTTGTCCCCTTGGACTCTGTTCTGAGTGTCCCGTTTTTTCCCGGCCAGGCAAAAAGTTTGGAAAGTTGAATAGTTGGGTTTTGCGGTGGCGATAGCGGAGGGGAAACACCCGTTCCCATTCCGAACACGGAAGTTAAGCCCTCCAGCGCCGATGGTACTGCCCTGGTAACGGGGTGGGAGAGTAGGACGCCGCCGCATTTTTGTATTTTGGACTTCGGCCCCTGATCAGAGAACGGGAGGAACCAAGCATCGTTGCAACTGAGGCTCCGGGGTTGCGTCGTGACCTCGTGACTTGCATCTTCCCAAGGCCTGCCACGTGCTGGCTGAGAAAGCTCCACCGGTGAAGGATCTCTTGTCGGAACTGTTTGGTTACCTCACCGCCGGTCTTCACTAGCATCTCGCCTTGTTATCCTCCCATCCCAAGTGCAACGAGTTCTAATGGCTAGCCGAGATGGGGTCTCTGTGTTTGAGGATCTGATATCAGATAATGATTGCGCTTCGATGGACGCGTTGCTAAGATGACAGAGGTCCATAGCTGCGAGGAGGTGGTTGTCGCCCTATGCGGAACCAAGGAAGCCGTTCAGCCCTAGCAGTGCTGTCAGGATTTGTTGTGCTTTGGCTTGCGTGCGCTGAGCCCGGTCTTGCCGCCACTGGTGACGTATTTAGAATCTTGCCTTCAGATCCAACTTGTGTGATCGAGTTCAGGTTCGAGGGGCGTGTAGTAGATGAATCCACACATGTCGGGATAGCAGGAGCTACAGTTACTTGCGATCCCGAGATCACGATCGTGGATTCTTGGGACCCGATACATACCTGTGACCTATGCCTGTGGGTCTGCCCATTTGTTACAGATAGCTCGGGTTGGTACGGCGGCACCTATCTCGTGCCCATCATGTCAGACATGTCACATTGCTGCTGCATACAGCTACCGTGTCCGATGGTTACAATGCACGCCTATGCGGAGGGTTATGAGGAGCATACCTGTGCCATCGTATGTCCAACGCGAGGCTTCCCCCAACGCGGTAAGACTGATTCTACTCTTCTCATTGAGATCGATTGCAATTTCCGTTTGAGAAAGACTGGCAATTCAATAGGGTCACAAACCTGGAGTTTAATAAAGGCCCTGTACAGGTGACGTGCTTTGAGGTTGGTGTAATTGGCATTGTCGTGCTGAGAAAGCTGCAATATTGGCATCGATGGCATCGGCACAAGCGGTGGAAAGACGTCATCCGGTCCGTATCCCGAAAGCTAGAAAGCAACATAGTGATGTAGATATGCCTGTGCGAGTCTCACGGGACTCGCACAGGCAATTGGGCTTTCGCCTAACTATTGAATCAATACCATCTTCTTGGTTTGAACTCCGTGCTTGGTCACGAGCTGATAGAAATAGATGCCGTCTGCGACAGCATCGCCCTTGGCATCGGTTGCATCCCAGGTAAGCTCATGTCTGCCCTCGCTCAGGTAGCCATCAACGAGGGTCTTAACAAGCTTACCCCTTACGTCATAGACATTTACCACAACTCGTGACGGCTCAGCCAGATCAAACCTTATCCTGGTTGCCGAATTAAAGGGGTTGGGCAAGTTTTGATGTAGCCGCACCAGGCAGTTATGGTCATCCTCCACACCTGCTGGCGGCAGGGCTCTGAAGAGGACGTCATCAACCCATATTGCACCACCCATCTGGGAAGGTGAAATGAAGAGCAGATATACATCGAGCGATTCAGTTCCAGCTGGAGCGGTGGCTATCAAAGAATGCTTTGTCCAGGTTCCAAGCGGCGAGGTGCTGTCTGCCACAACGGTTTCAGCAGTTGCAAAGACCGTATCAGCTGAATCCCTGAAGGCAATCTCAGCAAGGACGAAGTTGTCATTACCTGGTGTAAGCGGCGTCTCCCAGCACGTATTGAGGGTATAGACTTCAAGCTTATAGCTCGTATCGGGTTTAGCCGGGAATCGCTGATACATGCCCGAATCGTAGCCGGGAACGAAGGTAGAGAACATCTTGGCAGCACCCGGCGGAGTCCTCACAGCCCAGTAGCGAGCATCGTAATAAACGTTACCGAAGATGTTCCAGCCAGAGAGATCTCCGTCGAAGCTCGGATTGACAAGAATATTAGGCTCAGAAATTATCGGGAGCTCGTAGAAGGTGAGGTCATCGATAAAGACCGAGCCTGAGTCACAACCCGGCTGCAGGAAGAGAATCAGCGCCTCAACACGCTTTGCTCCAGGAGGTGCAGGTGCCGAGATTGAGAAGTAAACCCACTCATCCTGGGGCATGTTGCCGTCGCCGATTACAATCTCGTTTGCTGAGATTTCATATCCTGCTGAATCAGCATCCCAGAAAACTATCTTGGCGATGCAGCGATTGCGGTTACATGTATCTGTTCCAGGGATAGGGTCTGAACTCGAGATGTAAGAATAGCCGCTGAATTCATAAAGCTTGCCTATGGTTGGTGTAAATGCCTGACCGAAGCCACCCACATTAAGGCCATGGGGATCCGGACAGCCTGTGAACTCGCCAAAGATCTTGGCAGCCGCAACCCCACTTCGCATTATGCCATCGGTTTCAGCAGTGGATATGTGTGGTCCACTTCCGAAGGTAAACCACCCATCGTAGGAGCCACCGCCTGTCTCAAAGCCAGGATTCGCCAGCAGGTTTATCTGAGCCAGCGATCCAGAGGCTATTCCCAATACGGCAACCAGGACTAAGCTCACGAGCACTAAAAGGACAGATTTCATTTCCAAACCTCCTCACCAGCTTTGTGCAACTCGGTGCAGAGGGCAAGCCGCTCTCGCTGCCCTCTGCTCTGTCCTGACTTTCAGTAGTCCAGGTGCCTGCTTTGAGCTATCAGTTGAGCCTTACCAAACTACCTGTAGAGCTGCTTGATTCCACCCCAGGTCGTCGGCTCAGTAGCCGATGGACCAAGGTATTCAAGATCGACCATATCGATGTGAGCTGCACCACCATCGCTTGCAGGCTGAATGTAGAGAATATAAGCTCCCACTGTCACTGCGCCATCGGGAGCTGTGCCAATGACGGGATCATTGTCAAACCACACATCGGTCGGGAAGGTGCCATCGAGAATGGTAGATTCGACGCCACCTATTTCAGTGTGGGTAGCATCGAACCAGACTATCTTCTGGACAACCCAGTTAAAATCTGGTGCGCCTGTTCCCACCATCGGATCGCCGCTCCAATGACGTGACTTGGCTGAGAGCGAATAGCACTCACCAGGGCTTGTCGGGAATTCCTGATAGATGCCACTCACATTGTAAGGACCACTCCAGTTTCCGAACATTGAGACCAGCCCGTCACCCTCGTAGGGAACAAACTGAGGTGGGTTAGTAGTCTCGTGATAGACATTACCAAAGAATCCCCAGCCGTTGAGCCCCTCCTCAAAACCAGGATTAGTGAGCATGTTAGCTCCAACAGCCGATGCTGCAAGCATCACGCAAAGCAAAGCTATAATGCCCATACCAAACCGCATGATCCGACCCCCTTTCCTTTAGGTCTCTTCCGGATACCTTTTCCGGAAACGTTGCGAGAGTTTCATCTCACGACAACAAGCTTTCGGCTTGTTGCCTCACGGTCTGTACGAATGTGACACAGATAGATTCCTGCGGAAACACGCCTACCTGTTGTATCACATCCATCCCAGACAACCGAGTTCTGAGTCCCGGTGCTACTCCCAAGATCCCTTACGAGTCTACCGGTGACATCATAAATCGCTATATGTGCCATCCCCCCTTCCTTCAAACAGTAGTGAATCGTTGTTTGGTCACTAAATGGATTTGTTGTAGCGTACAACTCGATATCATGATCTTCCTGACTTATGCCAGCGCCGTTATCAGCAGGGACAAAAGTGAACTGGCTAATAACAACTTCCTGCTCAGTAGAAGGTGAACCGTTGAACTGCCAGAGATTCATGTGGACTCGAGGCCGCTCGGGACGCGGGATGTGAGGACCGGTATATGTCCAGGAGTTGATCATATTCTCAGGTGCTTCATCTGCAGGTCCACCTCGCCAGCTTCGGTATTCAACCTTATCGGGAAGCCATCGGAAGGCATGGCTTGTAACTTCGTCTGGAGAGAAAGATATGTCGAAATTCACGATGTTGCCCGGATAGTCATATGGCTGAACCACGTAATGGGCTATCTCGTTACCTGGATCGTCCCATCGGCTGAATTCTATATCCATCTCGTTGCTGGGATTCCACCAGGAGTAAGCTGGGTCATAGCACCTGCGGTATTCCCAGAGGAAAAGCCCGAGGACGACATGACGGTCAAGCAGGTCGAGCTGAGTCTCTGTTGTGAAAATGTAGTCGCCATAGCCTAAGAGGTCAACAAGCGCAACTTCGGTGCTATACCAGGAACCACCGATTCGCTTTATGGTGAGGTGGAGTTTCCCCTCGCCATCGACCCAGACGCAACTCGGATCGTCTGAGAAAAGACTTGGACCAGGTCCATAGTAGCCAGGACCTTTAACGCGCCAGGTATAGCCTGAGAAGTCGAGGGTTCTGCCTCCAGGGAAGTCATTCCACTGAATTTCTTCTACAGTTGGTGGACCAAGGTTTTCGAAGGTCGCCTCGTCATAGTAAACATCCGGCACTGGATCACCAGGTGCTTGCAAAACCCCAAGAAGGAGACGTGTGGTTGCCGTCCCCGATGGAGCTGGTCCGCTTTCAACGTAAAAGGCTTGGATCTCATCTACAGGTGTGGAAGCATCTGCAACCGTGTACGACTCGTAGGATATGAGATTCTCTGAAGCGTCCCGCCACTCTATGTTAAGGATTGCCCTGGACTGACCTGACAGGGGATTTCCCGATGTGTGCCAGCCCTTAACTGAAGCTGCCCAGCGCTCTCCTGGTGAGGTATCAAGCTTCTGCCAGTAGCCCGAGACATCCCAACCACCCAGGTCGGGCCCTGTTACTCTGGCTGCGAGGTGACCGTGGGTTGCGTCGGTTGATATGCCGGTATTGCCAAACTGATTCCAACCTCCAAAGTTGCTTCCGCCCGAACCTGTGAGCTCAAAACTCGGATTGGCAAGCAGGCACTGCGAAGAGGTTACCCCGCTTGCCAAGAGCACAAAAGCCCAGCTTAGTAAGATTAAACGCATGTATTTCATTATGGTTTGCATAGACTCCACCAATCTCCTTCAGCATACTATCACATTTTCTGCCAAAAGTCAACGCGTATGGTTGACACAGGCATTCGCGTTTGGCACTATTTGGCAACAACAGGACTGAGGTCTGGGCTTTTTCCATTCTTGCGAGACCGGAGGATGGCTTTGACCGGAAGGCAACCTGAGGCCAGGTGCTTACTTGAGGCTAGAGATCTCTCGAAGACCTATGAGGCGGGCGCTCTGTTTGGGGCAAAACGCAAGGTGGTGGCAGCTGACAGAGTATCATTCTGTCTTAACCGCGGTGAAGCCATTGGTCTTGTGGGTGAGTCGGGAAGTGGTAAGAGTACAATCGCACGCCTGCTTGCAAGGCTTGAGCCACCTGATGGCGGCAAGATTTTTCTTGAGGGTATCGATGTCTTTGAGCGTGAGAGGAGGCATGCTTCGTTGTGGTATCGGCACAAGGTTCAGCTCATATTCCAGGATCCTTTTGCCTCCTTGAATCCAGTTCACACGGTTGCCCACCATCTCATAAGACCGCTCCTCAGACACAAGCGATCAACTCGAGCAAGTGCCTGGCAGGATGCACTCGATCTGCTTCGGACCGTCGGTCTTGAGCCGGCTGAGGAGTTTATCCGTCGCTATCCGGCCGAGCTATCGGGTGGTCAGCGTCAACGCGTAGCTATTGCAAGAGCCCTTGCTGTTGATCCAGATGTACTGATAGCTGATGAGCCAACCTCAATGCTGGATGTCTCGATAAGGATGGAAATCTTGAATCTCATAGAGGGTTTAATCGATGAGCGCAAGCTTGCCGTTTTGCTCATCACCCACGATCTGGCATCAGCCAGGTATCTTGCTCGACAGATTCTTGTGCTTTTGCAGGGTCGAATTGTCGAAAGTGCAGCAAGCGATGTCATTGTATCAAATCCTTTTCATCCCTACACGCGGGCGCTTCTTTCCTCAATCGCCAAAGTTGAATATGACGAAGCCGACTTCAGGCATTCCCTTGAAGTGGGGCGTGAGGAGGAATCCCGGGGTTGTCCTTTTGCTCCAAGGTGCCCTGAGGCGTTTGATCTATGCTGGGAAGAAGATCCAGTGGTAGTCGATCTTGAAGGTCGAGGGGTAAGGTGTCACCTCTACACTACTCATAAGGTAGGAGAGTGCTGATGGCTTCGATCACCTTCCCTGAGGATTTCATCTGGGGTGTGGCTACATCATCTCATCAGATCGAGGGTGCATGGGGAGAAAATGGTCGGGGCGAGTCGATCTGGGATCGCTTCAGTTCCACACCTGGAAAGATTGAGGATGGATCGGATGCAAGTCGTGCTTGTGATCATTATCACCGTTGGCGTGAAGACGTTGAATTGTTAAAGTGGCTTGGGGTGAATGCCTATCGTTTCTCAATAGCGTGGCCGAGGGTTATGCCCGATGGGAAAACAGCCAATCCAGCCGGACTCGACTTCTATGATAGATTGATAGACGCCCTTCTCGGAATCGACGTCCAGCCTTTTGTCACACTTTATCACTGGGACCTCCCTCAGGCTTTACAGGATGAAGGTGGCTGGGCGAATAGAAAGCTCATAGATGATTTCGCCGCATATGTCGACCTTGTTACTGGGAAACTCGGCGACAGGGTGCGGAATTGGATAACCCATAACGAACCCTGGTGTATAGCATTTCTTGGTCATGAGGTTGGCGAACATGCCCCGGGGCACCGGGATACTCGGGAAGCGCTCATAGTTGCCCATAATCTATTGGTTTCGCACGGTGAGGCTGTTGGGATCATAAGATCAAATTCTCCTAAGGCAAGTATTGGTATAGTGCTAAACCTCGTGCCAGCCTTCGCCACCTCCCCGGGTGAGCAGGATGAGAGGGCAGCTACCATTTTTGATGGCATCTTCAATAGGTGGTTCCTTGATCCCATCTTCAGAGGCTCGTATCCTCAAGATGCGATTGCCTTTCGCAAGAAGCGAGGTGATCTTGAGACCGATGAGCCAGACTTCATCAAGCGAGGTGACTTTGAGAAAATCACTGCACCTGTCGATTTTCTCGGGGTTAACTATTACTCAAGGATAGTCGTAAGGGCTGGCAAAGATGATGAACCTGTTGCCGTCAAAGCGGTTCCTGATGAAGATCTCACCGAAATGGGATGGGAAGTTTATCCTGAGGGGCTTTACCTTATGCTCAAGCGTCTCAAGGGTGAATATGGCATTGGCTGTGTATACATAACGGAAAATGGAGCTGCTTACAGTGATGGGCCAAGCGAAGACGGGAAGATTCACGATGAGCGTCGCATAAGGTACCTTCGTGACCACCTCGTCCAGGCAAAGCGCGCTATGGATGATGGTGTCAATCTTAAGGGATATTTTGTGTGGTCGCTTCTTGACAACTTCGAGTGGGCACATGGCTATACAAAGCGGTTTGGGCTCTTCTGGGTTGACTACGTAAGCCAGAAGCGGCTTCCTAAGGATAGTGCCTTCTGGTATCGCGATGTGATTGCTAGGCGAGGTTTTGAAATAGAGGATGAGAGGCTGAGAATTTGAGGGGGTTAGCTTATGAAGGTAACTAATCTGAAGTATCGACTCTTAGCACTGATCTGCGTACTTGGCATTGTCGGCTTTGCATCAGCAAGTGGCGCAAAAGACGAGCCATCTGGCGAGTTCCGGGAGATAAGCCTCGTGAGCGATGGTCACGGGCAGAGACTTCAAGTTGGTGGCAGGGACTTTATGATCTTCGGTATGAACTGGGACTATATTCCGATTGGCGAGAACTATATGTTCAGCATATGGGATCAGCCTGATGATTTTATCAAGGAAGCCCTTGAACGTGAGATGCCCCTTCTTAAGGCGATGGGGATAAACGTGATAAGGCAGTACGTTGGCATACCACCGCGATGGGTGGAATACATATACAAGACCTACGGTATATTTACAGTTGTAAATCATCCCGTTGGACGTTACGGCTATACGCTTGATGGTGTCTGGATGCCTACTGTCAACTATTCCGATCCCAAAGTTCGGGAGGCACTCAAGCAGGAGATAGGCGAGCTCGCAGAACAATACAGGAATGTGCCTGGCTTCCTTATGTGGCTCCTCGGAAATGAGAACAACTATGTTCTCAATTGGACTTCACCCGAGATAGAAGCTCTGCCCGAGGAAGAGCGTGGTCCGGCAAGAGCCCGCTATCTCTATTCGCTTTACGATGAGATCATTCAGGTAATAAAGGAACGGGATCCTGGAAGACTCGTTGCAATTGCCAACGGTGACGTCCAGTACATAGAAGTTATCGCTGAGGAGTGTAAGCATTTAGATATCTTTGCCTGCAATGTCTATCGCGGGATTTCTGCCCGTGACCTTTTCGATGTTGTCAAAAAGCACCTTGGTATTCCCGTTATGTTCAGCGAGTTTGGTGCAGACGCATGGGACGCAAAGAGAATGAGAGAAGATCAGATCACTCAGGCTCGTTATCTCCTGGGTCAGTGGGAGGAAATATATGAGCAGTCTTGGGGGAAGGGGCGTGCAGGCAATGCAATCGGCGGTTTCATCTTTCAATGGAGCGATGGATGGTGGAAGTACGATCAGGAAAGCAGGCTTGACATACACGATACCAATGCTTCCTGGCCCAATGGTGGCTATCCCGATTACGTTCCTGGTGAGAACAACATGAACGAGGAATGGTGGGGGATAGCCGCAAAGGGCTATCCAGATGAGCGAGGACTCTTCTATGTTTATCCGCGTGCTGCTTACTACGCTTTGAAAGAGGCATTCACGCTTGACCCTTACGCACCGACTACAACTCTTAAGACAATTAAAGCACACTTCAAGAGGATCGACCCAGTCGTCGCCGAGGTAGATGCACGCGCAGATAAGGCAAGCCTCCTTGCGGAGTCCTCAAGCCGCGCGCAGGTCTCAGGTGTAAGGCTTGAGTTTGAGACTTATAATACAGGTGGCTACCTAACGAGCATCCCCAAGAAAGGTGTGGCAAGCAATACCTGGCCTGCTTTTCGCGGTTTTGATCATCTTGAATCCTTCTACGTCGATTTCAAGGCTCAACCCAAAGGCAATGTTATGGCAACTTTATCTTTAAACGTTCTCGGTCACGTGCCTGAAAATCGCATCGATGAGATCTTCTATGAGAACAGAGGGCGACCGAGGACGATTATCGCTGATGACCAACCATATGAGATGCAAGACATCGAACGCGTCAAGGTCTATCAGGCATCGATATCTTGGGACGATCGTTGGTTCAGGCTTGATGGCTTCTACCGAACGGGACACTTCCATTGGGGCTATGAGGGTGATCTCTTTGGATTGTATAGGAGCGCTTACTACGGTGAGAACATAGACATATACAATGCTGAGGCACCTGTTGGTGTTGAGGTTGCAGCAAAGAAATGGTTGGATGGACTCAAGGTTGCTGTGGGACCACAGCTCTGGTGGGGGGCTAATCCTGCGATCATATTGAAGTATCAGCGCCAGGTATCAAACTACAACATTACGGGCATCTTCCAGGAAGACATCGAAAAACAGGTCTCCATCACAAGCTCAATAGCTGTCCCCCTGCCAAGGAATCGCAAAGCCACCCTGACACTTTCGACTACAAAGGGTCCTGCGACAATCGAGGTTGGCGGCATCTGGTCTGGTTCCACAAAGATCGGTGATGAGTTCCAGGTCGCCGAGCGTGATGGTGGTAGCTACAAAGTGCTTCTCGATGAGGTCAAGGGCTCAGACACCTTTGGTGCTAAGGTCAAGATTACGGTGGTGAAGGGAAGGGTCCACTGGTATGCTCAGGCAGCTCATATGGGCATAGTTGCCGATGGTGGTCCGACTGAAGCTGTCACATTTACTGGCTGGCGATTGAAAGACTGTGGCCTGGGTAATCAGAATAACTTCCTGACAGGGCTTGCCTACAGTTATGGCAACTTCCAGTTTGCACCCAATTTCCTGTGGCAGAAGCCAATCATAGGTCCAATGCCACCCGATGCGCCACCACCAGGCAGATTGCGCAATGTGCTCGATGATCCTTTTGCGGTAAGAGCCAACCGCGAGATGGTTGCCGGTGAATTACTTATAACCTATGACCCCACGCCTGCAACGTGGTTCTGGGCATGGGACAATGATGTGCGCGAAAATGCACGTCTTGCAGCAAGCCTTGGCATTGTATATAGGCACCAGCCGACAACCCTCGATGCTGGCATCGGGATACTTGAGGATGGTACACCTTTTGCTTTCCCAGCTAGCACGCCGGCAAGGGATGTTTGGGAGATATGGAGTCGAATTGTCTCCAAGTTGAATGCCGACTCACGCCTTGTTGTCAACTTCTATGGTGGAAACGGTGAACCCAATGGTGATGATCCCAGACTCATACATCGGTATGGTATCGTGGGAAGGCTTACCCGAGGCAGCCTCGCACTGGAAGGTTTCTTAAAGTTTAATGATTGGGGACCATACGACTATCACAAAGACTTCAATCTAACCTATCCTCTGCAGGTGATGGGCGATGTCTCATATAGCCTGGGTAAACCTCGGTGGTTTGGTTTCCCTCAGACGCGGGTGGGTGTGCGGGGGCTCTGGCGATCCCTCGATGAGCATTCACCGAGGTATATGCCTGACGGATCGGGTGATAAAGGCAACGAGTGGGAGATAAGCAGCTATCTCCACATAAGTCTGTAGGGTGATGAGTCTGGCTAGCTCGCAAGGTGACAGGCCACGAGGTGGTTGGTAGCTTTCTCAACAAGAGGTGGCTTTTCCCTTTGGCAGATCTCAATTGCTCGATCGCACCGGGGATGAAACCTGCAACCAGGTGGTGGACTGGCAAGACTCGGCGGAGTGCCTGGTATGGTCTCGGGTTTGACCTCTGATGGCACAAGCGAGGGCATTGCCCGCATAAGTTTCTGAGTATAGGGATGAAGAGGATTTTCTTGGAGTTCTTGAGCAGGTGCAATCTCCGCAATATGAGCTGCATAGAGGATTGCTAGCCTGTGTGAGAACTGAAGCAGGCGGGCAAGGTCGTGGGTAATATAGATGACTGAAAAGCCAAGTCTTGCTTGAAGATCCTTTATCTGGTTGAGAATCTCACGCTCAACTATGACATCAAGGGCTGTTGTTGGCTCATCCATGATCACTATGTCTGGTTCGAGCGCCAGTGCAAGAGCTATGCAAACCCTCTGGCGCATACCTCCTGAGAGCTGGTGAGAGTAAGAATTTAGGTGGATGGGGTGTATGCCGACCATTTCGAGGAGTTGGCTTGCACGATCATAGGCTTCATCGGGCGAGACCGACTTATGAGCCAGTATTACGTCCGTGATCTGCTCACCTATCCTTATCACCGGGTTGAGAGCATTCATCGCACTTTGAAAGACTATAGAAATCTTTTGCCATCTGAGCTTCCGCAATTCACCTTCATTTATCTCGAGTATGTTTTTCCCTCTGTATTCGATCTTGCCGCCAGTTATTATTGCCGGTGGGGGAAGTATTCTGAGGATAGCCTTGGCAAGCGTCGTCTTGCCACAGCCGGATTCGCCTGCAAGACCAACTATTTCACCTGGCTTGACATCTAGGGAGACCCTGTCCACTGCACGCACAAGGGTCTCACCAGTCACATAGTCAACGCTGAGGTTCTCAATTTTCAAAATAGGTTCATTCATTCGGCTATCCTCACAACCGGAGTCGAAGGTTCAGGAGGACGACCTAAACCTCCGAGGAAGGCTCTCCAGACCCGCTCAAGTCTTAGACGTGGATTGGTTATCTCATCAAAACCTGAGTTAAGCATAGTAAGTCCGAACCCCACAAGCGCTATGCACAAGCCAGTTGGCACAAATGTCCACCAGGCTCCCATCAGTAGTGCCGAATCATTTTGCGCCCAGTAGAGGTTTGTTCCCCAGGTGACTGTCGCCACATCACCCAGACCGAGGAATTCGAGCCCCACCTGCGCGCCTATCGCATATACCGTGCTTCCGATAATTTGAGCAACAATCAGGGAAGTCATCGTTGGCAATATCTCGCGAGAAACTATGCGGAGAGAGCTTTCACCTGTGACGACAGCGGCTGCCACGAAATCTCTGCGGCGAACTGAAAGAGTTTGAGCGCGAAGCACTCTCGCATTCCATGCCCAGCCTGTAATCACGAGGACGAGTCCCAGGGTAAGAGGTCCCGATGGAAGATAGGCAGCAATCACAATGGCAAGCGGCAGTCCGGGGATCACGAGGAAGACATTTATGAGAAGTGAAAGCACAGAGTCAACCCAGCCACCAAAGAAGCCGGCTGTTATTCCAATCAAAGCGCCTACCATAACGACGATAATTCCAACACAGAAGCCAATGGCAAGCGACATACGTGTGCCTACAACAACCTGCGCAAGGACATCCTGCCCCTGACCGGTAGTGCCAAGGAGATGCGATCTCGATGGGGGTTGAAGCGGAATACCGACTGGTTCATGGGGGTCCCCAACAAAGAAAGGACCCACAATTGCTATCAGCAAGAAGATACCGATGATTATTGCACCCGCTGTGGCTTTGCGATCCTTACGGATAGCTTCGACCCAGATCGAAGCTGTTGTTTCCTGTGAATTTGTTTTCATCGTCCTATCTCCCTTGTCCTTGGATCAAGCCACAGGTAAACCACATCAATAATCAGGTTTGCACCCAGCACAGCGAGTGTGATCATAAGGAATATACCCTGCATCAGAGGGTAGTCCTGATTCCTTACGGCTTGAACCAGGAGATAGCCCTGGCCTGGATAGGAGAATACGATCTCAGTCAGGAGGGAGCCACCGAGGATATAACCAAGTGCCATTCCAAAACCTGTAACACTTGGTAGCAAGGCATTGCGTGCTGCATACCTCATGATTACGCGTGCTGGCTTAAGTCCTTTCGCCCTAGCAAGATTGACATAGTCTGAGCCAAGGACTGAGACCATATTGTTACGCATCGAAAGCAGCCATCCGCCCAGGGTTGCAACCACAACGGTTGCAACCGGCAAAAAGGCATGGGTCAGAACGCTTGAGATGAATTCAAGTGATAGAGATGGAGTCAGATTGTCACTGTAGGCGTGACCCAGTGGGAACCAGCGTAGCGTAAATCCCATAATGAAGAGCACAACCATTGCAAGCCAGAAATACGGGAAAGAACCCACGAAGATGAGAACCGAAGGCAACACATTGTCAAGCCAGCCTCCTCTTCTCGAAGCGGCGATTATGCCAAGGGTGGTACCGATCGCGAAGCTCACCACTACGGCTGTGCCAGCGATAAGGATGGTCCAAAGTAGCCCCGTTGCTATTACTCCTGAGACCTCAGAAGGGAAGTAGGCTACCGAAATCCCCATATCACCTCTCAATATGTGACCCAGGTACGTGAGGTATTGCTTCACCAGGGGGGCTTCTGTGAGACCGAAGGTCTCACGCAGGGCTTCCATCGCTTCAGGGGAGAGCTGACCACGAAACCGTGCAAAGAGAGCCGTTGCAGGATCACCTGGCATGAGCCTTGGCAGGAAGAAATTCAGAGTCACGGCTGCCCAGGCTGCAACCAGATAAAATCCAAGCCTCCTGAGAATGTATCTCACATCTGTCTCCTATCTCGGTCTTAGTGAGGTGAGAACCAAGAGACATTCACCCCTGTCAAACTTGTTTGGCGACGGATCAGCATAAGGATTCTCCGCTGATGGAAAACCGACAAATCGCCGTGCATTGTATTCAGCCCACGACGGATTGGGATAGAGCGGTATTGCCGGAGCTTCCTCAAAGAAGATCCTCTGCAGGCGAAGGCTGAGGTCTCTTTGTTTCACCGGATCTGCCTCCTTCTCGAACGCTTTGAGAACATCATCAGCCCTTGGGCTACCATAGCGATGCCAGTTTCCTGTTGTTGCTTCACCAACTGGTTTAACAGTCTCGGAAGCCATTAGCCAGCGATAGAAGACATAAGGGGTCGGACCTTCGTAGGACCAGCCAAGGGCTAAGTCGAAATTGCCTTCTAGCACGTTTTGAAACCAGGCACTAAAGTCATATGTTCGTACCGATGTCTTAAGACCAAGTTCTGTGTAGGTGCGTGCAATCACCTGACAAGCCCTTACCCAGTCTGACCATCCGGAGACCGTTATTATCTCAAATTCAAGTGGGCTGCCATCCGGGAGATGACGCCTTCCTTCTGAATCCAGAACGAGTCCGGCCTCGTCAAGCATTCTCCTGGCAGCTTCAGGATTGTACCTCACCCAATTTTCTTGCTCACTCACCTCTATCTTAGGCCAGGATGCGTAGGCATCGCTGAGTGCTGACGGATCTGATGGACGAGAATAGCCAAAGAGAGCAACATCTATGAGAAACTGCCTATCAATCGCCATGCTCAAAGCTTTGCGTACGCGTACATCATCGAACGGTTTTCGGGTTGTGTTGGCATAGAGAAAGATGGTGCTTCCGGTCAAGGGGAACCAGTAATGGTGATGCTCAGGATCACGCCTAACATAGACCCTATCGATTGCCGGAACGAAATTGCCAGCCCAGTCTATTTCGTCAAAGACCAGAGCAAGATTCGCACGGTCGTTTGAAGGAAGAGCGGGAAATCTCAGAGCCTCGATCTTCGGAAGCCCCTTTTGCCAGTAGTGTGGGTTCCGTCCGAGCTCAAAAACCTGGTTCTTGAACATTCTGACCTCAGTAAACGGACCTGTTGCGACTGGATTTTCATTGGGATATGTTACCGGATCCTCAATCTTGCTCCAGATGTGCTCAGGCACTATCGGCTGGGCAGCTATTTCATCGAAGCCAGGGATGTAGATTCGGCTGAAGTGGAAATCAACCGTGTTGCTGTCAACCGTGATTACATCTGCGAGGAAATTCCAGACACCTCGTCGGTCAAGAGCAGGAAATTGCTTCATAAGCTTGAATGTGAATGTAACGTCCTTTGCCGAAAACGGCTTCCCATCTGACCAGAGTACACTGTCGCGCGTCTCCACACGTAAGACTTGATTGCCGCTAAGCCACCGGTAGGAGAGTCCGAGCCAGGGGACATATTCAGCCTTTACACTGTTATAGACAAAGAGAGGCTCATAAATCCCTGCAAGTGTAGGCCAGCGAGCTGCTGCTGCAGTTGTCAGAGGGTTAAAGTTTCTTATCCATGAAGCCTGTTGTTCCTGAGAAACAACGAGTACACCTTCGGGCATCACCTGCGTATGATCACTACAGGCCAGTAGGGCTAGAATTAGGAGCGAGAATATTGAGGCAACCCAAAGGCGAGCGCGCCCCTTCATCACGTTCCTCCGTAGACACGGACCCAGTCAACAAGCATAGTTTGGGGAAACGCTGTTGTAGAGTCAGGTGGACCAACAAAGTGTCCGCCTACGGCTACGTTCAGGATTATGAAGAAGGGGTGGTCAAAGACCCATCTCGCCCCATCAGGCAAATCGCGGGTTTCAAGTGTCTGATATGCCACACCGTCAACATACCAGGTTATGCTCGATGGATTCCACTCAATCGCGAAGACATGAAAATCGTCATTGAAGGTTCCCTGGCTCAGCCTGAATCTGTTGCCAAGTGCATTGCCACCAGAATAGCCAGGTCCATGAATGCTACCCAGCACGATATGGGGTTCTTGCCCGCGATACTCCATTATGTCTATCTCTCCACACTCTGGCCAGCCCACTTCATCAAAATTGGCACCGAGGAGCCAGAAGGCAGGCCAGATGCCCTTACCTATCGGTAGGCGGATTCTAGCCTCGAATCGGCCGTAGGTATGCTCGAATAGGTCACGAGTATTTATACGACCGGAGGTATATTGTCTGCCTCGGTAGTTTTCCTTCCGTGCTATGATTGCGAGGTGCCCCTGGCCATCGAGTGAGACGTTCTCGGGTCTGTCGGTATCATATTCGAGCTGAGCATTTCCCCAATCCGTCCCTATGTCGAAGCGCCACTTAGTCGGGTCGGGAAGGGAGCCGGCTGGTCCTTCAAAGTCATCTTCCCAGATTAATCCCATCTCGACCGCGTCGTTGCTGCATCTACCGCCCAGACCCAAGAAGGCTAGCAGTGCGATGACAAAAGCCCATTTCCTCCGGCTTAATATCTCAACCCAGGTGTTCACGCTAACCTTCCCCGCTTTGCTATGCTTATGCCAGTTCGTCAGAGTTTACTTGTGGAAATAAACATTGTCCAGGAATATGGTTCTGGTGTTTCCTGAAAGGATTATCTGAGCCAGGTGTTCGGTGCTCATCAACCTCACGAAGTCTGATAGCGGGATATCAAGGCTTATCCATTGCTTATTGACAATGGGTGGTGTTGAGGATTCGTTGAAGGTAAGCTCATGCTCACTGTCGGGAGCTCCGCCATAAGCACCGTCCTCACCAAAGTCAACGAGCTTAACCTTAAAGACGTTGCCTTCGGGAACCCATATGTCCATGTGGAAATGGGTCATTGCAGAGGCATCTATTACGTTTGATGAGAAATCTATGCCGACAAAGGAAGTCATATTGGTGTAGACCTTAGCACTGTCACCGTCGATCTCAATGTCGGTAACCTCCTGCGATGCCCATGCCCAGGGAGCTGCCCACGTATCGACCGGATGATTCACATATCCGGGAGCATCGCTATAAAGACAGATCACGTCTTCAGGTGGAAGAGTTGGTGTGGGTGCCGCTGTCGGCGGTGTTGGGACAACCTCAACGGTTACTTCACCTTCGACATCGATGTCTCCCAATTTCGCAGTAATGACCGCTGTGCCGCTTCCAACTGCTCTTATCTCATTGTCTTCAACTGTGACTACGGTGTCATTGGATGAGAAGAAAGTGAAGTATCCGGGCATACATTCAATTGTCTCATCAACCCCACCAACGTTGAATATGACCTTCGTACCGGTGATGTTAACTGTGGCGCCAATGAATGTGGTGAGCTGCTGGTCGTCCATTGAGGGTCTTGGATCGGATATGACACTGACCGTGTCGTAGCGTATCTCATCGAACCACATCTCGTAGCCACTTGTTGCGTTTCCCACATCATCTGCGAAGAAGAAAAGACCTCTTTCCAGGTTGAGCCTTGCTGGCAGAGGGATGGGAAGAACATATTTTTGCCATTCCGTTGTGAGCTCAACATTTCGCCAGCTAGCCATATACTTCGATGTACCTGTGTTGTCATTTCCGATTCCCACTATGTCAAACGTCTCTGGACGACTTGCACGCGCCCAGAAAGTAAGGGCATTGTAGCCCGAAAGATCCCGTGGCTCGGAACATACGAAGGCACCACCCGCAAAAGAGCCGGGACCTGGCACATTCACCTTTAGTGCATTTGAACCGTTGAGTCCACCCACGGGATCCTGGGTAAGCGCGTAGTAGTCCGACCAGAGGAAGGCCTGGAAGTCAACACCCGCACCGAAGTTATCATCGAATACAACGGGATCTGTACTCACTGGGGCAGGTCCGAGACCACCGGATTCCCTTGTGCAGCCTGCCAAAGAGACAAGTGTGAGCGTTGCTAAGATGAGAAATGCAATTCTTCTGATTTCCATAGATTTGCCTCCTTTGATGCAAATGTTCTAAGCTGATGGCATTCATCATCTCAATTTACCCTTAGGCTTTTCGTTATGTCAAGCGAGCAGCTTGCATGGTGTCAACTTGAATGCCTGTAGTCACTCTGATAGAATCCCTCGAGAGAAGGTTTGAGGCTCATCTCCGATGGGATACAACTATGACAAACAGGATTAGAATTGGACTGGAGAGCTTGCCTCAAGTTAATCTCTCAGTTGAAGGCAGGATAGTTGAGTTCAAGGATGGACGCTATTATTGCATAAGCGACTACGATGGTCTTGAGCCTTTTCTCATAAGCCTACTGAGTGATTGTGATCTCTGGATGTATGTTTCTTCCAAAGGGGGGCTTACTGCTGGCAGACGAAGTGCCGACTTTGCCATATTTCCATATCAAACTGTTGATAAGCTTCACAGTTGCCACAGGGATACTGGACCATGCACGGTCATAAGGTGCGCCGAAGGGGATCAGCTTTTCATATGGCAGCCATTTAGCGACGATGGTCACGAGCGCTATGAGATCAAGCGATGCTTATACAAGAATCTTCTGGGATGTGACCTGTGGTTTGAGGAGATCAATCACAGCCTTGGTCTTGTCTTTCGTTATTGTTGGCGTCCGGGCAGACGGTTTGGGTGGCTGAGAATTGTTGAGATAGCCAATCTTACATCTAAGGAACGTAATCTCGAAACCCTTGATGGTTTGCTCAACCTGCTCCCACCTGGTGTTACCAAGCCCCTTCAGGAGAGTCTTAGCTGCCTTGCTGATGCTTATAAGTACGGTGAATGCGACCCGGAAACGGGGCTTGCCATCTTAAGCCTTACCTCAAATATCGTTGATAGGCCTGAACCAAGTGAGGCACTCTATGCCACCGTTGCCTGGCAGAGCGGACTTAAGGATGTTGAGATCAGTCTGGATGGAACTGTGATAAGCCAATTCGTAAGATCAGGAAGCCTTCCCGCTCGGCTTGCGCTGAAGGGCAAGCGACTCTCGTATCTTTTGAGTAAGACCGTGAAGCTTGCCGCCAAAGGCTCGACAGGCTGGGTGATCGGAGTCGATACCCTCTGTGACCATGCAAAGGTTATCTCCCTGAAGGCATCACTCTCACGTGGTATCTCCGGTGAAATCGAGGAGGACTTCGCCTCAAGCAGGCAAAGGCTTGCAAGGTTGATTGCCTGTGCAGACGGCTTCCAGCTTAGTGCGGATGACGTTACGACAGGACACCACATCTCCAATGTCGCTTACAACATAGCACGTGGCGGAGTACCTCCCAATGGATATAGGATTGATAAAGATGACCTTCTCGACTTCCTCTATGTCCGCAACAGAGCCATCTGGCAGCGTTATCGTAAGTGGGTCGAGAAGCTTCCTCGTGGAGTGGATCTTCCTGAGCTTCACAAGCAGGCGCGTGGCGAGGGTGATCCTGATCTCATCAGGCTATGTTATGAATACTTGCCCATAACCTTCTCGCGTCGCCACGGTGATCCATCACGACCCTGGAATCAGTTTTCAATCGATGTACAAAAAGCGGACGGCTCCTTTCTTTACAGCTATCAGGGCAACTGGAGGGACATTTTCCAGAACTGGGAAGCCCTCTGTCGAAGCTTTCCTTTGCTGCTAGAACCCATAATAGCCAAGTTTGTGAATGCCTCAACTGTCGATGGTTTCAATCCCTACCGTATTGCAAGGGATGGCATCGACTGGGAGGTGCCCGATCCTGGTAATCCCTGGAGCTCGGTGGGCTATTGGGGCGATCATCAAATCGTCTATCTCTTAAGGCTTATGGAGCTCCTTGAAGCGCACTATCCAGAGAGGCTAACAGGCCTCGTCAGCGAGAGGTTTTTCTCATATGCAGATGTACCCTACCGGCTTAAGTCCTACGCTGAAATCGTCAAAGATCCCAGACACACCATTGAGTTCGATTGGGAGCAACATCGCAAGATTCTTGCCCGCACTGACAGGGAAGGTACGGATGGGAGGCTCTTACACAAAGACGGGCACGTTCACAACGTTAGCCTTGCCGAGAAACTGCTTGTGCCGATCCTTGCCAAGATTTGTTGCCTTGTGCCCGGTGGTGGCATCTGGATGAACACCGTGCGTCCCGAGTGGAACGATGCCAATAATGCCCTGGCTGGC
>JAOZOU010000017.1:0-1452 GCA_029933125.1 bacterium | reverse complement strand
AGGAGATTGTTGAATTCCTCAAGAAGGCTCAAGCGCTGGCTCTCAGGACGGTTCAGAAGAACAGGCGCGATGATGGGCTCTTCCATGCTTACAACGTCCTTCATCTTGAGGAGGGCAGTGCACGTATCACGCATCTTCCCTTGATGCTGGAGGGACAGGTTGCAGCTATTAGCAGTGGTGTATTAAGTCATGGCGAGGTTATTGAAGTCCTAAAGGCACTTCGAAAGAGCCCACTTTATCGCGAGGATCAAAGATCCTACCTCCTTTATCCTGTTAAGAAGTTGCCCGGTTTCCTTGAGCGAAATAACGTACCAGAGGATGTACTTCAAAGGTGTCCTGAGCTTTCCAGATTGGTCGCACAGGGCGACAGATCCATAGTTGTCAGGGATGAGGAAGGCAAACTTCACTTCAATGCTGATCTGGATAATGCGCGTGCCCTGCGAGCAAGAATCGGAGATCGTCTACCGGACCGAGAGATTGAGACGCTTCTTGAAGTCTACGAGGACGTCTTCCGACACAAGGAGTTCACGGGAAGATCGGGTGCAATGTATGCGTATGAGGGCATAGGTTGTATATACTGGCACATGGTTGGCAAGCTCTTGTTAGCTGTGGCTGAAGCCTATAACAGGGCGGTTCGGGAAGGTGCAGATGTGGATCTCCTTAAAGAGATAAGGGATTGCTATAACGAGATAAGATCAGGTATGGGATTTACCAAGACACCCGCTGAATTCGGTGCTCTACCACTTGATCCTTACTCGCATACGCCTGCCGAAGGCGGAGCCAAACAGCCTGGCTTGAGCGGGCAGGTAAAGGAGGAAATCCTCGCACGCTGGCTCGAGCTCGGGGTATGCGTAGAGGATGGCAAGGTACACTTTAGGCCGGGCTTGCTTCGCAAGGAGGAGTTTCTTACGTCAGAAAGTGAATTCACCTATATCGACGTGAATGGTAAGAAGCAATCACTTCGAATACCGAGTAGGAGCCTTGCCTTCACCTTTTGCCAGGTTCCTGTGGTCTATCGCCTGTCAGATGAAACCCATATCGAGGTGACCATGCACGACGGAAAGATTCTCAGGATGGAGGCAACGCACCTTGACAGCGAGACGACCCAGGAAATTGTAACGCGGAGCATGAAGGTTGCCTCTGTCACCTTCACTCTCCCGATGATTTCCAATGAGGACTCGATGTGATTTATCCTCCAGCTGGATAGCTTACAACTTGAAAGGCATGCTCAGGTGTCCAGAGAGCAAGAGTTCCATCACCAAAAAGATTGAGCTCGCCAATCCAGAAACCATAAGCCCAATCGCCCGTACCAGGTATTCTTGGAAGGTGTATGGGCTTTACTATGGACCGCCGGAGCGACCTGAGTGCCTTAGGTCATGGCGAAACATTGGCCAGGGGCTTGACGCAAGCCTGCCCGTGCCCTGGATTGCATAGAGCTTACCGTCCTGTGAT
>JAOZOU010000028.1 GCA_029933125.1 bacterium | reverse complement strand
GGTGCTTGCCTCAGCGATAGTTATAGGTTGGGGAAGGTCACCAGACCTCTATCTTGAGTCTTTTAAGACTTTTGGGGCGGTGACTTTCCCCTTGTATTTGATAGGAATAACCGTTGTCGAGGTAGATATCTCATCTTCTGTAAGGTACCTGGCAGTCTTCCTATCGACGAATCTGACCTGGAAGGTCCCTACTGGGAACTCATAATCGACCCTGTAAGGTTTACCCGTGGTCAGGATGGCATGGATAATATGCAAGAGTTTCCTCATGCATGATCCTATGGCCACCATACGGTCCTTACTCGAGGCGATGAGCCTGTAGTAATAGTGCTTGATCGCGCTCTCGGGTGCACGTGGGGAGATGGCATTCAAGACACACATATATATGGTCTGATTGAGGTACCTGTTTCCCTTGTGAGTCATACGTGGCTTGGGGTTGGAGGATACCCCAGACTGGCGTATCTCAGGATAGGCTCCCGCATAGCCCACCAGGTCTTCGGCGGTCTTAAACCTGCTGATGTTTTTCACTTCACTCTCTCTCACTGCCGCCGAGAGCCCAGCGATGCCAGGTATGGTAATGAGCTTGGTAGCAGGATTCTTGCAGTACAATTCATCTATCTTCTCTTCAAAGGCGATTGTCTCCTCCCTCAGCCTCAAAAGACTGGCAGCTAAGGACTGAATGGTGAATCCCACCCCGGGTCCCACATAACTGGCTGCCGAGCGCTCCGCCAACTTCTTCAATTGCACAGCGGTGGCCCTGCCCACACGCCAGCATCGCTTCCCATAGGGAAGTCTTGCTATCTCTGCCACGCTTGCCCTCCTCACATGCCCAGCAGTGGGGTACCGGCTCAAGACAGCAAGAATCCTCAAACCGCTCATCCGCCTGACCTTGCCGCAAAGCTCCGGAAACGCCTGCTTAAGATACTTGTGAAGATAGTTGCGGTACCGGCTATACTCCTTCAACTTCACCCGTCTGTACCTGACTAACTCACACAGGTCAGCAAGATGCTCATCGGGCAACTCCGTCTCAGCAGGCTCAAAGGTGGCAAGATACATCGCTACCAGCTGACTATCCTGCCGGTCTGTCTTTGTTCGACGTAACTGCAGGCCTCTATACCGCCTGGTTTGAAGAGGGTTCACAAGTGTCATCTTCACCCACGGTAGGGCTCGCTTCAGGTAGAAGAACAGATTGCGCCAGTATATACCTGTGGCTTCTGCACCTCCATGTATCTCAGCCCCAGGATATCGCTGTCTCAACTCCCGGAGTCGGGCTACCAACTCATCATAACCGTCTACATCATCGCTTATCACCAACTCCGGCATCAACTGTCTCTTTGAACCATCCATAAAGTGCACAGTGTGGCTGTGGCCACCTACGTCAATCCAAAATATATCTTCATCGATCCCTCCCTTCTTCCCCTGGCACCGGGACAGCTCCCCAATTGCTGCTCCCAACTCCATCCTTGCACCGAAATGAAGGGTCAGATGCCCTAAGAAGCTCATCAGGATTCCTGGGAAAGCATGGGGAGAGCCATTCTCCTAAGAAGGGTCACTGCGCCCTAAGGTACCTCCAAGGCTTCTCCCGATACCAACTCAAACTGACACTAACCACCATAAAAGAAACAGCCGCCAACGGCGACTTCTACTATACAAGGTATACCCCATGCCACACCAACTCAACTTTTCAAAACATAATTTAGCACAGGCACTCGAACTACTCAAGGATGAAGATGCCATCTGGGGAGAAATTACCAAGCAGATGAGAATCCAACTCAAAGAGTTGCTTGAGACCACCATGGAGGCTGAGCGTGACCTGCTGGTTGCCTGCCTGTGCGTAGCCCGCAGACAGGCCTGCCGGCGCTATGGCAGAAGCCCCAACAGACAGGACGAGCGGGCAGGCTACAGACTACGCTCCATAGTGAGCACCCTGGGCAGGATATCAAACCTGAAGGTACCCAGGCTACGCAACAGCCGCTTCCGCACAAGGCTCTGGAGCCCCTACAAGCGCAGGGTAAGGGCTATTGAGATAGCCGTCCTTGAGTGCTTCATCTCTGGTATATCCACAAGGAGGATGAAACGTGCTCTGAGATCCATCCTTGGTACCTGTCTGCGTAACGCACAGGCAGGCAGGTGGACTCTCCTCTATGAGTGTCTCAAGGATAATTACCTGGCTCAACAGGTCTGTTAGGCAGTGGCTCACAAGCCCGATTAGAGATGACATAGAGGTGCTCTATCTCGATGGGGTCTTCTTGAGGATAAAGGAGCGGGGAGTCAAGAAGCGCCCAACCCTGTTTGCCATGGGGATAACAACAGATGGCAGAGTCACAATCCTTGGTTTCTGGCATGCCTGGAGTGAGGATGCACATGAGTGGCAAGCCTTCTTGCAAAGTCTCTGGCAGCGAGGTCTCAAAGGCTCCTGCCTTAAGGTGGTTGTGGCTGATGGAGCCTCTGCCATCTCAGCTGCTGTAGCATTGCTCTGGCCTGAGGCTAACATCCAGAGTTGTCTGTTCCACAAAATGAGAAACCTCGTCCTGGCTCTCAAAGGTCATCCTCTTAAGAGACTCATCATAACTGATGCCAAGATGATCTGGCAGGCACGCTCAAAGGCTGAAGCCTTAAGGAGAATAGCCCACTTCAGACAGAAATGGCACAAGGCTCATCCCAGGGCTGTAAGGAACTTCCTCAGAGACATAGACCTTACTCTAACATATCTGGAAATGCCACGCCGGATGTGGAGCAAGATCAGAACCAATAACCCTCTTGATAGATTCTTCCGTGAGATAAAAAGAAGAGTCGATCCAATCGGTGCCTTCGTTGATAGAAAGAGCGCATCGAGAATTCTTCCTGCCTGTGCGATCCACGCAGACAGGTTCGCAATAGCAACCGTATATGAGCACGACCAGTTGAGACGCAATGGAAAGAACCGGGAGCTACCCCATGCAACCTCTGAAAAAATCAATTCCGCACACTTTTAGTTGCACTATCAAAGGGCTAATATACTTGACCAACGCCAAGGATATATGCTAAAATTCCCTGGCTTCCAGGATAGAGAGCCAAAGTATGCGGGTTTCGCTTTGCGGCTGTCGGGATAGACATCCGGGCGAGCTGCGGGAATTAAGACACTTCCGCAATGCCTGCGAATCGTCCCGATTGGAATCATGAGCTCTTATTACGGAGTCTGAGCTTTTGAAATGTTGCGCTGACAAACAAGCACGAGAAGCTGCTGCGCCTGCCTCTGGCTTAGGTGGATCGCACCTATACATCTCGTTTTTGGTCTTTGTATCCATACTGCTCGCCTGTGTGGGTTCAGATATGTCGCCTGAAGCATCTCCGCCAATGTCTCCTCCTTCCGAGGTTGTCGAAAGAATCAATGATCGCATTTACCGAATCGGCAACGTTCTCATAGATAGGGTTCAAGGATGTCTATACATACCTGCTAAGGTCAATATGACTGAAGGTCTTGTTGAGCTGCTCGCTTGTGGCAAGTTGGGGAAACGTCACGAGAGTGTGCTCGTAGTTGATGCTGAGCCGCTACACATTCAGCTTGCATTGTTACTTCTTGGTCTCGAACCGGGCGGAGGCCTTGCCTACCAGGGAGATCCAAGGACACCACAGGGAGATTCAGTTTGGATCTGGACTGAGTGGTCTGAGAACAATGAGTGGAAACTGATGCGAGGGGAAAACCTCGTGCTCAACTATGTGAGTAAGAAGCCGATGCAGCCCACCCATTGGGTCTTCTCGGGATCGGAGATTATTGAGGGAACATTCATAGCCTCAGTCGAACAGTCAATTGTCACAACTTACCATGATCCCTTCACAATAATAGACAACCCGCTCCCTACAGGAGCCGATGATACGGTCTATGGAGCTAACAAGGACGTCTTGCCTGAGATTGGCCACAAGATCGTACTCATCTTCAAGCGAAACAAGGTAGATCCCGTTCCCCTTCACGCACTACTGGACTCATTGGACATTAAGGACAAAGGAGTGTGGAAGGATGAGCCACAGGATACAACTTCGGACTAGCCTCCTCTTGATTTCCACTTGGTTATTGCTTGGCTTCGATGCCGCATTGTTGGGTCTTGATATGTCACTGCGGGAGCTAGATCAATCGCTGATCTATGAGGCGCAACACTCGATTCGAGCTGGTCTCAAGTATCTGGAAAACCAACAGATGGATGATGGCTCGTGGGATCACCACCCAGGCATCACTGCCCTTGCGGTGGCAGGGTTCCTGCGAGCACCGGATACGCTGACGGAATGGAACTGTCCAGTGGTCAAAAGAGGTATAGAGTTCATCCTCTCATGTGTGCAACCTGACGGTGGCATCTATCTCAAGGAATTACCCGCCTACAATACCTCGGTTTGTCTCGTTGCATTAGTAGAAGCCAAGAACCCCGAATATGAGGAAACTATCAAGCGAGCAAGACAATTTCTAATAGACCTCCAGACTGACGAAGGTGAAGGCGTCTATCCCGATAGCTGTTTCTATGGAGGCATAGGCTATGGTTCAAGTGGGCGACCGGATTTGTCCAATCTCCAGTTTTCGCTCGAAGCGCTTAAGGTCTCCGAAGACTATGCACCTCATGGAGAGATGTCAGGCGGACCGCTCGATGAATCATCCGCCCCGAAGGTTTCGTTCGTAACGGAAGGACAGAGTGGCAAAGGGCTCTTCTGGGACAAAGCGATCCTCTTTCTGCAGAGATGTCAGAACCTAAAGGCTTCTAATGACCAGCCGTGGGCTGGTGATGACGGAGGCTTCGTCTACTATCCCGGATATAGCAAGGCAGGAGGTACCACCTCGTACGGTTCCATGACCTATGCTGGAATGAGAAGTCTAATCTACGCGAATCTGACCAAGGATGACCCCCGGGTCAAAGCAGCCTACAACTGGATAAGATCCAACTATACTGTCGAGGAGAATCCTGAGCTCGGCAAGCAAGGACTCTTCTACTACTACCATGCAATGGCAAAGGCACTTGCGGCTTATGGTGAATCTGTGCTTGTCGATACCTCGGGTGCTGCCCATAATTGGCGGGAAGATCTTATCAGGAAGCTCGTGAGTCTCCAGGACGAGGACGGCTCCTGGATAAATACCAACTCTCGTTGGTGGGAACGCAACCGCAACCTCGTAACCAGCTATTCAGTCCTGGCACTCGAACAAGCCATAGCTGAGAAGTAGCAATTGCTAGCAGTACCCCTAACCCAGCCAATCTATCCATACGCTGGCCAGACCAACTTGCCGGATGACCATTTGTAGACCGACCCTGCTATCAAACAGGGACTCTCGCACCGGCTCTTCCAAGATGCAAGAGTCCCTGATATTCCGCCTACGACGTTTATTTCAGCATAATGATCTTATGCGACGAAGCCACCCGATGAGTCTCGACTCTTAAGAAGTAAATTCCAGCTGGAAGTCTTCTACCATGATCATCCGTTCCATCCCAACTAAGAACTGCTCGCCCCGCTTCCGTTATCTCTGGTGTAAGGAGCCGTACACGCTGCCCGGCAACATTATAGATTCCGACATTGACTGGTCGGTCATCGGGCACACTGAGGCGTACCTCGGTCTCGTTAGTGAACGGATTAGGATTCGACTCAAAGACAATGGTCGGTTCCTGTGAATCCTTGGAGTCTGGAGGCTCAATGACTCGAATGTAGTCATATCCAAGGAAATCGCCATCACCGACACTACCCGTTATCTGGATCTCGACCTCGCTACCAACTGGCAACACCTCTGCAACTTGCGCGCGATCAAACTTGACCATCAGATCTTCTATACCATCACTGTCGTAGTCGCCATACCCCACAGGGCGGGATTCCGCCGCTACTGACCCGTTCAGAAGAATGCTGCCGATGTCTACATCTCTAACATCATATCCCTCAGGGAGCTCAATGTAGCAAGTAACCCACCTACCTCTGCTCTTCTTATTCAGAGTGTCAGGATCGATATCTACTGTAGCCTCGCTATCGATTATCATGAGGTTGTCAAACCAGCCCTGCAGGAAATAGCCTCCACCGCGGTCAGCTCGGAAAATGACTCTCTCGCACTCACTGTCCCACAAGCAATAACCACCTGGACCTGTGTAATAGTCATAACACAGCTTGAACTGCCAGAAGGGATCCCACTTGGCTGGCAGCTCACAAGATGCCACGAGCTCATCTCCTTCCCACCGCTGGTAGAATGCCATATTGCCATGTCGGCTGATCTTTACATGATACTCCGCACCAATCTCTCCACCGTTCGAGTCCCAGCCGCAGTTATCACCAGTGGCAGTTGAAAATCGAATCCCATACAACATCCCGTCATCATAGTTCAGTAACACCTGACACTCGGCTTTGGTTATCTCACCATTTGGCAGCATTGCGAACTGAGTGCTGTGCCCCCAATTGCCAGGAGTGGCTCCATCTGTAACGCAAAAGTCGTAGCTTAGGTAGCCACCGTCGGGGATAACCATAGGATTTGCAAACGAAATGTAATAATAGGTTCCTCCGGTCGGGTGATCCCAATGCTCGATATGAGGATCGGTTGAGAAATCTAGCATTATGGGATAGGCTACTGTGCTCAGACTAACAATCGCAAACGCAGCTGTAAGCAGATACACCGTCAGATGTTTCATTTTAGGACGCCTCCTTATCTAGTTACGTAGCCATGGACCTTAGTCGTTTCCCGGTCGAGCGACTACAGACCGATTGGATATTCCTACCGCCCACCAGCGGTTATCCAAGATTCTCTGCCCATGGTGAACCACCTCCTTTCGAAACAGGTCGGAGGACCACGTAGTGTCGGCCACAAGTCTGTCAAATCCCGGCCTGCCATTGGCAATAGTCGCAGAAGCTTGCTTTTTGTTCGGCTGGGAAGCTTTTTCTTGTGAATTTTCTCACACGGGTAGCGGTTCTTTGTACACCATCGTCAAGATGGGAACCTCGTCAGTTGTCCAGGATAGCATTCAGAGAACCAGGCATGGGGCAAGAAACGATATGTGTATTCCCATCGTCACAACGACTTGAAAAAGAGCTGGTACCCTGCCAGAGACCCCTAACCCAGTCAGGAGGAGTTCCCCCTCAGGGAGTCCCGAACAGACTTCCGGGTATGAAGAGCTTAGGCATCTGCTTATGGGCCGATCTCAGAATGTGTCAATCGGGAAGACGCCTCCGGTAGGGATGTTGTAACGGGTTGAGAACCGCTATCGGCTGAATTACAATGCCTCAAGACAGAATTCCGCTAGATGTTGAAAATTCCTTGATGAGGCGAAGGTCTGGGATTGTTGTTTTACCAATTTGATGCAAGATACCGCAGTCACATAAGATGATTATCGGTGGCAGCCACCTAATCATAGCATTGGAGAATCTCCTTCGTTGATCACTGAGGGTGGAGCTGAAGGGCCACGAGGGATAAGACTCCCTATGCTGTCGGTTGCTGCAAGTGGGCGGTTGCGTTGATGCTGGCCTCTTGGCAAGCGCTAGAACTTGGCATCAGTAGGTTATCGCTCGCCACCGATATTTCGGTGCTACACGCCGACTGAGGTTGATGGGGGAGGAGCTTGGGTGCTGAGCTGGGGCTCGGTCATACGGATCCGGTGAAAACCGCCGGAGGTGGGTGTGATTCGGAAGGCTAAAGGTGCTATCACCGTTATAGGCATCATTGCCATCCTTTCTCTCGCCGGTGCATTCTCATTTCTACCTCGTGAGGCCGGATTCTTCGTTGTTGTGCTCTCCGCGATCCTCTTCCCTGGGATTGTGATCTCAAGG
>JAOZOU010000082.1 GCA_029933125.1 bacterium | reverse complement strand
TGCCTTGGTATCATATCCTAACCTCTCCAAACATATAGCACCATTTCGGACAACGTTCCCGGTGTTTGTGAAGTCCGCCGTAGGCGGATTTGGGGAAGCATAGCTTCCCACAAACACCGTGTTATATGACGTGCCGTTTCCTGTCTTTTTTCATTTTGCCGATCTCCAATTCCATTGCTTAACGACTCGCGTTGCATGCGCTTGTTAGCCGCTATGTTTTTCCCTTATCGATTCAATAGCTCAAGCATTCCTTCAGGAAGGGGATTAAGGTACAAAAGGTGATTCAACAACTTGAACTTATTGAAGGCAATTCTGTCTATCTGTACTTCATGCCGAAGAACTGCTTGTATGTGGCTTTCCATTCGATCAATACTTGACGCTATCGCTGAACATACCGCATCAGATGGATACTCGCTGAGCATATTTACTACTTTACGTGAGAAGGATAAATAGTTGGGTACCATCCCACTGGCGTATACTTCGAGAAGTTGTTCAAGCTTCTCATGTGCTGTTTTCGCTCTCTGCTTTGTTCTCTCAATCTGTTCAGGAGATGGATTAAGGATGGCCTCGCGTACTTGAGCAAATAATTGCTCGATTGCATGGACAAGCTGAAAAAGACCCAACCATGAATCATTATCAACACAAAGTGATCTTGCATAATCTCGCAATTGTTTCAAACGGAGAAACGAGGATGGATGAGTCATTCCTGGGTGAATTTCAGCGAGCTCCTCAAATAAGGACATGACCTGCAAAAAGAAATCAGCACCAGTATAGGCATCTACCTGTTCTGCTCGCAGAGTAGGATCATCCCTTCCCCAAAGAATCCTCAAACCTACTCGGTCTGCTTCAAACTCTTGTTCCCAGCTTGACGATGGCACATCAGCTGGGAGATTCGCCATATACTTACGCCCATTAAAGGGGGTTTGTATATGCCCTGCCAGAAAATGAGCCATTTCATGACATACTACGAACTGCTCAGCAAACATCGCTAACTTGCCAGCAGCCAATACCTGCGATGGATGGACAGGGAAATCGAAAGCTGCAGGACGGCCCACTCCTCTATACCATGCAAAAATCTCAGCTATGATACGGCAAGTTTCATCAAATTCTAAAAGTGATTCACCAAATGGCCTGTTGCCGGCAGAATCTTGGAACTGAAATCTGGTACTAATCGCACGGGCGACTTCGTAAAGAAAAATGGGTAATCCCCAGTTTACAACGACAAGCCAACCTCCGTTTGGTGCAGGAATTGCCTTTGCATTAGCTTCAGAAAGGTCTAAAATACCTACATAAAAGTAGCGCTCATCGCTGATAAATTGTGCGAACTCCTTTGAGTGTCTGTCGGCGATCTCCTTGGGTATCTTACGTATAAGGTCAAACCACGACACTTCTGTCTCATCTATAGAGTACCCCAACTTTGATGAGATAAACTCGATTACATCCTTAGGCAAAGGGTATGGGTCGAGATGTCGTCTCGGTGTTTCTGAGAGCAATTTTTCATAGAGTTCTTTCGGATTAGTCATAGGTACACGCTTTAGGGTTGTTTATTCTGCCGCCTTAACGTGAATTTCATACCAGTGGTAATCCCTGCCTCGGCCTTCCCTACCATCTCAATTCCACCACTTGCATTGATTGCCAATGTTAGCTCAAGTTCGTCTATTGAGAAACCAGCAACGGAACTCGGAAGGTGCTCTAAGACATTGTCAAAGCTACTGAAGAACTCTTCCAAGCGATTAGCCAGTACATCGTTCGTCAACTCCAGAGTCTTGGTAGTGATTCGACGTCCAATAGCTGGGAGAGCAGACTTAGTGTCTTCCTCAGTGGTTTGCGTGAGAATCCGAATTGTTCTGTCCTTTTTGGTATCCATTGCTCCCTCCTATGTTAAACAGAAATAGGAACTAATTTTATTATTAGAGGGCATGTCATATAACTTCGGTATATCCGAACTCGAGTTCGTATATACCACCGTTTTAGCAT
>JAOZOU010000027.1 GCA_029933125.1 bacterium | reverse complement strand
GGGCAACCGTGCGGTCGTAGACAGCAACAGATTCGGGCATTGCGTATATGCTGTATTCTATGTCATGCCTTCTGACTGTGATGTCGCTGATGACCGTTTGAATTAGCTCTCTTTTCCCCTCGAAGTCGAGCTCGTCATAGATGTCGGCAAGGCTGTGGAAGCTGTTCAGGATCGAATCGAGATCGAAGTCCTTAAGCTCGCTGGCAGAAAGGTTTGAATTCACCTTCTCAAGCTCTTTTTGCAGGGTTCTCTTTTCGTCCTCTATGGATGCCTTCCTCTCGGCGAACTCCCATCTGTCAATAAGCTCGTTCTCATAAAGCTCAAACAGTCGGGAGATCCTCTTCTCTATCCTCTCCAACCTCTGTTTGATGTCTTTTTTCTGGCTGAGTAACGGCCTCGTCTGCCTGTCGTATTCTATCTGATAATCCTTTAGCCTTTCTTTCAGCTTCTCCGGGTCTGTTTTGAAGCTCTTAAGCTCATTAACTATCAGGTTGTTGAGCGTGTCCATATCGATCGTGTTCCCCTGACAGACTGATGAGCCTTTGGAAACATGGCCGTTGCATCTGTAATACTTATAAATTCTGCCTTCCTTTCTGTGATCGTGGAGGGTGTAGCCGTACATGGTTGAGCCGCAGAACCCGCATTTTACTAAGCAGGACAGGAGATAGGGAGAATTTCTTTTAGGATATGGCTTGTTCTTTCTGGAGCTGATTATGTCTTGAACCTCATCGTATAGCTCTCTGGATACAATCGGCTCGAATACATTCTCAACGATGATGTGCTCTTCCTCTGGCCTTGGTCTTGATGTCTTGCCGTAGCTCTTTCTCCTGTTGTAGGTCAGCGCTCCGTAATACATGGGGTTCTGGAGGATTCTCTTAACCGATGTTGACGACCAGTGCTCTCCGTTCCTTGTTCTGAAGCCAAGCGTGTTCAGCCAATGGACGACAGCCCTGAAGCTCTTAAGCTGAAGATACAGCTCATAGATCTTCCTGACGACCTCTGCCTCCTTCATGTCAACGAAGAGCCTCTTTGCCTGAGGTATTAGCTGAGAAGCGTATGCTCTGGCCTTCCTTCTTGCCTCCGGGTCTCTCTCGATCTCCCTGACTATCTCGTTCACCGGCCTGCCGTCTTCTTCAGAAAGCCTCTCTGCCTCGTTTTGAAGCCACCCCCTGTAGAGCCTTGCCTGCGAGGTGAAACCGTAGGGGATGACCCCGCCGTTCCACTTCTTCCTTCTCGCTCTAATCTTCATGTCCTCAGCTACTCGCTCGGCTGTTACCTCCCTCTCAAGCTGGGCAACCAGTCCAAGAACATAGAACGAAAAACGACCCATGGGCGTCGAGCTGTCAATGGTCTCGGCCAATGAAATGAACGCAACATTGTGTTTCTCAAAGAGCTCTTTCAGATAAATGAGATCTTTCAGGCTTCTGGTGATGCGGTCGAGCTTCGTTACGACAACGGTGTCTATCTTTCCGTCTTCTATGTCGGAGATCAACCTCTGAAGGGCTGGCCTCTCCTTGTCCCTTGCAGATATGCCCCTGTCCATATATATTCTGAACGCTTTGCCCCTCGCCTTTGCAAACGAGGTTATCCTCTCTTCCTGATTGGGCAGGGAGTCCCTCTCCGCCTGCATCTCGGTGGAAACCCTTATGTAGCCCGCCAAAATCTTTTCCATCGTCTCTTAAAGAGTAAAGGTTTTGCTTATTATAACCCGAGGTTGACCTCAAGTCAACCCTCTTTTCAACCCTTTTTTGAAGTCTTTTGCGTCTCCTGAGGGCTGCCTTTATGATGAGTCGGTCAAGGGCTTTCAGCCTAACATTGCTATTGCTCTTGAGGCTCTTCTGTCTTATGATGTATTCACCCCTCATCGTATCATAGAAAAAGCCTTGTAACGCCGATAATGCCTGCATTTGCTTATGTTATCAAAGGGACAGAACCTGCTGATTATATGGTCTAAACAGCCGTAGCTGTAGGGAGGATTCGCGTTATAAACTGAGCCAATGGTCGTTAATAGCTCTTCCTCCGGCAGTGGCTCATCGTTCCTTTTGTTCCATGAGAGGATCAGCTCTGTCGCTCTTTCTCTAATTGTCCCTGAAAGCCGAAAAGCTGAAAGCAATCTCACTGCACATTCGTTGCGGTAGCCTTCAGGTATATGACCACGCATCATCTTCCACAGGGCAGGGCAAAGCGTTTGCTCCCATTGCCCAGACGGAGCGATCACCCTGATGTTTGTAATGTCTTGTTTATGCCTTGTTTTCGCTGTAGCTAACGCTTCGTTATACAATTCTGACAGCCACTCGTTCGGTTCAACATGCCATGTGGGGATCAATCCAGATGGGTCGGTGAAGTAGATGTTTGCAGGGGTTCTTGCCTTTCTTCTGATGTCGTTTACGCTTAGCTTGAATAGCTCTTTTGCTCTGAGCGGAATCTTGTAGAGATTGGTTTTTTTGTTGATGGTGTTTGGCAGTCTCAGGAGTCTGGTTTTGTCCTTTATGCCGTAGTCTATGCATTTCGTTATGCCTGAACGCTTTGACAGCCTTTTTCTCATCTCCGAGAAGATCATATGAAGGTCTTCTGCCGGCTCTACCTCTCCGAGGGCCCTTGCGTCGATCATGATGTGAAACCCCTTTGATCCGGAGAAGTAGGCGTTGACTGCTGGTTCGCTGATTCCCAGATCATCAAGATATTCCACAAAGCCCTTTGCTGTGTCCAATGCTTCGCTGAGGTCTTCTGAGTCTATGTCCACGGGCAGATATGTAGCATAAACCCTGCCGCCGTAGCCAGACAGCGACGGCCTGCTGTTTCTCAGGTTCGTGTTCATGTAGGAGCGGATCTCCGCAGGGAAGAGGAAGTATGTGCTGTAGCATTCAAAACTTCTGTACTTCCTCACCATCTCACTGACCCCGGACAGTTGAATGATGTTGTTTCTGAAACCCTTCTGATACTGCGCGGCGAAATCGATCAGGTTATATGTGTTGAGATACATAGCCATGCTGATATTTCTGTCCCCTGTTTTATGTGGTTTGCCCATGCGCTGTGCCGTTAATGCATGTGTGGGTATACACGAGCCGCGAGATCAGAGATGCTGAAGCCATAAGCAAAGAGAGGGGTTTCCATACTGTTCGGCTGGTTTTCAGAGGCTGGAGGAGGAAAACTGCCGCAGCTTAACGAAGGAACGGGAAAGGGAATTCCCGGGCGGAGATACGCAGACAAAAGCCTGCCGTTCTGGACTCAGACAGGCGCTCACAGCTTCCCCTTCACCGGAAGCTGTTCATGATCATTCCACAAAAGTCTTCATCTCCTGAACCGGTCTTTTGTGGAATGGGTGACAGACCGCAGCTGACGGAATGACCATGTTCTTCTGAAGGAACGCCGCGATTCAGGCTGTCACCTTTTCCTTTTCACAATCTTTGATTCCCTTTTTTTATATATATTCATATTCATATTCGTAAGAGCTGAAAGAGGGAGGAAGGCGATCTCTCCTCTCTTACCTCTTCTTTTTTATATTTCTTTTTTCATTTCTTTTTTTTCGGCGGGAATTGAAACGAAGCTCTGGAGGCGAAGTCCTCTATCATGTTTACTGAGACCCTGCTCCTCACTTCTCTGTCCAGTCTGGAGACCTCTCTGTTCAGCTTTTCCATCATCTTCTCCTCCTCGCAGGCTATTATCAACCCGTCGAAGCCAGCCCTCAGATTCTTGGCGATGTTGCCAATGGCGTAGCGTCCGTCCGTGCCAAGTTCAACTTCAACCGCTGTGCTCCGCGAACCGTTTCTTATGATTAGATCAGCGTTGCCGTTTCCGCTTCTCCCCTCAAATCTTACCTCGCAACCCATGGATTCAAAATAATCGCCTATCAGCCTGGCGTAATAGAGATGTTTGATGCTCCCGCGCAACGGATGATTTGTTTTTACACCGCATTCGCTGAGCCATTTTCTTCCCTTCTCCGTGATTTCGTATAAGACCTTCTGCCCTCCCCTCCTGAATGTTTTGACCTTCACCGGTTCGATGAATCCCTTGAACTCAAGAATGTTCACTATTCTGTTAGCTCTGGAATTGCTGAGACCCAACGATTCGCTCCTCTCCACGCTACCTGACAGAGGCTCGTTTACAATCGATTGGAGAAATCTCAGCTCGTCATCGTTTCTGTCTTTCTTCGTGTGTATCCTCTCCATCAGATTAGAGCGGGGGACGATCATCGCTACCAGCTCGTTGAGCATCTCATCGTTCTGCTCCATGACCCTTCGGTTGAAGCTGGGTTTGAAGAGGTCGGTTTTCACCAGAAAGGGTTTACTGCACTGCGGCAGTCTGCACACAGCAACCCCCGGCTGAAGCTGGGTTATCACCCTGAGCTTCTCCTGTTCAGAGGCATCCAGCGACAGGCTCTTGCCAATCTCCCACAGGTCTCTCCCCTCAAATGTTCTGAAGAAAAGAGAACAGGCACAGTTGGCCTTGAGAGGATGTGAAAGTCGGCTGTACTCCTGCGTGGCAGAGATGAGCAGGAGGCCTGCATTCCTTGCCCTCCTGATCAGGGTGTTCAGCATCTGGCTCTGGTAGGTCTTGCCGATGTCAAACACATGGGCGCATTCATCAAGGAGAACCACACATGTCTCCCTCTGGTCCGGGTTTGACAGCTTGTGGAAGAACAGATAGGTAAGGAGATAGACGGTGAAAAAGCACTGGGTCGCCTCGGAGAGACCTGAGAGATCCCAGACTACATTCAAATCCTTGCGTTGAACAAGCTCTTTCATGAAGCCGCTCTGATGGTCGAACATGCCGTTTGTTTCTATTGATAAGGCTCTTATGCGGTTGAGCACCCTCACTGCGTAGTCCTTCTCGCCGAGCCTCCCCTTCTCCAGCCTCTTCTGTATTGAATCGCCAACATCGGCAAGCACAACTTTTTCGCCGTTCCCCATCTGCTCGAAGAGCTCCTCAAGATCAAACAGGCTTCTTGCAAGGAAGTTCTGCGAGCCGACCATCAGGCTGTATGAATAGCAGAACGCCTCCATAGCGATGTTGTCCCAGCTTCTCTGCTCCATGTTCTCCGGTGCATTGAAGAGATTCTCCCCAAACCTCTCCCACGGTATAGTCACAACGCTTTCGTAGGACATGGACAGGTCGCCAAGGTTGCCGAGAAAATCTATGGCCATGAATCTGATGCCTCTTTCAATAAGAGATCGACAGCTATTTCTGAGAAAGTTCGTCTTCCCGTATCCAGTTGACCCTGCGGCGAGGACGTGGGTCTCTCCAATGGGCAGGCCAACCCTTTCACCCGTATAGAACTCAGAGCCGAGGGATAGATCTCCATAGATTTCCTCCGGTGGAGGAGATTCATACGGTCTCGGTGAAATCAGATTGTGCTGAGCCCAGGCGTTGGCAGTGAGGATCAGCTCCAGCCTTTTCAGATGTCTGCTGTCTGCCTCTGCGGCAAGGACAGCCCGCCTGACGCCCTCGTTCCTGTCAAGGTTGCTGAGTGCAGCGAGCTCCGTCAATGCATCAAGAGCTCTGTTACCATCTCCAGAGAAAAAAGACATTCAATAACCTCCTTCCAATATAGGCACCTATTATTATGACGAGGGGCACGAAAAACAGGGGATATCTGGCAAAGCTTCCACTGGGATCATGGTGCCTCAGATATGCAAGAATACGGAGACCGCAGAAAGCCCCGATAATCTCCGGGAGGAAAATCCCGAGAACTGTCAGAAGAGGCCTGAAGATACGAAGAAGCCGTGCAAAGCTCGAGGGCGAGAACACCATCAGGACAAGAAGAGCTATTAAGAGAATAATCAGTCTCATTGATTCCTCCCTGCTGGGAGTCTTCCTGCTGAGGAACCGCGGGTCGATTTCAGCTTCTGGAATATCTTCCTTATCCCCCTGCCGAGCCTGTATCTGAGCTTGCAGGAGAAACAGTAGATGCCTCTGTCTGCCTCTGATATATTGTGGGCTGCAACATAGCAACAATTTTTGCAGACCAGAGACCCCTCACAGTAGGAAGAACATTTATCGCAGCAGAGCCTTCCGCATCTGGAACAGCGTCCGCTCACTGCCTCTATCGATTTAATGAGGCTTCCGCAGGATTCACAGTAGAAGAATTTCTCGGCCTTGCCCTCGAAGATCCCCTGTTCACTCAGGAAGAACGTGACCCCGCTTTCCCTCAGAACCTTGCCCTGCTCATCGCAGATGATTTCCTTTGTTTCAGAAAGCCGTATCATTTAACACTCCCGCAGAGGGGGCAGTCCCCTTTTTTCTCTATGGTTGCGGTAATATCATTCACAAAGCCAGCAAGGAAAACCTGCTTGAAATTCCAGCTTCTCTTTCTCCCCATAAACAAGGTGTCAATCGCATAAATCACAATACCCCCCATCACCTTGAGTATATCCTTTACTGCAGGAGAATTCGGGCAGGGCGAGGTCCTGTCTTTAACTGCATAAGGGAACAGGCAGCCAAAGCATGCCTTCTCAGGCTCCTGAACAAAGACATAGCCGTGATTGGCATTCATACTCACTGCTGTAAAGATAACGGGGGTTTTTCTTTCGCTGTAGAGTCTGGAGACGAACACTCTGGTCTCGTTGTTGTCCACCCCGCAAACAGCAACGTCGCAGTCCACATCCATGCCCCTTTCAACCGCCTCCTGAAACCAGAACGGATAACCGATTATTCTCGACTTTTTGATTGCGAACCTTGAGAGATTTTTAGCCAGACATATAGCCTTGTTCCTGTAGAGGTCTTCCTTGAAAAACAACTGCCTGTTTAGATTTGACGGTTCCACCGCATCGCCGTCGAATATGCTTATCCTCCCCACTCCCTTTCTCACCAAACCCTCCCCTATCTCTCCACCCAATCCCCCTCCACCGATGAGGCTGACCGCCAGATTATCCAGAACTTTCTGGTCAAAACCGGGGACTATCTCCTGCCTGGCAGTAACCCCTGTCTCACCACTTCTCACCACTATTCCTTCGGTGATGTACTCAACGGGTCTCTGCCTTGATAAGACGAAAGAGTCTGTCCTCAATTTTCTCCACCCCCTTTCCGTAGATTTCCACCTCAAACCTTTTGTCTTCAGGGAAGAACCTCAGATAGCCGTCCCTTGAGAAGATTCCCCCTATTGCCTGATAACCGCCTCTGTCAAGATTTGTTTGATAATCCATGTCTATATGCGAAGGCTGTGTAATTGATTCTCCCTTGCCTGGATGAATGTGAAAGTACGCAAGAAGTCTGTGGCCGTATTCATCCATCTCTATCAGGGCGTTGTGAGAGGAAAAGTGATCGCCACTTGCCCTTGTCATTGTCTGAATGTCCATCTTGAAGGTCACCATGCGGTCAAGTATGTAGATATTTCCCAACTGAACCCCTGTAACAAAATGAACGGATTCCTCCGGCTGTTTGCTCAGATAATCGAAGCAGTCATAGAGAAACCATGAGCCTGCCGTATATGTCGGCACAGCCTTTTCGGCGTCCACTGCCTTCCAATCATCCACAGCGCTTATTATCTCCTCAACTATTGCCCTTATCTCGCTCAGAGTCAGCAGATTTTCGAAGCTTATTCTGGCATTCCCCAGATCGTTCTGGATGCAGTAGGTCCTGATGTTCTTTAAAAATCCATCCAACCGATGGTCTATGATGTCCCTCCTGTTCTCCAGCCTTGCCTTTGAAATCTGCATTGGTGTCAACACTGCTTCATCCCTCCTTTCCATGCCCACACTGCTATCCATCTGAAGACGGATCTTTTCAACAATGTGGTCTGGAATTTTCTCAATAATTCTTTGCAAAAGATTCATGGATAATCCTTTCTATCTTCAAAATGCCACTGCTTATATCTCTTGGCTTTGTGCTGAAATGTATGATATACCAGCGATTCCCCTGATGGACGAAACACTGCCAGTGGGGA
>JAOZOU010000081.1 GCA_029933125.1 bacterium | reverse complement strand
TGTCATAGATATATAAATCTTTAAATAGCTCTGAATTTCCCTCAAAAATATTTTGTAAAGTATCAATAAATAGAGACTTCCCAAATCGTCTAGGACGAGACAAAAAAGCATATTTAAAATTTTCTATTAACTCATAAGCCTCTTCCGTTTTGTCTGTGTAAAGATAATTTTCATTTTGAATCTCACTAAAAGTTTGTATGCCAATTGGTAGTTTTTTTAACATAAACCTCTCCTTTGGTTTTTCTGTATTATATCAAAAAAGGTTTAAAACCCCAAACGGAAATTTAATTGTGAATGAAAAATAATATTAAATTTAACTCTTCCATTTTTCACTCAAAAAATCCCCTAAGAAGTCGGGTCAAGAAAGTGAATAGTGAAAAACTAAAAATGAAAAACAAGGAAAATTGTTACATTTCAAGCTCTTCCATTTTTCACTCAAAAAATCCCCTAAGAAGTCGGGTCATATTCTAAATTATGCTCAATCCATTCATGAACCGTTTCAAACCCTAAAAGGGAATATAAAATCTTGAATTGTCAAAAAGGGGGAAAATCTATTTTGAGTTTCAAACCCTAAAAGGGAATATAAAATTATCAAAATGTTTTCTATCTCGTTCTGCCATATTAAAGTTTCAAACCCTAAAAGGGAATATAAAATCGAAGATAGGCCCAAATGGAAATCCTCTTCATGACAGTTTCAAACCCTAAAAGGGAATATAAAATAAGGCTTGTTTCAGAAACGAGAAAAAAATGAAATTTCTAGTTTCAAACCCTAAAAGGGAATATAAAATAATAGACCTTTTCAGCGATGTTTGGGGTATTGAGTAGTTTCAAACCCTAAAAGGGAATATAAAATTGGAAACTTTGGGGGAATGATAGGATGAATAAGAGTTTCAAACCCTAAAAGGGAATATAAAATAAAATAAAGTGAAAATAAAAGACATAAGTAAAGAGGGTTTCAAACCCTAAAAGGGAATATAAAATTATTTCTCTTTTCCATTTCTTTAAGTACCAAACTTTCGTTTCAAACCCTAAAAGGGAATATAAAATGTAAATGTTGTTTGAATACTCCTTTGATTTATTTGTTTCAAACCCTAAAAGGGAATATAAAATTACAAACATAGGTAGATATTCACTTTTTAAAATTAAAGCGTTTCAAACCCTAAAAGGGAATATAAAATTTTTAAAAATTAATACTGAATCAATTCATAGAATAAAGAGTTTCAAACCCTAAAAGGGAATATAAAATTGCTGTATTGCATATTTTCTTTAGCGTTCTGAGCAGTTTCAAACCCTAAAAGGGAATATAAAATATTTTGGGTGAGCCATCCTCTATTTTTTGAAGTATCGTTTCAAACCCTAAAAGGGAATATAAAATCTCCGCCTTATCTCAATGTTCGTTAGTCTATTTATCAGTTTCAAACCCTAAAAGGGAATATAAAATATTTTTTTAAAAAAGAATTTGGAAAACATTGCAAAGGTTTCAAACCCTAAAAGGGAATATAAAATTTCAAAACTTTGCAAAAAACATCTTCGAGCAAAAGTTTCAAACCCTAAAAGGGAATATAAAATGGGGTCAGCATAGAAAGTTTTCCCCGTCGAAATAGGTTTCAAACCCTAAAAGGGAATATAAAATTGGGGAAAACAAGCAGTAGAAGATTTTGCAAATAAGTTTCAAACCCTAAAAGGGAATATAAAATCGCATTTACGAACCCCTTGAGCATTTTTTCAGCTAGTTTCAAACCCTAAAAGGGAATATAAAATGCTAAAAGCCCTCAATAAAAAGCTAAAAACTAACGTTTCAAACCCTAAAAGGGAATATAAAATTATAACCCAAAATAGAATCAGAATAGAGGAAAAACGTTTCAAACCCTAAAAGGGAATATAAAATCTCCCCACCACTACATTGGTCGCCGAGATGGAAGGGTTTCAAACCCTAAAAGGGAATATAAAATAGGAAGAAAACACCTAAGATTAGGTATTTATTGCGAAACTAGGTATTTTAAACAACCTTATAAACAGCTTACAAAAGCAA
>JAOZOU010000010.1 GCA_029933125.1 bacterium | reverse complement strand
AGGTAGAGCATTTGCATGGTAAGCAAAAGGTCACCGGTTCGAGTCCGGTCGTGGGCTCCAGTTGAAAACTAATTGATTAGGAGGGGGCGAGATGGCGAAGGCTAAGTTTGAGCGGACTAAGCCTCATTTGAATGTGGGTACGATAGGTCATATTGATCATGGGAAGACGACGTTGACGAGTGCGATAACGTTGTGTTTGGCGAAGCGTGGATTGGCAGAGGTACGTACATTTGAGAGTATAGACAATGCGCCGGAGGAGAAGGAGCGGGGAATAACGATAGCGGTGGCGCATGTGGAGTATGAGACGGATAAGCGGCATTATGCGCATATAGATTGTCCTGGGCATGCGGATTACATAAAGAACATGATAACGGGTGCTGCGCAGATGGATGGGGCGATATTGGTGGTGGCTGCGAATGATGGGCCTATGCCTCAGACGCGAGAGCACATATTGTTGGCGCGTCAGGTGGGTGTTCCGGCGATGGTTGTATATATAAACAAGGTGGACATGTTGGATGATCCGGAGTTATTGGATTTGGTGGAGGTGGAGGTGCGGGAGTTATTGACTAAGTATGGTTATCCTGGTGAGGAGGTGCCAGTTATAAGGGGTAGTGCATTGAAGGCTATGGAGTGTGGGTGTGGTAAGGAGGAGTGTGAGGTGTGTAGTAGTGTATTGGAGTTGATGAAGGCGGTTGATGATTACATACCGGAGCCGGTGCGAGATATAGACAAGCCGTTTTTGATGTCGGTGGAGGATGTGTTTTCTATAACGGGGCGAGGGACGGTAGGTACTGGGCGAGTGGAGCGTGGTAAGGTGAAGGTAGGAGATAAGGTAGAGATAGTTGGGTTGGGTGAGACGCGTGAGACGGTGGTAACGGGGGTTGAGATGTTTCGTAAGGTATTGGATGAGGCGCAGGCGGGTGATAATGTTGGGTTATTGTTGCGAGGAGTGGAGAAGGATGAGTTGGAGCGGGGTATGGTGATAGCGGCGCCGGGTAGTGTGACGCCTCATACGAAGTTTAAGGCAGAGGTATATGTATTGACGAAGGATGAGGGGGGTAGGCACAAGCCGTTTTTCAGTGGGTATAGGCCGCAGTTTTACTTTAGGACGACGGATGTGACGGGTACGATAAAGTTACCAGAGGGGCGAGAGATGGTGATGCCTGGAGATAATGTGACGATGGAGGTGGAGTTGATAGAGCCGATAGCGATGGAGCAGGGGTTGACATTTGCGATTCGTGAGGGGGGGCGCACTGTAGGACAGGGCGTCGTCACCGAAATCATCGAATAATCAGGCGAGAGGGTGAACTTAGGTGCCTAGAGAAATCATAACGCTTGCTTGCACAGTATGTAAGCGGCGAAACTATACGACTACGAAGAATAGGAGGAAGCACCCGGACAGAGTCGAGTTCAAGAAGTACTGTCGGTTCTGCGGCAAGCACACACCGCACAAGGAGACCAGGTAGCGGACCCTGTCTTCAGTGTCTCGGGGAAGCCCAGGGGGAGTTTTTATGTTTGAAAGGCTCAAGAAGTTTCTGAGGGAGGTTCGAGTTGAGTTGCGCAAGGTGACCTGGCCAACACCGGCGGAGCTACGCGGTTCGACGGGGGTCGTTATCGTTACAGTTCTCATCCTTACGCTTCTCATTGGACTTGTTGACCTTGGGCTTTCAAGGTTGATCTCGGTGATTTTAAGGTAATGGCGTGGTGAAGCGTGATGGCTCTTAAATGGTACGTGGTTCATACTTACTCAGGCCATGAGAACAAAGCCAAGACGGCGTTAGAGAAAACTATAAAGACTGAAGGGCTTGAGGATAAGATAGCCCGAGTAGTGATACCAACGGAGAATGTTGCTGAGATGAAGAACGGAAAGCGTACGATAACAACTCGAAAGTTTTTCCCTGGCTACATTCTCGTTGAGGCTGAGATGACTGATGAGATTCTTCACATCATAAATAACACACCCGGGGTAACGAGGGTGTGTGGTACACGAGGACGCCCATCTCATTTGAGGGATGAAGAGGTGAGTAGGTTACTTGAGGCAATTGATACAGGCAGGGCAAGACCCACGCCTGAGATTCCCTTCAAGATTGGTGAGCATGTTCGGGTCATTGATGGACCCTTCACGGATTTCACGGGCGTTGTTGAAGAGGTAAACCCTGAGCGAGGCAAGCTCAAGGTGATGGTGAGCATTTTTGGCCGACCAACACCGGTTGAGCTTGACTTCCTGCAGGTAGAAACAGTTTAGAGGTGGGAAATGGCTAAGAGTGCAATTGCAACTGTGAAGCTTCAGATTCCAGCGGGCAATGCTACACCTGGACCACCTGTTGGTCCAGCGCTTGGACAGCATGGCGTAAACATCATGGAGTTCTGCAATGCCTTTAACGCCAGGACGAAGAAGGATGCTGGGCTGATAATACCAGTTGTGATAACCATCTATCAGAACAGAAGTTTTAGTTTCATCACCAAGACTCCACCAGCATCTATTCTTCTTAAAAGGGCTGCTGGCATAGCCAAGGCTTCAGGTGAGCCTAACAAGACCAAGATTGGCAAGGTCACGATGGACCAGGTCATTGAAATTGCTAAGACGAAGATGCCGGACCTTAACGCAGATGACCTTGATGCGGCAGTCAGGATGGTCCTCGGGACTGCCAGAAGCATGGGGATAGAAGTCGTCGGACAAAAGGCAGGTAAAGAATGAAGAGAGGAAAACGTTACTCTGCGACGCTTGAGAAAATAGACAAGACCAAGTTATATCCGCTTGAAGAAGCGATTGAACTCATCAAGCAAAATGCCTTCGCCAAGTTTGACGAGACCGTTGAATTTGCAGCGAGGCTCAACGTTGATCCCAAAAAAGCTGACCAGCAGGTGAGGGGCACGGTTGTTCTTCCCCATGGCACTGGAAAGAGCGTAAAGGTTCTTGTCTTGACACGAGGCGAGAAGGAGAAGGAGGCTAAGGAGGCTGGTGCCGATTTTGTTGGCAGTGATGAGTTCATAAACAAAATAAAGGAAGGATGGACGGATTTCGATGTTGCCATAGCCACCCCTGACATCATGAGCGAGGTTGGTAAGCTTGGTAAGATCCTTGGTCCGAGGGGTCTGATGCCCAATCCCAAGGCAGGAACTGTGACCTTTGATGTGGCCAAGGCAGTTAAGGATGCAAAGGCTGGCAAGATTGAGTTCCGAGTTGATAAGGCAGGCAACATTCATGCCCCGATTGGTAAAGTCTCTTTTCCAACTCAGCATATAGCTGAGAATGCTCGGGCTCTTTTGGGTGAGTTACTGCGACTCAAGCCAGCGGCTGCAAAAGGGCAATACATAAAGAGTGTCACACTAAGCTCGACCATGGGTCCGGGCATAAGAGTGGACCATGCTGCAGAGATTGCTGCTTTGAAGATGTAGAAGGCGGGAAAAGATATGGCTAAGCCAGAAAAAATACAGGCGGTTGAGGTTCTTAAGGACAGGTTTTCTGCTGCCAAGGGTATTGTTCTTGCTGACTTCACGGGGCTTACTGTTGCGGAAGCCAATGAGCTTCGCCGCATGTGCAAGGAAGCCCAGGTTGAGTATCGGGTTGTCAAGAACACCCTTGCTCGGATTGCTGCAAAACAAGCTAATGTTGACGAGCTTGTTGAGCATTTTCAGGGTCCAGTTGCTGTTGCCCTGAGTGAGAGTGATTCGATTGCACCTGCGCGGGTTCTCGATACGTTCCGCAGGCAGGCGCAGAAGCCGCAGTTTAGAGTTGGATATGTTGAAGGCAGACTCTTCAGTGCTGATGAGCTCCAGAAAATAGCAACCCTGCCTTCGCGCGATGGATTGATTGCACAGGTTATCGGTGCAATTCAGTCGCCGATGGCTCAGATAGTTTGGACACTTGAGGGTATTATGAGGAACCTTGTTTCTGTTCTTGATCAAGCAGCAAAGCAGAAGCAGGGAGCCTCTTAGTCACCAGGTAAGATTAGGTATGGAGGTGGAAGATGGCTAAGGAATCTGGTGAAGGAAACGTTGAGAAAATCGTTGAGATGATCGAGCAGCTGACTGCGCTTGAGCTGGCAGATCTGGCTAAGGCTCTGAGCGAGAAGTTTGGCGTTACACCGATGGCAGCTGTTCCTGTTGGAGCTCAGGCTGGAGCTGCAGGCGGTGGCGAAGCTGCTCCCGAAGAGGAGAAGACCGAGTTCGATGTCGTCCTGAGTGCTATTGGCGATAAGAAGCTTCAGGTAATCAAGGTTGTGCGTGCCATTACCGGTCTTGGGCTTAAGGAGGCAAAGGATCTCGTTGAGAGTGCTCCGAAGGTGATCAAGGAAGGTATCGCCAAGGAGGATGCTCAGGAAATTAGGGCGAAGCTCGAAGAAGCCGGGGCTACTGTAGAGATTAAGTAAGCTTCCGGCACCGGGGGTGTATTTACCTTATGGTAAGAGTCAAAAGAAAGAGCTATGCAAAGATCGATGAGGTTATGGATGTTCCTAACCTCCTGTCGGTGCAGCTGGATTCCTTCAGGAATTTTCTGCAGGCAGATGTGCCACCCTCTCAGCGTAAGGATGAAGGCTTGCAGCGAGTCTTCAAAGAGATCTTTCCGATCTCAGATGCGAGGGATAACTACAGCCTCGAATTCGTTAGCTACAGTCTCGGTGAGCCCAAGTACACGATCGAGGAGTGTCAAGAAAGGGATGTCACATACGCTGCACCGCTTAAGGCAACATTGCGGCTGATTGTCAAGGAGAGCGTCAACGGTCGCAAGGAGATAAAGGATATCATTGAACAGGAGGTCTATCTAGGGGAGATACCCCTCATAACCGATAAGGGCACGTTCATAATAAACGGGGCTGAGCGAGTCATAGTAAGTCAGTTGCATCGCTCGCCTGGTGTCTTTTTCGACGAGAGCATTCATCCCAATGGCAAGCGACTCTATGCTGCAAGGATAATACCCTATCATGGCTCCTGGGTTGAGTTCAGCTTAGATGTCAACGACATCATGTACGTGCACATCGACCGCAAGCGCAAGATCCCCGTGACTGTGCTCTTGAGAGCAATTGGTTTCTCTGCGACCGAGGACATTCTGCGACTCTACTATGACGTTGAAGAGATAAAGGTTGGCATCAGCGGTAAGAAACGCAAGCATCCTCTCGTTGGCAGGTACTGCGCACGTACAGTTGTGGACACCTCGACGGGGGAGATTCTTGTTGAGGCTGGTGAGGAGATAACGCCCGCCGCTGTTGAAGCTCTCAAGCTTGCTGCAATTGATAAGGTCGCTGTCACTGTTGATCGTCAGGGTCAAGATAATGAGGTCCTGAGAAATACCCTCAGAAAGGATACAAGCCGTTGTGAAGAAGAAGCTCTCGTTAAGATATATACACTTCTCCGCCCCGGTGATCCGCCAACTGTTGAAACCGCTCGCAATCTCATATACAGGCTCTTCTTCAGCCCAAAACGCTACGATCTTGGCAAGGTTGGAAGATACAAGCTCAATCAGAGGCTAGGTCTTGACGTGCCAATCGATGTGACAATCCTTACCAAGAATGACTTCGTGAAGATAATTGAGTATCTGCTCGTACTCAGGGACAACAAGGGCTTCACCGATGACATCGATCACCTCGGTAACCGCCGCGTAAGAACGGTTGGAGAACTTCTGGCAAATCAGTTCTCGATCGGACTGACACGAATGGCGCGCATCATCAAGGAGCGCATGAGCCTGCAGGACACTGAGCTCATGACGCCATCTGATCTCGTCAATGCTCGAACCGTTGCGGCAGTTATAAAGACCTTCTTTGGATCGAGTCAGCTTTCCCAGTTCATGGATCAAACCAATCCACTTGCAGAGCTCACCCATAAGCGGCGTCTCTCTGCACTCGGACCTGGAGGTTTGACGCGTGAGCGTGCAGGCTTTGAGGTAAGGGATGTTCACTACACCCACTATGGAAGAATCTGCCCGATTGAGACACCTGAAGGTCCTAACATTGGACTAATCAATTCACTTTCAACCTATGCAAGAATAAATGAATTCGGCTTTCTCGAGACCCCTTACCGGCGTGTGAAAGATGGAGTTGCTACACGTGAGATCGAATATCTGAGCGCTGATAAAGAGGACCAGATAGTTGTTGCTCAGAGTAATGCTCCTCTGAGGGAGGATGGTAGATTTGCACGGGACCGGGTTTTCGCTCGCTACAAGGGTGATTTCCCTGTGGTCGATCCTAAGCAGGTCGATTACATGGATGTTTCACCAAAGCAAATCGTGAGCGCAGCGGCAGCTCTCATACCCTTCCTTGAGCACGATGACGCAAATCGAGCCCTCATGGGTTCAAATATGCAGCGTCAAGCAGTGCCATTGCTCATTACTGAGGAACCCCTCGTTGGTACGGGCCTTGAGGCAAAGGTTGCTGCGGACTCTGGAGATCTCATCTTTGCCAGGAGATCTGGTGTCGTTGAATCGGTGTCTGCTGATACGATTGTCGTAAGCCATGGTGAGTCTGATGATTATGATGACATCTTTGGCATGGCAAATGTGGATATCTACAGACTCACCAAGTTTAAGCGGTCGAATCAGGATACCTGCATCAACCAGCGTCCGGTTGTAAGGGCTGGCGATAGAGTCACCAAGGGGCAGCTCCTTGCCGATGGTCCTGCAACCAAGAATGGCGAACTTGCACTCGGAGTGAACTTGCTTACAGCTTTCCTGCCATGGCGTGGATACAACTATGAGGATGCGATCGTGATAAGTGAGAAGGTCGTCAAAGATGATCGCATGACATCCATCCACATAGAGGATTTTGAGCTCCAGGTGAGAGAGACCAAGCGGGGCGTTGAGGAGATAACAGCTGAAATTCCTAATGTGAGCGATGAGGCGATTCGTAATCTTGATGAGAATGGCATCGTCAGAATAGGCGCAAGGGTAAGAGCTGGGGATATTCTCGTTGGCAAGGTAACTCCCAAGGGTGAGACAGAACTGACTCCCGAGGAACGCCTGCTCAAGGCCATTTTTGGCGAGAAGGCATGCGATGTCAGGGACGCTTCACTCAAGGCCCCTCCTGGTATGGATGGTATCGTTATAGATGTTAAGGTCTTCTCCCGCAAGGAACGCGATGACGCCGTCAAGAAGCGCGAGAAAAAACAGATAGAGCAGATGCGCAGAGCTGAGAAGCGACAGATCAAGCAACTTATGCAGAAGCGTGATGAGCGGCTGCGTGAAATGCTGGCAGACGAAACTGCAGTTGACATCGTTGACCACGAGGGCAATGTCCTCGTTAAGCCTGGCAAGAAGCTCAGTGCAAGGACCCTGAGCAAACTCGATTTCTCTCAGGTCGATTTCACGCGAGACATCGTCAAAGATAAGGAAATCTCAGCAAGAGTTCGCAGGCTTGTCCAGATTGTTGATGAGGCTGCTGAAGAGGTATCCAAGTCATATGAAAAAGAGATTGAGAAACTCACACGTGGTGATGAACTGCCACCTGGAGTGGTCAAGCTTGTAAAGGTCTATGTTGCCAAGAAGCGCAAGCTTTCCGTCGGCGACAAGCTTGCTGGACGCCATGGTAACAAGGGTGTTGTTGCCAAGATCGTGCCGGAGGAGGACATGCCCTATCTGCCCGATGGAAGACCTGTTGAGATAGTGCTCAATCCGCTGGGTGTACCTTCTCGTATGAATCTTGGTCAGATACTTGAGACCCATCTTGGATGGGCTGCTCATGAGCTTGGCATCAAGGTAGCATCACCCGTTTTTGATGGTGCAAGCATTGAAGAGATAAAGGAGCTGCTCAGGGAAGCTGGTCTCCCCGAGTCAGGCAAGACTGTTCTTTACGATGGCAAGACAGGTGAGCCATTCGATAAGGAGGTGACGGTCGGTTACATCTACATGATGAAGCTGTCCCATCTTGTAGATGACAAGATTCATGCAAGATCGATTGGTCCATATTCGCTTGTTACTCAGCAACCGCTGGGTGGTAAGGCTCAGTTTGGTGGACAGCGTTTCGGTGAGATGGAAGTCTGGGCACTTGAGGCATATGGGGCTGCTTATGCACTCCAGGAAATACTTACAGTTAAGTCTGATGATGTTACTGGAAGGTCGAGAATCTATGAGGCGATTGTGAAGGGTGAGAATCCGCCTCAGCCTGGAATTCCTGAGTCATTTAACGTCCTTGTCAAAGAACTTCAAAGCCTTGGGCTGGATGTCCAGCTTGAGGAGTAAGTAGGGAGGTATTCTCGGTGCTACGACCAACAGATGCACGGGAAAAGACCCCTGTGGAATTCTCAGCAATCAGGATTCAGCTTGCCTCGCCTGAGACCATAAGGCAGTGGTCATATGGTGAGGTGACCAAACCAGAGACCATCAACTACAGGTCCTTCAAGCCTGAGCGGGATGGCCTTTTCTGCGAGCGCATTTTTGGACCTGTAAAGGACTGGGAGTGCAATTGCGGCAAATATAAACGGATTCGTTACCGTGGTGTGATTTGCGATAAGTGTAAAGTTGAGGTCACCCAGGCAAAGGTTCGAAGGGAGCGCCTTGGACATATCGAGTTGGCTGTACCTGTGTCCCATATCTGGTACTTCAAGGGTATCCCAAGCCGAATGGGACAGCTGCTTGATCTGAGTGTCCGCGATATCGAAAGAGTGCTCTACTATGAGAGTTACATCGTTATCGATCCGGGTGAGACTCCTCTTAAGAAGCGGCAGCTCATAACAGAGGATGAATACCTCGAGATGGAGGAGAAGTATCCCGGTCAGTTCAGAGCTGAGATGGGGGCTCCCGCGATCAAGGAGCTCCTCAAGGAGATCGATCTTGATGAGCTCTCGACAGAGCTGAGAGCGAGGGTGAGGGTTGAAACCTCTGCACAGCGCAAGCGCGAAACCCTCAAGCGACTGAAGCTTGTTGAGGCTTTCAGGACAAGCGGCAATAGACCTGAGTGGATGATAATGGATGTTATTCCGGTGCTTCCACCAGATCTCAGACCACTTGTTCCACTCGAGGGCGGCAGGTTTGCAACATCCGATCTCAACGATCTTTACCGAAGGGTTATCAACAGGAATAACAGGCTTAAGAAGCTTATGGAGATAAGAGCTCCTGAGGTTATTCTGCGCAATGAGAAGCGCATGCTTCAGGAAGCAGTTGATGCGCTCTTTGACAACGGAAGACGTTCAAGGGCAGTAAGGGGTCCTGGTAACAGACCGCTTAAGTCTTTGAGCGATATGCTAAAGGGCAAGCAGGGTCGTTTCCGCCAAAATCTTCTGGGTAAGCGAGTCGACTACTCAGGTCGTTCAGTGATCGTTGTAGGTCCTGAGCTCAAGATGCACCAGTGCGGTTTGCCCAAGAGTATGGCACTTGAGCTCTTCAAGCCATTCATCATAAAGAAGCTTGAGGATAAGGGCTACGTTCAGACGGTTAAGAGTGCCAAGAAGCTTGTTGAGCGCGAAAGACCCGAGGTCTGGGATATCCTCGAGGAGATAATCAAGGATCATCCTGTTCTCCTCAATCGTGCTCCGACGCTTCACAGACTCGGAATTCAGGCATTCGAGCCTGTGCTTGTTGAGGGCAAGGCGATAAAGATCCATCCTCTTGTTTGTCAGGCTTTCAATGCTGACTTCGATGGTGACCAGATGGCTGTGCATGTACCGCTATCTTTTGAGGCACAGCTTGAATCGCGTGTTCTTATGCTTTCGATAAACAATATCCTTTCGCCTGCCAATGGCAGGCCTCTTGCTTCCCCAACACAGGACATGGTGCTTGGCTGTTTCTATCTGACCAAGGAACGTAGCCTTAAGGAGGGCGAGAAGCGCCGCATCTTCGCTCAAACGGAAGATGTGATAAGCGCCTACAATTTAGGTGAGCTCAAGCTCCATGATCCCATAAGGGTTCAGATCAATGGCAAGTCCATAGATACGATTGTTGGCAGGGTAATTTTCAATGACATCCTGCCTGATGAGATTGGCTTTATAAATGAGACCCTAGATAAGAAGGCACTTGAGAAGCTGGTTGGCGACTGCCACAGATTGCTCGGTCCATACAGGACGTCGCTCTTCCTTGATAAGCTTAAGGAACTTGGCTTTGAGTTTGCCACCCTTTCGGGCCTTACGGTTGGCATTGATGACATCGTCGTTCCTGAAGCCAAGGATGAGATCATCCAGCGGGCAAATCAGCAGGTTCAGAAGATACACAGGAACTATCAGAGAGGAATCATAACCGATGGCGAAAGGTACAACCAGGTCATTGATAACTGGACCAATGTCACAACAAAGATCGGGACAATAATGTTTCAGAACCTTGCCAAGGTGGATGATGGATTCAATCCCATCTATATGATGGCGGCATCAGGAGCAAGGGGCTCGAAGGAACAGATTCGTCAGCTCGCTGGTATGCGTGGACTCATGGCGAAGCCGCAAAAGCGTATGACAGGGCAGATGGGTGAGATCATTGAGACACCGATCACGTCCAACTTCAAAGAAGGTTTGAGCGTGCTTGAGTACTTCATCTCAACCCATGGTGCAAGGAAGGGATTGGCTGATACAGCTCTGAAGACTGCTGATGCTGGTTACCTTACCCGTCGTCTTGTTGACGTTGCCCAGGATGCCATCATTAATGAGGAGGACTGTGGCACGATTCTTGGTCTCAATATCACAGCTCTTAAAGAGGGCGAAGAGATAATCGAGCCTCTTGGTGATCGTGTGCTTGGCAGAGTGGCTGCCGAGGATGTGATCGATCCTATCACCAACGAACTGATTGTAGCAGCTGGTGAGGAGATAGATGAGAAAGCAGCGGCTGCGATAGATGAATCAGCGATCGATACAGTAAAGATCAGATCTGTGCTTACATGTGAGTCAGCGCGAGGGGTTTGCGCCAAGTGCTATGGTCGCAATCTCTCAACTGGAAGACTGGTCAACATCGGTGAGGCTGTTGGGGTGATTGCTGCTCAATCGATTGGTGAGCCAGGTACGCAGCTTACCCTAAGAACATTCCACATTGGTGGAACAGCTGGAAGAATTGCTGAGGAATCGAAAATCACAGCCAAGTGGGACGGTGTGGCGAAGCTCATAAATGTAAGAGCTGAGCACTACAAGGATGGCAGTCTGGTCGTGCTTTCAACTAAGGGCGAGCTTCACCTCTATGAGAACGACAAAATCCGAACACGCTATACGGTGCCTTATGGCGCAAAGCTGCTGGTTGCCGATGGTGAAGAGGTGAAGAAGGGTCAGGTTCTGTTTGAATGGGATCCTTACTCCTCACCGATTCTGGCAGAGAAATCTGGTACGGCTCGCTACTATGACATCATCGATGAAGTCACTGTGCGTGAAGAGCTCGATGAGAAGACAGGTTTGCGGCAGAGAGTGGTGATTGAGCACCGTGACAAAACCATCCATCCGCGTATCCTGATCGAGTCGGGGGGTAAGACCGTCGGTGAGTATCCCATACCTACAGGGGCTCACCTTATGGTTCACGATGGCGAGAAGGTTGTCGTTGGCGACCTTCTAGCAAAGATCCCTCGAGAGATCGCCAAGACACGTGACATCACAGGCGGCTTGCCAAGAGTTGCTGAGCTCTTTGAAGCCCGAAAGCCGAAGGATCGAGCCACGGTTAGCGAGATTGATGGAGTGGTTGAATTTAGGGGTATTGCACGTGGCATGCGCAGGATTGTGGTTCGAGGTGAGACAGGTGAGGAGATGGAATACCTCATTCCTCACGGCAAGCATCTCAGGGTGCGAAACGGTGACTATGTCAAGGCGGGTGACAAGCTTTCTGAAGGACCCATCAACCCGCATGACATACTACGCATCAAGGGTATAAATGCCGTTCAGGAGTATCTCGTCAATGAGATCCAGGAGGTCTATCGTCTCCAGGGTGTGCGCATAAATGACAAACACATTGAGGTCATCGTGAGACAGATGCTTGAGAAGGTTCGCATCGAGGAACCTGGTGATACCAATTTCCTTGAGGGTGAGCAAGTCGATAAGGTGAGAGTGCGCGAGGAAAACGAAAGGGTTGCACCCAAGGGTAAGCCTGCAACCTTCCAGCCGCTCTTGCTCGGTATAACCAAGGCTTCACTCAGTACTGAGAGCTTCATATCGGCTGCAGCTTTCCAGGAAACAACACGAGTGCTGACTGAGGCTGCAATCAACGGTGCTCGCGATAGACTCCTCGGCTTGAAGGAGAATGTGATAATCGGCCACCTTATACCTGCCGGTACAGGTGTTGCCAGGAATAGAAACATAAAGGTCGTTGCTGAGGAAGAGATACCAGAAATACCTGAAGAGATTGAAGGTGAAGAAGAAGCCGCTGAGGCCTAAATGGAAGATGGAGGTGTTTAAGTTTTGCCGACCATAAGTCAACTGATCAGACGTGGCAGAAGTGCTCAGAAGTCAAAGACCAAGGCACCAGCTCTGCAAGGGTGTCCGCAGAAGCGTGGTGTTTGCACGAGGGTTTATACGACCACGCCCAAGAAGCCAAACTCTGCGCTTCGCAAGGTGGCAAGGGTGAGATTGACGAACGGGATAGAGGTAACCGCATACATACCTGGGGAAGGTCATAACCTTCAGGAGCACTCCATCGTTCTGGTCAGAGGCGGTCGAGTCAAGGATTTACCAGGTGTAAGATATCACATCATTCGTGGAGCGCTTGATGCCAGCGGTGTTGAGGATCGCAAGAAGTCGCGTTCCAAGTATGGCACAAAGCTTAAGAAGACGCAGGCACCTGCTGGTCGTTAAAGCCGAGAGGGTGAGATATGCCTAGGAGAAAAATTGTAAAGAAAAGAGAGATTCCGCCGGACCCGAAGTTTAACAGTCCGCTGGTGACAAGATTCATCAACTGTCTCATGAAGCGTGGTAAGAAGAGCGTGGCTGAGAGGATATTCTACAAGAGCATGGAGATCATCGAGAAGCGCACGGGTCAGCCTGGAATCCAGGTTTTCAAACAGGCTATCAACAATGCAAAGCCGACACTCGAGGTCCGTCCTCGAAGAGTTGGTGGTGCAACTTATCAGGTTCCAATGGAGGTCAGACCTGAGCGTCGAACAGCTCTGGCGATTCGGTGGATTCTTGAGAATGCAAGGGCTCGCAAGGAGCATACTATGCAGGAAAACCTTGCATCTGAGCTTATTGCAGCTTCGAGAAACGAAGGTGGCGCAATAAAGAAGAAGGAAGATACCCACAGGATGGCTGAGGCTAACAAAGCCTTTGCCCATTACCGGTGGTAAGGAAGATATCTTTTTGGGGATGGGGATGAAGGTTGTTGGCGAAACAAAATTGAGGGGAAGTAAAGAGATGAGAAGATACCCCCTCCAGAAAACGAGAAACATAGGGATTGCCGCTCATATTGATGCGGGGAAGACTACCCTGACCGAGCGCATTCTTTACTATACCGGGCGCGTACATCGTATAGGTGAGGTGGACGATGGTGCCGCAACTATGGACTGGATGGAGATTGAGAAGGAGAGGGGGATAACCATAACTTCAGCTGCAACATCATGCGCCTGGCGTGACCATCGCATAAACATAATAGATACGCCTGGCCACGTTGACTTCACAATTGAAGTTGAAAGATCTCTAAGGGTGCTCGATGGTGTCGTCGTTGTCTTCTGTGGCGTTGGAGGTGTTGAGCCTCAATCTGAAACCGTCTGGCGCCAGGCTGATCGCTATCGGGTTCCAAGAATAGCTTTTGTCAACAAGATGGATCGCATCGGTGCTGATTTCGATCGCGTAGTGCGCATGATGCATGATGATCTTGGATCCAATGCTTTACCCATCGAGATGCCCATGGGCAGTGGTAAGGACCTTGAAGGCATAATCGATCTCATAGAGATGAAAGCTTACATATATGATGAGTCAACATTTGGGATGCGCTTTGATGTCATTGATATACCCGAAGCCTATCGTGAAGATGCTTCCCTCAGGCGTGAGCGACTTATAGAGGCACTTACCGACTATGATGATGCACTTATGCAGAAGTATCTCGATGGGGAAGAGATCCCGATAAAGGCGATAAAGAAGGCGCTCCGCAAGGCAACCCTGGCGGCAAAGGCTGTTCCTGTTCTTTGCGGAGCTGCTCTGAGAAACAAAGGTGTGCAGAAGGTGCTGGATGCGATTGTGGATTATCTGCCTTCGCCCGTGGATGTGCCACCAGTGGAAGGTGTAAATCCCAAGACGAACGAGGTTGAAGAGAGGAAGCCGAGCGATGATGAGCCCTTCTCGGCACTTGCGTTCAAGATAATGAGTGATCCCTTTGTGGGTAAGCTCACCTACTTGAGGATATACTCCGGCAAGCTTAAGCCAGGTATGAATACTTACAATGCTGGAAGAAGGCATCGTGAACGCATAGGTAAGATACTCCTCATGCATGCTAACAAGCGTGAGGAACTCGAGTGCGCCTTTGCTGGTGACATAGTTGCTGCTGTCGGGCTCAAGAAGACCTTTACCGGGGACACCCTATGCGATACCAAGTATCCCATCGTCTTTGAATCCATGGTCTTCCCCGAGCCAGTGATAAGTGTTGCAATTGAGCCCAAGACTCGAGCCGATCAAGAAAAGCTTGCTACGACGCTTGAAAGATTGGCGGAGGAGGATCCCACCTTCAGAGTGAGGGTTGATGAGGAAAGTGGACAGACAATAATCTCAGGTATGGGTGAGCTCCATCTCGAGGTTCTTGTCGATCGCATGATACGCGAATTCGGCGTAAAGGCGAATGTTGGCAAGCCGCAGGTTGCTTATCGGGAGACCATTACACAAGCAGCAACTGGTGAGGGTCGCTTTGTAAAGCCAGGAACTGCTGGCAGCAAGGGCCAATATGGACATGTTATTCTCAAGATCGAGCCTCTACCCAGAGGCGCTGGATTTGAATTTGTCTCTGATGTTGGTCCTGAGATCATACCTGAAAGCTTTGTGCCTGCTATTGAGCAGAGTGTGCATGACTCACTTGAGAATGGCGTGCTTGCAGGATTCAGGGTCGTAGATGTTAAGGCGACTCTCATTGGGGGTTCCTACCACGAGCAGGATTCCAATGAGGTTGCCTATAAGATAGCAACAGCAATGGCTGTAAGGAATGCGATTATCAAGGCTAAGCCGATTATCATGGAACCTGTGATGAAAGTTGAAGTTGTTGTTCCTGAAGAGTTTGTTGGTGATGTTATTGGAGACCTCAATGCCCGGAGGGGAAAGGTTAGTGGCAGTTTCCTTAGGGCTGATGGTCATGTTGTCAAGGCGACTGTACCGCTTTCAGAGATGTTTGGCTATGCCACTGGGTTGAGATCTGCAACTCAGGGAAGAGCGCTCTTCACGATGGAGTTCTCTCACTATGAGGAGGTACCGAGGAGCGTTGCTGAGCGGATGTCTGCCAATATAGAAGAGATGGGTTCACTTTCCTAACGCATTAGGAGGGGGCGAGATGGCGAAGGCTAAGTTTGAGCGGACTAAGCCTCATTTGAATGTGGGTACGATAGGTCATATTGATCATGGGAAGACGACGTTGACGAGTGCGATAACGTTGTGTTTGGCGAAGCGTGGATTGGCAGAGGTACGTACATTTGAGAGTATAGACAATGCGCCGGAGGAGAAGGAGCGGGGAATAACGATAGCGGTGGCGCATGTGGAGTATGAGACGGATAAGCGGCATTATGCGCATATAGATTGTCCTGGGCATGCGGATTACATAAAGAACATGATAACGGGTGCTGCGCAGATGGATGGGGCGATATTGGTGGTGGCTGCGAATGATGGGCCTATGCCTCAGACGCGAGAGCACATATTGTTGGCGCGTCAGGTGGGTGTTCCGGCGATGGTTGTATATATAAACAAGGTGGACATGTTGGATGATCCGGAGTTATTGGATTTGGTGGAGGTGGAGGTGCGGGAGTTATTGACTAAGTATGGTTATCCTGGTGAGGAGGTGCCAGTTATAAGGGGTAGTGCATTGAAGGCTATGGAGTGTGGGTGTGGTAAGGAGGAGTGTGAGGTGTGTAGTAGTGTATTGGAGTTGATGAAGGCGGTTGATGATTACATACCGGAGCCGGTGCGAGATATAGACAAGCCGTTTTTGATGTCGGTGGAGGATGTGTTTTCTATAACGGGGCGAGGGACGGTAGGTACTGGGCGAGTGGAGCGTGGTAAGGTGAAGGTAGGAGATAAGGTAGAGATAGTTGGGTTGGGTGAGACGCGTGAGACGGTGGTAACGGGGGTTGAGATGTTTCGTAAGGTATTGGATGAGGCGCAGGCGGGTGATAATGTTGGGTTATTGTTGCGAGGAGTGGAGAAGGATGAGTTGGAGCGGGGTATGGTGATAGCGGCGCCGGGTAGTGTGACGCCTCATACGAAGTTTAAGGCAGAGGTATATGTATTGACGAAGGATGAGGGGGGTAGGCACAAGCCGTTTTTCAGTGGGTATAGGCCGCAGTTTTACTTTAGGACGACGGATGTGACGGGTACGATAAAGTTACCAGAGGGGCGAGAGATGGTGATGCCTGGAGATAATGTGACGATGGAGGTGGAGTTGATAGAGCCGATAGCGATGGAGCAGGGGTTGACATTTGCGATTCGTGAGGGGGGGCGCACTGTAGGACAGGGCGTCGTCACCGAAATCATCGAATAATCAGGCGAGCAACGGAGGTAGTCGTACGTGCCTGGACAGAAGATAAGAATTCGACTCAAAGGTTATGATCATGCCACCGTCGATCGGTCTGCGCGTGAGATTGTTCAAACGGCGAAGCAGACAGGTGCAAGGGTCTCAGGTCCTATACCGCTTCCTACAAAGAGGTCGGTATACACTGTGCTTCGTTCGCCTCATGTTGACAAGAAGTCAAGAGAGCAGTTTGAAATCCGTACTCACAAGCGACTGATAGATATCTGGGATTCAACGCCGCAGACTGTTGAGGCATTGATGAAACTGGATCTGCCTGCTGGTGTCGACATAGAGATAAAGGTATAAAGGCGGGCGACGAGGAAGGTGAAAGGTATGAAGGGAATAATCGGAAGAAAATTAGGGATGACCCGGATATTTAACGATAAAGGGGAATCGGTTCCGGTTACGGTGATTGAGGCAGGACCCTGCCCTGTGGTTGAGGTTAAAACAAAAGACCAACATGGCTACGATGCTATCCAGATTGGCTTTGGTCCCTTAAGAAAGAAGCGTGTAAACAAGCCCATGCAGGGGCATTTCCAGAAAGCCGGAGTCGAACCCACTCGTATCCTTCGAGAGATAAGGGTCGATGACGCATCTGGCTTTGAGGTTGGTTCTGAGATAAAGGCTGACATATTTGAGGTTGGGGAGAAAGTGAGTGTAACGGGATTCTCCAAGGGTAAGGGATTCCAAGGTGTTGTCAAACGCTGGGGCTTTGGCGGGTGTGGAGATTCCCACGGTAGCAAGTCTCACAGGAAACCTGGTTCGATTGGACAGTGTGCTACACCATCACGCGTATGGAAAAACAAGAAGATGGGTGGTCATGCTGGTAATCGAAGAGTGACGGTGCGCAATCTCGAAGTTGTAAGGGTTGATCCTGAAAGAAATGTAATAGCAGTTAAGGGTGCAGTACCAGGACACACAAAATCATACGTGATAGTTAGAGGTTGAGCCGAGGAGAAACGGTAGCAATGGAACTTGAAGTTGTGACAAGAGAAGGGACAAGCGTTGGTAAGGTCGATGTTCCCGATGAGGTTTTCAATGTGAAGGCTAAGAAGCACCTTCTCCATGAGGCGGTTCGTTCATTTCTCGCTAACCAGCGACAGGGAACCGCATCGACCAAGGGACGATCTGAGGTCAAGGCAAGCGGACGAAAGCCATGGAGGCAGAAGGGACTGGGTAGAGCTCGCGCAGGTACGGTGGCCTCCCCAATATGGGTTGGAGGTGGTGTAGCACATGGACCTAAGCCACGAGACTACTATTTCACATTGCCTAAGAAGGCAAGAAGGCTTGCTATAAAGGCAGCACTTTCACTAAAGATGAGGGAAGGTGGTGTCAAAGTTGTTGACTCACTCGATGTGAGTGAGCCCAAGACAAAAGAAGCAATTAAACTCCTTAGAGCTCTTGGAGTCGAGGGGGAGAAGTGCTTGCTTGTTGTGCCTGAGAAGCGAGAGGGTTTGCTAAGAGCTACCGGCAATTTGCGCCGGGTGCGTACCACAATTGCTAAGGATGTCAACATCTATGACATCCTCAATGCTGAAAGAATTGTTATTGATAAAGATGCGATTCAACCGATTGTGGAGGTGCTGACACGTTGAAAGATCCAAGGACGATCGTTTTGAAACCAATCATTACGGAAAAGGGCTCAGCCTTACGTGAACGCGGGAATAAATACATGTTCAGTGTCGCTCGTGACGCGAACAAGATTGAGATAAAGCAGGCGATTGAGAGTCTCTTTGGTGTCAAGGTGAAGAATGTTAGGACAATGGTGATGCACGGTAAGGTCAAGAGGATGGGGATATTCGAGGGCAAAAGACCCGATTGGAAGAAGGCAGTTGTGACTCTTGAAGAAGGACAAACAATCGATCTCTTTGAGCAGGTGTAAGCTATGGGAATCAAAAGGTACAAGCCAGTAACACCAACATTGAGGTACAGGACGACCTCGACCTTCGAGGAAGTCACGAAGACTGAACCCGAGAAGAGTCTGGTTGTTCCTTTGCCCAAGAAGGGTGGGCGCAACAATCAGGGACGTATAACGATTCGTTACCGAGGTGGCGGACACAAGCGCCTCTACAGGGTGATTGATTTCCGAAGGGATAAGTTCGGAATCCCAGCGAAGGTTGCTAGCATCGAATATGATCCGAATCGCTCGGCGAGAATTGCTTTGCTCAACTATGCCGATGGCGAGAAGCGTTACATGCTCTGGCCACTTGGGCTTAATGTGGGCGACACGGTTGTCTCCGGGCCTGGTTCGGAGATAAAGGTTGGAAATGCTCTGCCTTTGAGGGAGATTCCGCTTGGTACAGAGGTGCACAATGTTGAACTCACACCAGGCAAAGGTGGTCAACTTGCACGTGGTGCAGGTACCTTTGCCCAGATTGTCGCCAAAGAAGGTGATTATGCTCATCTGAGACTTCCATCAGGTGAGGTTCGGCTTGCTAGGCTTGACTGCCTTGCGACCATCGGACAGGTCGGAAATGTCGATCACGAGAACATTAGCTGGGGCAAGGCTGGTAGGACGAGATGGCTTGGAAGAAGGCCGAGGGTTAGAGGTGTTGCCAAGAATCCAGTTGACCATCCTATGGGTGGTGGCGAAGGCAAGAGCTCTGGTGGAAGGCATCCTTGCTCACCCTGGGGATGGCCGACCAAGGGTTATAAGACTCGTAAACGCAGGCTAACTGACAAGTACATAGTCAGACGCAGAACGAAATAGGGAGGATAAGAGGGTATGCCAAGATCTCTGAAGAAGGGACCCTATGTTCATCCAAAGTTGCTTGAAAAGATCAATCAGCTCAACAGGACTGGTGATAGGAAGGTCATTCGGACGTGGTCACGCTCATCGACGATTGTGCCCGAGTTCGTTGGCCACACTATCGCAGTTCATAATGGCAATAAGTTCATACCGGTATTTATCACGGAGAACATGGTGGGTCATAAGCTCGGTGAATTCGCACCAACCCGCACCTTCAGAGGTCATGGTGGCAAGCTTGCCGAGAGAACCACAAAGGTTAAGTGAGGGTTTTTGAATGGAAGCTAGAGCGGTAACCAAATTCGTCGTGATATCGCCGAGAAAGGCAAAGCTGACGGCAGATCTCATAAAGGGTAAGCCTGTCAACGAGGCGCTTGCCATACTTAAGTTTACGCCTAAGAGGGCAGCAACCCTTATAACTAAGACTTTGAACTCTGCAGTAGCCAATGCAATTGATAAGGAAGGAAGTGGAAAGCTCGATCCGGATGACCTTTACGTTAAAGACGCTGTCATAGATCCTGGTCCGATAATGGATCGCTGGAAGCCGCGGGCATTTGGAAGAGCATCACGAATAAGAAAACGTATGAGTCATATCAAGGTGACTGTCACGACGGAAATGCCTAAAGAGTTTAAGAAGACACGTAAGGCAAGGCGCCTCGTGAGCAAGCCGAAGAAAGGCAAGAAGTAAAGGAGGTCATAATTTGGGGCAGAAGACTAATCCGATAGGTTTCAGACTGGGCATAACCAGAACATGGGATTCAAGATGGTACGCAAAGAAAGATTATGCTGACCTTCTTCGGGAAGATATCTTCATAAGAAAGTACATAACCAGTCGTCTTCACAGGGCTGGCATATCACGCGTTGTGATTGACAGGGCGCCTAAGAAGATTACTGTAACAATATATACTGCAAGGCCAGGTATTGTGATCGGTAGGAAAGGTGCGGAGGTGGATCAACTCAGAGATGAGCTTCAGCACATAACCAAGAAGGAAATTCATGTCAACATTCAAGAGGTTGAGAAGCCCGAGCTCGATGCCAAGCTTGTTGCTGAGCACATCGCCAGCCAGCTTGTACAGCGAGTGTCACATAGAAGAGCAATGAAGAAAGCAATTGCATCCTCGATGCGGGCTGGTGCAAAGGGGATTAAGATTCAGTGCAAGGGAAGACTTGGTGGTGCTGAGATGGCTCGATGTGAGCACTACATGGAAGGTCGTGTGCCGCTCCATACACTCAGAGCAGATGTGGATTATGCAAGAGCAACGGCCAGGACGACTTACGGCACCATAGGTATTAAGGTATGGATCTTTCACGGGGAGAAATTCCCTGAGGCTCAGAAAACCCAAAGTGCATGACAGGAGCTAAACAATGCTAAGTCCCAAGAGGGTTAAATATCGCAAACAGCAGCGTGGAAGAATGAAGGGTAAAGCCTGGAGAGGTTCCACAATCGAGTTTGGAGAATTTGCTCTGCAAGCTCTTGAGCCAGCATGGATAACGGCTCGGCAGATTGAGGCTGCGCGTGTTGCCATAACGCGGCATGTAAAGCGAGGTGGTAAGCTCTGGGTGAGAATATTCCCTGACAAACCGGTCACATTTAAGCCTGCTGAAACGAGGATGGGTAAGGGTAAGGGAAATCCAGAATACTATGTGGCTGTTGTGAAGCCTGGGCGAATTCTCTTCGAGCTTGCAGGTGTGAACCGCCAGCTTGCTGAGGAATCTATGACGCTGGCAGCAAGGAAGCTTCCCATAAAGACACGCTTCCTGGTCAGAGAGGGTGTACACTGATGAAGCCAGAAAAGTATCGAGAGATGACAAGAGAGGAGCTTGAGAGGATAGCTAGAGACCTGCGTGAGGAGCTCTTCAATCTGAGATTTCGAGTCTCAACCCAAAAGCTGGATAATCCTCTGAAGTTGCGCGAGCTACGAAGGGATCTCGCGAGGGTTCTTACGATTTTAAGGGAGGATGAGCTTGGCATCCATAAACTGCCAGGCTCGCCAGGTGCAGGTGTTGCTGAGCAAAGTGATCAAACAAAATCCTAAGGAAGTTGAAAGATGAATGAAACCAGGAGAAAAGTTAGAACAGGGGTTGTCGTAAGTAACAAAATGGACAAGACGGTTGTCGTGCAGGTTGAGAGGCGGTATCGTCATCCAATTTACGGCAAGGTCGTTAGGAAAACCCCTCGTTTTTATGCGCATGATGCAAAGAACGAATGCCAAGAGGGTGATCTCGTTAAGATCATGGAGTGCAGACCGCTGAGCAAATTGAAGCGGTGGCGAGTAGTGGAAATTGTTAAGAAAGCGCAATAGGCGAGGTTAGAGATGGTACAGGTACAGACGATACTCACAATCGCTGATAATTCTGGCGCTCGTACCGCCAAATGCATAAGAGTGCTTGGGGGTTCGTTCCGTAGATATGCAAGGGTTGGTGATATTATCATTGTGAGTATTCGGGATGCTATGCCCGACAGTGATATCAAGAAAGGTCAGACCGCCAAGGCAGTTGTTGTGAGAACGAAGAAAGAGTACAAAAGACCAGATGGCTCCTATATCCGTTTTGATCAGAATGCCGCCGTCCTGATAAATGAGGATAAGGAGCCCAAGGCGTCGAGAATCTTTGGTCCTGTTGCTCGAGAACTAAGGGACAAGCATTTTATGAAAATAATCTCGCTTGCCCCCGAGGTTGTATGATGGAGGGTTTGTGATGCGGGTTGCGAAGGATGATACGGTTATAGTGATAGCCGGTGATGATAAGGGGAAGACGGGCAAGGTCCTTAAGGTTTTCCCGAAGAAGCAAAGAATAATTGTTGAGGGTATCAATTTTATTAAACGCCACACACGAGCGAGGTCAAGGATGGAACCTGGCGGTGTGATTGAGAAGGAAGGATCAATCCATATTTCCAATGTCATGGTTGTCTGTCCACGATGTGGTGAGCCGACCAAGCCCAAGCGCACGAGGCTGGTCGAAGGACGTAGGGTCAGGGTTTGTGATAAGTGCAATGAGATAATTGGCAAAGCCTAAGTGAGGGTTAGATCAAGGTGGCAGAGAATAAGGAGAAAGCAAAGAAAGAAGAAGTTTCGACTGAAGTTGAACCCGGCTATATGCCACGCCTGCTCCTTAAGTACAGGGAACAGGTGATTCCTGCGCTCCAGAAGCGCTTTGGATACAGGAACATCCATGAAGTGCCTAGAATTGCCAAGATAGTTGTCAACATGGGTGTTGGGGATGCCATAAGGGATGCCAAGTTGCTTGATGCGGCAGTCGAAGATCTCATGATGATAACTGGACAGCGTCCGGCGATAACGCGAGCCAAGAAGTCCGTTGCCAGTTTTAAGGTCCGCAAGGGAATGGCAATTGGATGCAGGGTAACCTTGCGTGGTGCACGAATGTATGAGTTCTTTGACAGGCTTGTTAATGTCGCAATCCCACGTATCAGGGATTTCAGAGGACTTTCCCCGAACAGTTTTGATGGTCATGGCAACTACACTTTCGGAATAAAGGAGCAGATTGTTTTCCCTGAGATCGACTATGACAAGGTCATCAAGATCAGGGGGATGGATATAACGATTCAAACAACGGCTCAGACGGATGAGGAAGCTCTCGAGCTCCTCAAGGCTATGGGAATGCCAATCAGAAGCTAGGAGAGGAAGATAGGTGGCAACAAAGGCTAAGATGGAAAAATGGCGAAAGCAACCCAAGTTCAAGGTAAGGCATCGTAACCGATGTCATCGCTGCGGTAGGGCGAGAGGTTACTTGCGTAAATTTGGGGTTTGCAGAATTTGCTTCAGGGAGCTGGCTCTCGATGGTCAGATTCCTGGGGTCATAAAGGCTAGCTGGTAGATATTTCCAAATGAGGGGTGTACTTGATGTCGGTATCTGACCCAATTGCAGACATGCTCACAGTTATAAGGAATGGTTGCCGTGCCAAGCACAAGCGGGTGGAGGTTCCTGCATCCCGCTTAAAAAGTGAGATCCTTAAGGTGTTACTGAAGGAGAAGTTCATCAGCAATTACAAGTATATTGAAGACGGCAAGCAGGGCAAACTTCGTATTTATCTAAAATATACTCCTGATGAAAAGAGCGTTATATCAGGTATTGAGCGGGTCTCGACTCCTGGTTTGCGCAGATATGTGAATGCCAAGAACGTACCGCGAGTCCAGGGTGGCTTGGGTATTGCAATCATCAGCACCTCAAGAGGTGTCATGACTGATAAGGAAGCCAGAAAACTCGGTGTAGGTGGGGAAGTCATCTGTAAGATCTGGTAAGTGAGGTTGGGTCATGTCTAGAGTTGGCAAAAAACCAATACAAATTCCGCAAGGAGTTGAGGTCAGGATTGACGGCAATGTGGTTCGTGTCAAGGGCCCTAAGGGCAATCTTGAGCGTCGCTTCCATCCAGCGATCAAGATCAAGATGGAGGATGGCATGCTAAGGTTTGAGCGCCCAACGGATTTGCCTTTTCATCGATCATTGCACGGAACATGTCGGGCAATCGTGGCAAACATGATTAAGGGTGTTACCGAGGGATTTAGGAAAGAGCTCGAGATTCAGGGTATTGGATACAAGGCTGAGCTTCAGGGCAAGAAGCTCACATTAACAGTCTCGAAATCTCATCCAGTCATATACGAGATAAGGGATGATGTTAAGGTCGAGGTTCCTGCACCCAACAGGGTAATAGTAAGCGGTATCGATAAGGAGGTCGTTGGGCAGGTTGCAGCAGAGATCAGAAGTATCGATCCCCCTGAGCCTTACAAGGGTAAGGGGATTAGATATGTGGATGAATACGTCAGACGCAAGGCTGGAAAGGCTGGAGCCGCACAGGGTTAACGGAGTGAGAACTAATGGCTAAGAGGCTTGGTGGAAGGGAAAGAAGACATTTAAGGATAAGAAAGAAGATAAAGGGGACACCAGAACGTCCTCGTCTGGTTGTTTTCCGAAGCAATCGCCATGTTTACGCCCAGATAGTTGACGACGTTGGAGGTCGAACTATCGTGGGGGCATGTGGTTCATCAAAGCAAGTCGCTGAGAGGATTAAACAGGACAAGGAGCGATTTGCTGAGAGTCGTGCAGTTGGAGAAATTGTTGCCAAGCGGGCAATCGAGAAGGGCGTTAAGAAAGTGGTTTTTGACAGAGCTGGTTATCGCTACCATGGACGTATCAAGGCGCTCGCTGATGCTGCTCGTGAGGCTGGTTTAGAGTTTTAAGGGCAAGAAGGGGGTTGGACTTTGCCAGAAGAGGCCAACGAGAAGGCAAAAGAAACTGAGGAAACTCAGGAGATAGGTGAAACCACGGCTGATGCTTCTGAAGGAGTGCAGAAAACCGAGAAAGCTGACGAGGCGGCCGTCGAAGAGGCTGTTGAAGAAGTTGAGGCGACTGAAGCCCCACCCAAGCAGGCTAAGCCTGTTGTTCGTGCAGCAGGCCCCAGAAAAAGAGTTGTTGAATCTGCCGAGACAGGTGAGGCGGAGCTGATTGAGCATGTTATCCACATCAATCGAGTTGCCAAGGTTGTCAAAGGTGGTAGGCGTTTCAGCTTCAATGCAATCGTTGCAGTCGGTGATGGGAAAGGATCGGTTGGCATCGGTTTGGGTAAAGCCAATGAGGTTGCTGATTCGATAAGGAAGGGGAGCGAAGCTGCCCGCAAGAATATGGTCAAGATTCCCCTTTTGGGGACCACCATCCCGCATGAGGTGATGGGCAAAAGTGGAGCCGGGAAGGTTTTGCTCAAGCCTGCATCACCTGGAACAGGCGTGATAGCTGGTGGTGCCGTAAGGGGTGTGCTTGAACCAGCAGGGATTAAGGATATTCTGACAAAGGTGCTCGGCTCTTCCAATCCCCACAATGTTGTCAAGGCAACAATGGATGCCTTGCTCAGACTTAGAAGGGCTTCTGATGTTGCAAAGCTTAGGGGGATGACAATTCCTGAGGTACTTGGATTCGGGGAGAATGGCGAAAGTGGCGAGATTGAGAATTAAGCAGACACGCAGTGGTATAGGCCAGGTAGCAAAACATAAGCGCATCTTGAGGGCGCTCGGGCTCAAGCATCCTGGTAATGTCGTTGAGCACAGCGATAGTCCGACGATTCGTGGAATGATTGACAAGGTCAAGCATCTTGTAAGCGTAGAGGTTGTTGAGGAGGAGAGTGGATCAAGTGAAACTTAATGAGCTCAGTCCGGCACCGGGCGCAAAGAAGAAACCAAAGCGTGTTGGTCGTGGACCGGGAAGTGGTCACGGTAGGCGCAGCTGTCGCGGTAATAAGGGGCAGAAAGCGAGAAACAAGGTGAAGAAGTGGTTTGAGGGTGGGCAGATGCCACTTCAGAGGCGACTTCCCAAGCGCGGTTTCAAGAATCCCACTCGTGTTGAATACGAGATAGTCAATATCGAGAAGCTTGCCGTTAAGTTTGGTGAGGGTGAGGAGGTCAATCCTGAGACTCTTGCCGCAAAACGCTTGATAAGCAAGAAAGATGCAAGGGTGAAGATACTCGGCCGTGGTGAGGTTTCCTTCCCACTCAAGATCTCTGCCCACGCTATCTCGGCTAAGGCAAAGGAAATAATTGAGAAGTCTGGAGGAACGGTATCTCTCATCAAATAGATTCGCCTGAATTTCGGAGGACATAAGAGTGTTTGAAAAGTTCCAGAGCATTTTCAAGATCCCAGAGCTTAGAAGGCGCATACTTTTCACCATAGGTATGCTGATCATCTTCAGGATAGGGAGTTACGTCCCTGTTCCTGGAATTGATAGACTTGCACTTGCTGAGGCTCTTGATCAGACGAAGGGGACACTTCTTGGTCTTTATGACATGTTTGCCGGAGGTGCATTCAGGAGGGCAACTATTTTCGCTCTGGGGATAATGCCCTACATTTCTGCTTCAATTATAATGCAGCTCCTCACAGCAGTGATCCCCTACTTTGAGAAGCTTCACAAGGAAGGTGAAGAGGGAAGGCGCAAGATCACGCAGTACACACGTTATGGAACCGTCTTTCTTTCAATGCTTCAGGCTTTTGGTATTGCTAATTTCCTTATGAACATGCCAACACCAGCCGGAAGGCCGATTGTTCCGGTACCTAGCGCATCCTTCATGCTAATGACGATGATTACACTTACATCGGGAACGATCTTTCTCATGTGGCTTGGTGAGCAAATATCTGAGAAGGGCATTGGCAATGGTATATCACTTCTCATTTTCACAGGTATCATTGCACGGTATCCCAATGACATTGTCCGCACAATTGAATCGCTAAGAGTTGGCTCACTCAAGCTCTTCACGCTGATATTCTTGCTCCTTCTCATGGTGCTCATTGTTGCAGGCGTTGTCGTGATGACGCAGGCGATGCGTAAGATTCCTGTCCAGTATGCCAAGCGTGTTATAGGTCGGCGTGTCTATGGTGGTCAGAGCACTCACATTCCTTTGCGAGTCAACACCGCTGGTGTTATTCCTATCATCTTTGCCCAGTCAATTCTCATGTTTCCATCAACAATCGCCACCTTCTTTAAGAAGTTTGGCTTCATGGAGACATTTGCAAGCTATATGACTCCGTCTTCAGCACTCTATAACATCCTTTATGCAATAATGATCGTCTTCTTTGCTTACTTCTACACAGCAATTGTATTTAATCCTCAGGATCTTGCAGACAACATGCAGAAATACGGGGGATTCATACCAGGCATACGTCCAGGCAGGAGGACTTCGGAGTATATTGATCGTGTGCTTACAAGGGTTACGCTTCCCGGTGCATTATTCCTTGCCTTTATAGCAATTCTTCCATCGATTTTCACATATAAGTTCCAGGCTCCATTCTATTTTGGGGGAACGGGACTTCTAATTGTTGTCGGTGTTGCACTTGATACATTACAACAGATTGAATCGCACCTTATCATGCGTCACTACGAGGGCTTCCTCAAGAAGGGAAGATTGCGAGGGAGACGCTAATGAGGCTTGTTTTCTTTGGTCCACCCGGGTCGGGAAAGGGGACTCAGGCAAAAATGGTGAGTGACAGGCTGGGTATTCCCCAGATATCAACCGGGGATATTCTGCGTGAAGCCGTTGCTCGCGGCAGTGATCTTGGCAAGAAGGCAAGGTCGTATATGGATGCTGGTAAGCTTGTGCCTGATGACATCATGCTTTCACTCATTGAGAAGCGCACAGGTGAGGCCGATTGTGCAAAGGGATATATCCTCGATGGCTTTCCGCGTACTCTGGCTCAGGCGATTGGGCTCGATGAGATCCTCAGCCAGCGTCACGAATCTATCGATCTTGCGATCTTGATAGAGGTTAGTGATGAGACAGTGATAACGAGGCTAACGCGAAGGCGCGTCTGTCCGCAATGTCATGCTCTTTACAATCTCGATACTGATCCACCTAAAGATGATAATCGGTGCGATCGCTGTGGTGTGGAGCTTGTCTTGAGGAGCGATGATGAGGAAACGACGGTGCGAACAAGGCTCAATGTCTACAGGAATGATACACTGCCACTTGCTGATTACTACGAATCCAGAGGGATTCTTCGCAGGATAGACGGTGAGGGGAGGGTGGAGGAGGTTTTTGACGCAATAATGGAAGCGCTGACGGAGGTGAGGCAAAGTTAGTGCCTCAGGCTATTGTGAAGACAAGGGACTGGAAGATAGTAAAAACTGAGGAAGAGATTGAGCTCATGCGAGCCAGCTCGAGGCTCGTTGCTCAGACCCTCGAGATGCTGGGAAAGATGATTGCTCCAGGTGTGAAGACCTGTGATCTTGACCGTGCTGCAGAGGAATTCATAAGATCGAATGATGCTATCCCGGCATTCAAGGGTTATCGAGGCTTTCCGGCGAGCATATGTACCTCCGTCAATTCTGAGGTTGTTCATGGCATCCCAGGTGCCAGGGTTCTTAAAGAAGGTGAGATCATAAGCATCGATGTTGGGGTGCTCAAGGATGGCTATTGCGGTGACGGAGCAGCAACTTTTCCAGTTGGTTCCATTGATGAGAAGGCTCAGAGGCTTCTTGAGGTCACCAAGAATGCATTGATGGCTGGCATTGCTGAAGCGAAGGATGGCAATCGAGTGGTTGACATGTCAAGAGCAATTCAGTCAGTTGTTGAGAAGGGGGGTTTTTCGGTCGTTACTGATCTTGTTGGGCACGGCATAGGTCAGCAGATGCATGAGGAGCCTCAGATTCCGAATTTCGTGGTCCCGGGTGAAAGCCCTTTGCTTAGAACTGGCATGACCCTTGCGGTTGAACCTATGGTCAATGTTGGAACGGCTGAGGTTCTCATAAAGGCGGATGGTTGGACATTTGTCACCAAGGATGGTGAACTTTCAGCCCATTTTGAACATACAATTGTAGTGAGACAAGATGGTGGAGAGATATTGACTAGATTATAGATCACTCTGGAGGTGGTATCCGTAAGTGGCGAAAGAGGAAGGGATAACGGTTGAGGGAACAGTTGTTGAAGCGCTTCCCAATGCAATGTTCAGGGTTGAGCTCGAGAATGGGCACAAAGTGCTCGCACATGTTTCCGGGAAAATGAGGATGCATTTTATCAAGATTCTTCCTGGAGACAAGGTTACCGTTGAGCTTTCGCCCTACGACCTCAGCCGTGGCAGGATAATTTACAGATACAAATAATAAACGGAGTCGAAGAGATGAAAGTTAGAGCATCTGTTAAGAAGATCTGCGATAAGTGTAGGATCGTTAAGCGCAAAGGCGTAGTGTATGTGATTTGCAAGAATCCCAGGCATAAGCAGAAGCAGGGATAGGAGGTGGGAAGAGAGTGCCAAGAATTGCTGGAGTGGATTTACCTGCTGACAAGAAGATAAGTATAGCCCTGACTCACATCTTCGGAATCGGAAGATCTACGGCTATGAAGATTCTCGAGGAGACGGGGGTAGATCCAGAGATACGCACTAAGAATCTGAGTGAGGAAGATACTGCAAAGCTCAGAAGAAAAATAGAGAACGAATATAAAGTCGAAGGTGCCTTGCGTTCCGAGATCGCTAGCAACATTAAGCGACTGATGGACATAAGGTGTTATCGCGGCCTCAGACACCAGCGCGGGCTTCCTGTCAGGGGACAGCGTACGCATACCAATGCCAGGACAAGGAAGGGTCCCAAGAAGGGTGTCATGACCCGCAAGAAAAAGAAATAAGCATCGGGGGGTGAGGTTTTGGCTAAGCCAAAAGGTAGAAGGCCCAAGAGGAAAGACCGCAGGGTTGAGGAAAATGGGATTGCCCATATTCAGGCAACTTTCAATAATACGATTGTGACCATAACTGATACCAAGGGCAACGTTGTGGCATGGTCGAGTTCCGGAAGGGTCGGATTTAAAGGTTCGAGAAAGAGCACTCCCTTCGCAGCATCCCTTGCAGGGGAGGCATGTGCAAAGGAGGCTCTTAGCTATGGAGTCAGAAGCGTTGAGGTGAGGGTAAAAGGGCCAGGCCCAGCCCGTGAAGCTGCGATTCGCTCATTGCAATCGGCTGGCCTTACCATTACTGCTATCCGGGATGTAACTCCAATACCGCATAACGGGTGTCGACCACCTAAGAGAAGAAGGGTTTAAGGAGGGGTTTAATGGCAAGATATACAGGGTCGAAGTGCAGACTTTGTCGCAGGGAGGGGATGAAGCTTTTCCTCAAAGGCGAGCGCTGCATGAGTACCAAATGCGCCGTTGAAAGGCGTCAGTATCCACCTGGTGAGCATGGTCAGCGGATGAGAAGACGCACCACTGAGTATGGAATGCAGCTCAGGGAGAAGCAAAAGGTCAAGCGCATTTATGGGGTACTCGAACGTCAATTCCGAAGATACTTCCAGATAGCTTCCCGCCAGAAGGGTGTGACCGGCGAGAACTTGCTCAGGCTCCTCGAGCTGAGGCTCGACAACGTCGTCTATAGAGCTGGATTTGCCCCGTCAAGGGATGCAGCAAGGCAACTGGTAAGCCATAGGCATTTCACAGTTAACGGTCGAATAGTCAATGTTCCTTCCTATTCGGTCAGGGTTGGCGATGTTATTGCTGCCAGAGAAAACATCAGGGATGTTGTCAAGGCTAACCTTGAGCGATATGGGACTGACAGTGTGGGGTGGTTGCAGGTTTCTCCTGAAAAACTATCCGTTACAGTTGTTGATTTGCCTAGTCGGGAAACCATTGGCATACCCATCCAGGAGCAGCTGATTGTCGAGCTCTACTCTAAGTGATGGGTCTGCATAATTCTAAGGACGAGGTGGCTGCACTATGAGATTCAAGAGCTTACAGATGCCAAAAGGTGTTGTGCACGACACAGCATCTGCCACAGATACCTATGGCAAGTTTATTGTCGAGCCCCTGGAGAGAGGGTTTGGCACAACAATCGGCAATGCCCTGAGGCGAGTGCTCCTTTCCTCAATTCAGGGAGCAGCGATAACGAGTGTGAAGATTGACGGAGCGCTTCACGAGTTCTCTACGCTGCCCTATGTGAGAGAGGATGTCGCTGAGATAATACTCAATCTCAAGAAATTGAGATTTAAGTTCACGGCTGATGAACCGCGCAAAATGACCCTTGAGGCAGAAGGCCCAGGTGATGTCACAGCAGAAGGGTTCACAGGTGAGGGAGGAGTTGAGATTCTTAATCCTGAAACCGTGATTGCCACTCTCGATAAGGGCGGAAAACTCAGGATTGAGATAGAGGTGGACACAGGAAGAGGTTTTGTGCTTTCGGAGATGCAAAGCGAAGGGGATCGCCCTATTGGTGTCATTCCTCTCGACTGCAATTTCAGTCCAGTGAAGAGAGTCAATTTCCAGGTTGAGAACACGCGAGTCGGGCAGCGTACGGACTACGATGAGCTCATTCTTGAGGTCTGGACCGATGGAAGTGTCACTCCACAGGATGCAGTAAGTTATGCTGCTAGCATCCTCAAGAACCATCTCCAGCTCTTCATAACCAAAGAGGAAGAGCCTGTTCAGGAAGAGGTTGAAGAAGTTGATGAGGAATGGCTCAGAATTCATGAGCTTCTAAAGCGAAGTGTAGATGAGCTTGAACTTTCAGTCAGATCGAGCAACTGCCTGAGGAATGCAAATATAAAAACGATTGGTGATCTTGTGCGGAAGACCGAATCAGAGATGCTCAAGTTCAGGAACTTTGGAAGAAAGTCGCTCAAGGAGATTTCCGACATACTGGCGAGCATGGGACTTCATTTTGGTATGGATGTTGACTATTACATGGATGAGAAGAAAGCCGAAGCTGCTGCGAAGCTTAAGGCTCACTACGGTTAAGGGTTAGTGGAGGTAAGAGCAGTAAGATGCGGCACAGACAGAAGGGAAGGAAGCTGGGAAGAAAGAAAAGCCACAGGGAGATAATGCTGCGCAATCTTGTTGTCTCCCTTTTCGTAAACGAAAGTGTGCGAACGACAGTTGCCAAAGCTAAGGAAGCGCGTAAACTCGCTGAGAAGCTGCTCACATGGGGTAAGCGAGGTGATCTTCATTCAAGGCGCCTCGCACTGCGCTACATTTCCGATAGCGATGTGGTGAAGAAGATTTTCGATGTTCTTGCCCCGAGGTTTGAGAAGCGCAATGGTGGATACACAAGGATTGTCAAGCTGGGGCCGCGACGCGGAGACAATGCCGAAATGGCAATCCTCGAGCTGACAGAGAAAACGGCAGAGGTTGAAGAGAAGAAGGCGGCTCGCAAGGCTAAGAAGGCAGCACGCAAGAGAGCAGAAGCTGAGCCTGAGGAAGGCGAGACCTCTGAGGAAGAGTAGCTCTCGGGAGGAAATCAAGTGTGAATTGGCAGCCAAGGACTTCAACCTGGCTGCTTTTCCCATATCGAGTCGTAGATGGCTGAGCCTTCATATATTGCTAAACTTCGCCAGATAGTCGGATCGGAACATGTGTCCACCGATGAGGAAGCCTTAGTTTGCTATTCCTTCGACGCAACTCGCTTCAAGGCTAAGCCTGATGCAGTAGTCAAGCCAATCAATACTGAGCAAGTAGCCAAGATAATGCGGCTTGCTTACGAGGCTAATGTTCCAGTCACTCCAAGGGGAGCTGGAACCGGACTTTCCGGTGGCTCGATTCCCATAAATGGTGGAATAGTTGTCTCAACCGAGCTCATGAATCATGGTGCTCAGATTCATAAGGAAGACCTTTACGCCGTTGTCGAACCCGGCGTGGTCACTGAGGATTTTCAGAAGCAGGTTGAGGCGAAAGGGCTCTTCTATCCCATGGATCCGGCAAGTCAGGCTGCCTGCACAGTAGGTGGCAATGTTGCCGAGTGTGCATCTGGCCCACGCGGTTTGAAATACGGTACAACGCGTAACTATGTTCTTGGTCTTGAGGTTGTGAGCCCCGAAGGCAAAGTGCTGAGGCTTGGAGCGAGAACTGTTAAGAGTGTTGCCGGTTACGATCTCACACGTCTCATGGTTGGATCGGAAGGAACACTCGGCATCATCACTTCGGTCATCCTGAAGATTTTACCCCTGCCACCATCAAGAAAAGTGCTTGCTGCCACATTTAGTGATGTCAAGAAGGCAGCTGAGGCTGTCACCGCGATCATAGATAACAATCTCCTGCCGTCTGTAGTTGAGATCATGGACCGCCTCACTATTGAGGCATGTGAAAGCTATCTTGGAGAGAAGCTGGGTGCTGAGGTCCTTCTTCTCGTAGAGTTTGACGGGACGAGAAACGTTTGCGATGAGGAAAGTGCCAGATGTGCCGAGCTCATAAGAGGCGAGTTTGGGAGTGGTGTTAGCGATGACATCGACCCTCAAAGGGTTGCCCTTCTCTGGGAAGCAAGACGCTCGGCTCTGCCTGCACTTACCCGTCGAGCAAGCTCTCTGGTTCTTGAGGACGTGACCGTTCCAAGAAGTAAGTTGGCATCGATGATAGAGAAGATTGGGACGATAAGCCACAACTTTGCCCTCCCGGTTGCCGTCTTCGGTCATGCTGGCGATGGCAATCTTCACCCCACAGTCCTCTTTGATCGTAAGGAAGGCGAAACCTTGAAACAGGTGGATGCAGCAGTTGCGGAGATGATGCGGGCATGCCTCGATCTTGGGGGAACAATCTCTGGCGAGCATGGCATAGGCCTTGAGAAGAAACCCTTCCTTAAGCTCGAGCTCGGCAAGGCGGGATACGAAATAATGAAGAATCTTAAGAGCCTCATGGATCCTCATGATATAATGAATCCAGGTAAGATGTTCTATGACTGAATCTCAAGACCATGATCAGGGTGTCAGCCAGCTCGCGCTCTTTGATAAGAGCCATGAAGCTGACTACAGAACGCTTGGGCCCCTGCGGTCCGAGATTGAAAGATGTCTTAAGTGTGGACTGTGTAGATCGGTTTGTCCTGTCTTTGCAGAGGTTCTCGATGAAAGCGCATGTGCCCGGGGCAAAATTGCCCTCGCTGAAAGCCTTGCAGATGGTGAGCTCACTCTGAGCACGATCTTCAGTGATCGGCTATCCAAGTGCATCAATTGCAAGTCATGTATGGAGGTCTGCCCAAGCGGAATAAAAGTGGATGAGATAGTTCTCGCTGCAAGAGCAGAGATTTTCGCAAGAGGTAAGTTCCCCTTCCTCAAGAAGTTCATCTTCCGCCATCTCTTGAGGCGGGGCAGGCTTCTGCCACCCATAAGCAAGGTGCTTGCATTCATTGAGCGTAAGATATTGCGGTGTCTGCCACCATCGAGCCCCTATCGCGTGTTACTCCCTGTCATCAAAATTGATAGGGAGCGGATTCTGCCGATCTTTGCGGAGCGCACACTGATGGATGAGTTTGGAGAGATCGTTAAGCCCCGAGGGAAGCCAAGGATGCGTGTTGGATTTTTCGTCGGATGCTCAACGAATCTCATCTACACAAACATTGGAAGAGCGGTAATGCAAATACTGCTTGGTGAGAATTTCGAGGTCGTGATACCGCACAAACAAGGCTGCTGCGGTGTGCCAGTCTATACATCAGGTGACAGGAGTACCGGGAGAGAGCTTGCTCTAAGGAACATACGTGCTTTTGAGCCTTATGCACTTGATGCAATTGTGACAGCCTGCGCATCATGTGGAAGAGCTCTCAAGACTGATTATCATGAGATTCTCGGCTTCAGGAAAAATGCGCTGGGGTCGAAGGTATATGATCTCAATGAATTCCTGGCTAAGTATGCGAAGCTTGATTTGAGAGGTGAGGGGCTTAATCCTATCAAAGTGACATATCACGATCCCTGTCATCTCAACAGAGGACAGGGTATCTCAGCACAACCCCGTAAACTCCTTCAAGCGCTTCCCAATGTAACCTATATTGAGATGGAAGAAGCAGAAAGGTGTTGTGGGGGTGGGGGGCTTTTCAGTTTCACCCATTATGAGATCGCAAAGGAGATAGGGCGCAGGAAGGCAGGCTTCATCGCGGCAACTGAGGCTGATGTAGTCGCTACATCATGCCCGAGCTGTATGATGCAGCTTGAAGATGTCTTACGTCGGAGTGGACTGCGTCAGCGCGTTATGCATGTGGCTGAGGTACTTGCACCTTGCTATTCGGCAATAGAAGCCTCCACTGAGAAAACCCATCAAACTGCTAAATAGAAAGGGAAAGGGCAGCGAAGGAGTATCGCTGCCCCCTGCTCTAGTGGCAACCCCTTTTCCATCTACCGTGGAAGAAGCCTCCTGTCGAGTCACAGATGCAGTAGTGACCTTTGAAGAAGCCGCGAATTGTGAAAGTCTCGTCAACCCAGTGACCATCGAAGTAACCGTCAGGTCCACTTGATGGAGATGCAAAAGGTACCCATTTGCCTTTGAGCAATCCAGCAAAGTGACCCGAGCGGGTTATCCACTTGCCATAAAGGACGCGATTGCCTTCATCGATGGTGTAATGTCCTCTGAGGTAGCCAGCGATAGCCCCATCGACAGCTATCCAGATACCTTTGAAGAATCCTGAGGTGTCGCTCTCAGGTATCCACCGACCCTCCATGAAACCTCTAGGACACACCTGCGGACTTGTCTCGGTCGCAACAATTGAAATTTTGTTGCAATCATCAAAAACGACGAAGTCACGATAATCCTCGAGATCTGAGAGAGCAATCTCGACTGAATAGAGAGGTGTTCTAATGGTGAGTGTGTTCGAAGCTTCCATGCCCTGGGGATCAGGTGTGTCTATTATCTTGAAGAGAATCCCATCGATGTGGCCTTTGGTATGCGAGACCCATTCAACTGAATCCGGTCCTTTGCGAGGTCTCACAATATAGTCACCCGGTTCGAAGCGAATGAGGCGTCTTATGATTACGATACCTCCGGTGACAGTGATTGATCCTGGCCAGTCAGTTACAGGACAGTTCTCACCGGGATCGATTGTCGTATCAGGACGATCAAGCTTTCCCCAGAGAAGCCTCAAAGTGTACCGGCGTGCACCACCGTGGCGCTCAGCATTTCTGACCCTCGGATCATCTGCCATCTCATCATCGTAAGGCTCTCCATCAGAATAGGAAGTCAGAAGCTCTGAATCTCCGAAAGCAGGTTGCTCATTCTGGGTGGTGTAGCCTCCGTAGTCGAGGGTGGCGAGTTGTTCATTTTCCTCACCGCTCGAGAGGAAAGTCTCGCAGCCACTGACAGCGATGACTACTGCGGCGAGAGCGACAATTGCCAGGCTCACCTTCATTCCATCCACCTCCTCTTTTTTGGGCGGAGCCGGAACCATAACCCTTACTCTCACCTAGTTCGACACGTGAGGGTTTAAGAATTATGGTGTTCGGCAGGAAATGAATGTGACACGAGTGGACAAATTTTTTTGAGCGAGTCGCTAAGGGGTAGGGCATTAAGGTGTGGAAGCAGAGCTGCGAGTTCCTCGCCCGTCACGCTCCTTAGGACCCGCTCATCCTCAATATAAACTACCCGCTCCAAATTGGCAAGCAAAATCTTTCCACCCCCCAAAAAACCCCACCCCCCCATTTTGGGGTCGGAGCTAAAAATCTTCAAATCTCCGTTTCTGGGGTCGGAGCTAAAAATCTTCAAATCTGCCATTTTGGGGTCGGAGCTAAAAATCTGCAAAATGGCGGCTTGCGACCATCCTGGGTGACAGACCGATATAACAAAACCCCTGGGAGTGCCAGGGATGGCAGTCGAATAGGAAGGTAAGGTCCATTCATGGGTGATGCTGGGGATGGAATTTGATCCGCGACATGTATGGGCCGTCACGAGAGGATGCTGCTATCTTTGCCAAAGGGTGAATTCCCGGAAAACCGTGCCCGGATGTGCGCATTCCAGGAGCCTCTAGCGGACGCCTGGAAGCGATTGTGAAACCCATTCCCCACGGCCAAGGCGATGTAGCTTGAAAAAGCGGATAATCTGTGGTAAACTAAAAATTGAACTTGTTCAACAGCGCAGACACGCAAAGGCTTTTTATGACATCTCGCCGTCAGACGGGTTTTGCAGTTCTCGCCATGGATCTGCTTACCCGATTTTCGATTAACCTTCCAACTTCCGAGCCCTTTAGAAACCTAAGAATTGGAGTCCCTTCGAAGCCCGAAAGTAAGCCAAAAGGAGGTTTAACAATGTCTTTTCGAAATGCTGCATTCATTACTTTGGCCGTCCTGTTCGCCCTGTTCGCATTGAGCGGTATGGTCTTTGCAGGACAGCCATCTTCTCAGCCGCATGCAGCAGCTGAGGACCGTCACGAGGTACCTTGCACAGTGGACATCCAAGCCCTGCGCCAGGAGATTGCCGAGCACGGCTGGAATTACACGGTTGGCGAAAACTCGGCAACTAAGTATACACTTGACCAGCTGTGCGGTCTTGTCGTTCCCGAAAATTGGCGGGAGCACGCACGTTTCGTGAAAATTACTCCGAAGCTCAATCTCCCTTCCTATTTCAACTGGTGCGACCAGGGAGGTTGTACCTCCATAAAGGACCAGGATGGATGCGGAAGTTGCTGGGCTTTCGGTACGGTTGGCCCGCTAGAGTGTAACATCCTCATAAAGGATGGAATAGAAGTCGACCTTTCCGAACAGTGGCTTGTGAGTTGTAACCAGGAGGGATGGGGTTGCAATGGTGGGTGGTGGGCGCATGATTACCATCATTGGAAGGGTGATCCATGCGGTGACGACGGCGCAGTCCTTGAGGCGAATTTCCCTTATACCGCAACCGATGCCCCTTGTAACTGCCCCTACCCACACGACTACTGGATAGATAACTGGGCATTCATTGCAACTGAGGATAGTGTTGCCCCAGTTGATGCAATCAAACAGGCGATAATGGATTACGGTCCGGTCTCAGTTGCAGTATGCGTAAACTCCGAGTTCCAGGCATATACGGGCGGCGTCTTCAGTGGACCAACCTGTTCAGACATAAATCATGCAGTGGTCTTGGTCGGCTGGGATGACAGCCAGGGCACTAATGGTGTGTGGTTTCTGCGAAACTCCTGGGGACCGGGATGGGGTGAGGACGGCTATATGCGCATCGAATATGGCGTGTGTGACGTCGGGTATGCTGCATGCTACGTTGACTATCCAGGAAATCCGACCTTGCGTATTACGCTTCCCAATGGGGCGCCTGACATAATCCCGCCAGGACAATCGGTTCCAATTGATGTCCGCATTGAGGAAATATCTGATACCTACGTCTCGGGCAGTGGCCTCCTCCACTATCGCTACGACGGCGGTGTCTATCTCACTTCCCCGCTTGTCCATGTAAGTGGAGATCTCTATCAGGCAACATTGCCACCGGCAACCTGTGATGACACGCCTGAATACTATTTCAGTGCCGAGGGCGTAGCAAGTGGTACTGTCTATAATCCAGAGGATGCCCCAGCCAGCGTTTACAGTGTTGTCGTTGGAACACTGACCTCCTTCTTCGATGACGATTTTGAGACTGACTCTGGCTGGAGTGTCGAGAATGATCCCAATCTGACCACTGGCGCATGGGAGAGAGGCGTGCCTGTCGGTGGAGGCGATCGTGGCGATCCTGCCACAGACTATGATGGCTCTGGGTCATGCTATCTGACCGGCAACACAGATGGTGACTCCGATATCGATGGCGGAATCACCTGGCTTATCTCACCTACATTCGATCTTAGCGGTGCGGCCGATGCTCGCATTGATTATGCCCTGTGGTACACCAATGATTATGGGAATGCACCACATAGCGACATCTTTGTCACTTATGTTTCCAATGACAATGGCTCCACGTGGGTGCCGGTTGACACCATTGGCCCCCAAACTCCAGCACACGATTGGGTAGAGCATAGCTTCATGGTTGGCGACTATGTCTCGCTTACAAATCAGGTCAAAGTGCGCTTCGAGGCTTCTGACCTTGGTGATGGATCGGTTGTCGAGGCTGGCATAGATGACTTCCATGTCTCGCTCTTCGAGTGCACAACAACCATTGATCCTGATTCCTCCTTTGTGGCACTCACCGGCGAGAGTGGCGCTGGACTTACCACCTGCCCTAGCGGTGACGGACCAGCCTACCAGTACGTGAAGGTAACGGTTCGGGATGGATCTGGTAATCCCATTGCTGGAATCACATCTGATCAGTTCACAGTTAATGTAACACCTGCTGCAGGAGCCGAATACTTTGGGACATTCTCTTGCACAGCTACACCGGTAGATGCTCAAACCAACTCAAATGGTGAGATTCGGTTTGAACTGGTTGGCGATACTTCCATCCGTGGGGATATCAATATTCAAGTGGATGTCTCCGGAACATCCCTCAACGATCTCGATGTGCTGCCATCCGTTTCGATCGACATCGAGATTGATGGAACAGTTGACCTTACTGATTTCATACAATTCTCTCAGGACTACGGAACCTCGCATTCTCGAAGTGACTTCTCATGGGATGGGACTGTTGGTATCTCCGATTTCATCACCTTCGCGGATCACTATCACCACGGTGATGTGACTTTGCTGGCAGCCAACGAGGAGGGTGTAGAGCTTACCGAGCGTGCAAAGCAGCTGCTGGAGGAGTTGAGCGGTGGATCACCTGAGCTTCAGGAAGCTGTCAATCGCCTGCTCAGTAAGATTGAGAAGCAAGGCATGAGCCTTACCTGCGAGCCAAATCCGATCAAGAACTCGACGAAGGTGAGTTACTCTTTGCCAACAGCTGGCTACATTCGTCTGACAGTGCATGACGTCCAGGGAAGAACTATACGCACACTGGCTGATCAGATACGCGAGGCTGGAAGCTACAGCGAGATTTGGAATGGATGTGATAGTGCCGGCAGAAGGGTTGCGCCAGGCATTTACTTCATTCGACTCAATACGGCGAAGGGCACTTTGACACAGCGTGTGACCCTGATTCGATAAGAAGCCTGATTAGGTAGCGAGAGAGGGTCAGGGCGAAAAAGACGCAACGGGCAGCTCAACCTGCGAGATCAGGTCGGAGCTGTCCGTTTGATTTCTTACCACCTGCTGGACATCGCCACTGCTGGATATTGACACTGTTCGCTGGAGCATGCTATTATCACAGCGTTGTTGGTGACCAAGATCGCTTTGAACTAGGATCACCTCGAACCAGGATCGCTTTGAAATTGAGCGATGAAATTGAGTGACTTTGAAGCACGCAGTCCGGGCTGGTTTTGCACTTGTCGATCGGGCTTTCTGATCGGGCTTTCTGAAAGGAAGCAAGACTTCGGGGGAGCAATCGGAATTCTCTGAGGAACCAGAATTTCCAGGTGAGCTTAGATTTCCGAAAACTGAGATTTCCAAGAAGGTAACAAAGATTTCCAGAGGAGGAGAAGATGGGAGAGAGTTACCAGATAAGACTTTCAACTGATGACCTGCCAAGGAAATGGTATAACATCCTTCCAGATCTACCGGAGCCTTTGCCGCCTCCAATCGGCGATGAGCAGCTTCAGCGCCTTCCCGAATTGATGATTGGCAAGTGTCTCGAGCAGGAGATGTCCCAGGAAAATTGGATAGACATCCCCGATGGCGTTCTTGAGCTCTATGAGCGTGCCGGCCGCCCCAGGCCACTCTTCCGTGCACGGGCTCTTGAGAGGGCAATAGGCACACCTGCACGCATGTATTATAAGAGTGAGTTCTATAGCCCGACGGGAAGTCACAAAGTCAACACCGCTCTCGCTCAAGCCTACTATGCCAAAGAGCAAGGGATAGAACGCCTAACGACCGAGACAGGAGCGGGTCAGTGGGGCACAGCACTCTCCTACGCCTGTGCAATGGTTGGGCTTAAGTGCACGATCTACTGGGTAAGAGCAGTCTATCGCTGGAAGAAGGCACGCCGCAACCTCATGAATCTTTTCGGCGCACAGGTCTTCGCCTCGCCAAGCCCAAATACCAAGGTTGGCAAGGAATTGTATGATAAGAATCCTGAGCATCCTGGTTCACTCAGCATTGCCATATCTGAGGGGCTTGAGGATGCGCAGGATCCCAAAGCTGCTTACTCGTTGGGCTCTGTGCTCAATCACGTTCTCATGCATCAGACCATAATCGGACTTGAGACTCAAAAGCAATTTGAGAAGGCTGGCGACTATCCTGACATAATGATTTCCTGCCTCGGCGGGGGAAGCAACTTTGGCGGTTTTGTTCTGCCTTTCGTTGGTGAGGTCCTCAAGAAAGGCAAGAAGATAAAGTTCATTGCTGCCCAGAGCAAAGCGGCACCCAATCTCCAGGGCGAGTACAAGTACGATTATGCTGATCACGGTGAGATCACTCCACAACTTAAGATGTACACGCTTGGACATCAAACCGAGTTTCCACCGATAAGAGGAGACGGACTCCGCTACCATGGCTGCTCACCCATAATAAGTCTGCTCAGAAAACATGGTTACATCGATACGATTGCTTATCCCCAGGATGAGAAGTACGTCTTTGAGATGGCTGAACTATTCACCCGCACCGAGGGCTTTCTGCCGGCGCCTGAGTCAGCTTACAGCATAGCGTGTGCCATCGATGAGGCGCACAGGTGCAAGAAGACTGGGGAAGCAAAAGTGATCGCCTTTAATGTGAGTGGACATGGCTTCATGGACATGGTCGGCTACGACGAAGTCCTCGGACTCTCCGATCGTAGCCCACTTAGAGAAATGGCAAAGTAACCTGGATTAGGGAGGTCGGAGCTGAATGGCAATCGGCTCCGGCCGATGTGTTTAAGCAGCACAAGTCCCTAGCGGCTCGACTCGAGCAAGGTATCTAATGCAACCCCTAGCAACAACAAAGACAATAAGAATTGTCCGAAGGGTTTTCCAGGTGTTCTTTCTCGGGGCAGCCGTTATTCTCATGATAAAACTTTTGCTAGGTGTAGCGACTCGCACGGTTGAATACTATTGCCCCATGGGCGGAATTGTTTCTTTCTACGGGCTTCTTAAGAAGCAGCAGTTTATCTGTGCCCTGGGCGAGATGAATCTCAGTTTGGCTCTTGCCCTCCTTGCCACAGTACTTTTCACCAAGCGAAGCTTCTGTAGCTGGGTCTGTCCACTGGGTACAATCTTCGAAGGGCTTTCTGCTCTGCGATCGAAGATTATCCCAGGCAGGCGTTTGCGTCTCAGCGACCGGACCGACGCCTTGCTATCAAAACTCAAATACGTCGCGCTTGCCACCATCCTTATCTTCACTTACAGAGCCGGGGAACTTGTCTTCCGTGGTTACGATCCATTCTATGTGCTTTTTACAGGTGGTAAGGGTCATGACTTGATTCCCGGTTTGAGCCTTGCTGTGGCTAGTGTGATCTTGTTTGTGAGCTTCATTTTTGAGTTTGCCTGGTGTCGCTATCTTTGTCCGCTTGCAGCTGCGATGAATCCACTCTCGCGCCTCGGGCTACTCAAACTCAGGCGTGATCGAGCCCGTTGTGACGCCTGTGGCACATGCGATGCAGTGTGTCCTCAAAGGATTCGAGTATCCGAGGCTCACAAGATAACGAGGATTGACTGTACAAATTGCTTTGAATGCGTAAGTCACTGCCCTCAAGCTGGTGTTCTCGAAGTCAGTGTTTAACTCTTTAGGAGAGCCTCAACATGGGCTGGAAAATCTGGCTTGTACCTGCAGTCATAATCCTGATGACCATTGCCGGAACCCAGGGGGCTCGCTATCTTAGCTTGCCAACTTTGACTTTTACGTATATCGAAGACTATGAAGGGCGAACTGCAACTGTCGATCTCATCGTCCGCGGCGTGCGCTGCTACGGCACTGCCAACCTGCTTCGGCACCACATAGCAAAAGTGCCTGGTGTCGTAAGCCTCGTTGCATATGCATCGAAGCATCGGGTTGTCATCGAGTATGACCCGATTCTTGTAAGTCCTCACGCCATCAAACGTGCTATCGAGACTCCGATCGTGACTCGCCGTGGTCCCATCCCAATCTTCAAAGTGGGGTCGGGGCTAGAAACGTGTACAGAGTGACCTTTACCCTTCTTGTCTCTTCCCACTGCTGAAACACAAAACATATGCCTTAACATCGGCGACGACTATGTAGTATATGTACTAGAAGCTGCGTGTGGGTATTGAGCCCGGGGTTGCTCAGGCAGAGCTGGCTTGAGAAGGAGGTGAGGCTATATGTTTGGCTACCTCATCAATGAGTTGATCAAGTGGCTTGTCTTCATCGTAATCTACGGTGATCCGGACGAATATCAATAGGTGAAGTGTCAGGCTGTTTGGGGTGGATATCCATTGGTTCACCCGAGACTGATACAGGAGTTGGTGCGGTCTTTGCAATTGTATGGTTAACGGGGTGTACGTGATCCTTTGTGGATTGGTCTCCCCGTCTACCCCCTCCTTGAGAATTACAAGCAGGCAAGAAAGGGAATTGGAGGTGAGGGCTGCGGAGATGTGACTACGAGCTTCGGTAGGTAGCCCCGCAGCCTTGAAGCGAAGGTGAAGTCGTATCGGTTAACACAAAAAAGCTTGACACGATGCGTAGGTATGTGCTAAAAATGGAGGTGAAGAGCGGGAGCAAGGGCTGTGGAAAGTCCTAAAAGAAATAGGTTAACCTCTTTAAGAGGTCCTGACGATAGCTCCTATTGGAGCGCGTCGTTGGGACCTTTCTCTTTTAGGTCCCACCACTGGTGGTACATCAAGAAGGGGGGATTGATATGAGAAGGTTACTGGTTACAATAGCTGTGGTGGGACTTGTAGTCGCAGTAGTCGCGTCTGATTCGGTTGCAATCCGTCCTCCCGCAAGGGATGTTGCAATATCTATCTGGTTTGGAGATCCCGATCAGCCAGCTTACAGCAGAAGACCTGGTTCTGAAGAGTTTCTTACATCCGAGGGGTCTGAAAGTTCAGCTGCCTCGGGTTCGCCTGGAGCACGATTCTCGCTGATCCCATCTAGTGGCCGAATTTTCGTGTTCAGGCTTGGCATCCCTGCTGCATGTGCGAGGAAACCCAATCCAGAACGATTGTATGGTCACTCACGGGGGCCTTCTAAACATCATGGCCGGAAATAAGACGATCAGTCTACTTGAACAGTTCGAGTCCTTGCTGCAATCTGGTAGTTTTCGCGCAGCGCGAGAGCTATACGACCGTATCCAACCAGATATTGCAAGCTTGACAGACGGTGATTCAGTTTTGATGCTCACATATCTGCGAGCTAGGCTTGCTGCTGGCGAAGGACACTACACCGAAGCTATGGACTTGGCCCAGGGACTGTTGCACGATTCTCAGTCGTTGCGGAGCAATTTCTGGTTGGCAAGATGCCACCTGCTGCTGGCTGCCTTATTCCTCCGGACTGGCGACTATGCACTAGCAGAAAAACACTGTGGAGCCGCCATCTATTTATCAACCTGGGAACTTGCCGATAGAAAGCTCGAAGGTGATTCCTGGAACAATCTTGGACTTGTGCACAAGAACGTAGGTTTCTGGGATCTTGCTGAGACAGATTTCAAGAAGGCACTCGATGCGTATGCTGGCATGGACAATCCACTACCTCGTGTTAGAAGTTTGCTCAATCTTGCAATCTTGCTGAGAAAGAAAGGCAGCCTTGGTAAGGCATACGACCTGTGCAACGAGGGACTTCATCTTGCGAAAGAGTTAGGGCTACCTCTGTATGAGTGCAGCTACGCATTGGAACTCGCCAACGTTAGTCTGACAGTCCATGATGATAGACAGGCTGAGCAGTTCATTACTCACGCAACTGAGATCGCACAAAAGAACCAGCAGAGGAGAGAGCAGGTTCTGGCACTTGAGCTGGAAGGTGACCTGTGGTCTGCCAGGAAGGAGTATCGACGGGCACTGTCCATATACGGGAAGGCACTCAGGCTTGCTAGGCAGCTCGCAAAGGGTGGAGATTTGGAGTGCGAGATTGCCAGGCGGGCTGCGAGTGCTGCGCTCTGTCTCAACAGAATAAAGTCAGCAAAGCGCCTGGTGAACCTCGCTGTCGGTATTGCTCAAAGGATTGGAGACGAATACGAGCTTGCCATTTGCCTCCGTATCCTTGGTCAAGTGGAGATCGCCACGGGCACCACAGGATGTGGATTACAGCATATCAGAGACTCAGTTGAGAAGTTGATGAATCTGTCGGTTCATTCTGCTGAACTTGCGGCAAGTGAACTTACGCTAGCAAAGGCTCTTCTTGAAGCCAAGCCTGAGTCAAGCAATGGGACGACATTGGAGCATCTTATCACTGCAAGGAGGATCTATTCCCACCTTGGTGTGAGAGACGCCATTGCGGAGATCGATAATCTCTTGGCTGGGCTTGTCACACCTCCTAAGGTTGGTGGCTTAAGATCGAGCCTTGAGGAGAGCCGGCACCCAAGCGGTATCAAGTGCTACGAGGACATCCTCCAGTATGGCATTGTCACTGCAGATGAGCGTATAGCGGGAGATCTCAAGCAGTGGGGACCAACTGATGTGAGAGTCTTGATTGAAGGTGAGACTGGTGTTGGCAAGGAACTCCTTGCCCAAGCAATGCACGGGATGAGCAGGCGCAGGGAGGAGCCCTTTGTGGTCATAGACTGTGGCAGCCTCTCAGAAACCCTTGCAGAGAGCGAACTCTTTGGGCATGCCAGAGGTGCCTTTACTGGTGCGGTAAGAGAGCGGGTTGGGCTCATTGAGAGTGCCAATGGTGGCACATTGTTTCTGGATGAGGTTGGAGAACTCAGTGAGGCACTTCAGGTAAAACTCCTGAGAGTGCTTGAGGAGGGCTCGGTTAGGCGAGTTGGAAGCAATGAGCCAAGAAAGATAGACGTAAGGGTCTTGAGTGCAACAACAAGGGATCTGTGGCATGAGGTAGAGGCTGGCAAATTCAGAAAAGATCTTTATTATAGGCTAAAGGGTGTGCTTGTGAGGATTCCCTCCCTAAGAGAGCGTCCTTATGATATTGAACTCCTCATTGACTACTACCTTGATCAATACTGCACGAGTTATGGTGTCAGGGTGACTTTGAGTGAAGAGGCACGCCAGGGGCTTCTCACCTACAGTTGGCCTGGCAATGTGAGAGAACTCAAAAATGTGATTGAAGCCCTCGTGGCAATTGGCAGGTCACGGGTGATCCAGCCCTCCGACCTGGACCAATTTCTGGGAACTTGCAGGCGTAGTTGTCTGCTAGAGCAAGCCGAAAAGGATGCCATCCGCCTTGCCTTGAAGCAAGCCCGAGGAAACAGAACCAAAGCTGCCAAGATATTGGGTATCTCCCGCGGGACTCTTTGGCACCGCATGAGATCTCTTGGCATGGACTAGGCTGCCAATCTACTTACCTCGCCGGTACCGTGCTCCGGTTTGTTGAGTTCGTTTGAGCAGCAAAGTGTCTAGACACCTGTCTAGACACCTCGCATTACGTTCCCCTGGATATTCCTCCTCTGAAGGTACCACCGTGCTTGGCTTCAGGCTATGTTGTCTTAATCGCTTGTTTGCCAGTGGTCATAGGGTGATGTCCCGAGCTCCATTCCCTGATGGAGCAGGCATGAGTCTTGCATTCCGGGAAGGTCCGGGCAGAAGTGAAATGCTTGGTGCCATCTGGCGAGGCATTCTCTCCGGGTGGCTCGAACTCAGAACGGTGTCTGTTGAGAGACGATACGAGGGAGAGGCACTCCCTATGCTTTCAACTCTCTCTGCCTGGTCACATGAGGCTGCAGCAGCAAAGCTAGCTCCGCGCAGAGCACGTGGCAGATACAGAAAAGCCGCTGGGGAGGTGTAAAGAGAATGAAAGCATTAGCTGTTAGTCTGATTTTCTGCATGGTGATGCTTGCGGGGGCTGATCTTGCGTTTGGTGACCGTCCGGATCGGATAACCCTTCCGGGGGAATTGACCAACGACAAGAAGATCTGCATATGCCCACGCCAAGCCAAGACTTGTGTTTGTGTTATAGAGTTGGAGCCACCTGTCACCCCCATGCCGTTCCCTGGTGAAGGGGGCATCGTGGTCAGCAGGCCTTACCGCCGGCTGATCAGTTTGGAATCCTTCGAGGGAGAGGATGAGAATTTTCTCTACTTCCGCGCTGGGATAAGAGAAAATACACAGCCGCCCGTGTTCGATGTGACTGTCCGCGGCAATGTGCTGGTGAGAGTTTCGAAGAGAGAGCTTGAAGAATTTGTTATGGGTCAATAGTAATGTTTTACGCATAGGAGGGTAACGTTGCCACAACAGGGAGTGTGGGTATGCTAAGACTTTTGTCGGTGTGTATTGCTGCTTTGACCTTAGTGCTGGCATCTCCATCTACCTGCGAACAGAGCAAAGGCAAATCCATCCCTTTGGTGAAAAAGGCAGAATTTTACCTCCGCCAGGGCGTCGGGATTCCTTCCGGGGTTTATGCCTCCACTGTTCCCCGTTTCGCCGTGACTGGCTCTGGTTATTTTGCGGTTGAGAGTCATGATTGGATCTACTTGTTTGACAAGGACAGCAACCTGATAAGGAAGATAGGGGGAAAAGGACTGGAGCCTGGGAGATTTCCCTACGTCTGTTACTCAGTGACAGTATCTGACAAAGGTGAGATTGTTGCAACAGATGTAAGAAGGAGAGTCAATGTCTATGATGGAGCGGGGAATCTGCTCAAGACCTTGTTCGTACCGGAGTTCAGGTTCTCGCCTACGCTTTCGCGGAAGTACGATACCTACCTAATAGCAAGTGGCACATGTATGAATATAGCTGAGGGTATTTTCGTGTACGACTACAACACCGGTAGGGCAGTAACGCGCTTCTTTCGCACCGGGGAGGACGAACTAGAACTATTGTCATCCAAGAATGCTGGTGGATGGTTCCCTGGACCGCTGTTTACAGTTACACCCGATGGGCACGTGCTATGCACCAAGATGTTCGACCACAGGATTTTTGAATATTCACTGTCCGGTGAGCTCCTTTATGTGTACGACAAGGTTCCTCCACACTACATTTCACTCAGGGAAGTTCAAGCTGCTCCCCCTTCTGAACAACACACAGGTGAAGAGGAAGATGGGCAGTGGGAGGCAACATGGAGCTATACCGGTTGCCCCAGCATGTATCAGGGAGATATATTCGTGGTTCCAAGGCGCTTGCTGCCACCCTATTACTTGGACTTCTACTCAATCACTGAGAAGAGGTACTTAGGCTATTGTGAGCTGGGCGAGAAGCCGTTTGTCTACAGCGATTCAAACTATATTTACCTCTATGAGCATCTTAGTGATACGCTTGTGGTTGTCGGCAAGTACACTGCGTCGATTTCGCAAAAGGAAGCAAGGGTAGAAAGCGAAGAGGCACCGGCAGAATCACTTCCTGCAAGTCACATTAGAAACGTGATCACTGAGGCTCTGGTTGATACTGCATGGGGAGGGTTAGAGGAAACATCCCGGTTTAGTATCGTCGACTTGAGTGGGAGGAGGCACGCCTTTGGAGAATTCCTGACATCTGCACCTCGTAGTATCGTAATCTTTGTAAGGCCTTTTTACGATTGTGCATTCACAGCAATGTACGAGGGCGTTAGGGAATTCTGTGCACAGAGGGACGACTATCAACTATACGTAGTCATAAGCCATCCATTCAAAGAGGAGCTGGAATTCCTGCTAGGCGGCTTGACTCTCGAAGCAATAGTGGTGCCAAACTTGAAGCCCGGTCTGGTGATGGAGATAGCCCCTTCATATCCTTACCCAGGGCTTGTAGTGTTCGACAGGGATGGTAGCGTACTGGCAACATATTCTACATACGATCTCTATGGAGAGGGCGGAAAGCCCATCGATGAGTTCTTAAGAGAAGTTGACAACATGGACTCCTCACGATGACGCTTGGGGCTCGTGTCTCCGTACTCAGTGGGGTAAAGACAGGTAGCAGTGGAGTCTGAGTTTGAGAGCAGTCTCACTGCCAACCGAGATGTATCCAATGTAGTGAAGCATAGCGCTGCGTTCTGCAGGTGAAGGGGGATTAATATGAAGCGATTCACGTCAGTGTCGGCGATCGTGTTTACCTTTCTCCTCTTGATGTTGATAGTAGATGCAGCGAGGGCGGACAGGCGGTACAGTCTACCTGGCGTATTTGACGAGGAGCGAAAGACCTGCACTTGTCCAAATAGTGCCAATACATGAAGTTGAGACTATTGTCACCTCAGAACGCAATGACAGGTAAGAGGGCCACTTTCTCTGCAGTCACCACAACAGGATTCCGCAAGAAGTCACTTGGCCTGGCAATGTGAGAGAACTCAAGAACCTGATCGAAGCCCTCGTGGCTATTGGCAGGTCACGTGTGATCCGCCGGTGCGAGGTCGAGCAACACCTCGAGATAACCCTGGCAAACAAGCCAAGCCTCTCCGAGATCAACCGCGACATGATTGAGTCCGCTTTGAGAAAGGCTTGTGGCAATCGAACCGAAGCGGCTAGACTCCTCGGCATATCACGCAGCACACTGTGGTATCGAATGAAATCTCTCGGCATCAATTAGATCCTGTGAGCACCATGGTGGGTTTTCGTCCACAATCACTCACTTTCTTGGCTCTATGGGTTGAGCTATCATGATTGAACAACTTTTGAAGGCGGTAGTCTAATCGAAGCTTGGCTTCCTGTAGTTCTGATCGGTGGTGGCTTCGCCTTAGGCTTTCCGATTGGGAAACGCAGGAGGCACCTCCAGGGTATTATCGCAGTGGCAGCATGGCTGCTGGGCTTGTGATAGTTGCCTTTTGTGCTCCCCAATCGCCAGACCCTGACAATTCCCTCGTGTGCTATCCTAGGGCACCCGCCCTCGGCTTGCCTGAGGTTTGCTCGTGAGACAGGTGTTACATATGTTTAAACACTGTTTAAACACTGTTTAAACACCTGTAAGACCCTTAAGGCTCTCAGGCAACGCATGCTCAAGTTAGACAGCCACACAGCCGGAGCAGTTGACGCCCTAACCCCTTAGATTCTTTAAGGTTAGCCCCGTTCGCATAATTCTTACGCCGTTTCTGTTCCAACTGGCACACTTCATGCTCCTCTCTACTGGTGCCGTGTGAACCCGGGGCATGCCGCGTCTGGCTTCAAGGGGGTGAGCTAGATGCATAGGGCGTCTATCCTACTGGTTGTCACATTGCTTTTGCCTTTTTCACTGCTTGCTCAGCCCATCGCAAGTCTCTACGATATGCATATCCAATATGGACAAGTCGAGATGATCCAGTTGGCACCAGGTGTTGTGGTAAGAGCTGATATCTGGCCTGATGACTATGTCCCAACTGTCCAAGACTTCCTTGTCTTGGGTGTGCCCTATCAGGATGCGGTCCGAATATGCACCCACCAAGATACCAAAAGAGTGACTCGAGACTGCACCTGGGGAGAACTGAAGATCTGCTTTGCAGGTGGCTGTATCCGAAGGTGTTGTCCAGAGAATTGTCCTGATAAGAATGAAGGCTAAAGAGGCCTCCCCGGGTTCACAAAAGGCGTGATGGAGAGACGGATGTGCTCGGAAGATAGAACACAGTATGACGTAACAGACGGCAGCATGCCCTGGTGTGATATCAGCCTAACACTTGAGGCTCTCTATCCCACTGAATATACCGTCATTGACAGTGCTCGTGTCGATGGCTGGATAAGATTTGATACTCGGATGGATACAAACATCAACTCAGAGCAGATCCTCAAGGCTGACAACACGGTCTTCTCCCTTAAAGACATCAACTGGGGCACCGATGGTGACTACGACATAATCAACTTCCACATAAGCGCTATTGGTCCGGGTCCTGGCTACCTCAGCGTTGATGCCTACAGTGCCATAAGCCAGGGTGGAATCCTCATACTTGCCCCTCTGGATAACTATCCCCTTCTGAACAGTAGTACCAAAGGAATCAAGATGAGTATCATATCGATAGACACCCCCTGTCGTATATTACCTAAGGAGGTGATTTAGTATGAGAGCGTTATTGTTCGTAGCACTAATAGCAACCCTGGTTGGTTCTAGCCAGGGGCTTGCTGAAGGCAATGAGACACATACTCAGCCTGAGAGTACTTCGGTGGCAGAGCCGGAGACAGTGGCTGTGGCGACAAGGGGGATATTGTATCTGTTTGGGAATCGTCTTGAGCCGCCCTTTGTCTTCACGATCTACGATGACACTCTCTGGGTCAATGATTACTACTTCATGGGTAAGGCTCAGCCCAAGCCAAAGAGCAAGCAAGACAGTCTGGCTGATGCCATGCACGATAGTGTTTACAGAGCTATTGTTCCGCTGTTGGAGCAAGAGGTAAGTTACGATTCGATTCTTTCTAGGGCTGCAGAGTTGTATGAGACTTTCGAGAGGATAGATAGTGCTCGGGTTATCGAGGGGAGGTTACTGGTTTGGAAGAGTTACGACAGGCATCCTCCGGTGGAGGTACTGATTCCGCACTCGGTCATTCCACCCCCACAACCCTTTGTGGAGAGACTAAGAGGAGAGGCAAAACTGATGACAACCCTTCTTAATATGGGTGGGATAGAGATCCGGGGCTCGAAGTTCTGCCTGTCTGTCCCCGCACGGGATCTTGCCAAGGTGGAAGCCCTGATAGAGAAAGTGAAAGAACAAGAGCGGGCATCAGAGGAGGATGAAAGAGCCTTGCATGCTCCACCTGGAAGACTCGAGGAACTCATCAACCCTCGTGCTCTGAAGAAAAGAGGTGAGAAGCAATGAGAACAGGTATCACCTACTTGTTGGCCCTCTTCATAGCCACCCCGTATGCCTACGCAATCTATGAGACTCCTATCTCAACCGATGGCTGCAGGATAGAGCCTTATGCTCTGGGAATGGATATGACTGTCCTTGATAGTCTTCAGAGCGTTTGCAAGAAACAGGGCTACTGGATTGTTCCTCTGATAGAGACCGAGTATGACCATGTCACCCTTGATGACTTTGTCTGGCATCTCACTTACAGCACGGGCATCTTCGGTATAGCCTCCCATGGTAGCAGTGCTGGACCTGCGGTTGAGGTATTTGCGGAGGAGGCGCAGCGAGATTCGGCGTATGACTATTATTTGGCACATGGCTACGATAGCTTCGAGATATACAAGTCGGATGCAGCGACGCCTCAGGGGCGTATGTATCACATAGGTGCTATGAGTTTGCTGATATCGAGGTGTTTTGAGTCTAATGAGTCGATAGTCTACAATGCAACTTGTCATAGTCATGACTACTGGGCGGCGTGGGATGGAGCGAGGGAGGTCATAGGCTACAGTGGTAGTCCGACGTTTGGTCAGATGAGAGGTGATGCGGAGTTTTTCTGGAGTCGGCTGAATGGCTATGAGGGGAAGGCGAGCAGGTATGTGGATGGTGCATTGGGAGGGTTGTTACTTTCACATTGGGGCAATGGCAACACGGTGCTATCCCCGACTGTTGATGAGTTCTATCCTCCTAAGGACACAATTGTTGGTAGCACGGGTATCGATGGCTGGATAAGGTTTGATACTGGGATGGATACAAACATCAACCCAGAGCAGATCCTCAAGGCTGACGACACGGTCTTCTCCCTTGAAGACATCAACTGGGGCACCGATGGTGACTACGACATAATCAACTTCCACATAAAGGCCGTTGGTCCGGGTCCTGGTTACCTCAGCGTTGATGCCTACAGTGCCATAAGCCAAGGTGGAATCCCGCTTGATGGCAACCGGAATCCTCCTGGCACAGACGGCGTAGGTCCCAATGGCGATGACTACGGCATCCGCTATGACTCCGACATAGCAGCCCGCTATGGCTCTATGTGGGCATACAGGGATGGTTCTGATGTTAAGGTAGGCTGGCATGTTGAGGCTGAGGTGGGCACGTGGGGCTACGAGGTTCAGGGTTTCGAAGGAGGTACCTGGCACAAGTTGGCTCAACTCAAGAAAGGTGAGGCTGTCGTGCCGAGCCTCTACGAGATCACCGTACCTGGTGGCTATAGCCTCTACCGTGTTGTTGAGATAGAGGCTACTGGTGCAAGGTTGCCAGCCATGCCCATTGAGGTGCTCATGGAGGAGCCACCGATTGCCAAAGTGGCGAAGAAGATCTTGCCGGGCTATTACCAAAACTTGAGACTCAAGCCGAGACAACCTGCTCAATGTAGGCAGTCTCGACGGTTGACAAGATCAACACATGTGCCTGACTGGATATTCTACGGACCTGATAGTCTCATTGCTGCATGTATGCCTGCAGTCGGTTATCTTGAGTCACAAGGGCTTGAGGTTGACACCATATATGCTACCTCAAGTTACCATTGAGACCTGTGGGAGATCCTTCACGGCGTGAAGGAAGTGGCAGACTCGCTGGGTGAGTCTTATCCGAGAGTGCTCATAGTTGGTGATGCGAACGAAGGTGGAGAGCCGGAGAAGAACCAGGTGGATCTGGGCTATTTCACCGACCCGACAGGTGCATGCTTTTTCGATCCTGACCCAACCTGGTGTCCTACAGAGGATGAAGCAGCCGACTTCGACCAGGACGGGCTTGCAGATATGCAACTTGCACGCCTACCTGTGACGAGTGCCACAAAGATAGCCCTTGCTGTGGAGAACTACCTCAACAAGGTAGCCTCTGAGCCTACCCATAGAGCAGTCTTCACACTCGGTGATGTGGAGTGGCAGGGCATAAGTCCGGCAGGCTTGCCTGAGTTGATGCAGGATCTCATGGCAGAGTTTAGTGCAAACGGCTATCAGATACGCTTTATGAAGGAAAGTGATGAGCCACTGCGCCTGGAGCGTGAATTGGCTATGGCTGACTCGCTCAATGAGGGTGTTGATATCGTTGTAAACACTGGCGCCATATCCAACAGATCACGCATCGGCGGTGACTACATTCAAAAGGTCGATTTCCCTGTCTGGAACATGGACTGGCTCACAGAGGCTGGTCCGCGCCCCTTTGTCTTCTTTGGTCCTGGCTGTGACATGGCAGATTTCGACAGGGACAACCCTGTTTATGATCCTATACTGGCGGAGATGTTTCTCTGTAATGATCCCATGAAGCCAGCAGCTGTTGCCTGGATATCAACTGGCAGAGGCAACTGGAGTAGTTGGCACAGGCTGTTTGCCCGAGAATTCACCTCATGGCTCTTCAGTGGAGAGGCACATGACTTGCTTGATTGCTTCTGGCTCACTAAACGTGCCTGCTGGCAGCAATATCCTGGAATGAGAAGCTACCTCAGGACCCTCTTCTATCTGGGCTGGCCTGTGTCTATACCAGGTACCTGCACCTCCGGTGTTGAGAAGAAGAAAGTGCCTGAGGTCCCTGCGCTATCTATCGGTCCCAACCCTGCAATAGGGACAGCGGCTATCAGGTTTGCTCTGCCACACAGGCAGGCTGTCTCGGTGAAGATATACGATGTAGCAGGTAGATGTGTCACGACAATCTCTGAGGAGACCTACGAGCCTGGCTGGCATACCCTCATCTGGTCTCTAAGGGCATCCAGCGGAAACAGGGTGGCACCAGGGATGTATTTCGTAAGACTCAATACTGAGGTGACATCAATCTCTCGAAAGCTAATAGTGGAAAGATGAGAGTATCCATCTGGGTAATGACGTCTAAAACCAGACTAAACAGGTTGTATTGCCGCAGAAGAGAAGAAAAGAACATATGCCTTGACGCCACCAGCGAATATGTGCTAGAAGCTAAGCGTGGGTATTGAGCCTGAGGTTGCTCAGGCAGAGCTGGCTTGAGAAGGAGGTGAGGCTATATGTTTGGCTACCTCATCAATGAGTTGATCAAGTGGCTTGTCTTCATCGTAATCTACGGTGATCCGGACGAATATCAATAGGCGAAGTGTCAGGCCGTTTGAGGCGGATATCCAATCGGCTCACCCGAGACTGATACAGGAGTTGGTGTTTAGCCGCAAAGGCATCCGCACCATAGGGGTGACAGTGTGCGTTTGATGCTATATAGATTGATTCTCCCTCTAACTCTCCTGCCCCCAAAACGACCAGACACCCAATTCTAACCACCCCAGGGGGGTCACCATGTCCCCACCCATTCCCCCCTCCATCGAGTTTAATCTTGACTTCTGATCAAGTCTGTGCTAGAATGACAATGCATCTAGCGGGGGAGCAAGACTGGTGAGTCCGGGCAGGATACGCAGTACGACTATCGCAATTTTTCTCATGTCTCTGCGCAGGCCTCTGTCTGACCTTGCCGGTTTTTTTATATAAAGGTCTCTCGTGAGACCAAGTGACGGGAGGAGATGATTAATCTCCACATGGAGTTGCGGACCCTTTTACCCCTTAACTTTTCAGGAGGTGGATTTCGTATGCGTAGACGTATAGCATTCACAGCCACATTAATGATTGCTGTAGTTCTCGTCGCTAGCATAGTACTCGCATTTCAACCTAGCGAGCAATTTGCTATAAGACGTGTGATCGTCAAGTTCCGCGATGACGTCACACCCAGCGAGCGCACTGCAATCATGAACGACCTCGGCGCAACAACGGAGAAGAATCTTGAGCTCATCGGAGCCGAGGTCTGGAAAGTCACCAACTACTACGTTCCGGATGCGGTCCAGAAGTATCAGATGCACGAGAAGATCGAGTACATCGAGCCCGACTATCGGCTCAGGGCACTTGAGATCCCGAATGATCCAATGTTCGATCAGCTCTACGGCTTGCACAATACTGGTCAAACAGGTGGAACCCCTGGAGCTGACATCGATGCTGTCCGTGCCTGGGATGTTTTCACAGGATCATCCGATGTAATTGTTGTCATAATCGATACCGGCTCTGACTACACCCATCCTGATCTGGCTGCAAACATGTGGGTCAATCCAGGCGAGATTCCTGACAACGGCATCGATGACGATGGCAATGGTTTTGTCGATGACGTCAGGGGCTGGGACTTCTACAACAACGACAACGATCCAATGGATGATAACGGACACGGAACTCACGTTGCTGGCACAATAGGTGCGGTTGGCAACAATGGTGTTGGTGTGGTTGGCGTCAACTGGACTGTCAAGATGATGCCGGTGAAATTCCTGAGTGCAGCAGGTTCGGGCTATACCTCCGGTGCTATCCAGTCGATCCAATATGCCCTAACCATTCCCGGCATCAAAGTGATGAGCAACAGCTGGGGTGGAGGTGGCTATTCAGAGGCTTTGCGTGATGCGATTCAGCAGGCCTATGATGCCGGTGTGCTCTTTGTCTGTGCAGCTGGCAACAGCAGTGCCAATACAGATGTCTCGCCCCACTATCCATCGTGTTACGATGTTCCGAACGTTGTCTCCGTCGCTGCAACCGATCACAACGATGAGCTGGCGAGCTTCAGTAACTGGGGACCGACAACAGTCGACCTCGGTGCGCCTGGTGTCTCCATTGTGAGCACATTCCCTGGCGCTTCCTATGGTTCCCTGAGCGGGACGTCAATGGCAACCCCGCATGTCTCAGGTGTGGCTGCCCTCATCTGGGGTAGGTTCCCCGGCATGACGGTCGACCAGGTCAAGGCACTGATCCTTAATTCAGTCGATCCGGTTCCTGATCTTGTCGGAATGTGCGTAACCGAAGGCAGACTGAATGCCTTCAATTGCATTGCCGAGCCCGATAGCATCCCACCTGCAGCCGTTACGGATCTTGCTGCTTCAAATGCGACTTCAAATGCAATGGATCTTTCCTGGACGGCGACAGGTGACGATGGCTATACCGGAACAGCAAGCTATTATGATGTCCGCTATTCGACTTCACCGATCGATGAGACCAACTTCTTCGATGCAACTGAAGCTGTCGGTGAACCAGATCCCGGACCGTCGGGAACCTTCGAGACCATGACGGTTGCAGGTCTCGATTTTAACACGACCTATTACTTTGCTCTCAAGGTTCTTGATGAGTATGGTAACTACTCACCGATTTCCAATCTCGTAACTGGTACTACTCTCGGCATCCCTGACATCGCAGTTGATCCAACATCGATGACCGAGGAGCTCATCTCGGGTGGTGCATCCTCACAAACACTTACCGTCTCAAACATTGGCGAAGGAACACTCGATTTTGAAGTCCCGCAGCCCACGCTCATCCTCGGCTCGAGTGTGATGGGAGAGTACGTTGAGATAGGCAAGGGCGAGGAGGATACGCGGACAGGTGGACCAGTCACCGAGGGACAGGGTGGACCGGATGCCACAGGCTACCGCTGGATTGATAGTGACGAGCTTGGCGGACCTGTGTTTGATTGGGTTGACATCACAGGCGTCGGGACAGTGATCTCGATGAGTGGAGACGACCAGAATACTGGTCCCTATCCAATCGGCTTTGACTTTGAATTCTATGGAAACACATTCAGTGAGTTCAGAGTCTGCACCAATGGTTTCATCTCGTTCACCTCAACAAGCAGTCAGTACTCCAATCAGCCGCTTCCCAACACTGGGGCGCCTGAGAATCTCATTGCTCCTTTCTGGGATGATCTCAACTTCAGTGGCGTTAACAGATGCTACTATTACAATGATGGTACGCGCCTCATCGTTGAGTGGGTTGATGTACCCCACTACGGTAGTGGTGGGCCCTACACCTTCGAAGTGATCCTATATCCAAATGGTGACATCCTGTACCAGTATCTCTCTATGGGTGAGCCCACAAACAGTGCCACAATTGGAACACAGAACTTCACAAAGGATGACGGGCTCCAGATAGCTTTCAATGCCGACTACGTTCACGATAGTCTCGCCGTAAAGATCTCCAAGCTCCCACAGTGGGTTACTGTGACTCCAACATCGGGCAGAGTCTGGGGTGGTGGCTCGATGGATCTCTCGGTTGACTTCGATGCAACCGGGCTTCTAGGTGGATACTATGACGCTAACATCATCATAGCCAGCAATGATCCAGATGAGCCGACCGTTGTCGTTCCTGTTGAGCTCCACGTGATCGGTGCACCTGACATCGCTGTTGACCCAACCTCACTTGACTTTGGTGAGATCTTCATAGGTGCGACTGAGGAGCGTACTTTCATCGTGAGCAACCCAGGTACTGACAATCTGGACATAACTGATATCACTTCGGACAATCCAGTCTTTGATGCCAATCCGAAATCGTTCACGCTTGCACCACGGGCTGCTCAGATCGTCACAGCCACTTTCTCGCCAACTGATCCGGGACCGACATCAGGCACATTTACGATCTACAGCAACGATCCTGACGAGCCCACAGTCACAGTTGACGTTGCTGGTACGGGTCTTATCCCACCTGAGTTCAGTGTTACACCTGACTCACTCTTTGCTGATCTCATGACTGGTGAGACTGATGCTCAGACGATAACCATTTCCAACTCTGGTGGTTCCGACTTCATCTTCACCGCAAGTGTGGAAATCCTAACATCGAGTGAAGTCATTCAGGGCGATACGACCTCTTATCCGAAGAGTGAGGAGGAGCTCGATCCAAGAACAAGTGGTCCTCAGACAGAAGGTAGCGGCGGACCTGATATGTTTGGCTACACCTGGATCGACAGTGACGAACCCGGTGGACCTGCATTCAACTGGGTTGACATCACCGGCGTTGGAACACCCGTGCCAGGACTTGATGGTGATGATGAGAATGTTGGACCGATCCCGATCGGATTCAACTTCCCATTCTATGGGAACACATTTGACCAGCTTTATGTCTGCACCAACGGTTGGCTGAGTTTCACAAGTACGCGCACATCGTTGAGTAACTATCAACTTCCCAACACCTCAGCTCCTGAGAATCTGCTTGCTGTCTGGTGGGATGACCTGCACTTCCGCTATGTGGAGCGCGCCTACTATTACTATGATGGCACGAGATTCATCATCGAGTTCGTAGACGTCGAAAGGTATAGCTCCTATCAGCCTGGAGTCTTTACCTTCGAGGTAATCCTCTATCCGAATGGTACGATCATCTATCAATACCTTTCGATGGAAGGCTATGTTACCAGCGCCACTATCGGTATCCAGAACGATACCAGGGATGATGGACTGACGGTTGTCTACAATGCCGAATATGTCCACGACAATCTTGCCATCAAGTTCTCAGCTGCTCCTGAGTGGCTTACTGTTTCACCAACGAGTGGAACAGTGCCACCTGGTGGATCGATGGATCTTACGGCTCTCTTCAATGCTGCTGATATGTTTGGTGGTGACTACGATGCTGTTGTTCATATCGATGGGAACGATCCGATAGTGCCGCGTTGGGATGTGCCTGCTCACATGCACGTAACCGGTGCGCCTGATATTGCAGCTGAGCCTGATAGCCTGGACTTTGGCACAGTCTTTATCGGTGTGAGCACCTTGCGTCAGTTCACTATCTTTAATGAAGGAACGGATGTTCTCACCGTAACCGATATCGTGCCGGCAAGCCCTGAATACTCGGTTGACGTTACCAGCTTCACACTCGAGCCAATGCAGCAGCAGCTTGTGACTGTAAGCTTCTCGCCAACCGAGGTTGGTGACAGAAGCAGCACGCTCACGATTCAGAGTGACGATCCGGATGAGCCTACCGTAGTCATACCTATGACGGGCTACGGACTAATTGCTCCTGACATAGCCGTGACACCCGAATCCCTTGCTGATAGTCTCTTTGTCGGTGAGGTATCAAGTCACACCGTGAGGGTCGAGAACACAGGTGGTAGCGACCTCAACTTCGACATCGGTGTGAGTCTTGGGGCTGAGGTGGTCGTTGACCACACAGGTGACATACCTAAGGGCGAAGAAGGTCCTCCGGGAGTGCCTCAAACCGAAGGTAGCGGTGGTCCAGATAACTTTGGTTATCGCTGGGTCGATAGTGATGAGCCAGGTGGACCCATCTTCGACTGGGTTGATATCACCTCAATCGGTACTCTCATTCCGCTCGATGGTGATGATGATTCCTACGGACCTGTCGATATCGGCTTCAACTTCCCGTTCTACGGCAACATGTTCAGCTCCTTCTACATCTGCACCAACGGCTTCATAAGCTTCACCTGCGACGATGACTATTACGGTAATCGAGAGTTGCCGAGCGACTACTATCGTGTCTGCGAGAACATGATTGCCGGCTGGTGGGATGATCTCAAGATCGATGCTGGTGACTATCGCACCTACATCTACAATGACGGCACAAGATGCATCATCGAGTTCTATGAGGTAAGACGTTTAAGCTCATATGATCCTGGCACCTTTACCTTCGAGATCATTCTCTATCCAAGCGGCAAGATCGTATGCCAGTATCTCTCGATGGTTGGACAGATCGAAAGTGCGACACTCGGGATCCAGAATGCCACCAAGGACGACGGTCTCACCGTTGTCTACAATGCACCTTACATGCATGATAGCCTTGCGGTTGAGATCGCCTTTATGCCCGATTGGCTCTCGGTCAATCCAACTTCAGGTACGATCCCTGCGGGTAGCTACCTCGATCTTAACGTGCTCTTCAATGCAACCGAGCTCTTTGGTGGTGATTACAACGGTGCGATCAACATCATAAGCAACGATCCCGATGAAGGACTTGTCCAGGTTCCTGCATTCCTGCACGTAACCGGTGCGCCTGACATCGATGTCGAGCCTCTTGCCCTTGACTTTGGCCCGCTCTACATAAGCCTTTCGGAGACACTTCAGGTTACCGTTGCCAATATCGGTACCGATCTCCTGGAGCTGACTTCGCTTACGCTCGACAATGATCAGTTCTCAACTGATCTTACACCCTTCAACCTCAATCCGCGCGAGACCAAGGTGCTCGATGTGGTCTTCGCACCGACGGTGGCAGGCCCGACAAGTGGCACGCTCACACTCTTCACAAACGATGAGGACGAGCCTGAGGTTTATGTAACGCTCACCGGCGAGGGTGTTATTCCGCCAGAGTGTGAGATCGATCCCGACACCCTCCACGTCGCGGCAATGCAGGGCATGGTCAAGACCAAGACCTTGAGGATCATGAACACTGGTGGAAGCGACCTCATCTGGAGTGCTGGTGCAAGACAGAGCGCAACAGCTGTTGAGCAATACGACTACCTCGAACTCGGCAAGGAGGAAGAAGATCCGAGACCTGGCATTCTTGGCTCGGGTGGTCCTGATCAGTTCGGTTACACCTGGATTGACAGCGATGAGCCGGGTGGACCTGTTTATGACTGGGTTGATATCAGCACTGTGGGAACTCCCATATTCGGAGCCTACAGTGACGACCGCAACTATGGTCCGTTCCCGATCGGATTCACCTTCCCATTCTACGGAAATGAGTTCACCGAGTTCAGAGTATGCTCCAACGGTTGGGTGAGCTTTACAAGCACACGAACCACGTACAGCAACCAGCCGCTTCCTAACTCTGGTTACTCCGTACCTGAAAACCTCCTGGCCGTATTCTGGGATGACATGGTCGTGGATCCAGACGACGGCAACGAGGTTTACTACTACAATGACGGAACGAGGCTGATTATCCAGTACGAGGTGCGTCGTATCGCAGCCTTCACCCCTCCGTTCTACAGTTTCGAGATCATACTCTATCCCGATGGCAGAATCATCTATCAGTATAGAACCCTCGGAGCAACTCTCAACAGCTGCACAATCGGCATCCAGAATGCGACCAAGGATGACGGGCTCACTGTTGTCTTCAATGCCGACTATGTGCATGAGAATCTTGCGATTCTCTTCTCAGCTGCGCCAGCCTGGTTGAGCGTTGCGCCCGAAAGCGGTGTCATTCCTGCTGGTGGATACCAGGATCTCACCGTTACCTGTGACGCCACGGGACTCGAGGAAGACCTTTACGAGGGCTTGATCTCGATCACAAGCAATGATCTCACTGACCCTGTTGTTGAGTGCCCGGTCTACCTCAATGTAGGCTATGAGGATGCCGAGTATGTTGACTTCAGCCCCAACACTCTGAACCTTGATTCAAACGGTCGCTGGGTTGATGCTCTTCTCGGTATCCCCGCAGGCTACGATCCCAACATGGTACTTGGTGAGACCATGCTTGTTGCTTGTGGTGACTCAATGGTGACGCCACCTGAGCGTTTCGAGATCCTCGGACCAGACACTGCAGGCATCTACTCTGCCCACGCCAAGTTCGATAGGGCTGCTGTCGAGGCTATTCTGCCCGAGGGTGATTCAGTCGAGGTCTGGATCGCTGCTGAGGTTGATGGCATGACCTACATCGCAGGTCGTGAGACGATACGTGTCATACGACCCAGGGTCAACCATCCTAACGGTGGTGAGGTCTTCTACGAATATGATCAGATGATCGTCACGTGGGAGACTCCTGAGGGATGGGATCCTGACTCTTATGTCGTCCTCTTCAGCCCTGACGGCGGTGAGACATGGCAGGAGCTTGCAAGTGGTGTGACGGGTCAGAGTGTGATTGTCGATGTGCCGATGGTTACCACTGAGCAGGGACTCATAAGAGTGTTTGCCATGGATGGTGACGAAGCCGTTGGTTATGATACCTCTGATGAGTTCTTCACGATTGCTGCACCTTCAGGAGCTGGCATTGGCGAGGAGAAGCCCAAGGTGTTTGCCCTGAGGCAGAACGCTCCCAATCCGTTTGCTGGAACAACCATGATCCGCTTCGATCTGCCAAAGGACTGCAAGGTGCGGCTCGACGTGTTTGACGTGAGGGGTCGGCTGATTAAGACTCTGGTCGATGGTTCGCTTCCTGCCGACAGGTACGCAATTGGCTGGGATGGTAGGGATGCTTCGGGCGAGCGAGTTGCCTCTGGCGTTTACTACTATCGCATCAATGCTGGTGAGTGGAGTGAGACCAAGACCATGGTCTATGTGAGATAGCGAGTGCGAATCTAGGGGCTGTGGCTTAGCAGCCCCGGGATTGGTTGCGGGGGTGACCTCCGCCTTCGGGCGGAGGTCACTTGCTATTTGGCGGGGCTGCTTTGAATGGAAGTCACTCTCTGGCGGAGTTACGCTTTGGGAGAATCGGTGTGGTGGCCTCAAGTTTTCAGTAGCCTGTGCCACAATTGTGTTAATGAAACTCGCGTTGATGCTTTGGGTTTTCTATTCGCACATAGCACGATACTCGTGGAATGGTCATCGTTTCTCACTGGCTTTGCGATGACTCCCTTTTAAGGGAATCCCTATGGATCCGGATGTTTCGATGCCCGCCGTGGCTACCCTTATCGCAAACAGGGATCACCATGCTATCTCCGCTACCCTGGCGAAAGATGCTTGAGGAGATAGCGCGAAGTGCATCTCCGGGCACACCCGAGGCTCGCATCTGAGTCGCGGAGTCCGAGAACAGCAGGATCCACCCATCTGACAAGGGGGGACGACCCCCGCACCGCAGAGTACCTGCCTACCGCGGATCCGCCTCCTTATCGCTCCTACCCAGTTCACGCAGGAGTTTGAGGGCGCGCTCGGGACTACCAAGATCAGGATAGCGGCGTGCCATACCTTCGAGGAAGCGTCGCGCCTCACGAGTGCGTCCTGCAAGCTTCATGCTCTCGGCATAGATGAGATAGGCTTGGCTGTCTTCAGGATTGAGCTCAATTGCTTTGCGCGCAGCTTCGGCTGCAAGTCCGTTTCTTGAGGTTCGCGAATAGATGGTTGCAAGGTTGAAGTAGATGTCGGGATCACTGGGATCAATCTCACGAGCTTTAAGGAGATAATCTATTGCCTCGTCAGGCCTTCCCGTTTGAAAGGTTGCAATCCCAAGCCCAATTAGAGCAGTAACATCTTGAGGATCGATCCTGTAAGCATCCTCGTAAAGCCGCCTCGCCCTCTCATAATTCCTGTCTTTCAAAGCCATGTATGCAAGATTGACATAAGCAGGAGCCATTAGGGGATCGATCCTTATTGCATGCTCGTAGAGCTTCTTTGCCTCTTCCGAACGCCCACCAAGCGCAAGAAGGCGAGCAAGGTCGTAGTAAGCCTTCGCATAGTCTGGTCGAAGCTCTATGGCTTTGCGATAGCAATCCATTGCGCGCTCGAATTCCCCTTGCGTCTCGTAAATCTCGAGTCCGAGATTGAGCCAGGAGCCGGCATCGGCAGGATTGAGTTCGATTGCCTTACGGTAGTACTTTTCTGCAAGATCGATTTCTCCCTGCTCATAACAGGTATTGGCAAGGCTGTAGTAAGCATCGGGATTCATTTCCTTCGGCATGGGGGCAAGGTTTGTATTGGCGAGGAGATAAGCACCCACCATTCCAGCAAGCACAACCCAGCGCAGCCTGCTCTGCCACCAGACGCGAAAGTTCGTCCAGCCGTATGCTGCGAGCAGAATCATCGGGATGACGATGGGAAGCCGATAGCGAGCTGTAACAAAGAAGGCAATGACCGAAAGCGCATACAGTCCTGCATAGCCTTTGAGGAGATAGGCGTTGAGGGTGGGAGCATCCTTCCGCTTTCGAAGCATCAAAAAGGCAGCTGGAACTGCAAGCGGTAGCAAGATCCCAAAAGGACACGCAAGCCCGACTTTACCGGGCAGCTTCCAGAGCAGCACTCTGAGAACAGGAGAATAGGCTCTGAACGCATAGATCTCCTGATTCCGCAGAATCTCGTCCCCATGAAGCAGAAGGTAGGTCTTGTAGAGAAGAAGTTTGAGATCGTCGCCTGGATGCTCGCGCATGTACTTGAAAGATTCTTTGAAGAAGTAGCCCGACATCTCTGGACCAACCTTGCGTCCTTTAAGCACGTGCTGGTTGACGAATTCATCCCAGTCAGGACCTGGGCGAAGGCGAACCTTGTGTTCATAGTCGCCACTGTTACCAAGGTAGAAGTTGATGCCTGCATTGGATGAGACCAGAACAAACTCGTGTTGAACTATCCAGTTGCGTGCCGTAACGGGTGCAATCGCAAGCACGATCCCTAGGGTGAAGACGCCGATGCTTCTGAGAGTCGCCCGCCGCGACCAGGAAAGTTCCCTTCCCAACAGGATAAGCCAGATCCAGAAGACTGGCACCGTTGCCAGATTGTTGGTTGTAGCCAGTGCCCTGACGCCAAATATGAGACCTGGTACGAGCCAGCGCCATCCTGGTCGCTCCTTGGCATAATAGAAGATCAGCAAGAAGACCGTAACGTCGAGAGTAATCGTAATTGCAGGAGCAAGAAGCTCCCCTTCAAAGAAGATAAAAAGCGGATAGACTGCTGTAGCGAGGCCTGCGATCCAGCCTGCCTTTTGGTTGAACAGTCGCCGTCCGAGGAGGAACACGCTGACGGCTGAGAAGGTGCCGAGCAAGATCTGGACTATTCGAGGTAGCAGAAGATTCACACCGCCCAGCTTGTAGGCAAGCGCGAGAAAATAACTCGTAAGGGGTGCCTGAAAGAAGACACGCTTCCCAATCCAGTCGCCGGATTGAATCATCCGAAGTGCATCCTTATGATAACTCCACGCATCTACTATCGGATGATAGAAGAAGGGATTTTCCTTGATGGCAACAAGATGAATCAGCCTGAGTGCAAGCGCAACACAGGCAACGATCACGCACCCGACCCAAACCGATTTCCGACCGGCGATGCTGGCGCTGCGCATGGCTCTCTTCCCGGAAAGCCCAGATATGCTGGCGATGTCACCAGCAGCCGTATTGTCGGTCGTCATGTGCATCTCAGGGCTCTCGAGCGAACTGTTCGCACCTCATCCAGTTACCGCGCTTCCCGACTGTCTTCCGGGTTCGTGGCTGTGGCATTGCAAATCTTCCATTATATGAAGTGGATTGTCACAGTCGAACGCGCGTCTCTATGTTAGCACATTCAATCCACACGTTTCCTTTCCCTATGCCTTCGAAGATTATCATGTGCGCTCTTCTGATCCACAGCTAATGATGATCGTTGCTTGCGATTCATTAAACGCAATCATCATTTCTACTGCAAGGCCCACGCTGGCAACCGATGTCTCAGCACCTCCGCCTGCCTACGCTTCCATCCCACGCCATGATCCTTAGTGCGATAACGCAGTATCCTGATGCGTCTCATGTTGGGAGCTTAGACCTAAGGTGTTCTCGCTCCTTACCAGATAGCCTCTCACTTTCTGGCTCCGTCGCACGGATCCTCTTGTTCCTTCCCCAATCGCAGGGATCTTCTTATTCCTTGCCCTGTCGCACGGATCCTCTTGTTCCTCGCCCCACAAGTTCACCTCTCTTAGGGCCAGTTTTCGGCCTCCTCATCATACCAAATCCTCTACTTCCGATCGACCCCAGATCCCCCGAACCCGCTTGACACTTAGCGTCCTTTTGTCTATCATACCTTTGACGAGTCGCTTGATGTGAGCATTTAGGTGGCGGCTCACTACACATAGACGCTTGGCAGTGCGGTTCAAATAGACTGGTTCCTCGGTAGCTCAACGGTAGAGCATCCGGCTGTTAACCGGAGGGTTGCAGGTTCGAATCCTGCCCGGGGAGCCACTTCGACGTTTTCGAACTCACTCAGATGGGCAAGGGAGATCTTGAGTCGCCTTCTCCCAGATCCCGCTACCCATCAAAATAGCGTTGGACATGCGCGAAACTGAATGTCGGTGGAATTCCCGGAAGTAGCGCTGCAACAGACAGGTAAGAATCAGGTTCGAAGCAACATTTAAGGAGCGAATAGTCCAAGGATGAAGTAGATAGCCGCGCAGCCTGTCGGAGGTAAGGATGATGGAAGTATTCGATGTCAAATCAATGACAGCATATCCGTACGAACAAAGGGAAAGAAACGTGTTCTACAAGGCTAAGGAATTCAAGACGAGAATTATCGAACTTCCACCTGGTGGAGAGATGCCAACTTGTGAAATGGCGTCTTATGTAATCTTCTATGTCATCAGCGGAATGGCAGAAGTAAGAGTCGGTCAAGAAAAAGCTTACATTCGAGAAGGGCAGTGTCTCATCACCGAGCCAGCAACATTGGCCATGAGGACAGAAGGCGGAGTAAGAATAATGGGCATACAGGTGGTGAAAAGTTGAAGGTAACACTGCCTAGGAGTGGAAGAGGTTCGTACTGACCGCCTGAAGTGGCGTACGCTTCACACCTGCCAACAGTCATCCGAACAAAAGTCAGAGAAAATCTGCTCAGCTTTGAATCGATCTGCCGATTCCTAATCTCTCTTCCGATAGCCTTGCGTCCTTTGTTATCACACCTTTGACGAGCCGCTTGAGGCGGGTCTTTAAGCGGCGACTCACTACACAT
>JAOZOU010000080.1 GCA_029933125.1 bacterium | reverse complement strand
TGTTAGTTCCTTTGGGTTATAGGTTGAGTTGTTGTGCACCAGAGTAGTATTTATCTACATAGTTACGTTTATTAAGTGCTACAGTATTATAGACGTGTTCACTTATTGAGTTATGCACGAGTAAATAGTGTACTGTTATAGGGTCTGCTCTGAACATATTTGCCATACGGCATCTACGTTGGGTGAAGTCACTGGTAGAGAAGTTCATAGAGTAGATAACCATGTCAGACATGTGAGATAGATCTACTCCCATAGAATATGCAGTAGCTTGGTATAGCTTGGCTTGTGTAAAGTGTTGCTCTAGTAAGTTCCGTTCTTCCTTGAAGTGATAGAATATAGCTAGAGTTGGTGAATCTCCCCAGACTTGTTTGATATAGTTGACCTTCTCCAAGCCAAGCAATTGAATAGACTGGTCATCTAACTTGATAGTTGAACCTTCTATTTGGTACAAGCCGATAGATAGTTTGATAGGAGCATCAGCTACATATACAGTGTCATGAGTTGGTTTACATAGTTTATCTGCAGCTAGTATGTTCATTAATGTAGATGTTTCAGGTTTGAGTTTCACGTAGTGAAGTTCATCCTCAGGTTCATGTTTGAAACCTAGCTGTTTACGGGTATACGAAATGAATAGGTGCTTTATCTGAGGAAAGAAATCAATAGTTTGCTTATAGGACTCCACTTCTCTAGCTCCGATTCGAATGTAGTCAGGTACACCGTACCTAGGTAGTGTGTTGATGAGGTGCTTGGAAGTTGACTGAAATTCAAGTTTGTGCTTAGCTATGTTTCCGGTAGTTGGATGTTTCCAGAAGGAACAACCACCGTGCCACGCGTAAAAGTCAGGGTACTGGTTGAATGGGGAGTACTTAGTCATATGAAACTGGTTAAATAGTTGCGAATAAGATTGTGCATTAGGTGTAGCTGACATAAAGATAAGTCTAGAGTTATACACTAGGTTACGAACTAACTGAGCCCGCTTACCTAGCTTTGGGAAAGCTGATAGATTAGCTGACGCCTCGTCAAGTATCACTATCTTGTAGTGTTTTGTAGGCAGCTTATGTACGGCTTCATAGTTAGTTACGGTGTATGTGTTTGATATAGGTAAATTATCGAGATGCTCTTGCCACCCGGAGATAGCTTTCTTCTTAGTGATAACTAAGATATCAGTAGCTTTAGATAATTCACATATACAAATAGCTACACCTGTTTTACCGGTCCGTTCCTCCATAGCTAAGTAAAGAGCGCCATACTGTTTGAGTATTGGATAGCCTTCGTCAGCTATAGTTAGTTGGTGTGGTTGATAATCCCAGCTCATGATTGTCCTTATATTGATAGTTCCTCTGCGAATTGAGGGAAATGGTGTTGTACAAAACGGTCGACTTGGTCTACAGAGTCTGCCCACATAGCTAATCCACCGGACTTGATTACTAAGTCAAGGTGATGAAGTTGAAGTGGTTCAGGTTTCTTGCCGGGTACTTTGACCTCGATTGATAGATAGCGTCCAGCTATACAACAATGAAGGTCGGATTGTCCAGACTTTGTAAAGATACCATTGACTGTATATCCGTTAAACTTAGATTCAATAAGATTAATAATCTGCTTCTGTATGTATTGCTCAGTTGCCATAAGTGGCTGCTGTAGGTATGTTAAGGTGTTTACACACTTGGATAGCAGTAGGTCTGTCTACGTAGTAACGTTCAGGTGCTGAATAGTAGTCGTTGACAGAAAAGTACGTATAGGTGCTATCTCTATTATCGAAGACTATAAAGTAGTTGTCAGAATCTAACTTGTAGTCTATAGTTCCACCGAATTGGTTGATTGTAGCTAGTAGTTCAGTTGATGAAATCATACTAAAGCCAATGTGTCTATGATAGTCATAGGTAACATAGCTCGAAGTTGCTTGATGTTAATCAGCCAAGTTGCATACTGTGGGTCGATAAGGATTGCAGTTAATTGGTCGATTGCCATATCGTAGTATGGTCCAGGTATTGGGTGATTAGTTCGCATATAGTTAAGAACTAGAAGTTGGTCGAATACTATTTCGAAGTGATTACGGTCA
>JAOZOU010000079.1 GCA_029933125.1 bacterium | reverse complement strand
AAAGAGTCAAGTGGAATCCTTTGCGAGCATGGTGAGAATAACGAGACGAATAAGTTCCGAAGACAAAGAAAGCTTCTTGGCTGAGGCTGCTGAGATAATAGATAAGATAGACAGACTAATTGAAGTAGTGAACACGAATATGTGTTGAAAAAGGCTGAAAAAAGTTAGGAGTAGGAGTAGTCACTCCTACTTGTTTCTTATTTTTTGGAGTATAGGCTAAAGCAGCCTTACCGTAAGGCAAGCATCCAAAATAAAAAGGAGGTGATAAGAAAAAAATGAAAAAGGATAAAAAAATAGTACAAAAAGATGCAGTGAAATCTATTACAGCGATTATGATTGCTGTGATGATAGTAGTGAGCGTTTTAGCGGCAATGCCATTGCCTGTATCTGCCAATCCTAACCTGATATGGGCGTCAGATGCTGGAGGGGGGTGGAAGGACTTCTTTGGGGCTGATGAGATTGTGTATGTAACCGGTGATCTTGACCCAACTGCTGAGGATTTCATATTTCCCACAGCTCGCATTTATGTCACTGAAAATCTGGAGTGGTTTGGAGGTGAACCTCTTACCGATGTAACCAGAGGCGGCTACAACGTTATCACAGGTACTCTTTTGGGTGGCGGATTTATTGGAGAGATAGTATGGCTGCCTGATCTTACCCGGGGAAAATATGATCTTGTTATCGATGAGAACCAGAATGGGGTCTATGACGGCATCGACTATGTCTTAGGCGAGGGAACGGATTATGCCTTTGCAGTTGTTGGACCAATTGGAGTGGAAATTGACGTAGACGCAATAAAAGACCCGGCATGGGAGCAATATCAACGCTGGAACAAGATGGCTATCTGGGGGCATTGGCTTAGCGATGCAGCATCAGCTATTTGTGTAGTATGGAATATCGTCGCTGGCGATTGGGTCTCTGCTATAGTAGGAATATTAGGTATTGCATTTGGGTTCCCAACTGATTACAATAATGCTGTTCTAACTGTAGGAGGAAAAGTTATAGAAGGACTTGCAGCTCCTCAGGCAGCACACTGGGCTAGTCTACACGCAGATCCTCCAGACTCAGATTATACCGAATTCGCCACCATAGATATAGAGGCTATAAACAGTGAGTTAGCTGCGGAATTGGCACCTTATGGTGTAGTTGCCACATATCCCTTCGTTTCTAAGGGAGACACCAGCTATGAAGCAGCACAGATGGACCTGGCAAACAATATGGCTCTGCAAGCGGCATTGGTGAGTACTCTGCAAAGCAGCTTAGAAAAATATCAGGGTGCGGACAATGATTGTGAAGACTATTATACCTATCTTCAAGCCAAATCAGTGAAAGAATTCTCAGACATGCTACTAACTAATTTAGACGGCACTAAACAAGCCCTTGAGAACTATAAAACAGAACAAATAAATTATATCGGTGATAGCTTACCTAGTGTGGCGGAGATTGCAGCTTTTCAGGTGCGTCTTGCCACTACGGGGCTTACTCCTGAAGAGATACAAGATTTGAAAGATTCTGGATTCGGTGATGCTGATATTGAAGGTGTGATAGATAGGGTAGGGAGCTTGGAAGTGCCTGCTGAAGATTCTACTCGAAGTGAGATCATTGAAGATATAATAGCAGGAATAGATGATGCTATCCCAGCTTTCCAGGGTTTATCGAACCAAGCACAAGAGGTGGTAGATTATCTAGAACCCCTTATTCAGCCTCAAAAACATCATCCAGTAGCAGTGCCAAATGGTCCATATACCGGAGATGAGGGCTCTCCAATAACTTTCGATGGCAGCGGGTCTTCTGACCCTGATGGTGACACGTTAACCTATGAATGGGACTTGGACCTCGATGGACACTTTGACGATGCTGCTGGGGCGGTAGTGACATGGACCTGGAACAGCGAATTTTCGGGCTTGATCGGCTTAAAAGTTACTGATCCCGCAGGACTATCAGATAACGCATATACAACAGTTACTGTATCAAGCGTCAATGATCCACCTATCATAGACTCATTTGCTCCCGTAGAGTTAAAGCCAACTGCAAGTCATACCAGCCCTTTGGACTTTAGTGTCACAGCACATGATCCGGAT
>JAOZOU010000078.1 GCA_029933125.1 bacterium | reverse complement strand
GAATCAAGTCTTCGTTAGTGCAGACTACGCCGTTGCCAATCCGAAGGACGTCACCATCAGTGAAATAGGGCTCTCCATCGTATAGAATCTCGGTAGAGAAACGGATCCGCTCTCTGTTGCCGCCGCGATCGGCAGTGACGGCATCAAGACCGAAATCAACGCCTCGTCTGGGAATGCCTGCGGGTACGCTGGGTGGCAGGAGAAGAGCATTGCGTGCTATGATGGTGCCAGTACGCGCAGAAAGCAAATCACCATCGAGGAATAGAGGAGCCTCAGGCGTAGGGGCAGTACCCTCTGTGGAGAACCAGATGTCAATGTCGTATTCCTCCAGCATAGTTGCCAACCTGTCCGGGTTCTCCCACCATAAGTCACCCGTCACTGTTGCATATTCGAGAAAAGCGATGATCTTCTCTTTATCCCCGATGAAGTGTACGGCGTCAAGACCTAGGTCAGCTTTCGGGATATCGAATTTAGCCAGCAAGGCTATGTTTGGAATCACGGCGCCGTTAGTAGCTAACAAGTCGCCAGCGGTGAACCATCCTTGTGGATCATCCAGTTCGGTACTGAATGCGACTAAACGACGTTCCATATCAATGACATCAGCAGCATCCAGTCCGAGATCAATCTCCGTTTGGAATGCAGCCAGCAGTTCTCGGTTGCGGGCGAACACTGTGCAGTCAGAACAAAGCAGGTCGCCGTCAGAGATAATGGGATTGCCATCCGGCGGCTCGGGACCAAATGTAACGAAATCTTCCTCTGTGGAGAAGAAGACTTTTCTGATACCACAGGTAACCTCAAACCGCTCCACTGCACTCCACTCACACACTTTTCCGTACACTGTTACTCCAACAACTCCTGGCTCTCCTTCGCACACAGGATCAACAGTGGCGCAATATGCCTTTGTTTTATTATCGTACTTTAGATCGTATCTGTGGCTTGTCCCGTCTGGGCATCGCACGTACATCCACGCTTTTGTATATCCCGCACGATAAGGTATAAGCACATTATCCTTGCCGCGCAATTGTACGCACACTTCTAACTTATTGTCTTCACATGCTATCTCATCCCCCACGATACTGAAGCTGCACCGTATCACACCCGTGATCTCCTCAAGTATAGGCTTTAATGTAACTCCAGCCCTGATAAGGTAGAACTTGCCACCAGTGGCACTTGCTATCTTCTTCATTGAAGCATCGTCAGGACCGACTACATAAGCTGTTATCCCGTTCCTGGTTAGCGCGGAGATGACTCCACTAAACTTGTTCCCTTCCTGGTTACAGCAGTGTCCATCGGGATGAGGTGGAGCATCACTTATTAAAATCACTATCTTGCTCGCATCGCCGCCTCTCCACTTTTGATCTTTCACCGTATGCGTCAACGCCGCCAATGTAGACTCAGGCAAATCTGCACCACCACTGGCGCTTAAACCGCCAATCCACGACTTAAACACCGAAGAACTACTCGTTAAAACTCCCCCATTGTAAACCTTGTATGCAAAATCACCCGGGTCACCACAGGCTGTTCCATCACACGTAACCGGGAAGTCCCTGAACTCGGTTAGTCCAAGCCTGAAGTCTATACCGGCAGATGCCAAGCCGTCTGCAAAGTCCTTTGAGATATTCTTCATCTCATCTATTTCATCGTACATGCTACCTGTTGTATCGAACACGAAGACAATGTCCCCCTTCTTTGTCGAAACGCAATCTAAGTACGTTTGCAATTCTTCACATACCGGAAGTGTTGCAACTGGTGGATAACTAAGCGTTGTAAGAGGAGGTGGCACATAGGGTGTTTGCCCTCGATCATCAGTTAACGTAGAATTGGATTCATCCCCTGACCCAGCCATAACTGGCATTGCCGTCAGAACAGACAACAACAATATCGCTACTATCGCTATTGCAAATTGTTTTTGTTTTTTCATTTTTTTCCTTTTTCACCTCCTAATTTTTATAGCGACCAAGAGTCGCATATGCTTGAAGGGTTTTAGTATATAAAAGGTTTTCGGTGCAATGTTCATATGTTATGAACACTGTTAATTTGAGGTGAATTCATGTAATTCCTGAGACAAGAAGAGCTTTACAAAAGAACTAAA
>JAOZOU010000077.1 GCA_029933125.1 bacterium | reverse complement strand
CTCCGTTCATTTCCACAAGGCCATCAAAATTGTAGTTGCCATACTGGCTAACAGCCAGTCGCCGCAGGCTCATGGACAGGCATAGCCTGTCCCAGCACTCCACATGGCCTTCGGCTTCAACATTTAAAGAAAAGTCAAATTTTGACATTTTACCTTGTATACCTCAGCACACATACTCCAATATTTGTCCTTGCAGTTGCCCACAGCCCAAGGCTGATTTCAGCCTCGGCCTCACCTGTTGGCACCGGAGCTCCGCTTCCCTCCACAGCAAGCTGTAAGGTGCATTCGCCACAAGCAAGCTTGCCAATCACACCCACGGCTGAAAGCCCGACGATTACATCGGCTTCGCCCTTGGCAACAACGTTGCTGTGCCCAACAGCACCAACGTGAGAAACAATGCTTGCATCGCCTTGGCCTCTAACCTCCGCACTGGCTTCGCTGCTCACACTTAACAGCAGCTCTGCGATAGCACTGCCAAGCGTGCTGACGCAGCCTGTGGCATCAACGTCCACTTCCGTGGTTGCTTCCGCAAAGCCAGCACCGAGAGCCTCCGCACCGAGCGTTGCAGATGCAACGCCCTGCCCTACAACGACCTGCGAAGCAGTTGCCTTGCAAGAAACCTCAATACCTTCCGACAGAACAGCTCCGCCAAGTCCTACCACATCAGCAGCAACATCTACAGTAGCATCCCCAGTAATTGGGCCTTTTGTAACATCAACAGTCGGAGAGCTGCCAACATGCCCGATGTAGCTGTTAACAGGTGAAGCCTTCCGTGCAACTGTGAACTCCCAGTGGTCTTCGACAAGACTCTGGTCCTCGCCTGCAGTGAACTTCAGGTTCGTGGCATATTCATCGAGGCCAGCGGCCTCTTCAACCACAGTTGCGGTCAAGTTGAAGGCTGCATAAGCGTCCTCTACCGAAGATACTTCGGTGACCTGTGTATATACAGGACTCGGAACTTCATAGCGTTCCGCAACAGTTGCTGCTTCAGCGAAGGTCATGTAGGCAGGTGCAGGGACTTTGTATTCGTCTGATACAGCGGCTTCTTCCTCGACAGCCTTGGTATAACCCGCTGAGGTAGAATACTCGTCGTCTACACCACCACCCTCTGTGAATTCGATAGTATATATCGCACCCGCCTCTGTCACAGGCTGAAAGCCTGTCGGAGGAGTATAGTGGAAGCTATCTGCCTTAAAGACACCCGTCGTCTCATCCATCCAGACCAAGCTAAGTGCTGGGTAGAAATACCCTGACATCCCGCTGAACGCAGGATTCTCCCCCGTCTCGGGATTGCCGTCTTCCTGCCAGACGCCATTGAGACCAAACCACATCTTACCATTGTCAAGGTCAAGAGCAACCATGACGATATCGCCATCGTCAGCGTCGGTTCCGTAGTTATTATCTGTGCAAACGCCATTGTGCCACAGTTCGCTAGCAGTAGCTCCTGCACAACGCCAGCCATAGCTGTTTTCTCCCTCAACCTTCCCGAGACCGTCTTCGAGAGTGCAACCGCTGTCTGCCACACCGAAGTAGATATTGTTAGGTCTGTAGTCAACATAATATTCCCAATACCACTTTCCAGGAGGAAGACAAATCGTGGCTCGAACAGACCTGGGGGGAAAAGAAGAACCCTGCGAGTTACGCTTGGCCCTCAGGTTATTGTCGTAAAGGTCTATGTAGTCTGACTTATCGTATGGATTCCAGGTGACGTTTTTGGCCAAATCTCTCCTCCGCTATGTGGTGCTTGTCACCGTGATAGCAAGCTTCACCTTCAAGGTGTCACCGTTCTCAACAGGCTTGCCCTCACCATAATTGGCCGCCGAGAACATATACGGCCCACTACTATTGTCGCCTTTTGTGCTGTCGCTCACAAGGGCTGCACCATACACGGTCTTCGTCGCATTGATGCTGAACACTGCAGGATTACTGTAATTATTTATTGTCCCGTTGCTGGCAGCACCCTCATTGAATGCTGGCCTTGTGGCCTCATCATACGCAGTGCACTCCGTGAATCCTGGGCTCTGATATGTGTCACTTGAAGTGGGTGTGTAGTCGTCCTCAAATATGAGAATATACCAGGTCCCCACCTGCGTAGCACCGTGAAACATTAT
>JAOZOU010000076.1 GCA_029933125.1 bacterium | reverse complement strand
CGAATCCAGTGCAGATCGGGTGGTTGATCTTTGAAATAACAAGACAAGGCATCGACGAGGGTGAGAAACGTCGAACGTCCCCGAAGGCGACAGGTCTGGCGCAACGAGAGGATTCTTTCTACCCACCGGCATCCTTTGTCACTGTTCGTTCCCTGGCTTCGTTTGCGCCACAGTACGGCGAAGCGAATGTTTCGTTCCGCAAAGTTGTTGGTGGGCCCCACGTCTTCTTCTACCAGGAAGGTGAACAGCGAGTCCATATGCTTTTCAATGCTGCGGACAAACCTGCCCGCCTCACTCTTGCTATCACGATAGAGTGCAATCAAACGACAGAGCCGTGCATAAAACGCTTGCCACTGCCCCAGGGTGGGAGGATCCTTATCCCAGGAACACAGGAGCCGTAATTCTTTCACTGCCCATGTGCCACAACTTCTAAGCTCGCGATTGGAGCGCTGAGAAAGACCTTTGGCTCGGCGGATTAAGTGGGCCAGGCAGTTTTGCCTTTGATGGGACCAGCCTTGGTACACCGCGTAATTGTCGCTGACCAGAGTACCGGACCAGGCTCCGATGAGCTCTTCGAAGGCTCTTTTGGACCGTTTGGTATGGATCATAAAAAAGGCCACAGTCTTATTCGCCATCAGCCAGAGCCATTTGAGTCTGCCGCTATCACGCCAGGGCGTTTCATCAAGATGGTTTACTTCGGACTGGCGAGCCGTTTCTTTAATGGCCTCGTAGTGAGGTTTGATGGCTCCGGATACTCGGTCGAGAATCTTTTGAATGGCTCCTTGGCTGATGGGAATCCCCAGTACCGATGAAAGAAAGCTCTGAATGGTTTCTCTGCTGTTGCCATCAATGCCTGCTAGTTCGGCGATAAGTGCAGAGAGGCGTGGGCCATAGCCTGCCTGATATGGGGCCGGCACATAGCCTTTGACGATCTTGCCACAATCGCGACAACGCCCCTTGTAGAGCCGAAAGTGGACGATTTGCATAGCAATCTCAGGCAGCTCTATGTGCTGGTGGGTGTAGTAGAGCTCCTGGTCGATGATTTCACCAGAGCCGCAAGCACAGCGCCGGGGATGGATCTCTTTTACTTCGGTTGGTGTGAGAAACTGCTGGCGATGGCCCTTTCTTGATTTGCGTTTGCTCTTGGTTTTTTTGCGTCTCTTTGCTCGTTTCCGGAAAGGCGAATCAGAGGAAGGTGGCTTATTGGAATTGGAAGAGTCTTGGTTGAGCCGGGCTTCCAGCTCCTCGATCCGTTGCTCCAGCCGGGCAACCTTGGCCACGAGAAACTCGATGATCTCGATGAGCACCTTCCGGGGTGCCTGTTCCAGAACGGCTCTGGTGATTTCCATCTTCCCTGGTTCAGCCATGGAGCATCTCCCGAAAGTTGTGGCGCAGGGGATAGACAAACACTGCCTTGATCGGCTTGGAGTAGGTGTGCTGATCGTATTTGCCGCGACCCTTGGTAAAACCTACGTGGATCCAGTTGGCCGCCTTGTAGCAGGTACCCTGAAAGCGGTCCTTCTCAACAAAGGTCTCCAACAGGGCCAAAGATGTTCGGTAGTAATGGGACCAATCACGAACCAAGAGCTTGGTGTTTTTTGCCAAAAGCCTGGATGCCAGGTTCGGCACATGCACCCAGGGCAAGATAAGGAACCGGGTGTTGTTGACAACCTTGTCAAGATGGGCCTCTCGAGTAGGAGGGTCCCAGCCGATAAAGTGATCTCGGCAGGCAACCTTCCAGGCCGCAGAACCCCAACCCAGGCAGGCCACCGGTCTCCCATCAAGATAAGCAAGGTACTTGAGGTAGGCACCAACAATCGAGGAACGACCAAGGTAATGATAACAGTGCACCAAATAATCCCACAGCTTCTCCTCGGCACCAAAGCGCACCATCGTGAAAGTGAGACGCTGAAAATGACTCAAGGGAGCTTCGATTGGCGAGGTGTCAATGTCAATATCACAAACGATACGCCGCCTGGGAATTCCACCTCCATGATTCTTTGGAGGTGGAAGCGACAACAATCCTTTGCGCTCAAGGGTCAAGAGAAGAACGCGGCATGCCCGGTCCTTCAGAAAGCCGTTTCTCTGCCGCCAATCCCAGTGTTCGCAAAGGA
>JAOZOU010000075.1 GCA_029933125.1 bacterium | reverse complement strand
CCATCAGCACTCGGCCACGAAATCACTGCGGAAGAACTTTTCAAATACCTCACCAGAGAGCACTTGATTGATCAATAACTGGACACTGGCGTTTTTGCTCGTAGTGACGGCTTTAGCCGTTCAGAATAGCGAAAAGCGACTGAAGTCGCCACTACGAACCACTACATCTTGGGGTTATATGCAGCTTGTTTGCAAGATATGGTGGTATTCAAAATTCGCCAGACTCCAGTCAATAATCGGGTAACCCCTCTGCCCGAAGCCAAAAGCATCCCTCGTGGCGAACCATCGTGTTTTAGAAATCCTACAAGAGAATTAGCATAGCACCTTTCCAACTTCCGATCCTCACTTAAGAAGGGCACGAAGCAAATGAACCGTTACCCCTCGAAAAGCCTATTGATCATAACCCTTCTCGCGCTGGTTCTAGGGGCCTATCTGCGCATTGCCAGCTTCAACTGGAATAACCGACTCCAGGGCGATGTCAATCTATTTGCTCTAGCGGCACGTGAATTCGTTGCCCATAACCGCTTGTATTACCCAATGAAGATTGAATATAGCGATCATGTCGAATATCAAGCGCTACAAGCCCCGGCCAGTTACCACCCCCCTTTATGGTCATTCGTGTGCGGACTATTGGGGAAAGTTTTTCACACCGATGATACCTTCTTTATCCTCAAGGTAATGTGTGAGGTTGCAGGAGTTTTGCTTATAGCTACTATAGCCTATTTTGGAGTGCGCGCTGGCTGGCCGAATGAGGCACTGGTGACTATCTGCCTCATTGCCCTTTCGCCTATGCTTGTGGATTTTTCTGCTAATGGAAGTTTATATGTATTATCCGCGGCAATGATCATCCTAACGATTATACTGCTTGAGCACTTTCGCTACCAGGGAATCACCGACTACTTTCTGGCGGGAATCTTGAGCGGCCTCGGTTTACAAGTCCATGTGACAATGATCTGTATCCCTATAGCTTTCCTATTATCTTGGATAAGAGAACACTCCCAGATCAGATGGCAAGGCGTTCTAGCCTCTGTTTTAGCCGAGCTGCTGGTACTGACTCCATGGATGTTTTGGAATTTACACCATTTTGGGAAGCCTTTTTACTTGTATTCTAGCTACGAGTTATTGAAAGCACTAGGCTTAGCACATACAGGCATATACGGTGAGGTGATTACGACTCGCGTAACAGGGTCAGTGGACCTCGTGCTAATGAGACATTATATATCCAGTGTCATTGAATGCAGCCTTGCTTTTTTACGCAGCTATGGGCTTGAGAGCGGTCCATTCTGTCTCATGTTGGCATTGGCTGGCTGCTTTGCATTGTTTCAGAGAGACCAACGTAAAGCGAAAGCGTTGGTTTTGATATCGGTGCTCTACATAACTATTTTCTGTAGCCTTCACCCCTTCAAATATGTATACCGCTTTTTAGTCCCGGTTCTGCCAGTGACATATATAGTAGCAGCTTTTGGCTTTGTAAAGCTCTGTTCCGCGCACCCTTTCTGGAAGTCGGTCGGATGGCTCTGCCTGGCAGGTACAATCGCCTGGGGTGCACAAGGTTTCTTTGAGCAACCGCCGACCAGGTATTATCACAATGACGGTGACCATGCTGCCTATTATGAGAGAATGCTGCCACTGGCGAAGGAACTGGGGCAGTTAGAGCCAGGCGTGGTCCTCGGATACTCCCGTTCCCTGGACGGTGGATTCGAGACCGTATATTGGCATCGTTTCCCCTTTGTGTACGGGCGCGGTAGAGAGATAGACGAGATTCAGAAGCTGATTGGCGACTTTGACGTTCGATATATCTGGACAGATCAGAAAGGTTTACATAAGATTGAAACTCGCTTGCCCGAAGCAAAGGTTGTACTCGGCAACGACCTCTATTATGTCCTAGAGATCCACAGAAAGTAAACCTGCACGTAAACGCGGTCAAGTGGGACATGCTCCCAAAGAAGGGGAAAATGCAGAAGGATTAGTGCGACAATTTGCAGCCTGAGGAGAAATGGAGAGAGATCACAAGTTAGATTTTTTAAGGGCATTGGCAATAATTGGCGTTCTGGTCATCCATTCCGCAGACAGATATGCCCATTCAGAAATTGAAAGCCTTATAGGAGGATGGTTCGCCC
>JAOZOU010000074.1 GCA_029933125.1 bacterium | reverse complement strand
TCGCAAGCAGATGCAGGCCGACGGCCTGTCGGCTAAGGAAATCGAGGCCATTCTTGCCGAGGGCAAGAAATAAAGTCAAAATTTGACATTTCTGGCCTTCGGCTCAGGCCATTGGCTAAAACCGTTGATTTATTGGTTATTTGCGGCTATTGACAAAATAACATGGTGCGTTATAATGGTATCATGTCCATTTGGACATGAACAAACTGTAGGAGGTGCAAGATGAACGTGAACGTGAAAATCCTGGAAAAGAAAGGCGAGTGGGACGTCAGTCCCTACACAATCGAGGGTGTGGGGACTGGCTTTGTGCTTCGCCCGCACCCCAATGCAGGAGGTGGAGCACATCCTCGGTACATGCAAAGAGAGGGCTTCATCAGCCTGTCACCCCGCCTGGGTCTAGACCCAGGCAAGTTCTTTGACAATCTCCCACGGACGTTCGTCTGCGAGCTTAGGGAAACAAAGCGAGGCGAGATATTCCTCGCCGTCCTCTCCTCCTCCTCCACTTCAGAGAAGCCAACACACATTGGCTTCTTCTCAATAGCTTATTCGGTCGACAGCAGAAAAGGGCGCTTAGCAATCATTGCTAGTGGGGAAGACAGCACAGCAACGGGAGGGCGAGAGGAATACTTAGGCTTTTATCTCGCCGAAGTAGGAGCTCTAATCGAGGAAGCGGACGAAGACGATGACCCTATCGTTTACAGGGTCACTGAGGAAGGCTTAACAATTCTTTCTGCTGATGAAGGAATTTCAGCGGAGGATTTGGACAATTTGAGATAAGGAGGTGCAATCATGAAGATAGCAATAGAAGAGGAAAAAGCCGACGGCCTTTCGGCCGAAGACCTTGACATCTTGGCAGCTCTTGGCATCGAGATTCACATCAAGAGACCGAGGTTGTCAAGACCACGCAAAGCGTGCCCTGAATCATACAACTTGCTCATCCGCTACCAGTGCAAACTGTGTGGAGCTGTGCAGCAGGAGGCTTGGGAGATGAGGCCGAACGACAAGGGCGACGCTCTCGAGGGCACAAGGGCGTCTCTCGAAGGCTTTCGTCCTGACAGGATAAAGGAGGAGCTACGCTCCCATTGCTCGCAGTGCAGGGAACGGCTGCTCCGTCTCTCAAAAGAGGAGCTTGTCAACAAGCTTCTCGCAAAAGTGAAGGAGGTCTAGCCATGCCACTTAGAGAACTAACCGTTGAGGAGATAGAGGAAATCGTGGCCAGTCGACCAAAGGCCAGACGACTGGCCGTCGAGAACTTTCTGGTGACAGTCCATCACTGTGAGAACGCAATGACTGCCCTTGCGAATCTTGAGCGAGACGCCAAGCTCTACGACTGGGACTTTCCAACCGTCGAGGCTATATGCCTTGGCATTGCTAAGGCAATGACAAAGAAAGGAGGAGAAAGTGATTAGAATAAAGAGACACTGGATAGTATATGAGAGCACAACAATGGAGGGGATTGACCCCTCTGCTCTCCGCATTAGCGAAGAGGATGTAAAGAGTTACCTTCAGGCAAATCCAATGCCAGAAGACCCTGCATACAGCAGAGATGACCTAATACACGACCTGACAAGAAGCTCGGGCACATACATTCTGCCCGACGGCATCAGGCAGGAAACAAGGGATTACATTGAGGATATGCTGAATGCTCTAGCACAATAGTGCCAACGGCCGTGCTGAGTTTACCTTCCTCCGCACCTCCTGCCCTTGTCCCACCTCCAAGGGTTGAGGAAGGGTTTGTAGGCACGGCCTAATGGCTTAAAAGAAAGGAGGACTTTAGGCAGGAGGCTGAGATGAACTACAGAACGCTGCAGCAAATAACAATGAGGTTTCTTGAGTGCCGCAATCTTCTGCTAAGCCAGCGACCTAGTGGGAAGAGAGGACACTCCGCAAAGTGCCTCCTCAAAAGGAGGCGAAGGAGCGAAATCGCAAGGAGAACAAGAAGAAAGATGAGACAAAAATGAAGAAAGGAGGATGAAGATGGATTTGAACAATCTGAGTAGGAAAGGCCTCGAGGAGGCCTTGCAAAAGGCTCTTGACCTTCTGCCTCCCGAAGGGGTAGAAGAGGTCGTGGCAACCTTTCCAGAGAGGTTGCCAGCCATAGACCACACTCAACAGAAGGCCTCACAGGC
>JAOZOU010000073.1 GCA_029933125.1 bacterium | reverse complement strand
GTATATTCGCGCCTCTTGGGAATGTTACTGGTGCAAAAGCACCAAACATCACTTCCTACGCACCACCTTCACCGGTGAACGATACAGTCTGCACGTGGCGGACGTTTAACGTTACGGTAAATCAAACAGTAAACGTGAGCTGGTATCTGAATGGAACAGCGCAAGTTCCTAAGAACGTAAGCGTGACGGATGCTAATTTTACCTTCCATGCGGAGTATGTCGGCGTGCATAACGTTTCCGCAGTCGCTGAGAATGCCAATGGTTCGGATATGCAGACCTGGAACTGGAATGTGACTGCGGCGGCTCCAGTACTCAACTGCACCTGCGGTGACATTTGCGTGAATACAACTGGTTGGTGGCGAGACGGCGGTGCATTCAACGCCAGCAATACGCCTATACAGCATGCAATTGATAACGCAACAGCGGGAGATACCATTTGCGTTAAGGACGGCACGTACTACGAGAACGTGGATGTGATCAAATCGCATTTAACGATTCGCTCGGAGAACGGCACTGCGAACTGCATCGCGAACGCATCGGATTCAAACGACCACGTCTTCGATGTTCAACACGATTACGTAAACATCTCTGGGCTCACAGTGCAAAATGCAACGGGAGGACGGAAGGCAGGAATATATCTTTACAGCAGGCAGCACTGCAATATTTCTGATAATAAGGCAACGAGCAACTACTATGGTATCTACCTGCGCTCTTCAAGCAACAACATGCTCACGAGCAACACCGCTAACTCGAACAAAAAAGGCATCATGCTAGAGTATTTTAGCAATAACAACACGCTGAGCGGTAACACTGCTAACTCGAATAGCCATGGCATCTGCTTGTATGATTCGAGCAACAACAATCTTACGAGTAACACCGCTAACTCGAACCACGGCCACGGCATCTACCTGGATTATTCGAGCAGCAACACGCTGACCGAGAACACCGCAAACGAGAACATCAACGGCATCTGCCTAGATCATCAATCGACCAAGAACGAGCTGACCAGCAACACCGCCAACCTGAACAGCAACTACGGAATCACCCTTTATTTCTTGAATACGAACAACAACAACCTCACCAGCAACACCGCCAACCTGAACTCCTACGACGGCTTTTACCTGCAACACGCGGGCTACAACAACCTCACCAACAACACCGCTAACCAGAACAACCGCCGCGGGTTCTTCCTGTTTGGCTCTACAAGCAACAACACGCTGACCGGCAACACTGCGAACGAGAACAACGACTGCGGGTTCTTCTTTCATAATGGTGAGAACAACAAACTGATCGAGAACACCGCCAACCAGAACAAGCACGGTTTCTACTTGTGGTGGGCGAAGAGCAACACGCTGACCGGCAACATCGCTCACCAGAACTACTACTACGGCTTCTACCTTCACAACGCGGATAACAACAACATCTCGTGCAACTGGGTCTCGCACAACGTCCAGCGAGGGTTCTACTTAGCATACGAAAGCACGGGGAACACAATCGCACAGAACAACATTCTCGTGAACGGGAACTATAACTCAGCGACCGGTGGCTACGAGTGGAACTTCTACAACGATCAGACAGACGCGGTAACGGCGGAGAACAACTGGTGGGGTACGAACAACGATATGATAATAAACGCGAGCATTTACGACTGGCAGGACGATTCGAGCAAAGGTAATGTAACGTTCCTGCCGAAACGGGACAGTCCAAGTCCCTGTGCACCGGGTCCTGAACTAGCACCACCAAACATTACTTCTTTCGCTCCTCCATCACGGGTTAACGATACTGTTTGCACCTGGCGGACGTTTAACGTTACGGCGAATCAAACGGTGAACGTGAACTGGTATCTGAATGGTTCGCTACTGCCCGGCACGAACGAGAGCGTAACGGAAGCGAATTACACGCTGCATGCCGAATTCGTGGGTGACAACAGCGTCTTCGCTGTTGCTTCGAATGCCAATGGTATGGATATGCAGACGTGGGTGTGGAATGTAACGGCTGCTCCAGTACCTGCACAACCAAATATCACTTTCTTCGCTCCTCCTTCGCCAGTTAACGACACGGTTTGCAATTGGACAACTTTTAACGTTACGGTAAATCAAACGGTAAACGTAAGCTGGTATCTGAATAATTCGC
>JAOZOU010000026.1 GCA_029933125.1 bacterium | reverse complement strand
AGCGTCCTGCCACTGCAAAAACAAGCTCAAAAGATCCCCAGAATGTCATCTCCAACACCGCCTCCAGCGTATCCTCAGGACACAGATGCTTGCCATGCCGGGGGTCGTAACTCATCGTGAGGTCATGTAATTAGACAGAGCATTGGTTATAGCCGGACAAGTCGCCACCACACATAGAGAGCAAAACTTAGTGAAGACGAAGAGCACCAGGAGACGATGAGCTATTCCCATATGCTCACCATACTGTAAATTCGTGCCATGTAGCTATAACAAAGTCATGATCACCCCGAGGCTTGACATAAATGACTATACGATATTCGCCTTTCCCGAAAGCTGATATGGGTAATGTCACTTCGAAGTTACCATTATCCTCCAAGGCCACGTCTCTGGACTCATATTGGTTTCCTTGATACCGGGTGGGTAAAACAGTGCCCTTATAGAAGGCAACACGCATCGAGCTGACTCCAGGTGCTCGCCCGGACAGCGACAGATACGTTGGCCCTTCAGATGCCACATCGACACGCATAGCGTTGAGATACACTAGCCGTCGGATAAAGCCAATGATACCGACGCAGTGTCCCGCCGAATCGATGCCAGTACTAGCGACAATGTGGGTGTACCCAGTATCCTGAAGCTCCTTTACAAATGCTGGACTGGCTAAGAGTTTGTCACCGATCTCATCTGGTGAGGCTGCGATACACAAAAAGAAAGTTTTGTTCCAATCTGGCACGTAGTGACTAAGCTCAATGGGCAGGACCGAATCCAGTTCACCAGCGGCGTGCTCCTGTAGGATCTGGGGGATGTAGCACTCAATAGTGCACGATAGGCTTAGATCCTCTGAGAGGGCTGGTAGCTGTCTATTTTCCCTCTCCTTTAGCATCCTTGCGCTGAGGGTATTCGCTTCTGATGACAGTTGCACTGCTGTAATCTGCGCCTCAAGAAGACCGGGAGGGAATAATAAGAGGATGAGGATGCTAAGAAGAGAAAGAGGTTTCGGATTCATTAACCCCATCGCCATCTGACCACCTCAGCAGCTCACCAATGCCTATATACAGCATCTGGCGCTCACATGTCCAGATGAATTTCATCTGGCTTCGGGAATAGGAAGAGACCAGGTGACCCCTCCAGAAGGCTGGTCAAGGTAGTATGTATGGGGGAGAAGACAAGGATGCAACTTGTGAGCCTGATCGAGAAGACTCAAGCACCAAGGAGGAGGTCTGGTCATGGTTAAACTGAGAAGAGTTGGCGTGCTCTCGGTAGGTAAGATCTGTGGCATTCTCGGGGTGATTATAGGTCTCATTGTCGGGGTCGGCTATGCTATTGCCTTCGCAATCGCCGGAGCGGTCTCCGGTAACGTGCCTTTCGGAGGGTTCTTCGGGGCTTTCGCTATCGTAGCCTTCCCGGTCATGTACGGAGTTATTGGTTTTCTCGGTGGTGTTATTGATGCCTTTCTCTACAACATCATTGCAGGCTGGATAGGTGGCATTGAACTCCACTTCGAGGAACAAACCCAGGCCGGCTCAATCACGGTAACGCCTCAGACCTAACGATTCCGCCCGAGGTCGCGCAGATTTGCTGAAGGTGGTCAACCGAGTGGGACGAAGGAGAGGCTGAACAGGTGTCGTAAACCGATTTTGATTGACATCAGTGGAATCAACCAATATCGACTTACCGCGTTTCTGTGCACCAAATACAGAAATGCGGCGGCGTCCTACTCTCCCACCCCGTTACCAGGGCAGTACCATCCGCGCTGGAGCGTAGAAGAGGGTTCAATATTGACACCGGAACTCCAGAACCCGCTTCCGGACACCACCAAGGGCACGATATACCTCGCCACCGCATACCGAAAGTCCCCATCCTCGGAGTACTCAATAAAGACAGAGTCGACCAAAAACCCTTCTGAATTCAAAATTCGAGCTCCGGCCCCACAGTTCACAGTACCCGCCGCTTTGGATGCGGTGCCTGATCCTCCTTGCCGGTGTTCGATCTACAGCCGCAGTTCATTAAGCATGGGGTTCGTCAAGAGGGCATTAGAAGCTACCTGTCAATGAGGAGCCTGGTTGGGGGTATTCAACATCATCCCTACCAGAGAACTCTTCCGGCGTGACTACGACGCTACAGGACAGAGCAAGGACACCCTGTCGCCGGAGGGCCGCTAACGGGCAGCATGCTCTAACCAACTCGCAGTCCACCTCACTCTGGCAGGATAGGTGGACTCGGTTCGGTCCATTGCAAGTCGAGATGGTCATACGGTGCAAGCATAGACACTTCGGGAGACCAGGTCGACTCCTCGACATGTGTTGCGCTAAGGGACCACACGATATAAGCGACGCCCACCCCGCCACGGCTCGGGATCATTCCCAATATGGAAATCGAACCGTCTAGGCAGTGGCGTTTCCCCCTTTACAACCGTCCCGTGTGGCATCTTTCAAGTGTATACATGAATAAGGATCGGATAGCAGCCCTCGGGCATCCTTAGCACCAGCACAAGCCCACTTTAGATAGCCATCGGCAACGAACGTTTTCTCTCCCACGTCATTTACGAACAAGACGACACTGTCAATCAGAGAGCAGATTCTTGCGCTGCCATTCCATAGTGCTTCACACCATTTGAATCCCAAGCATCTTGAATGAAATCCGGATTGACGCCAGCCAAGGATGGGAAATTCTATGGAACTCCGAGTGGAACAGCAATAGCGTCAACCTTTGGATGTTGCACACCCCTACCTCGGTTAGTCAGAAATTCAGCTGGATTCTATGAGTGCTCCTGTTGGTCTCTCAATCCGAATCTTTCTCATTTCTCAGACGGAGGAACGGGAAGAGATGCTCTCAATTATGCTCCAGAGGGGACACGATGTCCCTCCCATTCCGCGTCGGGAATAGGTTTTTGCTTGACTCTGGTGGCTGATTCGGTATGGTCTGGGTGGATTGATTGGAGGAGCTGCATGAGGAGCTGCCTGGCAGCAATTACAGCGTTCGGATTGCTCGTTGCCTTGGTTTGCCCAACAGCGATGGCAGATCAGGGTGGTGTTGTAAGAATCCACTTCAGCAACTCACTTCAGCCTGACCTTACAGAGATTGTGGATGCCTACCATGGGTCAGGTATCATACGTGCCCATGTTGTGATAGAGAGCATCCCTGGTTGTTTGGTGAGTGGTTATCAATTGGGCTATGAGTTGGTTTCAGAGGATAGTTTAGTTGTGATGGTTGGAGGTTTTCATCCCTCCCGTGGCTGGGAGTTGCTTGGTTCTGATGAGGAATTTCCTGAGATTTCTGGTCGAGCTGCTAAGGTGCCAGTGAGTGTAGGCTACTGGAACTTGTGGCTCAGGGAAGGTAGGGCATCACTGGGTTATATCAGGCTTAGACCAGTGGAGATCGACGGTGTGGAGAGGATCCTGCTTCTCGATGGGTCACACAACCAGATTGACGCCATCAGAGTGTACCATGGGGGTATCAACATGGCACCACCTGAGGCAACAGACCTTGGGGAGGAGCCACGCCTACCCGAATATGATTGGGAGGGTGTTCCGGAGTTAGAACCTGTATGGGTAGTCAAGCTTGAAGGTGATAGTGCCTATGTGGTGCTCAATGAGTTTGCAGAGCAAGGTGAAATTCGGGTTGGCAGGAGGTTCCCTGTTGAACTTGTGCCGGTGCGGAAGTCGCACTACTACATGAACGAGTATGGGCACCCACGTGGTATGGATGCATTGAGGTTCTTGTCAGTGTTGGAAGATGGCAGTCTCAGAGACAATGTGATTAGGTGGCGTGAGGTAGTTGAGATAAGTGGGGAGGGCAAGCGAGCGGGGCGGTCAATTACTGGTCAGGTGGCTCTCTTCAGTGGTGATGGGAGGACTGAGATACGTGGTCCTGGTGGTGTTTTGATCTCGGTGGTGCCTTATGAGATACGAACTGCTGTCTGTCATGATGTTTCAAGACGGATAGTGGCGGTGATTGAGCGACCTCTGGAGCTGGAAGGCAGAGAACTCGATCCGGGTGAGCGGTTTTGGCTACAGGTTACGGGCAAAGGACCCAAGTTAGAGAAGTTGCTCGTTATGGATTACGAGGGACGCATTCTGTATGAAGGTGAGTGGACTGAGTGCAAGCATGAGTGTAGGTGGGTAAGTTACACTGGGAATGTTATTGGCTTTGGGTTGTGGAAGTGTCATAGGGAAGGGCGGTATCTGTTGCAGCTTGATGAGGGGAGGGTCTACAGCTTGCAGAAGATCCCTTGGGCTGGGTCGTGTTTCTCCCCTGATTGTAAGCATGTGCTTGTATACAGGAGACCTAATTTTTGCCTTTACGATATAAGGGATCCTGAGACGCCTGAGCTTTTATGGGTGAAGGAGATGCCCGGGGTAATCAGGGATGTTGCTCTATCAGATAGTCTTAAGTTTGTAGTCTATGGACCGAGTGCGAAGATGAAGCATTATCCCTACCTGTGTGCCTTTTCGGCGAGAGATGGCATGCCATTGGCGAAGCTGCGAGCGATTGAGAGTTGTGAACTGGTTGGACCGCTTTCAGTTGTTGGCAATTACGTCTTCACAGGAGCAGTATTTCGACTCCCTTGGGGTCCCAGCAACACGACCTGTATTTGTGTTTTTGATTTAGGCGATTTGGTTGGAATGGAGAGATAGCGCAGCAGTATGTTGGGCAGGTTTGTTGTGGGTGCGCTCTCATTCTGTGGCATTCTGCTTTGCCAGTTGGTACCGCAGGGCGTTGCACAGCAGCTATTCGGTGGAGATCCTCTTGATGGTGATAACTATCTCTATCATGTTTTCATGCGATTGGATGAGCACGAGCCATACCATTTGCATACAGGGATTGACATAGCTGGTGAGGAAGGTGACTGGGTATATGCGCCTCTTGCCGCTGGTGACTCTGCAGAGGTGAGAGATCTGAGCTATACTGACAACTTTGTGACTCTCCAAGTGCCATGGGAGCGGCAGAATGGTAAGTATGTCTGCTGTATTCTGCTTCATGTCCATCCATATGTGGAGGTGGGGGATATTGTCTACTCTGGCTCCATTGTGGGCTATCTTGATCACCATCAGCATCTTCACGAGGAGATACTGATGAAGGACGAAGAGGAACCTGACTTCGAAGACAGGCATTTGGTGAATCCCCTGGACTTTGCTAACGAGAACGCGGATTGGATCAACGACGAGCAGAATCCGACTCTATCTGTCGATCTAGTCGAAGAAGGAGGAGGGTATATATGGAAGGTATACGCTCAAGACGGGCATGAGCTCGGTGCTCAGGACGATGACGATGATGGAGTCTATTCACTGTACCTGGTGGTGAATGATAGCATTGTTGATGCGATTGTCTTTGGTGGGTTTGCTGGAAGGGATGGTGGGTTCCCGCCTGATTGGCAGGATTTCTATTGTGAATACAACATAGATAGGCTTTGCTACAGGTTGAGTTGGCAACCTGCTGCAGGGGAATCGTTGCTTTCCTGGGAGGTGCGGGTGTACGACCATAGTGGTCGTTACGCTTATGAGGATGGGGAATTGCATGGTTGCCTTGGTAACTGTGACCCTCCGACGTGGAGTTGCATCAAGATGTGCTATGGTGGTGGGACTGTTGCAGATGGGACCAACTGGCCAGGACCGAAGGGATGTACGGAGACAGAGGGTGGTACAATCTGCCATCCTGAAGGTGTATTGGGCAAGATGGGTGGCTACGATGTCTATTGGGGCAATTTTGACCCGGAGGCCTGGGAGTATCGGGTGTGGGAGGGTGAGGGTGACGAGTCAAGTTATCAGGAAGTTGGGAGTAAGCCTCCGAGCGGTGCATTTCGTAAGGTACGACGGAGGGAACTCAGCGACTCACTTACCTACTACTACAAGGTGGCATCGCTGGATAGCACTTTAAGGGAGGAGGTGCCTTGTGCTGCTAGGGGGAGCATCACAGGTGTTGGGCAGGTGAGGCTAAGTGGCGAGGGGCTGTGTACGGCATTGGACACAGCAAATGGTGTGCTATTTATTGGCGAGGCCGGTGGTATCATTGAGGTTGTCGATGTATCTTCATCCGAGAATCCGCTTGTGATAGCGAGCCACGATTTAGCTGATCTTGGGCTGTGGGACAACCTGTTTGACGATCCCTGCGCAATACAATACGACGGCTACCTTTGGGTGATCTGTGGTAACAAGGGGCTTGCAGTGTTCAGTTTCGAGAACAAGTACACAGTGATGGAGCTTGCATGCAGGTACGACGTTCCTGGTAGGGATGCTGAGCTTCGACGTGACTACTCAGGTGACTATGTGTACTACACGACACAATCGCTGGAGTTGGAGGTTTTGTCGTTGGAGGAGGAAGGCTCAGGCAGTCTGACACTGACCAAATGCGGTGAATACACCTACGATTGTCCTGGGGGATTTGAGGTTTACGACTCGTATATCCTGAGGTCGCAGGGGGACTGGAATCTGTATGTCTCAGGGGACAGTGTTTGGGATATTAAAGGATGTGAAATACATACACCGCTTCTGCAGGTGGTAGACATATCTACACCGTGTGATCCAGTTTTCATGAACAATTGGTCTGTTTCGCCCGGGTTTGGGGTGGGAGGTTTTTCGGTAGAGATTCAAGCCAGATGTGGCGACTATCTCTTTGCCGCGCCATACCGCTGCTATGGATATTGGGATGCATGGAATGTTGTGATCGATATCTCAGATCCTCAGTTTCCCGTTGCCATTGCCCAATGGGAGAATCAGTTGTTCATTTACCGTTGGTGTGAGCATCGCTGCCGGATTGCTGGCAGTGGGAACAGGTTTTACTCGATGGCCTATACGCCGGTGCATTATCCATCGCCATCGAGGTATGGTGAGTGGGCGAGGTGGGGAGGGCTGGAGGTTTTCACGATATGTGCTGGTGGCACGCAAGTTTATGCTGGTGCGGTTGCAGACACGGGGTTTGACGCAGCTGGTGATACAACACTCATAGCAACGAGCATCACTGCAGCAGCGGGCAAGCTCTATGTTACATATGCCTCAGCGCCGGACACTGACAGTGTGGAGGACCCTCCCTTCAACCGGCTGAAGGTATATGTGGACAGCTGGACACCTGAGGAAGCCTCTGGGGTTTTATATGACGCTACAAGTGGATTGGGAGAAGTGCAAGTCTCACTTGCCGGTCCAAATCCATTCCTTGGTGAGACCGCGATAGTGGTTTCCGTTGCAGACCACGTGTTAATGCGCCTCGGCGTCTATGATGTTGCTGGAAGGCTCGTTTTTCTCGTGACAGATGCCCCCTATGCTCCTGGGACCTATCGCTTCAGGTGGGATGGCACAAATCAGAGTGGTGAGCCAGTTGCACCAGGAATATACTTCCTCCATGTCCGCTGCGGGGCATTTGCGGCTACGAGAAAGGTAATACTGCTGAGGTAGCCTTAGGTGCCTTCCGGGTGCTAGCTGTCAGATGGAACCAAGGAGATGGCTGTGCCATAAAATGGGTCTGGTCCTTCGACAGCCAACACGTCGGGGAATTGAGGTATGTACCCTGGCTTGTAGATGATCGCACCGAATGTCTTGTCCCCTAACCAGGCGGGAATCTCGCATATCGCAAACCGCCCGTCAGTATCTGTGGAGCGAATCCAATGCAACCTTGGGATATGTGGCAGCGGGTACTCTGTGCCATTTTCATGTATAGAGCCAGGTGAGGCTGAACTGTCAGCGGCCATGCCCTCAGGGAACACACAGATGCCAACCCCTGCAAGGGGTTTCCCCGTTGAAGTATCGTAAATCTCGCCAGATATGCAGACGAAATTCTCGCCGTCAGCGTCGGGTAACCTGGGAGAATCAGAGGCTGCCAGAAGACTCGATAGCATGAGGAAAACCGAAAGCAATACAGTTGCAATAATGTAGCATCTACTCATCTCACCAGCCCATCCTAGATCACGTTCCGCCTAACCTTCCGACTGCAACCTAACATTTCTGTCGACTAGAGTCAAGACATCTCTATGTGTCCAAACGGGAATAGGTTCCAATGGGGGCGGTTAGAATTGGGTGTCTGGGGGAGGTGAGTTGGGACCTAGTATAGGAGGTAGCAACAACCACAAGGCTACTTGAACCTGTCCTTCCAAAGCCAGACGAGGATACTCCCGTAAAGGTGATAGAACCCGGTGAGGAAGTTCACATTGAGCCAGACACCAGTGAGCACTGCACCGATTACCTACCTCCCGAACCACAAAGCCAATCACAAATGCTACTATGACTGTAGCCAGCCAACTCAAACCCGACCCTCTCATCCGAACATGACCTCAGTACAGATGCCTCGAAGGCCAGGGCTCCCGCTTCTCATACCATGACCTGAATCGAGAAGCTGCACGCCAACTCCTCG
>JAOZOU010000072.1 GCA_029933125.1 bacterium | reverse complement strand
GCGGGTATGGTGCTGCTGCTGACTTGGATTTTACATTGGAAGGTGTTAAAGACACAGTCACAGAAGCTGAATCCCCAATATCAGTAGATGCACAAGGGTGGACTGTTCCGTCAGTTATAGCGGGAAAATATGTAGTTAAAATGCCCACCGGGGACGTAGCAGGTGGTTTAAACGATGGCGACATTATATACATAGCTAAAGCAGAAATTAAAGGAGACGTAATATTAAATACAGCGGTACAGGATTCAGTAGTTGGAAAAAGTGTTCCAACCAGCGCTGAAATAGTGTTTAAAGTAGAACCGAATATTGGAACTAAAATACCCGGAGCACTTGTAGATATCAAAGTTTACGACCCTGATGGCGTGGAGCTGACAACAATTGATGGTCAACCCCTTAACGATGTTGCGATACTTGGAACAACAATGTTTGTTGCTGGGGATGTACCAGGAGGACCTGTAGCAACAGTACCAACGTTAACAGCTCCAGCTTATGCCGATGCATTAGACTTGGATCAAGAAGATGCAGCACCAGCTCCACCCTTGGATGCGGGAACATACAAGGTTAAATTCAAAACGGATAAAGGAACCTGTAACATGCTGGATGTTTCATCGCCAGAGTACACATTTACGATTCGCAGTGAGGAGCTTAAAATAGAAGCTGTGGCAGATGAGGTTGGCAAAGGAACGGACATGTCAGTAGTGGTTAACGGAAATCCAAAGACTTACTATTACGTAACAGTTACTGGTGTGGATGTGAGTGCACCACCAGCGATAAAAGCTGCAGGCGATGTTAAGGATAGGGATAGAAGTGTAGTTGGATATGATGGCATACCTGACACTGCTGATGACAATGGACCTGACGGCTTACCTAATACTGCTGATGATGTCGGTCCAGATGGCATAGCTAATAATGCTGATGATTGGCTGGGTCCTGACGGCATAGCTGATACTGGTGATGATTTACCAGAACTAAGACCTGATGGGGCTGCATATGCAGGTCCTGATGGCACTGTCAACACAGAAGATGATATACCATGTTTGGCAGCGTGGATACAAACAGGAAGTGACGGCATTGCTGAGGTTAAGATTGATACGACTGGCGCAGACGATAGAACCTACACAATAAAGGTGTATGATACAGCATGGATACTTAATCCCGATCAAGTTGGCGGACCGACCTATGATACTGATGCCATGGTTGATACGAATACAGCAGAAGCTGACGAGGATAGTGTAGACATAAAGGTTGAGGAAGCGAAGGTAATATTTGATATGCCAAAGAGTGCAATAATTGGATCGGACGTTACAATTAAAGGAGCAGTAAGCGCTGGTAAGTACGTCGATATAGTCATAGAGGATGCAAACATCCCAGGTACAGCCCAATCTTTTAACGATGTTGCAGTGGACGAGAACAAAGAATTTGAAGAGAAATGGGATACCTCGGGGTTGACAACAGGTTCCTACACGATAGACGTTTACATAGATCGTGCGGTTGCTTTAAATACAGAAGTACCATTAGGGGCAAATGGAGTGTTAGATCCAAGCGACTACGAGGGTATAGATGAGGATGGATCAACAGCGATAAGGTTAGTTGAACCAGGGCTCACAGCTAAACAGTTAAGGAATGTAGTTGCAGAAGATGACGACTATGAAATAGAAGGAACAGCAACCGGTGTAGATGATGTGGATATAGTTCTGGTAGGTCCCGACGGATATCCTCCTGAGGGTCCAGGCTTAGATGTTGCAAATGGGCTTGAGATAACTTCAACATCGGTAACCGATGACGAATTCAGTGAAGATATAACAATGGGAGGAGCTGGTTTTGACACTGGCGTGTGGATGGCAATGGTCCTGTCGCCAGGACGTGACGGCAAGTATGGGGATCTCAAAGATGCTACAGGAGGCGATGTTGGTGCGGGCAATCTAGCAAATGGCTTTGGTATTGCGGCCACACAGGTAGACCTTAGAGGTAAGAATCAGAAACAGATCATAGAGATGCTCAAAGATCATACAATTGATGTGGCAGGGAGTGATGACTTTATTGAGACGTTCACATTCAAGGTTGAGTCTGCATCAGTGACATTGAACCCAATTGCGTCAGTAGGAGTAGGAGAACCATTGATTGTAAGTGGAACGACAAA
>JAOZOU010000071.1 GCA_029933125.1 bacterium | reverse complement strand
CTGTGACATTAACAGTAACAGGAACAAATGACCAACCAATAGTATCAACTGTAACAGATACAGTAAGTGAAACACATGATAATGATGCATATGCAAACGGAGAAGATGATACACAAGATGATGTAACTACTTCATTTGATGGAAGTATTGCAACAGTAGAAGATGGTGATGTAAATGATACACATACATACCAAATGGCAGAAGGTACAACATATAGTTTATCAACACCTGCAAATGTAGAAGTGATAGATTTAAATGTAACAGTAGATGAAAGTGGAACATATAATGTAAATGGTAACTTTAATCAGTTAGCATTAGGAGAAAGTGCAACAGTAACATTCCAATACACTGCAACAGATAGTTCATTAGGAAGTGAAGAAAATAATACTTCTGAACCAAAATTAGTAACTATTACAATTACAGGTACAAATGATCAACCTATTATTGAAAGTATTGAGACTATAGATGCTCTTGAAACCACATTAGATATGGTAACTTATGGTTCTGATATTGATGTTCTTTTAAGTGAAGTGTCTGAATCTCCGCAAGAGGGTTCAGGGCTTAAAGTTGTTGTTGATACAGCAGCTGGTGAAACAGTAGCATTTGATTGGGATTTTAGATCATCTGATGTATTTAATGATAGTGCAATAGTTATTGTTGATGGAGTAGTTGTAGGAACTGTTGATACAAGTAGTGCTGTAACTGCTGGAACATTTAGTCATACATTTGATACAGCTGGTGAACATACCGTAACATTTGTTGTTGTAAATGATAGACTTGATGACGAAGACCATTCATGGAGTGCAGAGCTTGATGTAGTTATCAATGCAAACTCTCAAGGGGTTATATTATCAACAGAATTATTTGGTGAAGTATCAGGAGATAGTACAAATGGTTGGAATTTAGCTGCTGATACTACTGCTCCTATAACAGGTCTTGATACATTTATGGATTTAGTACCAGTTTCTTATGAAAATGCACATTTATCTGGTGAATTAGAAAACTTTATTGATGTAAGTGATGATGATATAAATGATGGTTATAGTTATGTATCATTTGATGATAGAATTGTTGATTTTACAGAAGATACTTCAGGTATAGATCCTCTTATTACTACTCCTATTAGAGTTAGTCTTGATGTTGATGGTAACTATGATGTAGTTTGTTCTAGTTTTGATAAGTTAGGTACAGGAGAAAGTGTAACTATTACATTTGCTGTTCAAGTAAGAGATGATAGTGGTATAAGTGATTTAGGTGACACAAATAATGAAGCTTCACTTTCTGAACCAAAAATGGTAACAATTGTTATAAATGGAACAAATGATTCACCTGTATTAGAATCTGTAACTGCTGTGAATGCTATGGAAGTTGATTTAACAGGTCTATTTAATCCTCATGGGCATGAGATACCTGAAGATTCGACTCTAAGAGGTGAGCTAAGTGAAGTTGTAACAGATGAAGATGTTAATGATGGTTATACTTTTGTAGAACAAGGTCAATCTTTATTTACACCTGCTTTTGCTACAGTAGTTGATACACATGGTGTTATTAATACTCCAACTTTAGTTAGAGTAAATGCTGATGGAACATATGGTATTTTTAATCCATCATTTAACAATCTTGGTGTTGATGAAACTGTAGAAGTTAGTTTTGATGTACAAGTTACTGATGGTACAAATGATGTAAATGGTGAATCAGCAATTTCAAATATTCAAACAGTAACATTGACAATTTCTGGTACAAATGATCAACCAGTAGTTATAAATAGAAGTTTTGGAAGACAAGAATCATTTGGTGATAGTGAAACAACAATCAATGGTCGTGTTGTAGGATTTGACGAGGATACAAATGACACAATTACATATGATGTTGTTAGTATGGATAGTAATACTCCTGTAACACAAATAGCAGGGGCAAACTTTGTAAGAGTTGCTGGTGTAGCTTATGATTCAGATGCAAATGGTGCTTTTGATCAAAGTGTTGATATTGCTGTTAGATTGGCTTCTGGTAGTGAAATAGATTTAGCTGATATTGATATTACTGGTATTACTATGGATGGTGATAGATTTATATTACAAGGTGATTTCAATGCTATTCCAGCAGGAGAAAGCTTAGTAGTTAAGTTTCAATATAATGGAACTGAT
>JAOZOU010000070.1 GCA_029933125.1 bacterium | reverse complement strand
AAGCGGTCTGAATGCAATCCGCAGATGTGCCATGCTGCGAGTTGCTGCCTGACAATGGGTTCCTCCTGCCACCGAACTTCTCGCACACACGCTGCTCCAACTTCTTCCAAGTGCTGTTATCTGTCATTTGAGATACCTCTCAATATCATGCAAAAATTTCGCCCCACAGATCACCCGAAACATCACGATAATTACCACGAGCTTTGAGGAAATCAGCAAACTCGAGATAGAGTTTCCGGAGCATATCAACCGGCACTTCCTGCTTCAACCTGAGCGTGGGTCGAAACAGCAGCCCTTCCGACTTAACGAACTTCAGCGACGCCAGCTTCCGGAAGTGCTTTCGGATGGTGCCCTCATCGAACCCCGTGCGTCCTATCAACGCAGGCGCGAGGTAATCCAGAGAAGCAAGCCGCTCCCCCGATTCGATAAAGAGCTCCAGAAATGCGCAATACGTATCGCGCAACCGCGAATCTGCCGGCAGAAGCAGACAGTCATAGAACCGCCCTTCGGGCGTCTTCTGAGATTCTTCGCCCTGCTCAATCGCGCCCTTCTTCTCCGCGATAAGCTCCCTGATAGCCTCAGTCACTCTCCCTTTACCATAAACCCTCAAGAAGGTTATTTCCTCCTCATTCAACCGGACGGTGGTTTGCTTTCTGGTGTGCATCTCCACATCACCTAAGTATAGAATGTCAATGATACATAAAAACCTTACACTTGCATACCACTCACACCAACCGGTCGAATGTCAAAAAATACCTCGAAAAACACAACGAGTGTCAAAACACAAATTCACAACACATTTTTTCACCCCCTAAAAGTGACATACAAATTCGGAATTTGACATACACTAACGGAAAATCCAGAAAGGTTTTTCAACGGAAAGAAGCCCAAGAAAGCCTCAGAAAGTACTTGGATAGATAGATAGATAGATAGATAGATAGATAGATAGATAGATATGTCTTTGTTTTATGTTTATTTATACGGCATTTTTTAAATAGTTATCTAATTAATATTAAGGGGCGTCTCAAGATAGTAAGAGACATTCCCCCGCGAAAGGTGGAGGTATACAGATGGGGAGGAAAAGTTATCTAAAAGAGCCTCGACAGATCAATATCGTGTTAGAAGCGGAGCTCTTGAAGGAGATAGATCGTATTGCGGGAGTAAATAATCGGTCAGCAACTATAAGAGAGCTGATTCGTAATGCCAGAGGTAGCCAGGTCCAAGAGATGCTGGAATTGAGACGTAAGAGTAGAGAACTTGAGAAAACGGTGAGGGAACAGGGCAAGCGAATCGAGGAGTTAGAGCAGAAATTGAAAACACAACGAACTGAAAAGAGCAAGAAACAGGAGACCGACAGCAAACGAGCACAAATTGAGAAATATTATCATTCCTACGAGCAATGGCGACATGGACTCAAAAAGAATAACAGCGAATACACATTCGAGAGAGGTATTCTATGGATAGAGTCACGAGCCAGGAGAGTCCATACAGCACCCGAACAACTGCTGAACGAATTCGAGGAGCGATTCAATACAGAGCAATCAGGAGAGCAATGGGATCATACATAGAACTCAATAGAGATATGGAGAGTAACAGACTGGTCATAAAATGTGGGGAAAACAAGGAAAAAAAAAGGGAGGATGAAAGAGGGAGGGAAAGGAACTCAGGTGGTGATAAAAACGAGAACAATAGCAAGGTGCCATCTCATATCACGGATGCAGACCAGCAAAACCTCCTTCTCATTGTGCTCTCATCCTACCTCATTCCACTCTCGGCGCCAGCCAATAAACAACGTCGCCCTTCCCTTCAGCGATATGGAACTGGATCTCGATTGGCATATCGTTCCCGAGCGCGAGCCAGAGCTGGGAGGCATAAGCAGCACGTGACGCCTTTGAAAGCACTGACAGATAGCCCAGCGCGAAACGGGCGGCGACCTCCGCGGGAGTGAAGTCCATAAGCAGCGACGCGGGAAAGCTCGCCGTGAGCTTATCCGATTCGCCTTCGACCTCAAGCACGAGTCCGGATTCATCAACCCTCACAAGCAGAACATCCCCAACCTTCTCAGCGGCTCTGATTGCTTTATACCAGTCTTCAAAGAAGAACGAAGCCTTAGCCGGCAGTTCAAGCTCAGGCACCTGCGGCTCTTT
>JAOZOU010000069.1 GCA_029933125.1 bacterium | reverse complement strand
CCCCGGCCTGAATCGCAATCTGGCATATATGAGTCAACAAGTTGTACCTCCACCTGCCGTCCTGGTTGCTTTTGATAGATTCGTTACACCACTCTATGATCGCATGCGTGTAGGCATCCGACAGAACTACCGCCTCGCCCGTCTGCGCGATACGCTTCTTCCAAGACTCATCTCCGGAGAGCTGGAGGTGCCGGATATAGTCGAACCCATCGAGCAACCCAGAGTCGATGTGCAAACTGAGACAGTCATCTACACCATAGGCCATTCCAATCATTCAATTGACAAGTTTATCAGCCTGCTCAAGCAGCACGGCATCACTGCTGTGGCAGACGTGCGGTCAGCGCCGTACAGTCGCTTCAATCCACAGTTCAACAAGGAAGACCTTGCCGCATCACTCCAAAAGGTAGGGATCGCCTATGTATTTCTCGGGAAGGAGCTAGGGGCGCGACCCAATGACCGGTCATGCTACGAGAACGGCCAAGCTGATTTCGTGCGTATGGCTGAACGAGCCGAGTTTAAACGCGGACTTGACCGTGTTATTAGAGGCAGCGAGAAGTACCGGGTCGCCCTGATGTGCGCCGAGAAAGAGCCTTTGGACTGCCACCGAACGATCTTGGTTTGCCGTAACCTGAAGACTCTTCGGGTCAACATCAAACACATTCTGCCTGACGGCTCGCTTGAGGACCATCGGGAAACTGAGGGTAGGCTCCTGAAAATCACACGGTGTGAGCGTGGTATTTTTGATCAAGATGTAAGTGATTTTGAAATGATAGAAAGGGCCTACATAAAGCGCTCTCAGGATATAGCCTATAAACAAAATCAAGAAGGAGCGCATAATGACTGAAGAAGGCATTACTCAACGGAACGGCATTACCCTATTCACTATTGGCTTCGCCAAGAAGAGCGCGCGTGAATTCTTCGAGATTCTAAAGCAAGCAGGAGTCAAGAAGCTGGTCGATATTCGTCTGAACAACGTGTCGCAACTTGCCGGATTCACCAAGAAGAATGACCTCGCCTATTTTCTCCGTGAAATTGCTGGGATCGACTATTCACACAAGCCAGATATGGCTCCCACTAAAGAGATACTGGACGGCTACAAGAAAAAGACCTTGAGCTGGGCCGAGTACGAGGAGAGGTTCTCAAAGGTCATGGCAGAGCGGCAGATCGAGAACCTTGTTACACCGAGCGACTTGGACGGTGCATGCCTCTTGTGCAGCGAACCGGAGGCCGACAAGTGCCACCGAAGGCTTGTGGCCGAGTACCTGCGGAACAAGTGGGGCGATGTGGAGATCCGCCACCTATGAAGAGGAGACGGCGCATGGCAGAACTCATCATACTGGCAAATTCTGTCAAGCCAGGGGGACATTGTGTAGCCGGGATTGATAGGCGATCTGGTGAATGGATTCGACCAGTATCGAAGGAAAACCGGGCTATTCCAAGCTTAGTGGCAGGAAAGATTAAACTTCTTGATGTAGTAGAGATTCCTTTAACATCATGTAGACCAAAGGATCGCTACCAAAGGGAAAACCGATTGGTAGAGTCTTGGGATTGGAAAGTGATCGGAAGCGTATCTTCTATGGATATTCTTAATTATTGTGAGGACAATACAATAATACTACATTCCCGTAATGACCGCGTCACACCGCAGGTTCTCGAGGCGTTGCCTTTTGAAGAATGGAAATCCCTTCAACTCGTCCGAGCAGATGTAATTTTTGAGAGAGATTATTGGAATCGAAATCGCTGGAGAGCCTCATTTTATGATGGCTCTGGCAATCTCCTTTATCTAAAAGTTGATTACCCGGAAGTTGTGGCTAGGCTAAATAATGGCGAAGAGATCGAATCAGACTGCCTCCTCACAATAAGTCTTGCCGGACCCTGGACTCCACCGGACGGTTCTCAGCCGGAGCGTTGTTACAAGCTTGTTGCAGGGGTTATAGAGCTATGACGATGGTCGCCGGAACAGAAATTTATGATACGGACGCCCCGCCGGTTACCGCTCGTGGAGTATTGTACACAGATACCGAGCTTGATGACGCCCTATCCGGTTCCGTGTCTCATATTCTCAAGGACACATCAGGGAAATCGGATATCGAGACTATGCTGGCAGGAGTAGCCACAACCGATTTCGCTCAGAATAACCTGAAAACGGC
>JAOZOU010000068.1 GCA_029933125.1 bacterium | reverse complement strand
TTCCTCTGCGTACTCAAGTTTGTCTATCAATCTGTTCTTGATGATGTTGGGCATATCAGTAGCATTCACCTTGGTTATCAGCGTGTCAAGTTCATAGTTAATCTCTGCCCAGCGATCTGTGATTCCTATAACGTTTATATAGTCGGTCTTTATTTCTATATCAGAGTCCCCATCAGCCTCATAGACTGTTAGCGTTACGTTATACAACCCCGCATTAGCATATAAGTGAGTTGGATTCTGCTCGCTGCTTGCATTGCCATCGCCGAACTCCCATTCCCATGCTACGATTCCATCGTATGAGGTTGAAGTATCTGTGAAATTCACTGTTAATGGTTTGGGTCCGCTCGTGGGTTCGGCAGTGAAATCAGCGCTTGGTTCTGTGTCTGCTATTGTTGCTGTTGTAGTATTTGTATCGGTTGCAGCACCATTATCTGTTACTGTTAGGGTAACAGTGTAGGTTCCGTCCTGTGCATAGGTATGTGTTGGATTCACTCCGGTTCCTGTGTTTCCATCGCCAAAGTCCCAGGCGTAAGAAGCTATGCTGCCGTCTGGATCATAAGATCCGCTGCCGTTAAATGCTATTGCTACTCCTTCTGTGCCTGTATAAGGACCGTTGGGATCTGATACTGGTGGCTGGTTTACCTCTGTTACCGTGATATAATCCACCTTTGTCTCTGTGTCGCTGTCACCATCAGTCTCATAGACTGTTAGCGTTACGTTATACGACCCCGCATTAACATACACGTGAGTCGGGTTCTGCTCGCTGCTTGTATTGCCATCGCCTAAGTCCCATTCCCATGCTGCGATTCCATCGTATGTAGTTGAGTTATCGGTGAAATTCACTGTTAATGGTTTGAGTCCACTTGTGGGTATGCCAAAGAAGTCTGCCGTTGGCTCTGTATCTGCTATCGTTGCCGTTGTGGTATTTATATCTGTTGCACCGTCATTATCAGTCACGTTCAAAGTGACGGTATAAGTTCCATTTTGTGCATAGGTATGCGTTGGTCGCTCTTCGCTTGAAGTGTTCCCATCGCCAAAGTCCCACACATAAGAAACTATGCTGCCGTCTGGATCATAAGATCCGCTGCCGTTAAATGCTATTGCTACTCCTTCTGTGCCTGTATAAGGACCATTCGGGTCCGCTACTGGTGGCTGGTTTACCTCTGTTACAGTGATATAATCCACCTTCATTTCTGTGTCACTATCCCCATCAGCCTCGTGGACTGTTAATGTCACCGTGTATGTGCCGTCTTCGGCATACTCATAAGTCGGGTTCTGCTCCGTGCTGTCTATTACGCTATTACTGTCAAAGTCCCATTCCCAAGCAGTAATCCCATCGTAAGAGGTTGAGATATCTGTGAAAGCTACTGTTAATGGTTTAGATCCACTTGTAGGTGTGCCAAAAAAATCTGCGGTTGGTTCTGTATCGGCAATAGTGGCAGTGGCAGTATCAGAGCCGACACCACCATCATCATCGGTTACGGTTAAAGTAACAATGTAGATCCCATCTTGATCGTAGGTGTGGGTTGGAGTTAGAGTTCCAGTTGCAGTCCATCCATCGTCGAAGCCCCATTCTATCGTATGGATGTCGAGCGATCCAGGATCAGAGAAGCTGCCAGAGAAAGTAACGGGTTGCCCTTCATCTGCTGTCTGATCTGTACCAGCATCCACTGTTGGTACTACATTGTCTACAATAACACTGGTCGTATCGGTATCAGTAAGTTCACCGTCGCTTACCTCTACTTTTGCCGTGCCAGCCCAGTCATCGTTCCAGGTATTACTGACGGTTGGACTATCAGACCATCCGGTATCCCAAGTTCCATCATTATCGAAATCCCAGCGATACTCAAGTGGATCATCATCGGGATCCGTAGAACCGCTGGCATCGAAGGTTATTGCAGAACCTTCAACGCCGGCATAAGGTCCATTTGCATTTGCTACTGGAGGGTGATTCTCCACATCGGGCAGTACTTTCACAAGCCTCCTCTCGAAGGTATCTCGGCTAAGTGGATTATTGTCACTTACGGTAACCCTAACCATTCTCAGCCCATTTTCATCAGCACCAGGGGTAAAAGTCCATACGGTATCGGTAGACACCTCCACACCCTCTAATGTCCAGCTATAACTCAGTGGATCACCATCCGGATCATGTGCTGTGACACTAAAGTCCAAAGGGCTGGTATGACTTGCAGTT
>JAOZOU010000067.1 GCA_029933125.1 bacterium | reverse complement strand
TGGTGCATGCTCTTGCACCGCAGAGGGCCTGTGAATGCCGTCTTCACAGGCCACTGGCATGGGACGTCTGGTCCCCGCAGAGCAGTGGCGTAGTCCCATGCAGCGACTTCCCGTCCTGCTTCGAGCAGCTCCTGCACAATTTGCTTCCACTCTTTATCTCGGTTCTTCATCTGTGGCCTCCTCCATAATGACGTGTTTGCTTCGCATCCACTCGTTGAGCAGCTTTATATATCGCTTGGCAGCCTCCTTGGGCGAGATGCTGCCTTCAAGGAAGGTGCTTGCTAGCAGCTCCCCAAGAGGAGGGTAGAACACCTCCCAGACTGCAGTGATGTGCTGCAGGTAGTGGTATAGCTCGTGGCGGTGCCCGTGAATAGTGGTGAAGCCTTTCTCAATCTCCTCTGAGGATAATCCGATGAACTCCTCCCTACCGAGTGCGTAGGCACACCTGCCCCGCAAAGGGCAAGTGAACATAGCCTTTGCAATAACCGAGCAATCAACTGTGTCTGGCCCCCGCAGGGCGGTGACGTAGTGCCACAGCACGTCAGGCTTGCGGGATATCTCCATAATGATTTCTCTCCAGCTCTTCTCACCATTGGTAAGAAAGGGTGTGTCCCACCACTGAAGGGCTGCGCATATACTGTTTGCTGCAGCCTCCAGGGCTTGCCTCGCGGGAAGATTCACTTGCTCGCTCATGCGAGCTTCGTCAATTGCACCTCGTGCTCCACAAAGGCGGAACTTTAACCAGTTACGTTTTCTGTGCATCTTGGCCTCCTTCCGAAGGACATTCGTCCTCCGCTTCTTCAATGAGCCTCTCGTAAGAGAGGCGTATTTGGCGACGCACCTCTGGTGGTTCGTCAAGATTGGCAATGTATTGCCAGAAAGCTCGCCAATATGCTGAAAGCTCCCTGAAGGGACGTTCATTCATCTCGGTTCCTCCTCCTTTGAGCTATGCTCGTCCTCAGCCGAGCCGAGAATTTCCTCTATCTGCTCCGCCGTCAGGCCATCTTGCATGGCTGTGCGACGCAGTCTCTCATGACTTGATAAAGCCATGCGGACAATGCTGCCGTCAGCAGCTCGCTTGAAAGCCACTGTTGGTGAGAGTGGCTCTCGTCGCAAAGCAACAAAGAAGCGGCGCTTTACAAGTGTTACACGGATGCTGATACTCTCAGCGTCAGCCTGGTCGGGATATTCGTCTCGGAGCTTTAGCAAGCGATTGCGGAGGCGGGTGGCCTCCGCCTTTGAAGCAGCAGGGAGGAGGAGCTCCTCCCCAGGTTGCAAGGCAAGTGCCTCACAGAACCAGTCCTTAAGCATTGTCGGCCTCCTTTAACAGTTCGAGAACAGTTTCCAACTGGAACAGCATAACCTCTGCGGCTTCCAGCCACTCGCCCCAGGTGCGAGCCCATCTAACATTTGGCCAAGCGTTCAAAGCCAGAGGGTCGTCGCAGCGACCGAACACAGTCTTGAGAGGACACTCGCTGCACGGGGTGTCTGGTTGGAGAAAGCACTTGCAAAGTGGGCAGCTGCCAGAATACCAGTCTTCGCCAATTTCTGCTATCATGTAGAGATAGTCTGTCGGGCCCTTTGGATACTGCTCTCGAGCCCACTCTATCATCCTCCTCCAGTGGTCTACCGACCTCTGAGTTGCTTGGATGGTTTCTTTAGTGACCTTCATCTTTTGTCTCCTCCCTTGCATGAACCTGGATGACAGCTGCAGCAAGCTTTTCAGCGAATGCCTTTGCTAGGTGACGAAGGGTCGCCTCTGCGAGTAGCACAGCAAAGAGAGCCTTCTCCCGCTCATCGTAGTCTTTCCACATAGATAGTATGTTTTGCACATGCACGCTTCGCAACTGTTCGCCTTCCTGGGTGAATCGTCTTGCGAGCTCTTCCACTGCTTCTGCAACAGTGTAGAAGCTCTTCTCTGTGATACCAAGAGCCCGTGAGGTCTTCTGTTGAGTGTGGTCTATGGCTGGCAACCTCTCTGGAAAGGTTGCCACAACCTCTTCTACCCCTTCGGGAGGTAGAAGGTCAAGAGCCTTTTGCAAGGCCTGTTCCAGTCCCTTTCTACTCAAATTGCTTAAATCCATTGCAAATCCTCCTCTCTTTGTCGTTAGACCTCCTTTCTTTTAAGCCATTAGGCCGTGCCTACAAATCCCTCTCCGACCCTTGCTGAGGTAGGCAAAGGGAAGGAGGTGCTGCAGGCCGTCAGCCATCGGCCTGCCTGGAGAGGGCAAAC
>JAOZOU010000066.1 GCA_029933125.1 bacterium | reverse complement strand
CACGGATTTCCTTGAATACCTTCATGATTTTCTTCTCTCGCATTAGTGGCGTCTCGGAAAAAAAGTACATGCTCACGGCCTCGGTTGGGGCAAGCGCGCCGTCCATCAATCTTATTACGCTGGCAACGCTGATTTTGGAGGCCGGCATGGCAAGAGCATATCCACCGCGTGTACCTCTCCGTGTTCTCACGTATCTGCTCTGCTTGAGAATGTGAAGCAGATGTTCAAGGTATTTCCGCGGTAGATCATATGCCTTACATATTTCATCGATTCTGACAAACCTCCCCTCACCTTGCCTTGCAATATAAATCAGCGCAAGAAGAGAGTATTCACTTTTCGTTGTGAGCTTCATCACACCTCCTTTCTCTAGTTTGCCTATTATTTCCACCAACTTAGTATAGACTGTACACCATTCTTATCTCGTCTGTCAAGCTCCCGATCTCCCTGAGAGGCGAATGGGTGGGACTTGGTGATCCACTTAGGGTGCTGAGAGTCGAGTTCTTAACGAGAGTGAATTGGTTACCACAGCTCCTAAGCCGCAGCGCAAAATATTCCTAAGAAATAGAGTGACCGCCCGGAGGACTGCCAGAGTGTAATCAATCCAGTCGGCTCCCAGCCACCCAATACAGAAATGCGGCGTCGTCGTAGGCTCCCACCCCGTTACCAGCACAGTACCATCGGCCCTGGAGGCCTTAACTTCCGTGTTCGGAATGGGAACGGGTGTCCTGCCACCTCTTCCGCAAAAGGGGTCTAAGGCGAAAGGCATTTCCCTCTTCCTGAGGACGAACCCTGACGAACATAACAGGTTCGCAAGGGCGAACCCACACAAGGGCACTTCCCTACGCACCGTATGGATACAGTGAACGGGTCTAGCAATCGCATTAGGATGCCCATTCAGATTCTCAGCACCTCAGGACAATTACAGGGCACCATCGGAAGCGCACCTCAAGGAACTCCGCGAATCAAACTTGACATTGCACATACGATGCCACTAGAATGCATCAGTGACATGTCCTGCAAATACATAAGCTGCGGGGGGCGAATGGAAAGCCAATCCTCAGACATGGCTCGAATCCCACGAAGCGGTTTCCCTCGACTGGATGATTGCGCTCCGAGCCACGCTGGTAGAGAACAGGAGGCGCAGAAGATGAGACGAGTACTTTTTCTTACCTTTCTCCTCATTCTGATCCCAGGCCAAGTCTTCTCCATCGACATTGAGCTGGAGGGCAATGTCAGACGATCCTTCGGTAGCTCAAAATATACCATCAAGTTCAACATCGCCGAGGATGTGAAGGGTACAAGTGAACTGGAGTTCCCTATGGACGGATACCTATGTGGTGTCAGATTGTCCCTGGGAACCGATCTTCCAAGGAATCACGACATACGGTTTTACCTGGACGGCACCATGTCTATGACCGACCCGAAAAATCCCATGACTGACATTGACAGAGTAAGATTAGCCTTCAAAGACATACAGCTCACCTGGAGTTCAACAGAGTCAGAGGCCAAGGCAAAAGGCTATGACATCGATGTTGGTGTTGCGGCCGCTTTGATCAGCAAGGTGACCGACGAGTACGCCGCCTGGTTCCGCCTCGGCTTCGGCTACCGCTATCGCAAGGTGTCTCATGAGATCTACGGTGTCGATGGGTGGCAGTTAGACGAGAATCTCGAGCGTGTCTATTTCAACGTACTCGCCGACACATGTGTACTTGAGTATGAGGTAGAGCTCAGGGCACCCTACTTCTTCTTTGACTTTCAAGCCACCAATAGGAATAGGCTAGCTTTCATTGGCCAAGCAGGCTACGCGCCAAATGCGATCGTAGAGGATTACGACGATCACATTCTACGCATGAAGCGAATGACAGGAAATTGCAAGGGGTATGCAATCTTGGGTGAAGCCTCAATCAGGTACTTTTTCGAAGAGCAAAATGACCGCCCCAGGATGTTTGTATCGGTTAAAGCGGACGTCCTGTATAGCAGCGCGAATGGCTATCAGAAGCAGGTCTGGTATGGTGACGAGCCAGGCACTGAGGAGGATGAGACTGGTATGGTGATTGACCGCATACCTGACGGAATTGTGTCCACCTCATGGCTTCTGGGAGCATCGCTAGGCATCGACTTTTAACCTCGAATATATCCGTCCGATCATGCTTCGGTTCCGGGACATTCGGCGATGCGACACTCCACCTTATACCTCTTCGTGAAGAAGCGGAATCCCTGAAGGTAAGCTGATCTGAAACGCTCCTAATAGAGGGGGTTTAGACA
>JAOZOU010000016.1 GCA_029933125.1 bacterium | reverse complement strand
TCAGCCCCGCAACAATGGCGATCACCATGGCAGCGATTGAGCAGGTACCGTAGTCTCCTTCTCTGTACTTCTTAAGAACGAAGAAGTAAACGCATCCCGAAAGTGCTGCTCCGAGGAGGAAGCCCAATCCATTATTGGTGAGCAGGGATATCAGGGCAAGTGCTCCAAAGCCCGCCATGGAGGCATATGAGAGGTTCTTGATCTGGTTTGATTCGACCGCAACTGCCTGCGGAGGCATACTGCTGGAGACTACCTTTGGCATCTCCTCAGGCTTTCCCGTGCTTCTCCCATGAAGCTGCTTGCCGCAGCGATGACAGAACTGATGAGTTGTCTCGACTCTTGTTCCGCAGTGTGGACAGAAGTTAGGCATATCTAAACCCTCCCTATCTTATCTTGGTACCACAGTTGGTGCAGAATATGTCTGCATCCTGAACCGGTGCACTACACTGAGCACACTGCTTGTCGCTCTCAGAGGATTGACTGGCAAGGCGTGCCTCCAACAATCTGAGAATCCTCTTCAGTTCCCTCTTCGATCGTCCCCAGTCCGTCATCACAGTCTTCTGCCTTGGTTTTATATCGAAGGTTACCCTTACTGTCGATGGATCTGTTTGCTCGAGGGTTGCTGTCAGTTGTGAGCCAAGTGAGGTGAGTGAAAAGCCGGTTTGAGCTGTGATCGTGTTTCCCTCAAGTGACTTAACCTTGAACTTGGCAGCCTCCAGTACAGCGAGCAGATGTTGTGTGACTTCTTCTGCAGTTGCCACGAAATCCATATTTGCACTGAGTCCTGTCATGGTATTCCCCCTCCACTCTTAAGGCAGTACCAGTTTTGGAAATTCGCAGGCAAGCTGGATCGACGGGTGAGCAATTACGGCAAATCTATTGCTTCCCTTGCTAAGCACATGCGATCCCGCCTCGCCTCAGTTCTTGTTTTCGATCCCAATTGCGATGGACTTTAGGTGAAAATACATCTACCTGGAAAATTCGAAACTTCCAGGGTCACTACGTCCCACCCATTCCCCCTCTCCTTGAAGAGTCCTTTGACAAATCTAAACAAATACCGTATAATGAAACTATGCAGCAACATAAGAGGCGGGGGTAGGCGGCGAATCTTGAACGTATCGGGATTGTCGTCTTCCTGCTAGGGGTTAGCAGTGTGTTCGCGGATGGGGAGACGTGGACAGCACTGAAGAAGGATGGTATCTCCCCGGTTTGGTGAGGAAGGAGGAGCGAGTGATGAAGCTTGTTAGCGGACTTGCGGCAGCCGCCATGCTGATCACGTTGGCTTCCTCCGCAATGGGTGCTGTTGGCTGGTGCGGTCAAATCTGGCCATGTAACGGTGCAATGTACACATCGAACGATGATATCGATGTGTATGTGCAGGTATGGAAGGATGGTTGCACCGGTCCCAGCGGTCCATGTGCGGATGTGGAGGCTTACCTTTACTACAGGTGTGTTGGTGACCCTGATTTCATTGAAGTTCCGATGGTATACAATGTACCCGTAGGCAACAACGATGAATACAAGGGGACAATCCCTGCCGGACATGGGTGTAACCAGATCGAGTTCTATGTGAAGGTTGTTGACGTTACTGATGCAACTGAGTGTTATGGACAAGATCAGTGCGGCAACGATCCCAACTTCATAATTGATATTACTCAGGTTACGTCGCAGGATGTGACAGTGAGGTTTCACCTTTGCCTGACCAATGGTATCGAGACAACTGGTGATGTGTGCGTGACAGGAAGCCACGGTGTGCTCACCAACTGGGGTAACGGTGTTGTGATGAGCCAGCCTTGCCCCGATCAGAGTCCGAAACTGTATCAGGTTGATGTTCTCTTCCCTGCCGGCAGTAATCCTTATGTGGAGTACAAGTATCGTAAGGATGGTTGCGAGACCTGGGAGAGCACAGGCAACCATAGTTTTACTATTGATGATTCGTCATCCTTCCAGGATCTGTGGGTTGACGGCTGGGAATACAATACACCTGATTGCCCTGACTGCCCTACGGCAGCAGACCCAACTCAGTGGGGAACCATCAAGGCACTCTATCGATAGGGCCTAGCTAAGTTCCAAGGGGGGTAACTTCGTGTTACCCCCTTTTAATTGCTGCCATCCCTTTCCTTCGTTAGCTGGTCTCTTGGGCTCTTGTAGCCCGCTTGGCATTTTGGATTGCTATGCTTTAGTGACATCTGCCAACCCCTGTCAACTTCTCACCGCTCTTGTATGTTGCTTTCTTTGGCATCGGCACTAGTCAATTGCTTCTGTATCAACTCCTTCCCTGATTGCCGCTTCTACCTGGACTCTTTAGCAAACTACTTTGGCCCATCTCATGTGTGTTTGTGATATTATCAGTGGTCACTCTGCGCCCGATTTCTCAACCCATTGATTATCCTTCGCCTAAAAAGAGGTTTCATAGTCTGCATGTGAGCATCGCACGACCATCATATGATCATCATATCACCATCACATGATCATCAAACCCGGTTCCATTTCACTGGCACTCTTATTTTTGCTTGGTACTTAGTGCCCACTGTGATAGACATTGCGATAGACACTGTCCACGATGGACACTGTCATACACACTACGGACACTATAGACACTCCACCATGGAGGATGATATGGATTTGGTCTTGGGGAGACGATTATGAAGGCTCTCTGGCCTGTTGCTCTTCTTGCCCTTGCGACTCTCATCTTTTTTGCTGATATCATCTTTGGACCTGACATCTATCTTGATGCAAATCCTTTTCACTATGACCCATGGCGCACCTATGCCTCACAGAGTGACCTTGAGCATCGAACCTATCGAACAGATTCTTTCGTGACCTATCTCCCAAGGCGCTATGAACTTACCAGGAGTCTCCGGCAGGGAAGATTTCCTCTCTGGAATCCTTACATATTCGGTGGGATGCCTTTCTTTGCCGACCCACAGACACGCGTTCTTTATCCTTTAGCTCTTCTTCTTACAGGTGTCGATCCCCTGCGCTCCATGGGCTATGATGTTGCAATACACATCTTCATTGCAATGCTCGGGATGTTCCTTTTCATGAGGGAGATCAAGATTTCAATCCTGGGCTCGCTGGCTGCTGCCTTCGGCTATGCGTTTTCTTCCTTTTTCTATGTGAGAATAGGTCATCCGACATTTGTTGCAACTGCTTCATGGATACCTTTCTTTTTCCTCGGATTCGAGAGAGCCCGCGCCCACGGTAAGCAAGGTGTTTTACTCCTGGCTCTCTCTTTCGTGCTCGGCTACCTTGCTGGTTTCCCTCAGGTTTTTCTCTTCGGTGTCGGTTCAGTCGTAATCTATGGCTTCTACTTAGCCCTAATGGATCAAAGCGAGCCTGGCAGGCTCCGCAGTCTTCGGGCAACGACAGAAGTCTTTGCAATTGCTGGAGGGCTGGCACTTCTTCTCGTCTGTGTCCAGCTTATTCCTTTCGTGGAGCTCTCGCGCAACTCGGTGGGCTTGAGCATCGACCTCAGCCAGATGAAGGAGGTCTTCGTCACTCCGCCCGCCTTGCTCTTACGCTCCGTTTTCCCTAACTTCTTCGGCAATCCTGTCGAAGGGACAGATTGGTCAGATCTTCCGAGAGAATTGATCCATCCCTACAATCCAGATTTTACAGTCTATTGCGGTATCGCAATCCTGATGCTGGGATTGGTTTCAACTCTTCACCTCAAGCGCAACCCTCGCATACAGGTTCTTATTCTGCTCCTGCTCGCAAGCATTGGGATTGCGACAAGTCCTGTGCTTGTGAGTATTGCCTACAAGACCTCTCCAGTCTTTCGAGCTTCGAGGATCTCACGCATTGCGGTCGTCTCCTGTTTTTCACTTTCGGCATTGGCAGGCATGGGATTTGATTTTCTCGAAGCATGCCGCAAGAACAAAAAGGGGAGGCGCAAGGCACTTGCAGTCGTTCTTGCTATTATGATTTTTGCCATCTGCTTTGCCTTGTTCTGGTCCATAGCAGGCCGAGATGTTATTGCAAGGTATGCTGCAAAGGCTGCGACTGTACCTGAGACAATGTGGGCGAGGCTTCACAGCTATACAAGGTCGGGCCTCATAAAAGTATGGTCACAAGCGGACATTGACGCGTGGTTCGGCTACGAACAGAAGCAAATAGCAAGGGGGATCACATTTGCGGCACTGAGCGCACTTTTTGTGCTTGCTCTTACTTACCTGCATGGGAAAGCACCGCTTAGGAAAATCCTATATGTGCTTCTCGTAATTTTCATTTTCTCCGACATAGCGCTCACGGCGAAAGGCTATTTTGTAACACAAGTTCCTGATTGCCTCTTTGAAACACGGGGTATCAAGTTTCTCAAAGATGCCTTGGGACAACCGGGAACTTGGCGTATGATGAGCAGCACAATCACGAAAGCCAAGGAAATACCTGTCTTGCCACCTAACACAAACTTGCTTTTCTCGCTTTTTGCATGCGACGGTCAATCCACTATTGTTCCCAAGGCATATTCAGATCTCACTCTTGCTTTTGACGAGATCACCCCTCCATCACTTCTACGCCGACGCACGATTCCCCTCCAGGTTGGTAAAATTCTGATGTCAAACCTCGGTTGCACGCGCTATGTACTTTTAAGCAGATACAGTAAGATGTTTGTCTCCAATCCAATTCTTCGCACGATAGGTCAGTATGAAGAAACAGCTAAGAATCTACGCATAGTAAGCCTCGATGGCAATGCTCGGCTAGCGATTGATCAACCTCCTGGTGATATGCTAAATCTCAAGATGGAATTTCCCGATGTTAAATTCCTCGACTTCGTGGTCGGCTTCAACTCCAATGCCAAATCACCAGGCGACACCATCAGGTTCGGCATCGTGTGTGAGGGTGAAAATTCTAGCTCAAAGGCTCTCATAGAATTCGATCTTCTTAAAGATCGGGGTAAGTGGCATCCTCAAAGACTTGATGTCTCAAATCTCAGCGGCTTAGTGCATCTCAGGCTTGGCTGGAACATTCCTCCCGCATCCAGGGTCAAAGCCAATGCCTACTGGAGCGGAATTGATCTCGTCTATGCTGATTGCGAACCTGAGACAATACCGGGTGGTTATCTCATCCGCTTCCCTAAGATGGCGAAATCGCTTCGTCTTAAACTCAAAACCTGTGCTCGCGAGGTTCCGCTTGAAGTCTTCTTTTCCAATTCCCATAAACGCACCTGGTGGACCGCTTTCCCAGGAGACATAGAGGAGCGCGAGATAGCCGTAGATATACGGGAAGCCATCGGGACAGCTGTTATCCTCCATTCGGACTCATCTTTCATCCTTAAAGGCGCGAAGGTGATTTATGATGGAGATCTCTATCAGGGGTATGACCTCGTATACGATCGAGATATGTTCATTTATGAAAACCACTTGGCCGTTAACAAAGGACTTTGTCTCGATCGCAGGCGCGTTGATGCTGTAAATGCAGATACAATTGCCATCAGTGCCCTTGCAGATTCACTTGACGACCTTACATGTGGCACTTCGACCATCATTGAGTACAGACCTGAAAAGGTTGTCCTGGAAGCCTCTTGCCACAAGGATTGCTATCTTCTTTTCCAGGATACATGGTATCCAGGCTGGAGGGCTACAGTGGATGGCAATGAGGTTTCGATCGAGGCGACTGATACGGGTATGAGGGCAATTGCTCTTAAGGCTGGCAGACACAGGGTAAGAATGTGGTTTGAACCCGACAGTCTTAAACTTGGTCTTATGCTTACCCTTCTCGGGCTTGGTCTGACTGTTGCTTATGCGTCACTGAGGCGCAATCAATAGAAGCCCTACTTGATTGTATTCGACTCGATGAGATTGAGTGTTAGGTCGCCAAAGCCGTCATCATCCACACCAGCATTTACACCCATACGCTGGTAGCAAAAAACAGGTCCAACGGTAGGAACATATATGACCTTGCCATAGTCATAGATTCTCGCCCAGGTGGGTGGTCCATCCTTATGTTCTATTCTCGCCACTCCATAATCCACGAGATAGATACACTCGAGGGCAGGGGAGAATTTTCCTACTCCAGTTTCAATTGTTCGCCACTGGAGCAGACGGCAGTGAAGCCACACATCAGATGCAAGCGCCGGAACAAGCTGGAATGAGAACTCGTGAGGAAGGCGAACGACGGCGTCAAGAAATTTCCAAGCAAGCAAGGTGTCAAGGTCTCCATACGTGCCGATCCAGGCATCGGTTTTCTCCCACGCATAGCCATGTATAAGCAGTGGCCTGAGTTCAACTTTTTGCTGAGATACGATCGCCCGACTGAGAGCCTTGCACACAGGAGCATGCAGCGTGCCTGACGAACATTCCAGGCCGATCATCTTACCAGAGTTTGCGGCTATATCAGGTCTTGCATCGAGAAGTCGACTCAGAAATGGATCAGTCTGAGCTTCACTTTCCCGAAACTCTCTGCCATTCATGTCAATTGTTTCAACGAGATTCTGAGCCGTCACGCCCGATAAAGTTGTTATAAATCCATCGAATTCAAGGCGATATGTCCCCTCCTCGATTTCGAAGCGGTTAGGCACCTCGTTACGATACAATCTAATTGCAATCTCATCCAGAGATGGGGCTTCTGGCACTTCTTGAGGTGTCGCATACTCAATCATGCCCGCAGACTCCCAGATTCTAGTGGTAAGTGTGTAAAGCCAGAATGTCCCATCAGCATTTGGCCACATGCTTTCTAGATCGATCTCTGTCAGGCAAGTTGGGGCTGTGCATTCATTAGTAGCGCAGCCGCCGAGGGCAAGAACAACAAGAACAGAGATGAGACAACATAAGGGCAAAGGGCCTTCGCTTAGATGCCTTCCCATAATTTCCACCCGAAACCTACTGGTCTCTCAGGGGATTCGCCGCTCGTCCGTCTTGAGTCAGCAACAATCCATGCCGAGGAGCTCAATGTTGAATCTCCTGTCTGGACGGTATCACATCCCGAACGCATAAGTCAAATACTTTAAGCCAAGAGCATACCGAAGACGTGTTTTTCACTTGCTAGGCGGCTTGTAAGAGGCTAAATTAGATGCGAATGTTTTCGCACTCTCAGCTGTCTCTTTGGCGTAAGAGATGTATCTCGGGAGGTATGGCTAAGGTGCTTCGAGACAAAGCTGTCATCTTGCTTCTCGCATTTACCTTTATCATTCTTTGCAGAGAGAGTTTGGCTGCACCATCGATGACCCTTTCTGACTGTCTCAGAAAGGCATTTCAGCTCAACCCAGAATTACTCGATGCAAGGGAGGCAGTTCTCCAGGCAAAGTATGGAATCACTGAGGCAAGATCTGCGTTCCTACCCAATCTCTCCCTCGATGGCTCTTACAATTTCCTTGAAAAGACTCAGAAGGTGAGCTTCCCAGACCCCTTAACTGGCCGTATGACGGAGTTCGAGATTGACTTCACCCGTGACTATACATTCCAGCTCAGATTCTCCCAACCTCTTTATACGGGTGGTAGACTCATGGGGAGCTACCGAATTGCAAACTTCGCCTACCAGGCTGCCCTTGCCGATCTTGAGCGGCGCAAAAGTGAAGTTGCACTAAATGTCATTCAGGCATTCTACGGACTCCTGCTTGCGAGGGAATCGGTTAAGGTTGCCCGTCAGGCACTTCAAACTGCACAGGAGTTCCTAAGGGTAGTGAAGGCGAGATACGAGACAGGTGAGGCTTCGAGCTTTGAAGTACTGAGGGCTGAGGTCGAGGTCAGCAACCTGAAGCCAGCTCTTATTCAGGCGAAGAATGCAGTTGCTCTCAGTGAGTTGTCCCTTAAGAAAGCCATTGGTGTTAAGAGTCACGAGGAGGTAGATTTTGTTGGAGAGCTAACCAGTGAGACTTTCGAGATAGGCACTGAGGAGGCTCTTGATCTCGCATTTAGCAACCGCCCTGAAATGAAACTCGCTGAGATACAGCGTGAGATTGCAGATCAATCCATAAAGGTCGCTAGGTCTCAGAGACTTCCTCTGTTTTCACTGACTGCGAATTATGACATACGGACTGACAAGATAACTTTAAGCAGTGACGAACTTGAGAAGACATATGCTGGATACCTTGTAGTCAGCCTTCCGATTTTCGACGGACTTAGAACCAAGTCGCAGATATCACGCGCTTATTCACAGAAGCATCAGGCTGAGATAAGCGAGGCCAACCTCAGGGACGCGATAGAACTTGAGGTGAGGAGCTCGCTTCTTGAAGTTGACGCCGCGCTTGAAAGGCTTAAATCACAGGAGAAGAATGTCGAGATGGCAACCGAAGGCCTTAAGATTGCAAATGAGCGTTACCTTCAGGGCTATGCAACCAACCTTGAGGTTATGGATGCGCAGCTGGCGCTAACTCAGGCTCGTACAAATCGCATTCAGGCACTCCATGACCTGAACCTGGCTATTGCGAAAGCCAAAAAGGCGATGGGCGCACTTTTAAAGGATTACAATCTGGGAGCTCAACAATGAAAAGAGTGCTTTCTATCATAATAATCATTGTTGTCGTCGCTGGCCTGCTCTACCTTGGTAAGAAATTTTCCCAGCGACGCGCGGATGAGGCGAATAGGTCTTTGACATCCTCTTCCGAAAGTGAATATGTACCAGTCGTTGTAGAAGAGGTTACAAATGGGGAAATTGAAAAGACGCTTAAGTATACGGGATCGCTCGAGACTGAAGACGAGGTTGAAGTCATACCTAAGATCTCTGGAAGGCTCATTGCGGTAAAAGTCGAAGAAGGTGATGTTGTCCGCAAAGGTCAAACACTTGCGATAATTGACCCTGAGATAACGGGGCAGCGCTTTGAACCCTTCGCCGTTACTGCGCCAATAGCAGGCAAGGTTGCGCATGTTTACCTTGATCCCGGTGCTTTCGTTATGCAGGGACAACCTATCCTTCGGATTATTGATGATAGGATAGTCAAGGTGAGGATAGGAATTCTTGAGAGGGATTACAATCTCGTCAAGGAGGGAATGACTGCACGTGTGAGGCTTGATGCCTTGCCTGGAAAAGTTTTCTCAGCCAAGATAACCAACCTCAGTCCGGTCGTGGATCCTCGAACTGGTATGGCAAGTGCTGAAATTAAGCTCGATAACAAGGACGGCAAGCTCAAGGCAGGCATGTTTGCAAGGGTTGAAGTGATTGCTGATATCCATCGCAATGCGGTTCTCATGCCAACTGCTGCAACACTTTCAGAGATTGTACCGGCAAGGGACAGCACAGTTGTGACGACTGTCTATGTCGTTGAAGGCGATGAGGCTCGCGCTCGAACTGTCAGGCTTGGGCTCCGCAGTCGTGGATATTTTGAGGTCTTGGAGGGACTCAAGCCTGGGGAGCAGGTTGTTGTGCTAGGTCAAAACTTACTCCGCGATGGCACCAAGGTGAAGATAGTTAAGGAAAGATCATAGGGTTAGAAGTCATGGGCTTACCAAGCCTTTCAACATCTCGTCCCATAACCTTCCTGATGCTCTACATTGGAGTTGTGGGCATTGGTCTCGTTAGTGTTGCTGGTCTCAAGATAGATCTCTATCCTGACATTGACCTTCCGACAGTCACCATAGTGACAGCCTATGAGGGTGTTTCGCCTGAGGATATTGAAACTCTTATAACAAAGCCGATTGAAGAGGCTGTTGCCTCAGTCGAGGATGTGGATGAGGTAACCTCCAGTTCACGTGAAGGTATATCGTTGGTTATGGTGAAATTCAAGTGGGGTAAGGACATGGATGTCGCCTCACTTGATGTTCGTGAAGCAATTGATTATGTAAAGCCTTACCTACCTGAGGATGCTGATGATCCCTTTGTTTTCAAGTTCTCTACCTCTGCCATGCCAATTCTCTACCTTGGCGTTAGTGGAGATTATTCACTTGCTGAAATGCGCAAGATTTCTGAGGACGAGATCGAGCCGCGCCTTGAACGCATAAAGGGTGTTGCTGCTGTTTATACCATTGGTGGCAGACAGCGTGAGATTCATGTCTATGCTGATGATGAGAAACTCAAAGCCTATGGACTATCCCTTAGCCAGCTTGTGCATGCCTTGAGGATGCAGAACGTGCGCGTGCCAGGTGGAAGCATAGAGGAAGGAAGAAGTGATTTTCTTATCAGAACATCAGGTGAATTCGAATCAGTCAATGAGATAAATGATGTCGTCATTAGCAGGTACAACGGTCCGCCAGTCTACCTAAAGGATGTTGCACTCGTTGAGGATGCGTTTGCAGATAAACTTGAGGAACTTAGACTTGGTGGCAAGCCGGGTGTCATTGTTGTCATCCAGAAGCAGTCAACTGCCAACACGGTTGAGGTTTCTGATCGTGTAAAGGCTTCCCTTCCCGAGATCGAGCGCTTGCTTGGAGTGAAATTTGCAGTGGTTATGGATTCTGCAAGATACATAAAGCAGTCTATCGGGAATCTCCGCTCGGTGGCATTTCAGGGTGCAATTCTGGCTGTGATTGTCCTTCTTCTTTTCCTCAGAAACGTACCTTCCACCCTGATAATTGCGACTTCGATACCGGTCTCAGTTATTGCCACCTTCATCGTCATGCGCTTTGCGCATGTAACGCTCAATATGATATCAATGGGTGGGCTTGCCCTGGGGATTGGAATGCTAGTGGACAGCTCTATCGTTGTCCTTGAGAATATCTTTCGTCATCGTGAGCGTGGTCTCACGCGTCATGAAGCGGCTGTTCATGGAACAGGGGAGGTTGCCAATGCTATAACGGCTTCAGTGCTTACAACAGTTGCTGTCTTCCTGCCAGTTGTTTTTGTTCCTGGCATAGCGGGCATAATGTTCAGAGATATGGCACTCACCGTTGTTTTTGCTTTGCTTTGTTCGCTGCTTGTTGCTCTCACGCTCATCCCGTTGCTTTCATCCAAGATCCTTAGGGTGGATAGATCGAGGATAAGGGGAGCGACTCAAGACTTTGCTAGTGGATTCGAAAGACTGCTCAGGTGGGCACTAAGAAATAAGCTTCTAACCGTCGTTCTTGCTGGAGCTATTCTTGTTGTGAGTGTTCTCATGCTTCTCTGGTTTGTTGGGGTGGAATTTACTCCTATGAGTGAGGCAGGTGAGTTTCGGATAACAGTAGAGATGCCTGTCGGCACGAGGCTTGATGTGACAGACGCTGCTGTCAGGAGAGTTGAAAACATTGTGATGAAAGAGGTGCCCGAGATTGAAACCATTTTCTCAAGGGTCGGGCAAGGCACAGGCTTCGGTGCCATGTTTGGTGGTACAGGAAGCCATATGGGAAGGGTTCGCTTTCAAGTTGTGCCCTTGAGCAAACGCCATAGGAACGACGAGGAGATAAGGCTCGCCTTGAAGAAACCTTTGACTCAGGTTCCAGGTGCAAATGTTTACTTCGAGCCGGATCCTTTTGCTGAAATGATGTTTGGTGGGGCTAGGCTGGCTGTTGAGATATATGGATACGATCTGGATGTCGCAAGAGGTCTTGCCAATCAGGTTAAAGACATAATGGAGCGCATACCGGGAGCAACTGACATTAGGATAAGTCGTCAAGAAGGAAAGCCTGAGACTCGGCTCATTATTGATAATGAGAAAGCAGCTCACTATGGTCTTGCCGTCAATGACATTGCCTATGCTGTTCAGACTGCAATCATGGGAGGCGTTGCAGGCTATTATAGGGAATCGGGCAAGGAGTATGCAATCAGAGTAAGGCTTCCTGAAGAGAAGCGTCAGACGCTTGAAAACCTGATGAATGTTCTTATTCCTGTGCCTGGCCAAAATCCCATCCCGCTTGCCGCTGTTGCCCATCTAAAGGTAACCACCGGACCTGTTGAGATAGAGCGCAAGAAGCAACAGAGAATTGTCAAGGTGACTGGTAACCTAACAGGCGAAAGAGATCTTGGGAGCATAGTAAGTGAGCTTAAGGAGAATCTCTCGCAAATCCATATGCCTCCTGATTTCACTGCTGAGGTTGCTGGTGAGGCTAAGGAAGTGAATAAGTCTTTCAGATGGTTGGGATTGGCGCTTATCGGAGCGGTATTTCTTGTTTACATGGTTATGGCTTCTCAATTTGAATCCTTGCTCCACCCCTTTATCATTATGTTTTCACTGCCGCTCTCATTTATCGGTGTTTCATGGATGCTCTTGATCACCCAAACGACACTGAGCATCAACTCTCTTATTGGCGTTATAATGCTTGCGGGAATTGTCGTAAATAATGCCATCCTGCTTGTCGATTACACCAATCTTTTACGGGCGAGGGGCTTGCCCCTTGAAGAAGCTGTCATAACTGCGGCCAAGACTCGAAGACGCCCCATCCTCATGACAGCATTTACCACAATGCTTGCTATGACTCCAATGGCGCTTGGGCTCGGGGAAGGGTCCGAGCTTAACTCCCCACTTGCTCGTGCTGTGATTGGTGGACTGGCAACATCGACAGTGCTCACGCTTGTGGTAATCCCTGTTATCTATACCGCCTTTGAGCAGTTCGTTGATCGGATAAAAGGAGGGAGCAATCGGAGGGTAACGACTTGGCGCAGGAGCTGATTGTTCTCATCTTCAATTCATCGATCGAAGAGGAGATGAGTGAGGCACTTCAGGAAGCTGGGATGCGCTACTTTACCCGTATACCCAATGTCCATGGGGTAGGCGAGGTATCTGAGCCCAGACTTGACAGCCATGTCTGGCCAGGGACAAATACCATGTATCTCATCTGTGCTGATTCGCCCGTTAAGGATGCCATTCTCAAGGCTATTGCAAACATTAAGGAAGTCCATCGTGAAGAGGGTGTTAAAGCCTTTGTCCTGCCGGCTACCTCCTGCATATAGATCTCCAGGTCTGCGTTTACACAATTAAGGCTGCTCTTATGACCCGACTTTCATTCACGATGCGCACTTCATATCCAGATCGTCCATCCTGGGTACTCGGCGCCCGCAAACTGCCTGTCTGGCTTTCAGCGATTTCGAGATGGATGTGGTGGCTGAGATGCAAGTTAGCAGATATATACAAAAAAGAGGGGCACCCGGTGAGTGCCCCTCAAGCCTTAAGGTCTATTCGGCGAGATGGAATTCAACTCGGCGATTTTGCCGACGCCCTTCCTTGGTGTTGTTTGGAGCTATGGGTTTGCTCTCGCCAAAGCTCTTGGTAATGATGTTGTCAGGGTTGATCCCATGATCGACAAGATACTTCTTCACAGCCTCAGCCCGCTTAAGTCCAAGCTTCATGTTGTATTCCTCTGAACCAATGCTGTCGGTATGCCCGTGAAGCTCTATCTTGGCATCCGGATAAGCCTTGAGAATCTCAACGGCTCTGTCGAGAACAGGATTTGGCGTTGGGATAATATCATACTTGTCGAACTGGAAGTGAATGCCTTCTAGCTCCGAAAGATCGGGTTTCTTAGGGCATCCATACTTGTCAACCTCTACACCCTTAGGTGTATCGGGGCACTGATCGATGCCGTCAAAAACGCCGTCGCCGTCAGAATCCATCGGGCAACCTTTCTCATCTACCTTCGCTCCACGTGGTGTGTCAGGGCACTGATCGATGCCGTCATAGACACCGTCGCCATCGGAATCCTTGGGGCATCCGCGCTTATCAACTATTGCCCCTTTGGGCGTATCGGGACATCTGTCGAGCCCATCGCATACACCATCGCCATCGGAGTCGATCTGACATCCGACTTCATCGACCTTGCATCCCATGGGTGTATCAGGACACTTATCCTTTCTATCAGGTACACCATCTCCATCAGTGTCCTTTGGCTTTCCTGGATACCATGTAAGACCAGCTGCAAAGTACCACAGGTAGTGATCGTTGCTCGCCATACCAGCATCCATGTAGCTTCTGCCGATGAGGTCCTTGTCGTCTGTGAGCATGTAGCGGAACTTTCCGCCGATATCAAGAGCCATCATCTCAGTAAGAAAGATCTCAACACCGGCACCGGCTGAGAATGCCGGATCACGTTGATCTTCGAGATCTGTACCTGTCGGTCGATGGTTGGCATCCCAATGGACAACACCAAATCCGCCGGAGACATATGGACTGGCACTTTTCTCAGGCATGAAGGTGTAAATCATATTGAGATCGACAGGGATCAAGTTTGTTCGGAAAGCGTTGCTGTCATCGTCATAGTTCCAGCCATAGCCGATATTGAGTCCAAGGGACCAGTGATCGCTTATCGCTCTTCTTAGCACGAACTGTCCCATGGGACCAAGCTTTGCTCGCTCCTCATACTTGACTCCGTCGTCATCGGCACCCCTAAGGAGCCCTCCACCGGCTGAGACACCAATACCAACACGGCGCTCGTTGCCGTAAACTGTGGAGACAGCGAAAGCCACGACCATACACACGAGGACAAAGGCGAGTTTCCGCATAGTTTCTCCTCCCCTAGTTTTGTTTTTGAAAGGGGAAATCTTATATCGATTTCCATGAGTTAGATTGGATCTGGCAAGATCCGGTCTCAAGATCTAACCACCTCCTTCTCAAGCCACGAAAGAACCGCTAAACCAATTAGTTGCTTGCGATTGTCACAAGCCGTGCGCACTTTATCACTTTGCCAAATTCAAGTCAACAAAAAACCTAGCTCGCATCAAAAGGAGCTTGACATTTAAGCGATGACTTTGATAGTTTCCATCGCAGCCCTGCTCTTTGAAGTCTCTCAAAGAAGTGTCTCAAAGTTTGCCTCTGGTAGCTTGTGGTATTGGACTCAAATCATTGGGAAAGATGATGAAAAAAGTAATGGTTCTTTGTCTTACGTTTCTGGTCGTTTTGGGAGTGATTGCTTGTGAAAAGGAAGCGGGTAAGGTAAGCGGGAAGATAGCTTGGATCACATCCTTTGATGAAGCACTTGTGGCTGCTGAGAAAAAAGACAAACCCATCATGATTGATTTCTATGCTGACTGGTGCACGTGGTGTCATCGGCTAGACAACGATACCTATTCTGATGACGTTGTTGCAACTAAGTCGAAGGATTTCGTTAATCTCAAAATAGACGCCGATGCTAGCCGAGACCTTGTCGAGAAGTATCGCATACGAGGACTTCCAACAGTTCTTTTCCTTGACCATAAAGGTCAGGAGGTTCACCGAATGGTGGGCTACAAACCACCAAAAGATTTCCTCAAGGAAATGGATGTGGCTCTTCAGAACTACAAAGCCAGGCATGGAGGTTAGGGTTTGCGATGGGCGAGGATCAGGCAAGGCAAGACGCTTTGTTTGTCAACCTCATACTTGTGTTTAAGAATGCTGCCTTGCAGCAGATGGGCAAACTCATGAACCCCGTCACGGGTAAAGTTGAAAGGAATCTTGAGCAGGCTCGCTTCTCGATTGACACACTGGATATGCTAAAGGCAAAGACGGCTGGCAATTTATCGAAGGAACTTGAGCAGCTCCTCGATACTACACTGCTTGAGCTTCGCATGAATTACATTGACGAAGTCGAGCGTGAGGCTGAGGAGAAGAAGCCGGAGGAGAAGAAGCAGGAAGAGCGTGAGGGGGCTCCATCGCAAGCAAAAGATCAAGAACAGCCAGCTCGAGGAAAGCAAGCAGAACAATCAGGTGAACAGGTTCAACAGACTGCTGATGCGACTTCAGAGATATCTCGCAAAACTCAAGATGTTGGGACAAAGGCGGAAGCTGGTAAAGCAAAGAAAAAGACCTCCCGTGTGCGGCGCAAGCAAAGCAAGAAGGGTGATGATCTTGGATAGCAAGTTTTTTACTAAAGACCTTTCAGTGAGTTGCCGAAGAGCTCGCATGAATAGCTCAAAGCGAGCGATTGAAGTGGCTATGAATTCGCAGGATTTGGAAATAGCAATTTTTAGTTGCGGAAACTTTTTTTTCTTGACAGGTTCTTCGAGCCTGTGATAGTTTGGCAACCGATCTTGATGGAAAAGTGAGTGCTTTAATCTGGGATAGCTAGAAAAGGATTTTTCGACTTGACAACTTTTGGGCGCGTGTGGCATGGTTTCGGAAATTCTCAACGAGATTCCCTGTGGGAAAGGACGTGTTTGAAAGGAGGGAGTTAAGTTTCGCTGCGAGAGACCCACACTGGGACGAACTGGAAGATGGATGCTCAGTGTTGCTCGCAAGAAAACTTTGTTATCGGCAATGGAACTGCGAAGAGCGAAAGGTAATGAAGGCCAAGGATCCAGAAGACGGATCGCAAAGTGCCTTCGGCCTCAAGACTATCAAAGTAAGGGGGTAGTGAGCTGTGAGTAAACGCATTCATATTTGTAATGTTTTTGATTTGTTCGGTTCGTTGCTTTCTTATTTTGCTGGTCGTGGAGTCGAAGGCTTGGAAAGGTCAACTAAAGAGAGGAGGAAAGGAGAAATGGACCTCCGTTCGATGACAAGGAAGCTTTTGGTCGTAGCTTTCGCTGCTTTCATGCTGGTTGGTTTTGCCTCCAGCTCAAGAGCAACGGTGAAAATCAACTCCGCCGAGATAATCCTGATTGGCGATGAAGAACCCTCAGGAGCACTTGGTAATGGCATGGTAAGTATAGGTGATACGATTGTCGTCAAGGTCAACGTATCACCTGCTGACAGCATCCTCTATGTCATTGCTGACATGAGGAAGTACGGCGGCAGTGAAGCTGAAACCCTTTATACATTTAAAGGTCAGCTTGCTACCGCAAGCACACCTGCCTGGGTTCCTTCATGCAGTGATGGCGGTGGCTATGCTGAGATGACAACCCCTGCTATTGCTCATCCTGATAGTCCCTATGTCAAGACCGAGCATTGGACAGTTTGTATGGATACGACAGTCGCCGGTGCATGGATCGTTACCGGTAGCGTGACCGGTACACTTCCTGACACTGCATGGACTGATAGCCTCTGCTATCTCACCGATGGCACGGACACCCTGTTCAGCTTCATGATCTCGGATACATCTGGCATCTGCTGCACAAGTTTGTGCGATACTTGCGATCACTTCGAGTTTGAGACGTATGCATATGTTCCGCCTGATACGATCTACACTGATACTCTCATTGTGAAAGATGGCGGAATATACTGGATAGACAATACTCCATGCAAGTATGTCGGTCACACGGATCCAAGTGCTCTCATCACTGCTGTAAATATCCTCTATCCGGATTCCCTGTTCCCTTACGACATTGATACCTTGAGTACAGAGGTGCCTGAAGATCAGGGCGGCACACCAGTTGACTATGATACCCACCATACAACCTACGCTCAGCTTTCTGATCCAGGTGGTACGGGTGCTGAGTTCCTTGAAGGTGAGGATTACTATTACCTTGCGATGACCGACAGCTCCGGTCTCGCAGCGGTCTTCGGACTGCCGGACAATATCCTCAACCCGACAAGTCTGTTTGGCTTCGCGCCCGATACATTATATACGTTGCTCGACATGCGAAGGCTTTCGCATGCAAATGGTAACGACGATATCTACAACATCTACTGGGATGCACACATATTAGGAAATGCATACTCGGATACCAGCCAGCCCAATATAGATGAGAATGGGTGGTGGATTGTCCAGAATCCGTGGTATGGCTCGATTGACTGCACACTTGAGTTCAACGGTGTTACAGATGTCTGGCAGTATGCTTTCCCAATTCTGCCTGGCTCAACGGATGTCGATGCAGGTCAGCAACTCGCAATGAAGTGGATCTCCGATTCGGGTGATACTACTTACTTTGGCACGCTCACCAATGTCATCGACGCTGGAATCGATAACAAGATTCCTGACTACATCGTTGATGACTCACCAACAGACAGTGTGACGGTTGATGATATTACCTTCGTTGCTGACATGGACAATGCAGGACACGATGACTACCTCAACCCGGCAAGCGTTGACAATCCTGTCGCTGACTGGGTGCAGGTGAAGATTGACCTTGAAGGTCTGGATGATCTTAGTGATCTAGCCTATGGCTTTGCCGATATGATGAATATCGGCTTCAACCTCGCTGATACGACAACCACCCCGTTGGGCTGGGACTTCGTAAGCCCTATGCATGCCCTAAGTCCTATCTGGGGAAGTGACTCAGTCGATGTCCTGGCATCACCACCTTCACCCTATGGATACGATCAGGACTCGATTGTGACCAGGGTGTGGCTCTTTGACGACGCTGGCAATGGTATGATGGTTGGGCCCAAGGACTCAACGCTGGCCATTGACAACCAGATTCCTTACGTGGATCCCGACTCCTGCATTGCAAACGCCTATATATATGTAGAGATTGCCCAGGATGTTGCTCCTTACACAGGCTATGCAAATGTTGGTGAACCTACGAACAACATCTATGATGAGAATGGTAACGATGATCCTCTCGATGACTATACAACCAGGGATAAGATCATTGCCCATGCTAACTTCGGTGATGCACTTGGTGCTGATGAGGTCCAGGACGTCTGGATGATCAACGATCCATTCTGTGTTGATAGCCTCATCCTCTATGATGACGGTACCCACGGTGATGACGTGACCGCCGGTGACAAGAACTATACGGGTCATGCCAGGGTCGAGGTTGCCGATGACGACTTCTGTGCCATCGATACCGATGAGGACCCGCTCTACTTCGAAGTCAAGGTTAAAGACGATGCCGGTAACATCGGTATTATCCCGTCGTGTCTCGGTGTTAAGTACGACAACGAGATCCCGACGATAAGTGCCGAGAACGTGAGCATCATGTTCTGGGATGATCCTGAGACGTTCGGTGTCGATGGTGACGTTGATGGTGACGGTATTGTCACAGTTGGCGACTACCTTATCTTCGAGTGGAGAGCCCAGGATGAGGTATGGGATGATACCGAAATCGATTCGGTGAAGGTACTTGCCTCATCGATCGATCCTACCTACACAGGCACCATCATGCTCTACTGGAATCCATCAGGCGGTATTTATCGTAACTACTGGCCTGATGCCGGAATGGGTAGTCCTTATGCTATCACGGCTGGCTCGGTTGATGGCGAGACCCTGTGCGCTGACTTCTGCGTGTGGGACAATGCTGGTAACTCAACCGGCTGGAAGAACTTCTGCTCAGAGCTCGTGCTCGACAATATGGGCACCGTTATCGACTGTGCCGATATTGCTATCACGTTCACTGGAGCTGATACGGTTGCCTCAGTAGGTGATACCCTCACTTTCGAATACGACGACGGAACCGAGGATCTGGTAGCCATCATGATTGATGTGTCCGGTGTCTGCCCGACCACAGGCACGGTTGTGCTCAATGCAGACAATTCTTGGACTGGAAGTTGCGTGGTTGAAGCTGGTTCAATCGATGCGGATACCACCTTCTCAGTAACCGCAACTGATGATGTTGGCAACGAATACAATTGCTCAACTGATCCAATTGCGATTGATAACCAGCCGCCTTCAATGTCATGTGCCAATGCCTATGTAAGACTCTGGGATTACGTGGACAACATTCCTACTCCAATTGTTAATGTTGGGGACAATCTCACGGCGATCTACTTCGACAGAGATGGCGACGTAGACAGCGTAGTTGCAGACTTCTCGAACTATGCTGACACCCTTGCTGCCAAGAGCATGGTCTTCGGATTCGATGGCGGTCCTGCTTACAAGTGGGGCTATCGGATTGATCCAGTTCCTGAAGGCACAATAGATCAGGGACCTGGCGGGCTTGGCACAAAGGTGATGCTGACTGCTTATGATGATGCTGGTAACTCCAGCTCAATGTGGTTCTGCCCGATCTGGTTTGATGAGAATGTGCTCCCTGATCCGGTTGATGACCCTGGTGATACAACCTATGCTTGTAACGCTGAGTGTGTTGGTGTTGACACCGAGCTTCCTGGTCCACCAGATCCAGATGCAATCACCTTTGAGCTTCTCGAGACAAGTAACGGTATCGCCAATGTCGGTGACAGGCTGCGGATCATCGTCAACATGGGTGATCCCACCGAGCCTGGCTATGACATGAACTGGGAGACGGCTGCTGTCGAGGTCGATGCAGGTCAGTATGGTTACGGCGACTATATCGATCTGACAGATGATGCCTGGAGTGCAGGCGGTGAGGGTGACGGGCGCTTCTCCTACTTCTTCTTCTACAATGCCGATGATGGATATGAGTGGATTGAGGGGCTCCCGATTCTTCCTGGCGCTCTGGATGTCCCGGCTGGCGATGTAAGTACTAAGATAAAAGTTCGCTCAATGGACGATGCTGGTAACTACTCACATGACTGGGTCGAGAGTGACGTCCTCGTGCTTGCTGGCACGGGAGAGGAAGTGCCTGTTGATAACGAGCTTCCTTCGATTGATCCTGATGATATCGCAGTATCGTTCGTTGACAACGATGACAATGGCATTCTCGATATCGGTGACGAGGTAACCATCAGTGTTGATATGACCAATGCACCTGGTGGTGACGTCACTGATGTCTGGGCAAACCTCTATGACTGGGGCTATCCATCAATGGATATGGTGCCTCTGACTGCTGAGTCACCTGTCTACTCGATCACCTTCACGGTCGAGCAGAACGAGGGCGAGTTCTGCAACGAAGAGCTCTTCGAGAATGAGCCATGCTTGTTAGCCAGTGGCTTGCTGGGCAACGCAGTACCGCATCCTGAGGTTGAAGTTGTTGCCAAGGATGATGCTGACAACTGGAGTGATTATGATAATGCGATGGAGCCTTATGCCAATGGCGATGGCTTCAGCCCGATCCTCGATAGCTGGCCATTCACCTATGACTGGACCTCGAGTGGCGAGCTCACTGACCTCACTGCTGATACTGATGCCCCAGATCCTGTCAACTGGGACTATGAAGACAATGCTTCGGGTGTAACAGCCTTCTCGCTACCAGATGGCAGGGTAGGCTTGAAGATGTTCTATGATTTCGATCCTCGCAACACCGATGTGGATATCTTCTATGTTTACGGTGACATCGACACGCCTGGCGAGATCGACTGGAATACCTATCTTGGACAGCCAATCCCTGCTGGCAATGTTGAAGACAACTACACTGACGGCATAGCCAATGGCGACTATGTCTGGGTGTCCGATGTGCTTCCTGAAAGAGAAGAAGCATATCACTTCGGCGTGCTGGCAGTTGATGATGCTGGCAACATGAGTGATCCCAATCTCACCTGGATCACGGGTGAGTTTGCCGATACCACTCACTACACCGGTTATGTCCAGGCATACAATGACGATGACCAGCCGACGAATATTGCGGACGAGGATGGCTACTTCCTTGGCTATCTCAATAGCGAGTACTGGCAGGTCGTCTATGTTGAGTGGTATGCAAGGATCAAGGATCTTGATCCGCTGACCGAAGGCGATCAGCCTGGCGAGTGGCTCATGTTTGATCATACAGGCCAGTGGCCTCAGGACCAGCCTGGTGACTTTGTTGAGCCACCTTATGAGTCGGATGCTGACGCTCTCGTCGATGCCTTCGATGACGTCCTGGTCAATGATGGTTGCTACACCTTTGAGATCATCATTGTGCCTTGGGATGAGTCGGGCAATCATCCGACCCTTGAAGAGGCTCTGCCTTATGCCTTCACATTCACCTATGATAACTGGGATCCTGTACTGACCAGTGTTTCGGTCAATGGTGATCCAGGGTTTGAAGAGGACGGGCTGGTTGTCTCAGGCTCTGCCGAGATCGAGGCTACTGCCACTGATGAGTGCGATCTGTCAACCGAGCTCACTTGGGAGCTTTATGCGAATACGGTTGGAGGCGACTACTTGGGTATTCTGCTGGATAAGCAGACGTTGCCTGCTGGGACACCTTACACCTACACATGGGATCTCACCAATTATCCTGCTGGTGAGACCTCATTCGATATCTGTGTCACAGACATGGCGGGCAACAGGACCTGTGAGGAGAAGACCTTTGAAGTCCTCGATGAGACGGCTCCATCAGGTATCTTTGCCTTCGATGATGATCCTGACAATCAGCTCTATGACGGTATGCACCTGGCTGCCTATGACTCGCACTATCTCGCCTTCCTGGTGCAGTGGCCTAGTGAACTTGGTACGGGCAACTACGACGTTGCGCAGGTTGCTATCGATTATATGGTTGAAGGTAGCCTGGATGACTGGACACCTCTAACGGTTATCACCGACTATGACGACTCGACTCCAGATGAAGGTGGCTTCTATCACTACGATTACTGGTTCTACTTCGACACTTCAGGCTTCAGCGATGGTGATGTGGTTGACCTCAGAGCAACCATTATGGATAAACACGGCAACACTTCTGAAGTTACAGTAAGTGTTGTAATAGCCGCTGGTTATCCAATTCTCACGCTTTCGAGTCCTGACGTGATTGAGGTCTGCGGTGAGAACAGAGTTGCTGGTGATCTCAATCTGGTTGGTACTGAGACCAGCTCACCTACCGATACCTATCAGGCCTTCTGGATGTACAAGCGCCATGATGAGCCTGATATCGGTGACTGTGGCTGGGGCGGAAGATGGGCTCAGCCAGATTCGATGTTCCCAGTTGGTACAACTCAGGAGACTGTCTGGCGTACCACGATTGACACCCGTGACTTCGAAGATGGCTGCTACGACTTCATGCTTTGCACGATGGATGTCGGTGGCAACTGGTCATGGGATAAGGATCACGACTGGTGCGTGGATGAAGGTGCCTTTGCTGAGGCAGTTGCTAATGGCATGGGCATGACCATCTGCATCCAGAATGAGGCTCCTGAGGTGAGAATAAGAAGCGTAAACGAGTTTGAGCCTACTGATCAGGAGGGTGACTGGGGAGGTCCGGTCCCCGTCTATGTCAAGTGTGACGAGACGATAACGACCTCGGTATGGACAGCATCCACCTGTGATGTCGATCGCGTTGAGTACTACCTTGCTGGTGCTGACGTGGTTAACGGCGGTGAAGTTCTGGTCGCTACGAGCAGCGATCCAGGTGACAATTATCAAGTAACCTTCCCGTCGAGCGGCGGCGTCTGCGACTATCTCGTGGAAGGTGCCCTGCAGCACGGTTATGCAAATGTCGAGCTAATTGCACGTCTCTATGACAAGCTCGGCAATGTCTCAGAGTACACCGTGGATGTCACGCTGCTTGATCAGGAAGCCGCCACCGTGTTCATCACCAATCCTGCTCCTGACTCCTATGTGAGAGGCTGGGTTGAGCTCGAAGCCGATGCCATGAACGATGATGAGGTCTATGATGTCACCTATCAGTACAGACCTGTCGGGTCCATGGCAGATTGGACGACAATTGCAACCACAAGAGCTCATGATGGCGATCCATGGGATACCGACGCTAATGGTGACCAGATAGTCTGGAAGACTGATCTCCTGGCTGATGGAGTCTATGAGCTCAGGGCTGTGTCGCGGGATGCTAATCTTGCCGAGGATCCGAATCCTCAGGTGATCACAGTCACGGTTGACAATACTGCGCCGGTAGTAGATAACCTTGGTCTCGATCCAGCATACACAGTCGAATCTGCACTTCCTGAGGAACCTTCAACCTGGATCGGCGGCAGGTATGTTGATATAGCGACCGATGTCACTGACGCAGGTGGCGTAGCATACGTCCGCTTCTGGTACAAGCCTGTTGAGGATCATATTGATGATGCCACCTACCTTGGCACTGACTACGATGCACCATTCGCATACGCGTGGTCGGGTACCTGGTTCGAGAACGTGGTTTCCGGCTGGTACGATATTGGCGTCACAGTAATTGACAGGGCTGGCAACAGCACGTTCTACTCGAGAACGGTCTACATTGATCACTGTGATCCGTATGCTGCAGTAACCAAGATCAACGATGATGAGACGCCCAACAATTCCAACTTCTGGGGAGTCATCACGATTAACGGTTCTGCAGAAGACGGCGGACCGAATGTCGATTGCAACTACCAGAATCAGGAGTTCCATAGCGGCATTTACGCTGCTCAGTTCCAGTACTCGACTGACTATGGCGCTACCTGGCACAATCTCGGTGAGATGATTGTCGGTGCCGGTCCTGACTACTCGATCGACTGGGATGTGAGCTTCCTGGTCGGGCAGTGGGTTGACATCAGACTTGCGGCAGTTGACAATGTCGGCAACTGGAGTTACAGCGACTTCATCATGATCTACGTGAGCGATCAGATTGCGCCGAAGGCTACAATTGCCGGTGTTGATCCTGAGTTCAGCTACGTCTGGGCAGTTGCTGAGACCCACGGTCAGTTCGAGTACCTGACCGTAAGATTCGAATACGCACCTGCTGTTGGCACAATTGAGTCGGCAACCTGGACCCCGATTGGTGAGGTACAGGAAGCTTACTCAACAGGTGTCTACGGTGTGCCGTGGCACTTTGCAGATCTGCCTGACGGTGATTACTGGGTGAGAGCGGTCGCCTACGATGATGATTACGATCCATATGCTCCTGAGACTGCTGACCTCTACGATCACGATCCAGCAACAATGCTCGTCTCGATCCATGATGGTGCGGTAACGATGGCCTCCACAGAGGCTATTACAGGCCTCACCAGAGAGGGTAACCTCGAGGATTGTGAGGAGCTCAGAGTGAAGGCATATTCTCAGAATAAGCCCACGATCATTGTTGTCTTCGATGATGATCCCGAGGACCACTACGATGAGCCTTCGGTTGAGCGACTGCTCGACCTTGAGCGTCCTGATGATCAGACCTGCTGGGTTGACTACTTCTCGCTGTACGATCTCGATCCTTGGGGCCATGCCTGGATCATTGCAACACAGGCTGAGGACGGTACTGTGGGTGCTGTAACAAGTGAGTTCAATGTCTTCAAGGTTACAGACAATGAAGGCACAAAGGGAACGGTCACCCAGGATGGACTCTCAATTGATATTCCTCAGGGTGCTGTCTCGTTCAGCGAGGATGGGCTCATCATTGTCAAGGTGCCCAAGCTGATTGAGGATGCTACCGTCGAACCTGTCACTCCAATTGGTGACCCGGTCATGGTTAGCTTCTTCAACTACTACTGCGGTAGCCAGTACACCTTCCAGAATGGTTTGCGGGCGTCGGTGACCATGACGTATGATGAGAGCCTAATTCCTGAGGGTGTGAGTGAGGAAGACCTGAGGGTTGCTCTGTGGAACGAGTCAGGAAGGTACTGGACGACGAGCAGCCTCCAGAACTTCACGGTCGATACTGAGGCAAATACGATCACCTTCACGACTCGCACCACCGGTACGTTCTCGGTTGTGGCTCACACATCGTTTAGAATCACCACACCTGTGATTCTGCCTCGTTGCGGTGAGTACACGGGTGCTTATCCTAAGATTTGCACTGTGATCGAGGATCTCCTGAATGGTGTCAATACGGATGAGATAAAGGTGGCGCTCAGTGGCCCGGCTGAAGATCCGATCTTCGATAACATGACCATCTACTATGATGGTAGCGCCTCAGGTGGCTGGGACGGTGAGTATGATGACGTAAGTCACATGCTCTGCCTTGAGCTCGAAGAGGATTATGATTTCGGAACGCTTCTCGGATCGAGGACTGCTGATGGTGGCTGGACAGGTTATGGGCTGCCGGGTGGTACGTATACACTCGATGTCTATGCGATAAACAATGCCGGCGATCCCAAGCATCTCCAGCATACATTTAAGGTTGATGCAACGGCACCGGCTGTTGACTTTATCGGTACCTATGTGGCAGCCAATCCTACCTTCTTCCTCGATCTCAGTGACAATGAGAGCGGTGTCGATGAGGAGACTGTCTTCATGGACATCTATGCTGTAAGGGCTCACGGTTACGAGACCGAGTACAAGGAGTATCTTGGAACCGCGACCCCGAGCTCGATGCAGTTCGACTGGGACGAGGGTACAGTGACTGTAACCTTCGATCAGATGACCTACGGCTTCACTCTCGATGACGGTATGTCAGTTGATGTCATCCTCTACGACGGCGATGTCACGATGCGCATCGATGAGGGTGAGGCGTCGAGCTACTACAACTACTTCTGCGACGATGATGATCAGCAGTGCCGTGGTTATCTCGAGGACGATGGTGTCGCCGACTGCGCTGGCAATCATGCTAACCCGGTATGGCGCCGCTACACAGTTGATGCTGTACCGCCTACGATGAAAGTGGTGAGCGCAGAGGGTGAAAGACCAATCGAGATCGAGGTTACCGATACCGGATCGGGTATAGACGATCAAGGATTCAAGCTTAACGGCCAGCCGATAGAAGATCCCGACTGGACGCCCACTAGCTCGAGCAAGGGTATCCTCCGAATTGATGTTGGTGAGGGCCCCGTTGATATAGACATTACTGCGACGGATGCAGTTGGCAACTTCGCAGTCCTCGAAGTTGAGGAAGGTGCTGCGGTTGTCGATCTCGTCGATGTCAAGAGCTATCCGAACCCGTTTGATCCGTACAACGGTGAATATGCCAGAATCGAATACACCTTGGCCAAGGGTGCCCATGTGACCATCGCTATCTATGACTTTGCTGGTGAAAAGGTCAAGACGATATTCGATGGCTACCGCAGCGCAGGCACCTACACTGAAAAGTGGTATGGTGGTGATGAATCCGGTAAGACCGTTGCTTCGGGTGCTTACATCGGATACGTCAAGGCGGACGATGGCTCGAAGACTGTGACGAAGAACCTTAAGATCGGTGTCTATAAAGGAGGTAACGACTAATAGAGATGGGAGGGGCTAATGCCCCTCCCTTCTTTCGGGCTAATGAGCAAACGTTCCCCAACGAGGAGGTTAAGGGAGATGTCAAAGGCAAGGTTCCTAGTCGTAGTTGCTGTTACGGTCGGGATGCTTTCGTATGCGACTGTAGGGTTCGGGGCAGATCCTCATGCTGCGCCTTTCCTGAGAATGGGTGTGGGTGCTAGAGCCCTTGCAATGGGTGGAGCATTTACTGCAATTGCCGACGATGCTACCGCTGCCTACTGGAATCCTGCAGGTCTGGTGAAAATCGAAAACATCGAGGCTACCTTTATGTATGCGGCCAATATGGCTGTCGACCGCCAGCTCAACTACTTCGCCTATACTCAGTGGCTTGGGATGGGTGGACTTGGTGTATCCTGGCTCAATGCCGGGATGGCGGATGTTCCCAAATATGATGCTAGTGGCAATTTCCTGGGCAACGACGACATTGGGGACAATGCCATCATGTTCTCATATGGTATGGAAGTCGGAAGCCTCATGCTTGGTGCAAGTGCGAAGATTTTGCATGAGGATGTGATGGGGACGACTGAGACAGGCTTCGGATTGGATCTCGGCGGTATGTTCAACGTGACCGACAATGTGACAGCAGGCATCATGATAAGGGACGTGGGGTCACAGTATGGGGATGTGGATGTACCTATAGACTGGCGCTTCGGTACTGCTGTCCGTGCACTCGATGATGCCCTGGTCGTGGGGCTCGACGTTGATAAGGTTCAGGACATCGATGACTTCGTGATCCATCTTGGCGCTGAGTACGGAATGGAAGTCCATCCTGGCTATTATACATTTTTCCGTATGGGCTTTAACAGCGTTGAAGACCAGGCCTTTACAACCGGCCTTGGTATCCGCGTGCCCTATGTCCAGTTTGATTACAGCTACATCACCGAGCCCGACGAGGATGTTCTCGGCAATAGCCACCGCATCTCCATCACCGCCCGCTTCTAGTTGGGGTCGGAGCTAAAAATCTGCATTATCGAGCCCCTGGCATGAAAAATGCTAGGGGCTTTGTCATGACCAGACGCCGATTTGTTTATTCCCATGTGCCCACGTCGCATATCTACACCTTTCTACGCCTTCGGCCTGTTGTGATCCTGATTCTCCCATCTATTGCTGTGCTTGCCCAGGGTCAACAGTTGCTGTAGAATCGAAG
>JAOZOU010000065.1 GCA_029933125.1 bacterium | reverse complement strand
ATTATTGTCACTACTGACTTGATATTATCAAGAGCTTCAATAGTTACATTTCCCGATGCTTTCAGAATGAGCGGTTTATCAATAACCACGTTTTCGCAATAAATTCCTTCGCAAACGATAACAGTAGCACCCTCTTCAGCCATATCCACGGCTTGCTGTATCGTATCGCAATAAAAATCGCCTTTTACGCAAGTTCCGTTCACTACTATTGTGGAAGCAGCAGCCACATCCAAGGCTCCCGCTACGAATAAAATAAAAAAAATTAAAAAGACAGGAATTGCTATTTTCCCTATCTTCCCAATTTTACATTTTGACGCCATCTCAGTCCATTATGGAACGCAGAATCTCGGCAGCCCAAATCCATATTCATTGTCCTTTTGCCCTGGATGTTTTTCCTTAATGCAAGACAACTGCAATGCAAGAGCTCCTGCAACATGTGGTGCCGCGGCTGATGTGCCACCAAATAAGTAGCTCTCTGAGAAGTACCTCTTTGATGCAAAACTAACAGTGGACACGCAAGTCGGACCAACAAAGTCTGGTTTTAGCCGCCCATCATTCGTTGGTCCTCTCGAACTGTAAAACTCTAATGTCGAACAATCTTCCGAATCCACTGCACCCACAGCTATCGATCCTAAAGCAGTTGCCTCAATCACTAAACTACTGTTCTCCACTGCACATTCGAGGTCATGATACCAGCAGTATAAATCGAAATAAACTGGTTTCGTTGCATCCTTCTCTGTTATCCCGATGTAATACCAACCACTGGCAGGGGCATATAAATTTAACCTCTCACATGGGTGGTGGTCTTTTAGCCCCCTTTGCGGTTGTGTTGAGCGCCAGCATGTTCGACTCTCTCGATTGCATGCCCATAACTGGTAATCTTGTGTCGAATAGTTCCATGTGTCATTCCAACATAGCCGTAATTGAATTAGATCATCCCGAGCAGCATAAAAAGCATTAAACGTTGGAATTCGTTCCCCTGTAGTCAAAATGAACGTAGGAAAACTATCGTTTTTAGCATCGTTGAAACTCCCTTCCCAATGTCTTTGTGCCTCATTACCAGCAGAATTGACCCACAGGATTCCATGTTTAAACACTGCGTTATCTATGGTCTTGCACGGCGCATCAGTGCCATCAAAAAGTCCTACCATGCTACCTGCTGAATGGGATATTATGTCTACTTTCTCTGAGATTAAATAATTAATTGCTTTTTCCCGTTGGTAATCCAGGAGGAAGTTTACCAAATACAGCTTTGCATCAGGAGCGACATCATGGATTATCTCCGCACATGCCGTGCCATGTAACTGGTAGCCAAGAGGTAACCCACCACCTGATATATTTCCATCTTCCCGAAATGACTTGACTGTTACATTGTCTTTATCTGGTAGTTCTTTACCAAGCAATTCTTCGTATCCTAAAAAGCCAAAATCGAGTACAGCAACTTTTACGCCCCCGCCTTTGGTAAAATTATGCTGTTTGCCTGCGTTAATGCATTTTAGCCCTTCGCTTTTGTATCCGTCTATGTTTACTTCATCGCACAACTTAAATTGGATGGGGGTATCCATATAGGCGACAAATGGCAGATCTGCTATATCCCTGATCTCGCTTATGTATATCTTCGCGACTACCCTGTTCTCCTCGGTGTATAAAATATCTATCGTGTAATTCCTTAGCTCTTCAATGTATTCTGTTTTGTTCTCTGTTAAGTAGATGTCCACGACCATAGGCGTAGGAGGCGGTGCAACCCCTATCGGAGGTAGGTTCATTGCTACTCCCGTTCCCATCTTTGGATGCTCATGCACTGGCTCGATTTCATACTCCGTTTCTGTCGTTAGCAACTTAAATTGGAAAGGGGTATCCATATAGGCGACAAATGGCAGATCTGCTATATCCCTGATCTCGCTTATGTATATCTTCGCGACTACCCTGTTCTCCTCGGTGTATAAAATATCTATCGTGTAATTCCTTAGCTCTTCAATGTATTCTGTTTTGTTCTCTGTTAAGTAGATGTCCACGACCATAGGCGTAGGAGGCGGTGCAACCCCTATCGGAGGTAGGTTCATTGCTACTCCCGTTCCCATCTTTGGATGCTCATGCACTGGCTCGATTTCATACTCATTTGCTACTCCAACTCCACTCGATGTCACATTCGAGTCCAAAGCTTCGTTTTCCGAGATATCTGCTGAAGTATCTGTCAGATTTACAGCGCCTGCGACACTTACAACCATCAACAGAGCAACTGAAATCGCCATCATTTTCCAAACTTTTTCACTTTTCATCTTTTCCTAAT
>JAOZOU010000064.1 GCA_029933125.1 bacterium | reverse complement strand
AAAGTATCTTACAAATGTGTAAAGATAGTGGTATCACACTTACTTTTGAGGAGAGGCTAGTACTATGCAAATAACAATAAGTAAAGATGGTAAGTATACTGTAGACTTCACTACTATAGAAAGAAGTTACCCAAATGGACCTATTGATTTACACTTTGATTGTAGCAGTTTAAGTTGTAACCAGTGCTTACTAGCTACAAGAAAATTAAAAACCAACCCTAGCATTTTATGTTACAACTTAGAACAAATGGTTAACTTATCTCTAACGGATAGGAAAGCAATATTACAAATGTGTAAAGACAGTAACATAGAATTAACATTTAAAGAGAGGCTAATACTACAATGAAAGATATAATACTAGATGCAAGTATACACAGTCACGCAAGACTATATGGAAGCAGAGCACTTGGTGTATACAAAGATAACTCTGACTACGATTTTTACACTACATTTAAAAAGATAGGCAACTACGAGTTAAGTAAATTCGAGCTCAACCTATCTAACTTTAAGGTTAAAAATGAAGAGTTGGAAAGTTACATGCCATCAGTACCAACAGGTAACTTTATGTTATTAATGGGTGTACCTTATATGGTAGGAAATAATAACATAGCCAAAGCTGACTTACTTGTCTTCGAAGACGATAAGGATAAAGTAATTATGGACAACACAATCAACTTTTTAAAACATATACAACAGTATGTAAAGGGTAAGCAGACTAGACTAGTAATGCACAATCTTGCACTACGTCACTTTGGTTTTACCGAGTCAAAGTATAAGACAAACCTAAACATTCTAGACAGAGACACTAAAGTATTTGACATACTTATGGATGACTACAATAATAGAACAGATACACCATTTTAATAACACAAATCAAAGGATAAACCAATGTTACAAACAATAATACAACGCAACCTAAAAGCCCAATTAAATGGGAAAGCTATTAAACCTATATTAATTAGTGGTAGAGCAGGAATTGGAAAAAGTGCATCAGTTAAAGGCGCAGCTAAGGAACTAGGTGCAACTGTATATGAGATCAGTATTCCTTCAACACCTTTAGAATTGATGTCAGGACTACCTGAATTTGTAGATACAAAAGTAAATTACTCTATCAGTGGTATTAACAATGTTAGAGGGACAATATGGTCAGTTCCTGAACTTGTAGCATCAGCTAATAGAATGGCAGATGCTAATCCAAATGGGTGTATCATACTTATCGATGATTTACATGAAGCAAATAAAAGTATGGAAGCTGTAATGTACCAACTCCTTCTTGAACGTAGATTAGGTGACTTTGCTTTACGACCGAATGTAGCAATTGTAGCCACTATGAACGATACATCGGCGAGTAACTTCAAAGGTATAAGTGCTGCTGTTAAATCTAGACTTAACTTACTAGAGTACAAATTTATATATACAGAGTACATGGAAAAGTTTGGTAATAAGTTACACTATGTAGTAAGTACATTCTTACAGGATCAACCACAATTTGCATTAGAGGTGGAACACACTAAACTAGAGGCAAGTGGTAATCCTCGTAACTATGAATTCCTTAGTAATGAACTTAAACTGTACAGAGAAGAAGAGATAGCAGAAATGGCCCTACCACTGGCACGTCAGTATATGAGTAGAGAAGCTTCGTTAGCCATGGAAACGCATATAAATTATATTATGGCTATGAACATGGGTAAAACTGTTAAAGACAGAGTAATAATAGACATCAACAAAGCAGAACCAGTACAACAAATATTGTATGCACACATTAGTAACTATTGCCATACAGTAGAAGATGCAGCTTACTTAACTAAACTTATAAAAGCAAACATTACTAGTGAATCATTTATAGGCTTCTTAGCGGCAAATCTAAGAATAGCATACGAACAGTACTCCAATGACAAAGAAACTGGCTCACGGGCTTTATTAGCATTGATTAGCTATATGTTTGAAGATAACTCTTTAATTACACTTACAGCTACAGAAGAAAAAGCATATAAGCAAATTAAACTAAGTAAATCTGAGTTAAAAACTATTTTAGATGTATTTAGAGAATATATATTATAAACATTATATAAACATTAGGTAAGCTAGTGGTAACGAGTGTGCCCCAAGCTAGACTCTAAGCGAGGAACGAGTCTGAATCGAAGCGCAGGGTAGTGCATGAAGTGGGAACTAGCGAACCGTTCTTACTTAGTATTTAATACTTAACATTTGATGACGCTACGTAGCATTGCTGAGGCACAGCCTCACTAACTCCCAGTTCAGCCTCAGCGTCGTCTCTTCGTTCCTAGCTGGTCTGACTGTACGTTAGCCGCATAGCTACTAGCTTATTTATTTTATATATAT
>JAOZOU010000063.1 GCA_029933125.1 bacterium | reverse complement strand
AGGTGGTAGCTAAGGATGCGAATGGGTCTACTTCAAGTGATGTATGGGAGTTCGTCACGGGTGGGCAGCCATCTTATAAGCCGTATTTAGTAACTTACGATGTCACTATAAACGGTATGCCTGCATCGTCGGTTACGACAGTGGCCCCAGGGGCCACATTCACACTGTCTTTCAGTTACAGGATCTGGTCTGCGTCAGAGGGGGCGAGCTACATCTGGTGTGCGGTCGTGGGTGTTGACGAGGACGCACAGAAGACTTTTTATAATGGTATCCCAGGCCTCTATCCGGGAACTTCGGGTAGCTGGGCAGGTACCCTAACGGCGCCGACAACGTCGGGGTTATACGGAATATACGTCCTAATGGAACCAACAACCATGTGTTCATATGCGTATAGTCACTACGAGAACGACTGGATCTACAACTGGGGGGCCTTGGCGGCGATCAAGGTGCAGTAGAGAGGAGGCTGGTTGGGGTGTCTCGATTTCAACAGTTGAGTTCGTGCAAGGAGAATCATGAGTTTGAAGGGCTTAAGATTGACCATGAAAGGAGGTCGTTGAATATGAACCGAGTACTCTCCTTGGTGTTCGCTTTCCTGCTGACGTCGCTTGTTATGGTGTCGGGTGGACTCGCCTATTACAAACCTTGCCTGATCACCTATGATGTCACCATAGACGGCGTAGATGTACCGAGCGTGCCGCAAGTCGCTGCAGGAGCCAGTTTCACCGTATCGTTCAGTTACAGGCTCTGGTCAGCCGAAGAAGGCCCCGGATATGTCTGGTGCGCAGTCGTTGGCATTGACGAGGATGCCCAAACGACATTCTACAGCGGCATACCGGGCGTGTACCCTGGCGAATCTGGGACTTGGGCCGGGACGCTCACAGCGCCTTCCACTCCGGGACCATATGGCATCTACATCCTGATGGAACCCACGGTCAATTGCTTGGATGCTTATAACCACTACGAGAACGACTGGATCTACAACTGGGGAGCGATTGGAGCGATCTATGTGCAGCCATCGAGTGCTACTGAAGGTACGACCTTAGGGAAGGTGAAGTCTCTGTTTGAGTGATCCACTCAAGAGTTTTGTTCTGATGGTTAGGTAGCGAGGACATGTCGGTAGCCCGGCAGCTCCAGGACAGATATGTGATTCCGACGCCGTTATCCGGGCTATGTGCTGTACTATGTACTTGTCTCCTCCCGCATGAGAACACCGCTTGAGCACGCGGCCGGAGATGACAGAGCCTACCACCTCGGTTGCCGTTAAGGCAGTGCATAGGTAGTTTCGTGCGTGGCACAAGGCACTGTTGCCGGTGTCTGCGCAGATTATGAGGCCCAGGGGTGCGTGTCGGTCAAGATACCACCCTAGGGGAGGATGTTGACCCTGCCGACCATCGATGACCCAAGCACTGACGGGAGTGCAATAAGCGACATCAACAGTGCGATACGCCCGCCAGGGCCGTGCAGGCCGGGGACCAGTTCCCGGGGAGCGGTTTGTATAGCGACTCCACGCCTCTCGCCAGCGGAGTCATCGGTGCCTTCAGCGGAGTGCGCGGGGTCGGGAAATGGGTCACGTTATCGAACAGACCGGCGGCAACGGTTGCTGCACGCTACAGGAAGCCGGTAGCGAGCTCCAGTGGAAGCAGCGCCAGAGCGCTAAGAATGTTAAACAAATCCTACGCGGTCGGGCACGCGACGGCGCGGCGGAACTCCATCACCAACGTGCCGAGCAGGATGCCGGCAGGCGGGGCGTTGCGCGCCCGATCAGTCCGTCAATGAGCGATCTCTTAATCGTGTGAGCATACTTGAAGCTCTGACCGAGCACGCGTACCCTGGTAACGAAGACCAAGGTGATGCAATGGAGATGACTGCAGCGTCTCCAGGTAATGGACTCTGGACGAACAACAGAGTTATACCGAGTTCAGATCCTCCACCGACGGGAGGCTAAATCCAAAGGAGGTGCAGCCATGATCTATATTGGCATTAATTACCACAGGCGGTATTCGATTGGAAAACGGGTGGGTGAGGCTAGCAAGATTCTCTCACAGGTAAGACTGAGCAATGATAGTGACACACTGCCTGGGTATCTAAGAGGGTTGCCTAAGGGGACCAGGATTGCATTGGAGGCGACGGTTAGAATGGGTGAGCACTGACGAGGAACCAGTTTATCTATTGGGGTGATGCTGAGACCTTGGCAAATGCCATGTGCTGGGGTTTATTACTTTAGATTGAAGGCTGGTCAAAAAGAACAAGCCGGTCAGCATATACTGACGAGATGGAACCGTACTACCAACGGAGTCACTCGTGTCTAAACCCCCTCTATTAGGAGCGTTTCAGATCAGCTTACCTTCAGGGATTCC
>JAOZOU010000062.1 GCA_029933125.1 bacterium | reverse complement strand
CTCATCTATCTGCTGCCGGGTAGCAACCTCTTGCTCTTGTGCGGTCGCCAACGCCTGCTGGCTGGCCAGCAATCGCTCTTCGCGGGTCTGGCGTTCTTCCGTCACAGCGCACAAGCGTCGGTTGAGCAAGTCAGTCCGCCGCCGGGGGCGTAGTCCTGTCTTGGCTTCTGCGGCCAGAATCATAGCCTCGGCTTGCGTGCACGAGACCGTATCCCCAGGATGAGCGGTCACGGACAACCAGTGTAGACAGTCGTAGGGTTATACCTCTATTTGCTCTTTCACAAATTACCTTTTAGCCAGGGATAGGCCCTGGGGTATAGCGCAAAAGTGTCGGTATCTTCAGGTCGCTTGTGGAAGAGTAAGCTGCCAGGCGCGGTCAAAGCGGCCACTATGTAACTCGCTCAGGCCAGCCAGCATGGCCTGGGCATTGTCTCGCTGCCAGCCTCTACCTGGACGTCGCATGCGATGATGAACAACGTTGTTGGCCGCGCTCTCCACCGTCCCGCTACCGATAGGGTAGCCTGCTTCACGGAAGTAGTCATAGCGCATCCGCGTCTGATTGGAGCGAAAATAGCCTGGAGCCTGACGTGCCTCTGGTGGATATCGTTCCTGTTCCAGGTTCAAGCCTTCCGGTGCTGCCACTATCTTCCTCACTTCCCCGCTCCAGAGAAGATCCAGTTGTCTTTCTACCCATTCTTTCCCTTGGGCTCTCTCCTTGCCAAAGACCGCATCCGTCACTTGCCATAGCCGCCCACTGGCGTGAGACCAGTCCACAATCTGTTCCGCCTCTGGGAAGTTGGTAAAGGTGATGCGCTCAATCCATGGCGCCCCATCGTTCACCGAACTCAGTCGCCGGCAACGGTTTGATACTTGACAACAGATATTCTATATAGTATAATACAATTACACTAAAAGCAAACCATTTCTTGGCATGCTATCTCCCTGAGGGAGAAAAAAACATGAAGGTACCACTTCCCCAGGTAAGAGAAGGAAGAGTTCTGGCGGACTGGGTGACCGCCAGTTTGCGAGAGGCGATTCTCCATGGCTACTTCAAGCTTGGTGAGAAACTCGACCAAGACCGCATAGCGGAAGAGTTGGAGGTCAGTCGCACGCCAGTTCGCGAGGCCGTGAGGAGGCTGGAATCCGAAGGGTTTGTCGAGGTTCGTCCTCACTATGGCGCATTCATCGCCAAAGTTTCCCCACAAGACATCCGCGAAGTCTATGAGGTCCGCACACTGCTCGAGGCGGAGATCGTACGGCAGGTTACCCCCCTGATTCCAGAGTCAGTGCTTAATGAGCTAGACAGGTCCCTGACTGAGACCGAGGCGCAGTTTGAGGCCGGCGATAGCGTTAGACACTTTGAAAGCGATGTGCATTTTCACGAGACACTGGTCGACTTTGTTGAGAACAGGCTGCTGAAGGAAATCTTGGATGGCCTCACCAATCGTATCAGTATGGTTCGACGTTTCGCGCAACTCCAGCCTGGATATCATATGACCAAGTCCTTCAAAGAGCACCGTGCCATTCTTCAAGCTATGCGAGAACGCGATTCGGAGGAAGCAGCCGAGTTGATGAGGGTTCATTTGGAGCGGTCAGCGCTTCGTATACAGGAATTAGCAGAATAGCGGTATCTCATAGCCCTATGATAGGATATCCGCATAGTCAGCTTGACAGATGTAAAGGTTTTCCGCTAAGTCTACATTTCGCACCATTGAAATTTCTATTCGAGTCCTCTGGAAATGCGCCATGCCAACAGGAGACACTTCGATGGATGAGAAGGATAGATATCTTGATGAAACAGATGAAACGGAGAAGTTACAACTACTAGGAGGCACTTCGACGGACAAGAAGGATAGATATCCAAATGAAACGATGAAGCTACTCATTGAGCGAGCCAGTTGCCGAAACTTTTCCGATAGAAAAATCTCCCCAGATGTTTTGCAACTTATTCTTGCGGCAGGAATCCAGGCACCTACTGGGGGGAACTTGCAACCCTATTCCATTATAAAAATAGAAGATGACGAGGTGAAACAAAAATTGGCAGAGATGTGTGGACAGAGTTGCATAGGCAAGGCCCCTGTCCTTCTGCTGTTCTGCATTGATTGGCATCGTATTGAAAGGTGGGCAAGCCTTGAAGTTGCTCCGTTCACAGCTACAAGCTCGTTTGAGAATTTCTGGGTATCTTTCCAAGATACCAGCATATGCGCCCAAAACATTTGCACTGCCGTGGATTCGATGGGACTGGGCTCGGTCTACATCGGTGGAATCATCGAATTCATTCCCGATATTCGGGATATGTTCCAATTGCCGAAGGGAGTATTCCCGGTCATCCTGCTCTGCATAGGGTACCCCAAGACCAGGCCACTACCCCGAAGGAGGCTCGGTGTCGAGGTGACCGTCCATTCGGAACGATACCGCGAAATGGAA
>JAOZOU010000061.1 GCA_029933125.1 bacterium | reverse complement strand
TCTACGACTGGGACTTTCCAACTGTTGAGGCCATATGCCTTGGCATTGCTAAGGCGATGACAAAGAAAGGAGGTATAGAGAATGATTAAGACAGGAAGATTCATCGTCGTCTACGACGATGTGGAGCAAGAAGTGATTGACCCTGGGAGTCTCTACATCTCGAAGGAGGAGATAGAAGCTTACGTGCGGGAGCACCCAGTTCCTGTAGACCCAGCATATAGCAAGGATGACCTGCTATACGACCTGACAGAGAGCGGAGGCTTCTATCGTCTACCTGACAATATCAGTGATGAGATGCGGAGCTACGTCGAAGACATGCTCAACGCACTGCTCCAGCGGCAGGAGACACGATAGTGCCAACGGCCGTGCTGAGTTTGCCCTCTCCAGGCAGGCTGACGGCTGACGGCCTGCAGCACCTCCTTCCCTTGCCTACCCCGACAAGGGTCGGAGAGGGATTTGTAGGCACGGCCTAATGGCTTAAAAGAAAGGAGGTCTAACGACAAAGGAAGGAGGATTTGCGATGGAAGACAACAGATGCCCAGAATGTGGAGCACCGCTTCACTACATTTACGCAGAAAACATTTGGGTCTGTCCACGCTGTGATGTGGAAGACCCTCCAAAGGAAGATAAACAACAAAGCTCAGAGGAGGACAAAGATGGACTTAAGCAATTTAAGTAGGAAAGGGCTGGAACAGGCCTTGCAGAAGGCTCTTGACCTTCTACCTCCCGAAGGGGTGGAAGAGGTCGTGGCAACCTTTCCAGAGAGGCTGCCACCCATAGACCACACAAGACAGAAGACATCTGAGGCTCTTGGTATCGGAGAGGAAGCTTTTTACGCTGTTGCAGAAGCGACAACCACATTTGGGAAGACTCTCATGCAAGAGGGCGAGCAGCTGAGGAGCAAGCACGTGGAAAGCATCCTCCGCATCTGGAAGGTTTTCGACGAGCGGGAAAAAGCCCTCTTCACTGTGCTACTCGCAGAGTTCACCTTGCAGCAGATGGCAAAGACTTTGAGCGAGCGGTTTCTCGAGCTTGCCATCCGAGCCCGCATGGCTGAAGCAGGAAGACGGGAGGGTGAAGATGAAAGTCACTAAAGAGGCTATCCAAGCAACCCAGCAGTCTGCAGACCACTGGGGGAGAATGATAGAGTGGGTCAAGCAGCAGGACCCAGAGTGGATAACAGATTATCACTATATGGAGGTTGAGATTGGCGAGAGCTGGTATTCAGAGGACTGTCCGCTCTGCGAGTGCTTTCTTCTGGACCCAGCTGTTCCGTGTGAGGGCTGCCCTCTGCGAGTTGTGTTTGGTCAGTGTATTGACCCTCTGGCTTTGAACGCTTGGCCGAACATCAGACGGTCTCGCACTTGGGGTGAGTGGCTGGAAGCCGCAGAGGTCATGCTGTTCCAGTTGGAAACCGTTCTCGAATTATTGGAGGAGGTCAGCGATGCTTAAGGACTGGTTCTGCGAAGCCCTGTCTCTACAGCCTGGGGAGGAGCTCTTGCTCCCTGCTGCCTCAAAAGCGGAGGCCACTCGCCTCCGCAATCGCCTGCTAAAGCTCCGTGAGGAGTATCCCGACCAGGCCGATGCTGAAAGTATCAGCATTCGTGTGACGCTCGTCAAGCGTCGCTTCTTTGTCGCTTTGCGACGAGAGCCACTCTCGCCAACAGTGGCTTTCAAGCGTGCTGCTGATGGCAGTATTGTTCGTGTAACACTGCCGACCCGAGAGCGACTACGTCGTATAGCCATTCAAGACGGCCTATCTCCAGAGGAGATAGAGGAAATTCTCGGCTCGACCGAGGGGGAGGGGAAGGATGCCAAGAAGGAAGAGACGTAACAGCGAAAAGTCATGGCTTACCATCTTGCGAGAGATAGGAAAGGAGAAGGGCGAAGCTGCGGCTTGGCTCTACGCAACAGCACTGCGTGGTCCAGACGACTATGATGCCCCCTGGTATGTAAAAGCCGTATTTACGGGGCCTCTGCGAGGCTGCAAGGACTTCGTTTCCGCGGTAGCTGATGTGTCAGCATACCACTGGTGTGCGAAGCGTCCCGACAACGTGCGTAAGGCCTTCCGCTTCTTGATGAAGAACCGACACACCGACCACTATCTCAAGCATCTGATTGCGGCCTGGGAGGTGCTCGAGCCGAAAGTTGCGAAGGTGCTTACACGAGTGTTAGACGTGAAACGACGCAGCAGAGCCTTGAGGCTGGACGATATATCCAGTGAATACATGCTGGAAGTTGCTGGGTGGCTCAGAAAAACAAACGTCCTTCCAGAGGAGAACAAAGATGAATGAGCGTCCGTTCAGAGAACTGTCAGCATATTGGCGAGCTTTCTGGCAATACATTGCCAACTTGAATGTTAGCTCGGAAGAGCGTCGCCAGATAAGAGCCTCTTACGAGAGGCTCATTGAGGAAGCGGAGGACGAATGTCCTTCGGAAGGAGGATTTGATAAATGAAAAACCGAAA